>NZ_CP034834.1:0-664266 GCF_004014715.1 Pseudoalteromonas sp. R3
TGTATTTTCTGCAAGCTTGTTTTCTTTTGGAGTCTGGATGCTCTGGAGTATTGAAGTTTCGATATTGGGCTTCTGAATAAGGAGCTAAGTCATGATATGAGTAAGAGTAAAGGTTGAGTTTGCTCTGACATGATTTTATCGGAATTTCATACCCTTTAAAAATAGCGCTAAATCTTTCTATTGTCTCGCAGATAGCACTGACTTGAGATTGAATGTCTGTTTCCCCTTTGCCCATAGTTCCTTGAATGAAAGCCTCATTTGAAGGGCGCTCAAAACTATTTTTATACAATGGCTTATTATACGCCGCTTTGTATACAGGTATAGATGAGCAAGCGCTTAGTTCTTCTTTTTCTAAATGCGTGATAACACCTGTTATTGGACTAATAAGCGGCATTAATGTATCAAGCGTACTCTGTGGAGACTGAACTCTCGTACCGCAATCATGCTTATAGTTTACAAAGCAATCGGCCAACTCAACATGACTTGATTCTTTATTAAAATCATATCCCTGCCTGATAAATGTGTTGACGTTATGTTTGGCTTCTTTTGTATTTACTAGGCAAAATGTCGTTATTGTGTCTTCTTTTAAGTCAATGCAATTCAAAAGAGAAACTAATCTGGCTTTATTCTCCTTTAAAAGATCTAGATTCGATTTATAAGAAGCATAGTAGAGGTCGTGGCCTAGGCTTTTAAGATATCCTTCGAATGGTGTATTTGCTGAAATTTGACTAATCAAAGTTTCAACGTTCTGCCTTTCTGTATGGGCGAAAGGTCGGGTAACCCATATATCTTTGCCTGTTATTTTTATAACTATCGAAGGTTTTTTTACTGATTGCTCTATCAGATGGATTAGTGACAGATCTAGTTTTGCTGTAAGGATTACGTTTAAACGACCATTGAGTTGGCTTGACTCAACGACTTCTCGCCAAAATTCCACCGGAATAAAAGAGGATTGTAGAGATTCTGAAATACACAGACCTTCAAATGTCTCCCTAACTTGTGATACGCCTTCTAATCGCTGGCCACTGTGCTCTACGATGATGCCAGAAGCCTTTAAATCCTCAATTTTTTTAAATAAAACGGCTGATTCATATATGCTTATATCACTCCCAAATAAATCAGAAGCTGAAAGCCCTGATTTCAGTGAATTTGCGATTGGCAGATACTGCCTGTCTATGAAGTAGTGAGAGTTATCACCTAATAAAAATAGTCCATAGTCTGTTGGATAGGTGCTGAATTCATCACTGATAAGATAAATTTCTTTCAAGGCTTAGTCGCTTAGATTTAAAAATTAAAAAACTTACTTGGATTAAGCTCGTAAATTTCTTTTTTTTCAGTTTCTGTTAGAAATGAAAACTCTTCTTTGTCATCCGAGCTCTCAGAGTCCAAGTGGTCTGGGTGTGGATAGTCACTACCGAACAGAAGACGATCTGAACCAATGTAATCTATTAGTTCTCTAATACATGGTTCCCCATCTTCAATACTAACCCAGCAATGAGACTTAAAGTATTCAGATGGTAATTTCTTAATATTGTCTTTTACTAAGTTTGGATATTCAGGGTAGCAAATGTTATCCAATCTCCACAGCCAATATGGAACCCAAGAGCCTCCGCCTTCTAAAAGAGCAAATTTCAGCTTCGGATACTTTTCAAAAACGCCATTTTCCAATAGAGAAACAAATGCCATTTGCAGTTCAATTGGGTGGGAGCAAGCATGTAATCCGAACCTGGAAGTGAATCGTTCACTACCAGCAGTGCTGCCGTGCAGATTTGATCCTCCGTGGAGGCAGATACCTATATTATGCTCTTCACAAGCTTGCCAAAATGGTTCATATGCTTGAGATCCCAAAGAATGCCCATTGATAACTTCAGGTCTTATTGAAATAGTAGTCCAGCCATAGCTAGCGATTGCTTTAACTTGCTGTGCAAGAGTTTCTGGGTCGTGCCTGCTAACAGCACCGACAGGAAGAAGCCTTGTTTTGTCAGCGCTTACATATTCATTTAACCACTCGTTGTAGCCTTCAGCATATGCAAGAGAGCTTTTAGCTGAAATCTCTGCGTGATTAATAACATATGATGCGAATGTCGGAAAGATAGCGGCCTTTTCAATTCCATGCAGGTCCATAGAAGCTAATTGCCCTTTCCCTGACATGGCTGAAAGCCTTTCTAGCTGGCTACTGTCTTGTTGGTGTGTTGACTCAATTTGAAGCTCTTCGCTCCAATGATTAAAGATTGGGTGTTGCCCAACATATAGGGTTGGTATCAATTGAATTGCACTTCGCAGGTTACCATATTTTTTTGCTCTGAGTTGCGCCTCTTCAAGAGTATCCTCTTTTAGGCTAACACGGTACTCACCTACTTGTTCTTCATCAATATAGTTGTCCCATAATTCTACAGGTTCTACGACATGACGGTCAGAATCAAAAACTTTATACATTATTCTCTCATTTTTTGAGTACTTCCCTTGTATAGGGGAAGTACTCAAGTTATTTAACAACCAGTAATTGGGTAAATCTTACCTGCGGCTTCGTAATCACCCAGTGCTAATGCGTTCCATTTAGGATCACTAGGCTCTGGAGGCAGAGTTAGTGTTAGCTTCATTTTTAACAAGCCTTCTTCAACAGCTCTGTACCATCCATTGTGGGTAAATTGCTCTACGTTGGCATCTGTAGAATCACCTGGGTTCACGTACTGATTGTCAGGGTTATCATCGGCAAGCTTTACTTCAACGTCGAGGAGGTTCCATAGATCTACCTCGCCATCAGAGAGAATCTCTGAAGTGCCGGTAAAGCCCATTTTTTCAAAAGCTTGCTTCGCATCTTCTACCAGTAGCTTTTTGAACTCTTCATCAACCCAAGCTCGAGCTATTGCACGTACCCATGTTGAGCGCCAGTTATAAATCAGATTTACAGCCGGTAAGAAAGCTTCATCTCCAGCTAAAGAGACGTTTTTTGGTTCTGTCATTTCTATGTCCTATTTTCACTATTGTCTAAAAATTGATGCGTTTTTATACCTATTGAAGCAGCCGCTTCACGAGCAAGTTCGAGATAGTGGGTGGATTTTTCATTTTCACCTAAGTGTGCCAATGCTATACTCTGTAGCCGATATAACTCAGGAACAAACAAGTTATCATTTACATTAAGTGAGTGAGCTATTACTTTTTCTAGTCTCTGACTTGCTTCAGCGTGTTTTTGTTCAGAAATCTCAATATCCGCTATTAAAGCAGACCAATAACCTTGCATTTGAGTCATACCGATTGAGAGGATACCTTGGTAAGCTGTATCTGCGGTTTTCGAATCCTTGTTAGCCCAAGACTCCAGTAGCGAAATTAAACCTGTCCAGTTCATCAGTTTTTCTCGGTTACAAAGTTCGGTAATTTCCCTGGATAACTTAAGTATGTTCTCTGGATTTCTTAATTGATATTGGCAGCAGCACTGATACACTTTTGCCATACATTGGCTATGGTATGAGCCAATATCTTCCGCGTATTGGTTTGCTTCAATGTACAGTGCGGTAACCTGCTCAGTGTTGTTCCAGCAGGCTTGAATCAATGACTGAACACTCAGTGCAAAAACTTTTGTGTCGTGCCCAAAAATACTCGCGTGGTCTCTATCTCGTTCTTCACAATAAAGCTCTATTGCTTTTGAGCAACACTCGTAAGATAAGTCCAGATTTCCCTGCATCCAGTTTGTGTGGCCCTGGAGAGCAAACAAAGCGCTTTCTTCACTATCACCTATATTTTCTAATTTGAATGCAGCATCAACCAACTCTGCAACTTTTTGGTGGTTTCCTCGCACATTGTGGTATGTTGCGGATGCCCAATAGATTGGAAAGCTTTGTGCTACTGTTTTTTCCGGCATAGCACTTAGCAACTGCTGTGCTCGTGCCATAAGGCTCTCAACTTTTTCTGATGCCCAGCCATGAACTGTCATTGAAGCTGTAGTGATCAAATTGTTAAGCTCTAACTTTTCACTTATAGAGCAATTTGCTTTTTCCATCAGCTCGTATGCGGTTTCTGCAAAGTGCAGCGCATTAACATACGCACTTCTGTTCATCAGAATGTTAGCGGCTTGCCTTGCATATTTTGATGCGTTTAAAAAGTCTTCTGCAGCACTGAAATGTATAACTAAAATGCTGATAACGGAGCTATTGCTAACATCTCTGAGTCGCTCAATTGTCGCAGCTAGTTTGGTGTGATTTTCTTTGCTAACTTGAGTTGACATACTCCCATAAGCCGCATCTCTCACCAGCGCGTGTTTAAAGATATAACTGTCATTCTCAACCCGGCGTTGTTGAATGATGAGGTCTTTCTCGATTAGTTCATTCAGGTCGTTTTGGATCTGATCTTCGCTGAGTGATGACGCGGCGACGAGCAGGTCGTATTCGAATTCTCGGCCTATGGTGGCGGCGAGCTGTGCGGTTTCTTTGGCGTGTACAAGGCTGTCGAGTTTTTGCTGTAGTGATTCGCGCAGGCTGCTGGGGACCTGGTCGAGTTTATCCGGGCTGACGAAGTTGACTTCGCCGCTTTGCTCGCTGACCAGTGCTTTTTGTTTCAGCATATCAACCAGCTCTTCGATAAACAGTGGGATACCGTCGGTGCGGCTGACCAGTATGTCGCGTACGTTTTTCGAAACAGCTTTGCCTTCGAACAGTTGCTCGATGAAGTCTTCGGTTGCCTTGGCTGTGAGCTTGTGTAGCTCTAGCTCCAGCAACGTCAGGTCGTGCAGGCTGTCTGGCTTAGGCTGGCGCGAGGTGCTGATCAGCACGCTGCCATCGCCAAGGGTGGCTGCAAAGTGGTGGATAAACTCCAAAGTGGTGGAATCTGCCCAGTGAATGTCTTCAATGATGTACAGCTTGTGGTTGCTGAGGCTGAATTTGTGCGACAGCAGCAGGGCACTCAGGCCTTTGAACAGCAATTCTTTTTGTGCATCCGGCGCCAGTGACGATGGCTGCATGTCTTCAGGTAACTCAATATTCAGCCACACCAGCAGGATTGGCAAAATAGTCTCTGTGTTGAGTGTGCTGTCCTGTTCATTAAGCAGCGACACAAACAGGTCTATGACTTCGGTATTGCTAAGGTTGCTGGTGTTAAACAGGTAACGTACCAGCGTTAAAATAGGGTAGAGCGCGTTGTTCTGGTGCTCGGGCAAACACTGGGCAACCAGGTGCTGGTATTTACCGGCGTTGGCGCGAATTTCTTGTAGTAACCGCGACTTACCAATGCCGGCTTCACCGTAAATATGGGCAACCCGGGTGGTCTGTTGTTCGTTATTGATAATAGACAGGGTTTTGTCCAGCTCGCTCTGGCGGCCAATGAGCTTGTGGTGATGGCGTGTACCACGCATAAAGCCAAAGGCTTCGACGCGCTTTTCGCCTTTCAGGTTATAAATGGCCTGTTGCTCGAACGCCATACCCAGCTGCATGTTGTCGAAATAATCGAACTCACTGTAAGGCTCAAGGATGGCTCGGGACTCTGCGGTACACAAAATCTGACGTTCACCTGCCAGGCGAGCCAGCTGCATGGCTGTGTTGGCAATGTGGCCCTCTGGCACGGCATTGGCATAGGTGACAAAAATGCCCGAGTGCAAGCCAATATGGGCATTGAGCTGCACGCCGTGGGCTTCCTGCATCAGTGCATTACGCTTGCCCAGTTCACTGATCACATCCAGTGCGGTACGTGCGCTCAGGCGGGTGTCGTTGTCGCTGGCAATGGGGTAACCAAAGTAGAACAGTGCAGTATCGGCCAGGTTGCCCACATGATACGCACCAAAGCGGGTGGCAATATCAATACAGGTATTGCGCTGCGATTTGAACAGGGTATCGATTACATCCAGATCTTTGGTGTTTTCATCGAGCATTTTAGCGCTGAGGCGCAGTGCCATAACGGTGATCTGTTTACGCTCTGTCAGCGTGGTGTAATCCTGCTGGCCGGGGTGATTAGGGTCGTCGGTGCGCAGCACCACAGTGGCATCGTCGTAACCATGTTGCGCCTGGACATCTGCCAGTACACCCACCAGGTTAGACACATTCATAGAGTTCAGTTCACCGAAGGCCTCTTCCCCCGTGATCACCCGCTCTGTGGCATTCTTTTGTAGCACACGACGCAATAATCCCGATAACGGGTGGCCAAGCAAGGCGCTGGGCAGCGGAATATGAACATCGCTCAATTGCTTGTGATAAATTGATGCAATACTGGAGCCGGTAACGGCTGGTAAGCCGGTCAGACATTCTAAAAATACCAGACCCCATACATAGATATCGGTTTTGGCGGAGGCTGGTTCACCACGCAGTTGCTCGGGGGCACTGTACGAAGGTGTACCCAGAGTTTCCTGGGTGAGTGTCAGTGTGGCGAAGTCCTGATGGCGGCTTTCTTGACTGAGCGTGCCGATACCAAAGTCGAGAATTTTGGCGTAGGTTTTTGCGCCTGCCTGGGTCAGCATGATATTGGCGGGTTTAATATCCCGGTGGACTATGCCTTTTTGATGCGCATGGATAAGGGCATCCAGTACCTGCAACATAATGTCGGTAGCGTCTACTGCGTCTAACGCGCCTTCCTGGATAAGGTGTTCGCGCAGTGACTGACCTTCCACATATTCAAACACGCCATATAGCAGGTTTTCGTCTACCTGGCCTTTATCCAGCAGCCGCACAATATGCGGGTGCTGCAGTTGACTGCTGAGCGAAGTTTCACGTTTGAACCGCTCAACGTAGCGATGCTTCTTGGCTTCGTCCAGGTGAGGCTCAAGTGCCAGAAACTTGATTGCCACGACCTGATCCGTGTTTTTATTCTTTGCTTTGTAAACTTTACCAAAGCCGCCTTCGCCTATCTTGTGGATGAGCTCATATTGCGTCGACTGAAAGCGATCCTGAATGTAAGGATCAGAAAATTGAGTTAGTGGCATAGTCTTTTATTTTTATCTAATTTGTTAACAGGGCTCGAACCTAAGCTCTAAATTATTGTTAAGAATTACGATTATTACAATGTTTTTTCAACATCCTTGCCATTACTATCTTTTTATTTGACATCAGACAGATTTCACTAAGATGAAGGTTGTATCGATTATCGGCAACTTATCTCGTTACTTGAGTAAATTTCAACAATTTCAATAGTTACTGATTGGTCTGAAGCATGCTGTCGTTCTTGCCGGTAATCTTCACCGATTATCAATAGAGGGTCAAATGCTTCTGGCTTAGTATTGAGATAAATTACCAAGGAAAAGTGCTAAATTACTACGTTTTTGACAGGTTCCAGTACTTAATTGGTATATGTTGCTTGAAGTGTAATATAGTGTAATATCTAATTATTCAGTAGTTTGTAATAATAAACCAGTTTTTCGGTCGCTAATGGTGTATAAAGATGGAACGTCGTACTTTTCTTAAAACAAGCTCATACTTATGTGCGGGTGGTGTATTGCCTGTCAGTGCGATTGCCGCGGATAGCACTTCATTTACATTTTCAGAGCAGGACACGCAACGTGTGAGTAGCGAGCTGCTAGACACACTGGCAATTGAAGCGCCTAAAGTCTCAATAGAATCTCCCAATGGAGATGCTGTGCAACTCACCTTAAAACCCGCTGTGGCAAGACGCTATAACTCACAAATCTTTATTTACTTTGAGACGAGCAGTGAGATACACGTATTCGACTTGTCTGGTAACCCTAGCGGAACGATTAAATTGCCGCAAGGATTTAGCAGTCTTAACGATTTTGCCATAGAGCCAAATCAGCAATTGCTTTATCTCATTGAAAGAGGTCAGCATTGTGTCACCGTAGCAAATTTTTATGGTGAAAAACTCGCAGAGATCAGCGAGTTTGGTACTGAACTTGATGGCCAGTTAAACGGACCTAAGAAAATTACACTAGATACCCATGGCCACATTCATATTCTTGAAATGGGCACTGCCAGCATCAAAGTATTCAGTAACAATGGCGTATTTTTATACTCGTACGGTCGTTCACGGTTAGGCAAAAAGCCGCTGTACAGATCACTGGATGGGACTCAACATATCCTGGTTTCAGGAGGCAAACTAAACGACCGAAAATGGGTTTTTAATATCGATACTCGCAAATTCTCGGCACTCAACTAGACTGAACAGTGAACGCTGACAGGCGTTACAGACGACACTAAGATATGTCAGGTAACGCCTTGTATTCACGGAAATATTATACTTAGGTAGCGCCCTATGGAAAAACATCAGATGCATAATGTGTCAGTGACAGATTATGCAGACCCAAAAATTGACCAACTCTTAAAACACACCGTCCGAAATCAGCTTGAATCTTTGCTTAAAGCCAAGCTCACCACCGCACAAAGGCAACAGGCGCTTACCCAGAGCTTTGTCGATGCGATGGCACTCATATTTAGCACCACGCAAGCAACTCACGCGCAGCTTACAGCTGCTTTCGAAGCCATGTACGAACATGCTTTGCAGTCAATGTCGATGGCTGAACTCAGTGAAGAGCTATTGACTCGTCAATATATTGCACCGACGGGTCTGATCATGTCTCCTTATAATAGTCGCCATACTATTAAAGACATATACCGTATTCAGGGTTATGCAAAAGGCATTGATAAAGCAATACGGGGCATGCTATCTCATAAGGACTCTGTCACTATTTTGTACCCTGCCTGTGGCCCATTTGCACCTTTGATATTGCCTTTGCTCAGTTACTACAAAAATCATAACGAATTTAACCATGAGCAAATTAAGGTGCTATTTGTAGATACCCACCCAGGTGCCATTGTAACGCTCAAACAGTTGATTGATGATTTGCAATTAGGTGAATTTGTCGCAGATATCATTGAAGAAGACGCCACGGTATATGAACCAGAGCAGGCTGTGGACTTACTTGTGCTTGAAGCCATGCAGCATGGTTTTACGCGTGAAGGGCAGCTGGCCATTGCAAAACACTTAGTTAAATTCCTGACCCTTGATGGCTGGATGATCCCACGTTCCGTATCGATTAAAGGCATGATGATCCACGGCGAAACGGAATATAATCAGCAGTGGAAAGACGCCGAGTATTGTCACTCAGACCATTTGCGTGATAGCGCCATAAATGAGCGTGTTGAACTGGGCGAGCTGATGCGTATTGATAAGTCTGCGTTGTTAGAAATGACAGAGATAGAACTTGAGGATGATATCCGGGTTGTTGCGGCGAATACAATCACAATACCAACAGGCGTAGAAGATATGTCGACCCGTATTTTGGCTATTTATGCTCAAATCAACACGTTTGGTGAAGAAGGGCTGGATCAATATGACTCCGGCATTACGCACCCTAAACCTGATATGAACTTTTATGTTGATGCCCGACCGCGAGAGCTTGAACACACGCATTTTGTCGCCAATAGCGGCGATACAGTGCAATTCTATTATCAGTTGAGTGGCATGCCCGGATTTGTTCCGGTAAAAGCATAGGAGATGACCATGGAAGTTAAATATGCTTTATTCAGCGGCAGTTGCTTGTGCCTGACCGCTGTACAGTACCTACTGCAAAGAGGTCAACTTAGCTGTGTTGTTTTGATTGAAGCTGAACCCAATCCGGATCTCGTTCAGTTGCAGCGTTTTTTGCACCACCATCAAATTCCCATGCTGCAATATAAAACAGAGTCTGACGACGCCTTGATTGCCGATCTCGACAGGTTGGGTGCAAACAGTGGCATAGCCTATTTGTTCAAACATAAGCTGCGCGCCAAGTTGATAAATTTTTTTGCAGGTGACGTACTTAACATTCACCCCAGTGCACTGCCTGATTATCGCGGCCCAATGCCTGTGTTCTGGCAACTTAAGAATGGCGCAGACACCGTAAGACTGACTTTACACAAAGTCGCTGAGCAGCTTGATACTGGCGATATTGCTACACACATTGATTTACCTGTACACCCTTTTGATACTTCGCAATGTTTTCATCAGAAGATAGCCCAGGCCGTTCCCGCATTGCTTGAACAGTTTGCTCAGCAGCAGGCCGCAGGTACTTTGAACTGGCAAGCGCAAAGTGAACATATCGAAATTGATGGTGAGCAGTGTGAACCTCGTTATGCAGCGCATGTGCAGGTGGAAGATTTATTGATCGACTGGCGACATCATACCAGCACCGAGATTGTGAACCTGGCGCGTGCAGCAAATGCCGAATTGGGTGGTGCCCGGTTTAAATTTCGTGAAGGCATGCTGCAGCTTATGCAAGCCAGTAGTATGGAGTATAAGCTGGCAGGCATTAAGCCAGGCACGATTTTAGAGCTCGACAGGAGCAAAGGGCTATTAGTTAAAACGGTTGATGGCGCGATTCGACTGGATACGATTTTAACCGAGCAAGGTATTTTTGATGGTTATCGGTTTGCTGTGCTGTTTGGACTTGAACCTGGTTTAGAAGTGGCAGCCTCATCTGAGGGCAGAATGTAGGGTTCTAAAATTAGTTGTTTTGATTGAGGTATATCAATTGCAAACCTATACCTTTGGACTAAATTTTACAATGGTAGCTTAGTTGAGAAGGACTTGTGAGTGGCCAAGCCGATGTACTTATTATCCTGCATTTCTAACTATGCTCTGAACTTTAACTCAGAAGCGAGATAGATATGAATATAAAGATCAATCTGACCAACCGATATGGTTATGATCTTACGCTGTTTCCATACAATGGAGGCGTTACGCCAAGTGGTGAAGGGCAGCGTATTGCGAAAGTTGAAGGCACTGGCGAGATAGTTGTCGCACAGGGAGAGAGCAGTATTTTAGAAGTTCCCGGAATGGGCAGCTTGTTAGTCCAGTTTTTGGGAGAGCAAAAGCTCGTAGATTGCCATGAAAGGTTCTGTGATAGCCCCAGTGAATTTGATGGCTATCCTTTAATGGCACTGTTACGTTATAAAACCACAGAATTATACTGGCGGTTTTCAGATAGCGATGATCCAGCAGAATTGAACGTCAGTATCAATGATATCGGTACAGTTTGTCTTGATAAAGTATTGAGCGGAGAAGCGCGCAGGGTGCAGTTACCTGAGTTTTTCATCCCTCCTGTTTTTACACCTCATTTACCAGAAGGAAACCCTGACTGATCCCGAGCAATGATTGCTCGGCAATATATAAGCCGTGCAGGCAAAGCAGTAATTAAAGTAGTAGGTGCGAACTCGTCGCAACAAGTCGATAAATCACTGAGTGAATTTTAGTGGTACTGAGCGTTTATCGTTAAAGGGTATGTTTACGATTTAAAGAGGAATTCATATGTCTACTGACCCGTATATTGGCTCAATGGGTACCTTCGGCGGTGCTTTTACAATCAGAAATTTTGCAATGTGTTTAGGCCAGACTATGGCTATTTCACAAAATCAGGCGTTATTTGCGTTAATCGGAACCATTTATGGCGGTGATGCGCGTACTACATACGCGTTGCCAGATCTGCGCGGTCGCAGCCCTGTGGGCGCTGGTGTGCGCCCAGGTGGTATGGACTATCGTCAAGGTGAAAGACAAGGTACTGAACTGGTAGGTATTGAGATTATTCATATGCCTGCGCACTCTCATACTGCGATTTTTACGCCGCTGGGTGGTACAAATCCTGTAAGTGGCACGCTACAGGTCGCTACTAATGCGGCCAACACTAAGACCCCTGATAGCAGCTCTTACATAGCAGCAAATAATAGTGAAGGTTTCTTCAAAGCAGGTTTTGAGTCAGCAAATCTGACAACTATTGAGGGGTTAACCGTATCCGGTGGTGGTTCAGCAGGAGGGACTGTCACTGTCACTAACACGGGTGGCTCTGCACCTTTGAATATATTAAACCCGGTATTACCGGTTAACTGGCTGATTGCAACAGACGGGGTATTCCCTCCTCGTAACTAATCAGTGCAGGATGTGGGCTGGGCATATATAGTGCCGGCCCGCTTTTGTGTTTGATAATCATCAAATTGCGTTGAAACTAAAGTAAATATTAAAACAATAAAGTGTCACTGGACCAGGTAAAATAACGGAGTAGTAAGATGAGATTAAGTAAAGTTGCCACCGCCGTCACATCGGCTGGTATATCCGCAGCATTGTTTTCCGGTAATATCTGGGCAGGCCAAAAAGTACTGGATTATTCCTCCGGTACAGGTACGCCAACGGATGTGAGAGACGGTGCTAGTGGCGTCCCGGATATTTCTCTTGATTCGGCCGGCGCGGTTACTTTTATTCTGGATGGCGGAGAGAGCGGAGACAATTATACAGCAGAGAGTTTTGCTGTGGCCTTTAGCTCGTTTTATGCGACCGGTTTTATCGGTAACTCAGGAGCCAGTGCGACTGACAAAGGCTATAAGCTCCTTGAAAACTCTGGTACACACTTTAGTTTTGATGGCATTACCTTCGTTCGGGCTGGAGATACTGATGCGGAGCGTAGGGTTAGGTTTACGGGTTTTAAAGACGGTGCGCAAACGGTCACCGTGGACTTAACACCTCCGGTAGCATCAGGGGTCGGTACAACTTTTAGCTTTACACGTAGTAGTGATTTTAATAATGCACTTTGGCAAGATATCGACACTTTAATTATCACATTCCCTGATACAGACCCCGCCAGTGCTTATGATTCTCGTCTTGCTATACGTAATATTACTCTGGATGATGCAGTAGCGTCGGATTCAACGGCACCTATTTTTGTCAGTGCAAGTTCAACGCCTAATGATAATGCGACGAATGTCTCTGTTAGTAACAACATTGTCATCGCCTTTGATGAAAACCTTGCACTTGCCAGTGGTAATATCACCATTCGTAACGTTACCGACAATAGCGACTTTGAGGTATTTGATGTCGCGAGCGAAAGTGATGGTAATACTGCTTCTCCCGGTGCAGGGCGGGTCAGTATTTCAAGCGATAAAGTTTACCTTAATCCAACCAGTGATTTAACCGGCAACCGGACATACGCTATCCGGATTGACTCAGGTGCGATAACAGATACATCCAGCAACGTCTTCACGGGGATCAGTGACGACACCACCTTTAACTTCAGTACAGCCAATACAACACCGGTTGTTGACCTGGACACGGGCAGTGGCAGTAGCGACAGCAGCGCCAGTTTTTCTGAGGGCAGTGGCGCAGTTAACATTGCCAGCAGTGCCTCTGCAACAGATGCAGACAGTGACACCATAAAAACCATAACAATAACACTGACCAATGATCAGGATGGTGCATCTGAAGGTCTGAATGTAACGGCCGCCGCGCAAAATGCCCTGACTGGTGTGTCGGGTGCCTCTGATATCACCTTGCAGGATACCATTTCAATCACGGGCGCAACGGCAACGCCTGCTGAAGTCACCACTTTCCTTCAGGCTATTACTTATAATAATACTTCGAGCACGCCAAACGAAACAGCACGTACCGTGAGCGTGGTGATCAACGATGGCTCTGCGAGTAGCACTACGCGTACAGCTACCGTCAGTGTGACTGACGTCACAGCTGCCAGTTCTACAGCCTCAGGCTTCAATACCAGTAATGGTACCAATCTGAATCCGGCCATTACATTTGCCGGCGGTGATGAAACCCTAACAATCGCCAATGCCAGTCATACCACAGGCTCTACCGCAAGTGGTGGAACAGGTACCGATATTCTCTCTGTTCCAACCAGTACGAATCTGGCAAATTTAACCTCCCTGAGTGGCTTTGAGACGCTGACACCAGATAGTGGTGCGTCCATTACGTTGACGGAATCTCAGCACGAGTCCTTTACCACCATAAATGGTGCAGGAACTAACCAATTTACACTGAGCAGTGCTGATGGAGATGGAACTATTTCTGGTGATGCCGACATTGAAACTTACGTTTTGGGTGCTGGTTTTACCTTTACATTGGGCGGTGCGGCGCAAAGTGTGACGGGCAGCAGCTCGGCAGATACGGTTGTAACAGGGGCTGTTACCGCGACAGGTACTTTAGCTGGTAATGGTGGTACCGATGTATTGCAACTGAGTAATGGTGCCAGCATTGCCGGCGCTACGGTGAGCGGCTTTGAAACTTTGACCGTGGATGCCAATGCATCTGTGACAATGACAGAGGCACAACATGATGCCTTTAGTACAGTTAATGGTAGTGCGACTGAAACGATAACTATCTCCGCAGCAACCGACGGTTTCACCGCTGCAAGCGCCATCGAAACGTATGTTTTAGGTGCGGCAAATAGCATTACGCTTAGCTCAGCAGGTCAAAACGTCACGGGAAGCAGCGGCAACGACACCATAAACATAGCCGCTTTGACAGCAACCGGCACTCTCAACGGCGCCGGAGGCACAGACACGCTTTCTATGAGTTCGGGCGCCAGTATTGCTGGTGCAACCGTGTCTAATTTTGAAAACCTGACGCTGGCCAGTGGGGCAAGTGTGTCCATGACAGCCTCTCAGCCAGCCTTGTTTGGTGGCACAATCACAGCGGCTGGCAGCGAAACCATTAATATTTCGGGTGATGGTAATTTTACCACACTTGCAAATGTGGAAAGTTTCTCGGTTGGCGATTCATCGACTAACAGTAGAACGGTCACTGTTGCGGCTGCTGGTACATCAGTAACGGCCTCGTCATCTACAGACGCCGTTACTTTTGATATCGGCACTTTGAGTTACACCGGTACACTCACGGGCGACGGCACGACAGCTGATACTATATCTATGTCTTCAGGGGCGAATATTTCAGGCGGTACGCTTGCGAATATCGTTAACCTGACATTGGCCAGTGGCGCATCTGTGACTATGACCCCAGCGCAAAATGCTTCGTTTACGGGCACAGTGACAGCTGCAGGCTCTGAGACCATTACAATTAGTGGCGATGGCGATTTTACAACGCTGACAGGTATAGAGACCTATTCAGTAAACGACGACAGCACCAACACCCGGACCATCACAGTCACCAATGCATCTGCCACAATAGATGCAACCGTGTCTAACGATGCTATTACATTCGATATTGCTGGTAGTGCCTTTAATGGCTCGTTGGTAGGCGACCCAACTACCGGGGATACTGTGAGTGCGTCTGATGGGGCTGATGTCAGTAGTGGGGGCTTTACTAATATTGGCACTCTGTCACTGGCCAGTGGGGCGACGGTGGCCATTGACGTGGCAAACGTGGCAAATAACTTCACTACGGCGATTACTGGTGCTGCCGGCTCTGAAACGCTCAAATTGATGGACGGGGGCACGTTTAACTTTGCCAATACCAGCGTTTCTGAAATCGAAAACCTGGCAATTGGTACCAATAATATCTTTAATATTACGCTGACTGATAACTTTGATTCGAACGGTAACTCGGTCACTATCTCTAATGCAGTGGGCTTTGCGCTCAGTAACGCTATTACGCTGAACGCCAGTGCACTGAGTGGCGATACCATCAATATGACCGCCACGGACTTTGACGGTAACGATACCATCACAGGTGGTAGCGGTACCGATACCATCCGCCCGGGCGGTGGTACAGACTCGATGACAGGTAACGCAGGCAACGATAATTTTGTTGGCGACGCATCTGATCTCAACGGCGACACTATTACCGATTTGAGTGTTGGTGACATCATAACTATAAATAGTGTTACTGGCCTTACAACCAGCAACGTGCGTTTTAGCGGCACCAGCACACTTCAGATAGATACCAATTCGACAGACTTTAGCTCGATTGAAGTCGCAATTAGCCTGTCAAATGCACCTGCTAATTCACTTGATTTTACAGTGGCAGACAACGGTGCAAATACAGATATCACCTTTATTACGCCGAATGATGTTCCAGCCTTTAGCAACCTCAATGGTGGGCAAACATTTACTGAAAATGGCTCTGCCATTGTCATTGACTCAGATGTTTTGATTGCAGATACTGAGCTGGATGCCCTCGACAGCGGCGCGGGTAATTACAACAATGCAACCCTGACCATAGCCCGAAACGGCGGTGCTAGCTCGCAGGATGTCTTTGGTAATAATGGCCTGTTGGGAACCCTTACAGAAAGTAGTACCTTTACTTATAACTCAACCACGGTTGGTACAGTAACAACCAATTCATCGGGCACCTTGGTGCTGACGTTTAACACCAATGCGACATCTGCAATCGTTGATTCTGTGTTGCAAAATATTACTTATCAGAACAGTTCAGAAGCGCCACCGGCATCTGTAACGCTTGATTATACCTTTAATGATGGCACCGCAAATAGTACGGGCACTAATCAGGCATCTGTTACCATTACCGCGCAAAATGATGCACCAACTGATATTGCTTTGACAGCGACTGCCATTAATCAGTCTGCAACTGGTGCGAGCGCAAACGTGGCCACTTTAAGTACCACAGATGTAGATACTGGCGACAGCCATTCATATACCTTAGTGAGTACTGGAGCGAGTGCAAATGGCACTTGTACGGCTGATACTAACAATGGCAGCTTCCAGATTAATGGAACGAGCTTACAGACACAGGCAGCTTTGTCGGCAGGTAGTTATGTGGTTTGTTTGCAAACCAGTGATGCAACGACCACATTCCAAAAAGCCTTTACTATTACTGTTAATGATGATGTGGCACCAAATGCACCGTCGACTCCAGACCTTGATGCTGGGTCTGATACCGGTTCCTCGAATAGTGATAATAACACCAACGACACGACCCCGACCTTCAGTGGTACCGCGGAAAGTGGCTCGACTGTTAGGTTGTATAGCGATCAAGAGGGCGGTGGCACAACGGTTATAGGCACAGGCACTGCAACCGGTGGCAACTGGCAAATTACCACGAGTGCACTGACCGCTGGTGTAACACACGCCATTACAGCAAAAGCAACGGATGCAAGTAGTAACGAGAGTGCGGCATCCAGCAGCTTAAGCGTCACGATCGACACAACCGCGCCTTCGGCACCGGGCACGCCGGATTTGGACGCCAGTAGTGACACTGGTACCTCTAATACGGACAATGTTACAAACGATACCACGGCGACGTTTACTGGTTCAGGTCCCAACGGCGGTGCTATTACGTTGATTTCGAGTATTGACGGCACTGTAGGCACCGGCACTGCAACGTTAGGTACCTGGACTATCACTACGTCTGCTTTATCAGCAGGCACACACACGATGACAGCTCGCTCAACTGATACAGCTGGTAATACTGCTGATGGCTCAGGCCTGTCTGTAACAGTGGACACTAGCGTGGCTGCGGTCAGTATCACTACGCCTATTGAAGTAGATGGTATCGTTAATGCGGCGGAAGACAACGATGTGCTTATCGCCGGTTCCGGTGCGGAAGCGGGCAATAGCGTGACTGTGACCATCACCGACACAAATAACACCCCCGTGAGTCGCACAGTCACTGCCGATAATTCAGGTAACTGGACGTTGAGTGGCAGCGAGCTGGATGTCAGCGCCCTGACTAATGGCACCCTAACTGTATCTGCAACTCAGACTGATACGGCGGGCAATACTTCCACACCTGCCACACAAAGCATTACGCTGGACAATGCCGCGCCTTCAGCGGTGACCATCACGACACCGATTGAGACTGACGGTATAGTCAACGCGGCTGAAGATAACGACGTACTGATTGCTGGTTCCGGTGCGGAAGCGGGCAATAGTGTGACCGTGACCATCACGGACAACAACAGCTCGGTGAGCCGAACAGTCACCGCCGATAACTCCGGTAACTGGACGCTGAGCGGCAGTGAGCTGGATGTCAGTGGTCTGAACAATGGCACACTGACGGTGTCGGCGACACAAGCGGATACGGCGGGTAATACCTCCACGGCTGCGACGCAAACGATTACGCTCGATAATGCTGCGCCTTCCGCTGTGACCATCACGACACCAATTGAGACCGATGGCACAGTCAATGCGGCCGAAGACAACGATGTACTGATCGCCGGTTCCGGCGCGGAAGCGGGTAACAGTGTCACCGTGACCATCACGGATAACAACAGCTCGGTGAGCCGCACCGTGACTGCCGACAACTCAGGTAACTGGACGCTGAGCGGCAGTGAACTGGATGTCAGTGGTCTGAACAATGGCACCCTGACGGTGTCTGCTACTCAGGCGGATACGGCGGGTAACACCTCGACTGCGGCCACGCAAACAATAACTCTGGACAATGCCGCACCGTCTGCCCTGACCATCACCACGCCGATTGAGACCGATGGACTTGTCAATGCGGCCGAAGACAACGATGTGCTGATTGCCGGTTCCGGTGCAGAAGCGGGTAACAGTGTGACCGTGACCATCACAGATAATAATTCATCTGTTAGTCGCACGGTGACCGCCGACAACTCAGGTAACTGGACGCTGAGCGGCAGTGAACTGGATGTCAGTGGTCTGAACAATGGCACCCTGACCGTGTCGGCGACACAAGCGGATACCGCAGGCAATACCTCCACCGCAGCGACGCAAACGATTACGCTCGACAATGCCGCGCCTTCAGCGGTGACCATCACGACACCAATTGAAACCGACGGCATTGTGAATGCGGCGGAAGACAACGATGTGCTGATCGCGGGTTCCGGTGCAGAAGCGGGCAATAGCGTGACCGTGACCATCACGGATAACAACAGCTCGGTGAGCCGGACGGTGACTGCCGATAACTCAGGTAACTGGACGCTGAGCGGCAGTGAGCTGGATGTCAGTGGCCTGAACAATGGCACACTGACGGTGTCGGCGACTCAAGCGGATACGGCGGGTAACACCTCCACCGCAGCCACGCAAACCGTTACCCTGGATAATGCGGCGCCTTCTGCGGTGACCATCACCACCCCGATTGAAACTGACGGCATTGTGAATGCGGCGGAAGATAACGACGTGCTGATCGCGGGTTCCGGTGCAGAAGCGGGCAACAGTGTGACCGTGACCATCACGGACAACAACAGCTCGGTGAGCCGGACGGTGACTGCCGATAACTCGGGTAACTGGACGCTGAGCGGCAGTGAGCTGGATGTCAGTGGCCTGAACAATGGCACCCTAACCGTGTCGGCGACTCAAGCCGATACCGCAGGCAACACCTCTACCGCAGCGACGCAAACGATTACGCTCGACAATGCCGCGCCTTCAGCGGTGACCATCACGACACCAATTGAAACCGACGGCATTGTGAATGCGGCGGAAGACAACGATGTGTTGATTGCGGGTTCCGGTGCAGAAGCGGGTAATAGCGTGACCGTGACCATCACAGATAATAATTCATCTGTTAGTCGCACGGTGACTGCCGATAACTCTGGCAACTGGACGCTGAGCGGCAGTGAACTGGATGTCAGTGGCCTGAACAATGGCACTCTGACCGTGTCGGCGACTCAAGCCGATACCGCAGGCAACACCTCTACCGCAGCGACGCAAACGATTACGCTCGACAATGCAGCGCCTTCAGCGGTGACCATCACCACGCCGATTGAGACCGACGGCATTGTGAATGCGGCGGAAGACAACGATGTGTTGATTGCGGGTTCTGGTGCAGAAGCGGGCAACAGTGTGACCGTGACCATCACGGACAACAACAGCTCGGTGAGCCGGACGGTGACTGCCGATAACTCTGGCAACTGGACGCTGAGCGGCAGTGAGCTGGATGTCAGTGGCCTGAACAATGGCACTCTGACCGTGTCGGCGACACAAGCGGATACAGCGGGTAATACCTCCACGGCAGCGACGCAAACGATTACACTCGACAATGCTGCGCCATCAGCCCTGACCATCACCACGCCGATCGAAACCGATGGGCTCGTCAATGCGGCCGAAGACAACGATGTGCTGATCGCCGGTTCCGGTGCGGAAGCGGGTAACAGTGTGACTGTCACTATCACAGATAACAACAGCTCGGTGAGCCGAACAGTCACCGCCGACAACTCCGGTAACTGGACGCTGAGCGGCAGTGAACTGGATGTCAGTGGTCTGAACAATGGCACTCTGACCGTGTCGGCAACGCAAGCGGATACGGCGGGTAACAGCTCCACGGCAGCGACGCAAACAATAACCTTGGATAACGCGGCACCTTCGGCGCTGACCATCACCACGCCGATCGAAACCGATGGGCTCGTCAATGCAGCCGAAGACAACGATGTGCTGATTGCCGGTTCCGGTGCGGAAGCGGGCAATAGCGTGACTGTCACCATCACGGATAACAACAGCTCGGTAAGCCGCACGGTGACTGCCGACAACTCCGGCAACTGGACGCTGAGCGGCAGTGAGCTGGATGTCAGCGGTCTGAACAATGGCACGCTGACGGTATCGGCAACGCAAGCGGATACGGCGGGTAACACCTCCACGGCAGCGACGCAAACGATTACACTCGACAATGCCGCGCCTTCCGCTGTGACCATCACCACGCCAATTGAGACCGACGGCATTGTCAATGCGGCGGAAGACAACGATGTGTTGATTGCGGGTTCCGGTGCAGAAGCGGGTAACAGTGTGACCGTGACCATCACAGATAATAATTCATCTGTTAGTCGCACGGTGACCGCCGACAACTCAGGTAACTGGACGCTGAGCGGCAGTGAACTGGATGTCAGTGGTCTGAACAATGGCACCCTGACGGTGTCGGCGACGCAAGCGGATACCGCAGGCAATACCTCCACCGCAGCGACGCAAACAATAACTCTGGATAATGCTGCGCCTTCCGCTGTGACCATCACGACGCCAATTGAGACCGATGGACTTGTCAATGCGGCCGAAGACAACGATGTGCTGATCGCGGGTTCCGGTGCCGAAGCGGGTAATAGCGTGACCGTGACCATCACGGACAACAACAGCTCGGTGAGCCGGACGGTGACTGCCGACAACTCAGGTAACTGGACGCTGAGCGGCAGTGAGCTGGATGTCAGTGGATTGAATAATGGCACGCTCACCGTGTCGGCAACACAAGCCGATACCGCCGGTAACACCTCGACCGCAGCGACACAAACGATTACGCTCGATAATGCCGCACCTTCAGCGGTGACCATCACCACACCGATTGAAACCGACGGCATTGTTAATGCCGCGGAAGACAATGACGTATTGATCGCGGGTTCCGGCGCGGAAGCGGGCAACAGTGTGACCGTGACCATCACGGACAACAACAGCTCGGTGAGCCGCACGGTGACAGCCGACAACTCAGGTAACTGGACGCTGAGCGGCAGTGAGCTGGATGTCAGTGGCCTGAACAATGGCACGCTGACCGTGTCGGCAACCCAGGCGGATACGGCGGGTAATACCTCTACCGCAGCGACACAAACCATTACCCTGGATAACGCGGCACCTTCGGCGCTGACCATCACCACACCAATTGAGACCGATGGACTCGTCAGTGCGGCGGAGGATAACGACGTACTGATTGCCGGTTCCGGTGCAGAAGCGGGTAACAGCGTAACCGTGACTATCACGGATAACAACAGCTCGGTGAGCCGGACGGTGACTGCCGACAACTCAGGTAACTGGACGCTGAGCGGCAGTGAACTGGATGTCAGTGGTCTGAACAATGGCACCCTGACGGTGTCGGCAACCCAGGCGGATACGGCGGGTAACACCTCGACCGCGGCGACGCAAACGATTACCCTGGATAACGCGGCACCTTCGGCGCTGACCATCACCACGCCGATCGAAACTGACGGACTCGTCAATGCCGCGGAAGACAATGACGTATTGATCGCCGGTTCCGGTGCGGAAGCGGGTAACAGCGTGACTGTCACCATCACAGATAATAATTCATCTGTTAGTCGCACGGTGACAGCCGACAACTCAGGTAACTGGACGCTGAGCGGCAGTGAGCTGGATGTCAGTGGCCTGAACAATGGCACCCTGACCGTGTCGGCGACACAAGCGGATACGGCGGGTAACACTTCTACCGCAGCCACCCAAACGATTACGCTCGACAATGCCGCGCCATCTGCCCTAACCATCACGACACCAATTGAAACTGATGGCATTGTGAGTGCGGCGGAGGATAACGACGTACTCATCGCCGGTTCAGGTGCAGAAGCGGGCAATAGCGTGACTGTGACTATCACCGATAATAGCAGTTCGGTGAGCCGCACGGTGACCGCCGATAACTCTGGCAACTGGACGCTGAGTGGCAGTGAACTGGATGTCAGTGGCCTGAACAACGGCACCCTGACTGTGTCGGCGACACAAGCGGATACGGCGGGTAACACCTCCACGGCAGCGACGCAAACCATTACTCTGGATAACGCTGCACCTTCGGCGCTGACCATCACCACGCCGATCGAAAGCGATGGTATTGTGAGTGCGGCGGAAGATAACGACGTACTCATTGCCGGGTCAGGTGCGGAAGCGGGCAATAGCGTGACGGTGAGCATCACCGACGGTAGTAATACACCGGTAAGTGCAACAGTGACTGCCGACAACTCAGGTAACTGGACGCTGAGCGGCAGTGAGCTGGATGTTAGCGGCCTGAATAATGGCACCCTGACCGTGTCGGCAACGCAAGCTGATACGGCGGGTAACACCTCTAGCGCAGCAACACAAAGCATTACGCTCGACAATGTGACGCCATCAGGCCAATCTGTGGCGATAGATCAAACACTGATTAACCGAGACAATGAATCGGCGCTTAGCTTTACTCTATCTGGCTTAGAAGGGGCCGGCACATTCACCTATCAAGTTAGCGATGGCACCAATACTGTATCAAGCGATAGTGCAACAACAATCACGGGCAGCAGCCAGCAGTTAACAGGCGTTGATGTCAGCACGCTTGATGAAGGCACTTTGACACTGACTGTTATCGTGTCCGATGAAGCGGGCAATGCAGCTGAAGGTGTAACTGCTACAGTGACTAAGCAGTATAATGTTGCACCCGTGCTGTCGGGCACACCTGCTACCTCGGTAAATGAAGATGAAGCTTATAGCTTTACTCCGACACTGACCGACTCGGACGATGGAGACACCCACACCTACAGTATTGTGAACAAGCCAGACTGGGCAGAGTTCAATACGACAACTGGCGCCCTTACGGGTACGCCAACGGATGGTGATGTTGGCACACACGCAAATATTCAAATCTCAGTGTCTGATGGCACTGATCAGGCAACACTGACGGCATTTAGTATTGAAGTAGTAAATACTAATGATGCGCCGGTTGGACAAGCTTTCACTTTCACGTTGGAAGAAGAGGCGACACTTACCGTCACAGCAGCCAATGGTTTGTTAAGCACGGCTACGGATGATGATACGGATAGCGGCGATACCTTAACGGCGAGCGCTGTAAGCCAGCCACAGTACGGCCAGTTGACCTTGAACGCAGATGGCAGCTTCAGTTATCAGCATGATGGCAGCGAAAATCACAGCGATAGTTTTACTTATCAGGTCACCGACAGTAACAATGCGACGTCTGCGACTCAAACGGTTACACTAACTATCACGCCGGTGGCAGATGCGCCAACTGTAGTGGATGACTCTGCAACGACAAATGAAGACACAGCAGTCATTTTCGATCTGCTAACCAATGACAGCGACCCGGAAAATGATTTGGTTGAAGCTTCAGCTGCAATTGTGACACAGCCTGGCAAAGGGTCTGTGACCATTGCGAATGGCGTTGTGACCTATACACCAAATGCCAATGAAACGGGTCAGGATACCTTCACTTATACGGTCAAAGATGCGGCCCTTAATACCTCCGCCGAAGCGACTGTGACAGTGACGATTACTCCTGTGAACGATCAACCTAGCGTACAAAACTTCACAGTTTCAATAGACGAAGATAATGCCAGTGACGCAATTGCAGTGCGTGCTGGAGCCAGTGATGTTGAAGACGGAACTCCTTCAGGTGATATTGCTCTTGCTACGCAACCTGCAAAAGGTAGTGTAACCATAGATCAAGAAGCTGGTACTTTGGTGTACACGCCAAATGCAAACGAGACGGGCACAGATACCTTTACTTATACCATTGCCGATAGCGAAGGCAGTACCTCTGAGTCTGGCTCAGTCACAGTGAATATAGGTGCCGTGAATGACCGTCCCGTAGTTGCTAATGACAGTGTGACCACTAACGAAGATGTCAGCGTGACGCTTGACATACTCGCCAACGATTCGGACGTTGAAGACCAAGGTTTCAATGGAGCTAATGTTACTCTGGAAGACCAGGGTAGCGGCGCAGGTAGCTATGCTAAAGCAGATGTAAGCATACAGACAGATGGCACATTGCAGATAGCACCGAAACAAGATGAGACAGGCACCTTTAGCTTTACTTACACGTTGACTGACAGCGAAGGCCTCAGCTCGGATGCGGCAACCGTGACAGTCACGCTGACGCCTGTTAATGATGCGCCCGTTGCTACCGATAATGTTGCACAGTTAATGGAAGAGGGCTCATTTGAAGTCAACGTATTGGGTAATGACACCGATGTAGACGAAAACGATAGCTTTGATGCATCCAGCGTTACAGTGGTTCAGGCTCCCAGCAGTGGTCAGACGCAAGTCACGGCTGCTGGCGCCATTATTTATACACCGAATACTAACTTCTCCGGAGAAGATACCTTTACGTATACGGTAGCGGACGCTGCCGGTGCAGTGTCGAACGAGGCTACGGTTACTATGACGGTGACCGCGGTGAATGATGCACCAGTAATATCGGGTACGCCGGCAACAGAAGTTAACGAAGACAGTGCCTACAGCTTTACTCCAACAGCAACGGATGCAGATGCTGATACACTGACCTTTAGTGTGCAGAATTTACCATCATGGGCAAGCTTTGATACCACTACAGGTGCATTGACTGGTACGCCAGATAATGATGATGTTGGCGCATATCAGGGGATAGTGATAAGCGCGACGGATGGGACTGAAACTGTTAGCCTGACGGCGTTTGATATCACTGTGGTGAATACCAACGACGCGCCAACAATATCAGGTACAGCAGCGACTAGTGTGAGTGAGGACACAGCGTACAGCTTTACGCCGACAGCCAGCGATGTGGATGTGGATGATAGCTTGACCTTTAGCATTGCCAATCAACCTGTCTGGGCAAGCTTTGATACACAAACTGGTACGCTCTCTGGAACTCCCTCCAATGATAATGTAGGTACATTCTCAGATATCGTGATCAGCGTCAGTGATGGCACAGAAACAGTCTCATTGGCTGCCTTCTCTGTAACCGTTACCAATACTAATGATGCCCCGATCATATCTGGATCGCCATCGACCAGTGTGAATGAAGACACTGGGTACAGCTTTGTGCCTACGGCGTCGGATGTTGATAGTAGCGATACGCTAACCTTCAGCGTGACAAACCTGCCATCCTGGGCAAGTTTCTCTGCCTCGACTGGTGCGATAACTGGTACTCCTGGCAACAGTGATGTTGGGACTTATCAGGGAATCGTGGTCAGTGTTACTGATGGCACAGAAACCGCGAGTCTGGATGCATTTGCAATTACGGTTGTGAATGTCAATGACGCGCCAGTTATCTCAGGTAACCCTGAAACATCCGTAAATGAGGACGCAGCATACAGCTTTACGCCGGTTGCATCAGATATTGACGGAGACAGCTTGACCTTCAGTATTGTGAATCAGCCAGCTTGGGCAAGCTTTGATGCACAAACGGGAACCTTGTCAGGCACACCTGCCAACGGCGATGTGGGTACTACAAGCGACATAGTGATTTCAGTGAGTGACGGCACCACAGCGACTGCTCTGGCAGCTTTCTCGCTCACAGTTGTTAATACCAATGATGCGCCAGAGATCAGCGGCACCCCGGCGACCAGTGTTAATGAAGATGCAAGCTATAGCTTTACGCCTACTGTCTCTGATGTCGATGCGGGTGACATACTGATATTCTCTATCAGCAACCAACCTAGCTGGGCAAGCTTTGATACCTCAACGGGTACGCTATCGGGCACGCCGAGCGACGCAGATGTGGGTACGGATACGCAGATCGTGATTACGGTTTCAGACGGTACTACACAACAGTCGCTCAGCGCCTTTGATATTGAGGTAATCAATACGAATGATGCGCCGACAGCTCAAGACTATAGCTTTGGTCTTGATGAGGGTCAGCTGTTGACCGTGACTACGATGTTGGGTTTACTCAGTAACGCGAGTGACGATGACTTGGATAGCGGCGACAGTCTGTCTGTCAGTGCGTTGTCGCAACCTCAGCATGGTGTGTTGACCTTAAACGCAGATGGTAGCTTTAATTATCAGCACGATGGTTCGGAGAGTACCAGCGACAGCTTTACCTTCCAGGTAACCGATGCGCAAAATGCGGCCTCCGCAACACATACTGTGTCGTTAACAATTAACCCGGTTGAGGATGCACCGACAGCGGTTGATGACAGTGCAACAACCAATGAAGATACAGCGGTACAAATTGCCCTGCTGGACAATGACAGTGACCCAGAAGGCAACATGAACGCAGCTTCGGCTGTTGTTGTTACAGCGCCTGCTAAAGGGTCTGTGTCCATTGTTAATGGCATAGCAACTTACACGCCTGCAACTAACGAGAATGGTCAGGATAGCTTTACTTATACTGTTGCAGATACCGCGCTCAATACCTCTGAGCAGGCAACGGTTGTCGTGACAATCACACCTGTGAATGATGCGCCGGTAGCTGCAAACTTAACTATCAGTACTAATGAAGATACCCCTTCAGCGGCATTGGCTGTACGTGCTGCAGCGACTGACATTGAAGATGGTATCCCGACTGGGGAGCTGACACTAAGCAGTACGCCAACTCTTGGTTTGGTCACGCTGGACCAGGAAGCTGGTACTTTAGTCTATACACCAAACACCAATGAGGTTGGCGAAGAGACCTTCACTTACACCATTACAGACAGTGACGGGCTGGCTTCGGCCTCAGCCAACATCACTGTCAATATCGGTGCTATCAATGACCGTCCTGTGGTTGGTGACGATTCGGTCACTACAGATGAAGATGTTACGGTTGTTCTCGATATCCTTGCCAACGATTCGGATGTGGAAGATCAGGGCTTTAATGGTGCGAATGTCACGCTTGAAGATCAAGGCAATGGTGCTGGTAGCTATGCCAAAGCTGACGTCACCATCTTGGCTGATGGCACCTTGGAGATTGCGCCTAAGCAAGATGAAACAGGCTCATTCAGCTTCACCTATACATTAACAGACAGCGAAGGGCTAGCTTCGTTACCGGCGACAGTCACCGTCACTTTAACCCCTGTGAATGACGCCCCGGTAGCGGTCGACAATAGTGTTGAACTGCAAGAAGAAGGGTCGTTTGAAGTTAACGTACTGGGCAATGACTTTGATGTGGATGAAGGAGACAGCTTCGACCTGAGCAGTGTCACCGTTGTGAGTGCAGCTCAGAATGGTCAAACAACAGTGACAGCACAGGGCACCATTGTTTATACCGCCAATACAAACTACTTTGGTAATGACAGCTTCACCTATACGGTGAAAGATCAGGCTGGCGCGGTATCAAATGAGGCCACTGTAACACTGAGTGTCACACCGATAAACGATGCGCCAGTTGTCGAAGGGCAGGTATTATCACTCAACGAAGATGATACGCTACTAGTTACGCTCAGCGGCACTGATCCTGATGCGGATGTACTCACATACAGCATAGTGTCAGGGGTATCGTCGGGCTCATTACAGCAACAGTCTGATACAACCTGGTTGTATACGCCGAATGCTGACTTTAATGGCTCAGATAGTTTCAGCTTTATGGCAAATGACGGTGCGCTTGACTCAAATACAGCCACTGTGTCTCTAACGGTTAATGCTGTTAATGATGCGCCTGTGATTACTGGTACGCCTGATACCTCTGTGGTACACAACACAGCATATAGCTTTACCCCGCAAGCTTCTGATATTGATGGAGACACTCTGACGTTTGCCATTACCAATCAGCCTGTCTGGGCGCAGTTTGATACTGCAACTGGTACACTATCGGGTACGCCGGGCAGAGATGACGAGGGTGTATACAGCGATATCGTGATCAGTGTAAGTGACGGTGTAACACAGACCTCTCTGAGTGCATTTGATATTGAGGTTCAGTTTGTTAACAACCAGCCGGTTGCAAACAATATGGACGTGGTGGTTAACGAGGATGGCACAACTAGCTTTGTAGCAGATACAACGGACGAAGATGGCGATACCGTTACGGTATCCATTGAGCGTCAGCCGGTAAATGGTTTACTTGTGCTACAGGGTAATACTTTCACCTATACGCCGTTTGGCAACTTTAATGGCCTGGACAGCTTCAGTTATATTGCTAATGATGGCAGCCTGAATTCGACAGCTGGCGAAGTGAAGATCACTATAAATGCGGTCAATGATTTGCCACTGGCAGTGAATGACAGCTTTGTGTTTGAACCGCAAGCCAACAATACTTACACACTTGATGTACTGGCGAATGATACCGATGCCGATGCAGGAGATGTGCTGAAAATTGTCGGCGCTAAAGCGTCTGTAGGTAGCGTGTCTATCGTTGATGGGGCGCTGTCTTATGTGGCTCAGGCGGATACCCAAGGCTTGATTGTCATCAACTACCTGATAGAGGACAGCCAGAAGGCGCGCAGTAAGGCAACGGCTCAGGTCAGGATCAATTCAGCTCCGTTGACAACTTTGCCAGTGATTACTGTACCTGCCGATGTGACTTTCAATGCAACAGGACTATTTACTAAAGTGCCTCTAGGCACAGCAACCGCAGTAGATGGCAATGGCAACACATTGGCAGTATCCCTAGTGGATGGCTCTACTTTGTTTGCTCCAGGCACGCACTTTGTGTATTGGCAGGCAACAGACAGCCAGGGGCAACAATCTATCGCGACGCAAAATGTATTTGTGAACCCGCTTGTTTCGCTTGAGAAAAACAGTGAAGTTGCGGAAGAACAAAGCCACACGGTCAATGTGTTCCTGAATGGCCCAGCGCCAAATTATCCGGTGACCATTCCATATACTGTTTCGGGAACTGCCGACGCAGCAGACCATGATTTGGTAGATGGTCAGGTAGTGATTGAGTCTGGCACCTCAGCTCAAATCAGTTTCAATATCTTTGGTGATGGGGTCATCGAGGGTAACGAAAATATCGTCATCACATTGGCCGATTCGTTGAACCGAGGAGCTAAATCGTCTACGACGGTAACCATTGTTGAAGAAAACGTCGCACCTACCGTCTCCGTCAAAGTGGAGCAGGCTGGTGAAGTACGTTCATTGCTGACTATTAATGATGAGCTGGTCACGGTGACAGCTACTGCCAGAGATGCGAATCCGCAGGATAACGTGACGCTGGCCTGGAATGCTGTTGATAATGCACTGACCGATCAGAGTGCAGATGAAAATACTTTTGTATTCAGTACCTCAGAGTTAGCAGAGGGTATTTATCAGTTGACGGTGACCGCAACAGATGACGCCCAGCCTAGCCTTTCTTCCAGAAGGGATATTTATCTTGAGGTGGTTGCTGAACTACAGGCGCTAACTCAAGTTGATACCGATGGTGACTTAATTCCAGATGATGAAGAAGGTTACGCCGACTCAGATGGCGATGGTATACCTGACTTCCAGGATGCCATCACTGAGTGTAACGTCATGCAGGAACAAGCTGCTGAGTCTAATCAGTTCCTAGTTGAGGGTGAGCCAGGTGTTTGTATACGTAAGGGTGCAACGGTGGCGCAAAACTCAACAGGTGGTGTTCAGCTGCTCGAAAGTGAACTGCCTGGCGATGAAAATGCGGTAAATATCGGTGGCCTGTTCGACTTTATTGCAACAGGGTTACCACAGGCAGGAGACACCTACACCATTGTTATCCCACAGCGCAGACCTATTCCTGCAAATGCTGTGTATCGTAAATTTAAAAACGATGGTTGGGTTGACTTTGTGGTGGCCGATGGCAACGCAATATTGTCTGCCAAAGGTGAACCTGGATATTGTCCTCCTCCTGGTAGTAATGAGTGGACCGATGGCATCACAGAGGGTGATTGGTGTGTGCAATTGCAAATTGTTGATGGTGGTCCTAACGACGACGATGGCATTGCCAACCGCAGTGTCGTTGATCCAGGTGGTATAGCTGTTCCCAGAACAGATAACACCTTGCCTGTGGCTGTTGCTGATGAGGTTACCGTTGCATCGGGACAACAGATAGTAATAGATGTACTGGAAAATGATACTGACGCAGATGGTAACCCACTGATGATTACCGGGGCTACGGTTGACTTTGGAACAGTGCGCATTGAAGACAATAAGCTGGTTTATATGCCACCTGCAACTTTCGTTGGTGTGGCTACTATTGAATACAGTATTTCAGATGGACAAGGCGGAACCTCAAACAGTCAGGCGATTGTCAATTTGACTGTAAATAGTGCGCCTAAAACGACACTTGATGTTGCTTCGACAAATGACCAGACGACGCTTGTGATCGATGTACTTGCCAACGACACAGACGCGGAGGGAGATCAACTATTCCTGATAAGCGCCACCGCGACACATGGTCAGGCAACGGTGAACATCGATGGCACATTAACTTACGTGCCCAAAGTGGGCTTCTCTGGTGAGGATGTGATCATCTACCAGGTCAGAGATAGTAATGGCGCTGTCAGCCAGGGCATAGTGAAAATAACAGTATCAGCTCACCAGAGCGTGAGTGTGGAAAATTCATCTTCGGGTGGTTTAGGAGGACTATTAGTGATCATGATGTCGGCATTAATTTTGCGCCGTCGTAACAGTAAGTTACCTGCATATACGCTGTTAACTACCAGTTGTTTACTGGCAAACCCTGCTTTGGCAGAGCAGTGGCGTGTACAGGCAACAGTAGGCCAGGCTGAGGCTGATTATCAGGCTCCGTCATCTGTTGGTGGACTAACAGTTGGTGCGGTAGATGATAGTAGTGATTCTTGGTCAGCCGGGGCTTTTTACGAGCTTATGCCGAAGTGGCAGGTTGGTGTCCGTTTCATAGACCTGGGTCAGGGGCGTCTGTCGCTTAGCGGTCAGTCACTGACACCTGATACTGTTCATGAGCTAGTTGCGCGCGCAACGCCGGTACTTCCAGAAGGGTTTGCGCTACAAACAGGCTATGAGTTATTGCGCCATGAACGCTTTAGCGCGGAACTGTTTTTAGGGGCATTTGATTGGAAATACCAGATAGACAGTACCCGTAATAGCAAGCATTTGCGCCAGTACGAAAAGGAAGGAACCAGTGCTTATGGTGGTATTACACTAGGCTATGATGTCTTTGATAATACGGCAGTTAACATCAGTTACAGCTACTACAACCTAAGTGAAAATGCGATTAGTGAGATTTCAGCTGGGCTTAGCCTGAGGTTCTGATTTATTTTTCACTGTAACAAGGGGGGGCTAAAATGCCCCCCTTGTTATTTGCATCTGACTGAAAAACCTAAGTACAATAGGGGCCAATATTGAAAAGCACCCAAACTAAATGACTGCTACGCCACTATCAACTCTATTAAACCTCCTTGCTCAACAAGCCAAATTACCCGATGAAATTCAACGCCTGTTCCATGGTCGGGGTCGATGTTATCCGGGGCTTGAACACCTTACCGTCGACTGGCTTCAGGGACAGCTTCAGGTTTCCTTGTTTAAAGAGCATGACCCACAATGGGTTGAAGCTTTGAAAGCTGGGCTATGTGACCTGATTAAAAGCCCTGAATGGAGCCAAAAAACGCAAGCGATATTATTGCAACACCGTTATGCGAGTGGCGCACCTGTTGATATCGTCTATGGTGAGTTGCAAGCAATGCCCGTTGTTAACGAGAATGGTCTGAAATTTGGTCTTTCTTTGGGTGCCAAGCAAAATATGGGGCTGTTTCTGGATATGCGCTTGGGTCGCCAGTGGGTGCGCCAACATGCAGCAGGTAAACGGATACTGAATTTGTTTTCCTATACCTGTGGCTTTTCTGTAGCAGCCATAGCCGGCGGCGCTGAGCATGTTGTAAATCTCGATATGTCAAAAGCTGCGTTAAAGCAGGGTAAAGTAAATCATCAACTGAATAGCCATGACTTAAACAAAGTTTCTTTTCTGGGTCATGAGTTGTTTAAGTCCTGGGGGAAAGTGAAAAAGTCAGGGCCCTATGACATGATTGTGATTGACCCACCCAGTTTTCAAAAGGGAAGTTTTGCACTGACTAAGGATTATCAACGTATTTTGAGGCGTTTGGGTGAATTGCTGACTCCACAGGGCGTTGTGCTTGCTTGTGTCAACTCTCCGGATGTGAGTGCTCAGTTTCTGATAGATGAAATGGCAAGGGAAGCACCACAAATGCAGTTTGAATCTAGGTTGCCAAATCCTCCTGAGTTCCCGGATATTGATGAAGATAGCAGTCTAAAGTGCCTGGTGTTCAATACGCTAGGTGCTAGTTAAGTTGCCAGTGAGTTAGGATCTGTTGATATTTTCCTGAGTCTTTGAGCTTAGCCAGGGCTGCTTTTAGCAGTTCAGCTTGCTCCTGGTCAAAATCCAGCCGGGTTGCAAGGTGAAGCTCTGAAGGAAATGCTGTAACGGCTAATTTGCGTTCTACCTGCTCCGCTGGTAACCCCAGTGCACTGAGCTCTTTGTTGATGGTTTGTGCATTAGTTAAGACCAAATCGGTACGGCCTTTAAACAGCATTTGCCAGAGTGTCTGATAGTGAGAGACCAAAACTAATTCATGCTCTTCTGAATACCCTGCGGCGCGCAGGAACCTTTCACTATAGTAGCCGCGAATGGTACTGACCCTATATTGTCTGGCACTGTTTAAGTCGTGCAATGAAAACTCGCGCTCTTTCAGGCCAATCAAATAGGCCTGAGCGTGACACATAATACCCAAAAAGCGGTACTGCGTGGCGCGCTCCGGGGTTTTAAGCCATGATAGCATGAGCGTATTATTGTGCTCTCTCATCTCATGGAGCGCACGTGCCATCGGCATGATTTCTATACTGCCCTTTAACCCTGTTTCAGTGAGTAGCTGTTGCGCTATCTCTACAAGCGCACCTGTGGGTTTTTCGTCTGTATCGAGAAAATGATAGGGAGGCAGGTCTTCTGCAACGAATCTGATGCTGGCAGTGTGACCGGAAAACGGCACAAGGATATACAAAATGAAGAACAAGAACGCAAAACGCATAGACACACTGCATATATCTTAAAACCAGCAGTGTGCCGTGTTTCTGAATAAAAATCCAGTTCATCACCTCAGACCACTTAGATGGAAATCTGAACTAAGCACACCTGCTTTTTACAGATAATGTGCGAGCTGTTTCTCTATGGCCGAGATTATAAATAATATAGAGTCGCGTATTAATCTCTCAAACGGATCTCAAACTTATCAGAGTAGCGCTCCTGAACAGCTTTTGCTGAACTGCCACTGGCATAGCTGGGATCGACACTGCCTCTGCGCGTACGGGCAAGATAAAAATCAGCACTACATTCCTGGCGGGTGTTGATTGCGGTGTCTTTTAACTCTTCAATGGTATCCAGGTCGATACTGAGGCTACCGTCGTCTGAAAGTTGGTCATTACTAACGTAAATAAAGGCAGAGTCACCATCGTTTCTCTTACACTCAATAGACAACTTACTTTCAAGTTCGGTATTGTCTTCTGTACCGGGTGTCCATGAAAGGGTTACAGTATCAGTTATCGAAAATGACTGATTTTTTTGTGGTGTAATAATATTAAACGGCTGCGGCAAATGCATTGTTGATGTTAAAGTCTGATTCTCTGAAGCTCTGGTAAAATCGACCGTGAACTTTGTACCACCGGTCGTAACATCAAAAATTGCGCGGTAGTCTACGTCAAACAGCTCTTCATCTTCGACCATCACCTGACTTATGTTTGCAGCTTTTGCGATTAATTTGTCGCTTGACGTAAGCCTGATATTATTGCCATTCGGGCCATCAATATTTAATTCAACAATGACACGGGACGTTTCTCCTTGTGTTGTCACGTAGATTTTTGACCAAATGGCCTCAGTTTTCACGTTTTCTGAGTCAGTGGTCTCGGTCGAGCATGCCAGCAATGCTGAACAAGCCAACGCCAGTGCGGAAAGTCTTACAGTATTCATTGTTGTCCCTTACAGGTCTGTGTCATTGATTGGCCCCATTCTAATCACGAATCAACGCGGAAAAAATGGCATTTTACATTTTAAAACAAACAAACCGGCTTTTAAAACAATCAATGAATAGTAATAAAATCGTAATAATGACCTTTTTCATAGGATGATGTGATTATGTTTAATTCTTTGTCTCTATTTTAGAAACGAAAAGACATCGTTAGACAAAATAGGGCTGAAGAACCGGAACATTTATTCAATACTGAGAAGGAAACATTATGAAAAAAAGCCTATTAGGTCTGCTTCTGTTGGGTACGGTCAGTACAATGACCGCTGCTCACAAGGGTGCTCAAATCGATCAATCATCTGCATATTTGCCATCAAACCTATCGCAATCTATTTATCAGCTGGTGTTTACCAGCGATGAGCAAAAAGCAAACTATCTTGCGCAGTATCATGATGCCATGATTGAAGTCAGGGATCGTTACTTACTGCTGACGTTAACTCAGTCTGAGGCTGATACGTTACGCAACGCGGGTGCATTGATTTTCTCTCGTCCAGATAGGGCAGCTCAGAGCCATGTTTCGCCCAACACACATACGCGTTCTGTCAGTATGGAGCAGGAATCCGGCATTCCTAACTTTCCTTGCTATCCCACGTTGGCAGAAACCCATCAAATGGCTCAGCAGCTTGCAAACACTTACCCCGATTTTGTTGAGCTAAAACAGATAGGTCCATCCTGGGAAAAAAGCCAGGGGCTGGGTGGGCATGATCTGACTGTGCTTATTTTAAAAAACAAAAAGAAAAACAAGTGGCGCAAACGTCCAGCTTTATACATGCAGGGCGCGCTGCACGCCAGGGAATATACGCCTGGTGCAACAACGATTAAGTTTGCTAAATACTTGCTCGAAAACCGTGAAACAAATGCCGATGTGAATTGGATACTGAACCAGCGAGAGATCCATATTCTGTTAATAGCGAACCCGGATGGTCGGGGTCTGGCTGAGCAAGGATTGCTTTGGCGCAAAAATACTAATTCGGCTTATTGCGCCATTGATGAGAGCATGCGTGGAGTTGATCTTAATCGTAATTTCGATTTTGCCTGGGCATCGCCCATAGGCGGATCGACGGATGATCAATGTGCAACGACTTTTCATGGGCCCAGCGCAGCTTCCGAGCCTGAAACACAAGCGATTCAGGCATATCTACATTCTTTGTTCCGTGACAGGCGGGGCGATCAGATCACTGACCCCGCGCCACTGAACACCCAGGGCGTGTTTCTCGATTTACATAGCTTCAGTCGTTACGTCATGTGGCCCTGGTCGAGTGAGCTGAACCCAAGCCCAAATGAGCCGCAACTCTCCATGATGGGCCACAGATTGGCAGCCTATAATAATTACCTGGCATTTCAGACAAAAGAGCGCTTTAAAGCCGGTGGTTCTGCAGATGGTTATGCCTACGGCCAACTTGGCGTGGCTGCTTTTACGTTTGAGCTGGGTAACACTTTCTTTGAAAGTTGCGCCAATTTTGAAGGGGAAATATTCCCCAATAATCTGAATGCACTCATATACGCTGCAAAAGTCGCGAACCGCCCTTACAAATTACCAGGAGGGCCACAAATTGTTGATCTCAGGCTACAAGGTGCTGACCGTGAAGCTATACCTGCGGGGGCTCCAGTTCAGATTAAGGCAATTATAGCGGATGACCATTTTGGTCCCTCTCTAACCGGTGATGCACCACCGAGCGAAGCTATTAAAAGAGTGGAGCTGACTATTAAGAAAAAAGGCAGGCAGGTAAAACATCGGATTATGTTGCCTGCTGCGGATGGGCTTTTCGATTCAGCACGCGAAGCCATTGATTATACGCTTGACACGAGTCGTTGGCGCAACGGGAAATATACTCTCACGCTGCGTGCACAGGATATCGCTGGTCAGTGGGGCACTAAATATGCCAAATTCCTTATAATCGACAATTCGGTAGACGGTGTTAACACGATGCCGGTGGCTGATTTTACCTCGCAGTGCCGTTTCGGTATGTGTGCTTTTAATGGCGCGGTGAGTCAGGATGACAGGGAAGGGTTGACGTATCGGTGGACTTTTGAAGGGGAGCGTTTTTATGGCACCTATCATGGCCAGCAGGTTGAAATTGAGTACTTTGCTGCCGGAATCTACTCGTTAACTTTACAGGTTGAAGATAGCCATGGCTATCGGGATATAAAAACAGTGCATCTGGAGCTTGATGGCTTACGCCCACCCGTTGGCCAGTTCGAGTACCAGTGTAATGGATTAACTTGTGAGTTTAACTCTTCAGCTTCTTATGATCCGGATGGTGAGATCATTGAGCGCTATTGGCAGTTTGGTAGTGATGCACCGTTTGCTCCGGGAGCAGAAAAAATGACATACACTTTTCCTCAGGCGGGAGAATACAGGATTGCATTTGTCGTTGTTGATAACCACTATGAATTCCACGAAATCTATCGGACAATTTCGGTGGGAAATAACTAAACAGTAAGTGAAACATTCACAGAGCGCACTTAGGTGCGCTCCGTCGATTGCTCGGCTCAGAGTTTCTCATTGAGCACGGAAGTGATGATTGCGATGCCTTCGATAAAGTGACCAACCCTCAGGTTTTCATTTGGACTGTGCTGGTTATTGTCGCTGTTGACACTGGCTACAATCGCCGCAGGAATGTCCAAAGTATCTACTATCGGAGCAATAGGGATTGAACCGCCACCGGAGCGCAGGACTATGGGTGATTTGCCAAGTAATTTAGTGACCCCTTTGATTGCCATTTGGCCCGCCGCTGAGTCCGGCTCACTGCGAAACGCACCATATATCTCACGAGACGCCATGGTCACGATGTAGGGATGTTGGGCACGTTCAGCATCAGTGGGTTCCCTGTCGATGACATAGTAGCCTTGCTGCTCAATATGCTGACGCACAAGCTGGATCAAGCGACCAGCGTCAGACTCTTTAACCAGGCGAATGTCCATGGCAGCAGTTGCGGTTGCCGGAACTATGGTTCTGGCCTGTTTACCTACCCAGGCACTACTTAACCCCCTGATATTCAAAGAGGGGTATTGGATAGACTCTTGTAAACTCGCACCAACGGCATCGGCTTGTGAAAAGCCCAGTTTTTTCATGATCTGCTGTTCATCATCCGGGACAGTAGCAAGCTGTGCTTTGAGTTCGTCTGAAAGGGTAATCCCGTCGTAAAAACCAGGAATAAGCACTTTTCCTTGCTGAGACTTCATTGACCCCAATATCTTAGCAAGGTGAAACGCTGGGTTGGGGGCGTAGTTGCCGTAGTGACCACTGTGTTGAGGTTTACGGGGGCCGTATGTCGTGAGCTGGACCGTGGCAATGCCGCGTGCACCCATAGTGATCGTTGGTTTATTTGTCTGATGCGGTGGGCCGTCAAAAATGAGCAGCAAATCGGCACTGAGTTTGTCTTTATAGGCTTTTATGGCCGCCGGTAAATTAGGCGAGCCTTGTTCCTCCTCAGTATCCATGATGATCTTCAGATTATAATTGGGTGAAGCTTGCTGGCTATCCAATATGTCCAGCGCTGTAATAAACTGGGCGATAGGGCCTTTCGAATCGGCTGCCGAACGCGCAAATATACGCCAATTGGGGTCCAGTTTTTCAGCCGAGTCGGGCCATGGGCGTGTTTCCCACTGGCCATTGACAAGCTGTTTTAGTTCAGCCGTGTAAGGGTCTTGCTGATCCCAGGCTGAGTTATCTACTGGCTGACCATCCGCTTGTAAGTAAACCAATACAGTTTTACTTGCGCCGGGTACCAAGCGTTCAGCATAAACTATGGGGCTGCCGGACATTTTGAGCTTGTGCACTTTAAATGCCCTACGAGAAAACTCCTCAGTTAGCCAGGTCGATAGCTTTTCGATGTCATTGGGATAATTTGCATCATTCGGCAAGCTGAGAAGTTCACGGTATCGCGCGATGGCTTCTGGGGTTTTGAGTTCAACTTGCTGCTGGATTTGTGGTACTGAAAGAGACTTACTTGCCTGTGCAAGTGGTATTGTTAAGGCGGTACAACTGACGAGCAATGCAGAAGTTAACCGCGATCTGACTAAGTGCTTTAACATTATTATCATTCCTTTTTTACACCAGTTGTAGCGAAACCCTTTGCGATAGAAAAGCATTTAGAGACCACATGTACTTATTGTGCGTTAAATCACCGATTTTGTTAGACATTAGGTAGCTTTTTTGGTGTATGGGAAATTAAAATTGAGCCTTATCTTGAAACAAAAAATTAACTTTATTGACGCTTGTTTGTTGTTTTATTCGTCTAGTTTACGACCGCTAATCCCCAAAAGAACAAGGAAAAGGTAGATGAAACAAGCATATAAATTAGCATTTTGGACCATTGCAGGCCTGACTTTTCAGCAAGCTCATGCTGGCACCACCACACTGAATCTTACTAAGCCAACAGGAAACCCCAACTCGCCACAAAAACTTCGTACGGTAAGTCTGGGCTCACTGGCAGACAATTTGTTTTCTGATATGAGGCAGCTTGAACTGGAGACTGAGGCAGATATTCGCCGAGATATCAGCAGAATGAGTGCAGTAAAGGCGATTTATGCCATTGATGTGGATGCAAAAAATATTTCTGCGACCTTCAGTGGCACAGACAATTACAAAGTACGCTTAACCGTAGGTAACCTCGGTTATATACCAAGGTTAAATTCGATGGGGTTAATGTGCTGTGCCCAAGCGTTAATGTTGCTGTTCGCCTGGAAAATTTAAGACCAACAGCGACATACAATTATTACACTGGCGCGCTGGAAGACATTGATGTTTACTACAATCGTGATGTTGACGTAAGTTGTTCAGGTGGCTTGCTCTCAATTCCGGGCATTAGCCATTTTGTAAACTATTTTGCATCTGACGCAGCGACAGGTGTGGTAGATGATCTGATCAAAGCGAACCTTCAACAATTTGCACCATTGGAACAACCAGGCGCATTATTTGGTATGCAAGAGATATTGTCAGATAGTCGGGTACGCGGTAATGTCGACGCCGCAGAGCGTTATCTGGACATAGATATTGATAATATCATTGGTAATCTAGTAACAGGAATGAACCTCACCGTTAGTCTTAAGCGAGACGCCAATGGTTATGGCAAGCATCAGGCGCACATTGGCGTATATCAGACAGCTCCAACCATCACCGCCGCGTGGGGGGGGCAGTTTAATGCGAGTGCTCCAGGTGCTAACCGTATCAGTAAGTATGCGTTAAGCGGGACCTGGCGCACCAGCAGCTGGACACCAGGATTGCTTTATAACAACCAGTTTATAGGTGCTATCGCTTACAACCGCGTTTACGGTATTCCAAGCTACCTTGGCCAGAAGCAGGTCACTATTGGTAACTGCGGTAAAGCGTGTGAATAATACCTGCTGACACTCAATATTTTCGATAAGTAGAATAACAGGCTTACTGGGCTGTTATTCTATTGCGACCGCATCAAGAATGTGAGCTGTCTCACTGGCAGCATAGATCCAGCAGGGTTTACCCGACTTTAATACAGCCTTCTGCCTGACATAGTCATCCACCTCATAGCTGTCAGCGTGCTTTAATTCCTGTGCAGAAAGTAAGAAAACAGTCCCTTCTACTTGATCCGCGTCGTCGGCAGTATAGATGAGAATGGGGTGATGTTCCTTCCCACTACTTTTAAGTACGTCCGGATCACTAATTTTGACCAAGCCAACACGATAGCCGACTAAGGCATCTGCCTGTCCGTTGAGAAGGCGGCCAAACGTGTCGAGTTGTACCTGTGATTGTTGTAACGTACCGTATGAGAACAAAGCTTCCATGAGCACTCCTTCGTTTTTTGGCTCACTGTAAATGACTCCCGACTATTCGTAAAGCGGGTTTACAGGTCAGCTGGACGCCCAATATCCTTACTCTGATAGTTACATACCCCTCAGGAAAGGTCTGTTCAAGTAATGCCTGATAAGGGCGGGCATCAAACGGTAAATACCAGCCTTTGTGTATAGCGGCTGCAACACTAACCAGTGGGCACTTAAACATATCACCACCCCAGCCTCCACCAGCCTGGATCCGACTGGTACTGAACATAGGAAAGCGACTCTGACATTTCCCCTGTGGCTTATTATTCCACTGTCCGTCAAAGACAGCAGAACCTGCTGCATAGATACTGCCATCGTCATTAAAGCAGGTGTCTCGCAAAGAGGTCGGCCTTGCCGACGCCGCATCAAGCTCTGGATTATTTTTCATCCTGAGTAACCACTCATCCATTGCCGCAAAAGCGGCTGTTGTAGGGTTGTGGTCTTTATGCGCAACCCAGATAACGTGGTTTTTACTGTGACCATTTTGCTGAGCAATGCGTACCCGACTGTAAAATGAAGCAGACATATGATGCATGTCTAGCTCATTTTCCAGATAGTGTCGGGCGTCTATAATTGGCAAATTAACTTTGCCAATAAATACTTGCCCTGAGCGGTAGGCTTGCTCCATGGCCTCTAATGAACCTTCATGCCGACGAGCAGGCCCTGTTGAGGCATTTGTAATGTTATGGTTTCCCCAGAGTGTTAGCCAAATAGGGATACGGGTGCCCAGAGGGAGTACAATGTCTTCCTGACGCATATCTGCTTGGCGCTTCCAGCCGCCAATGTGATGATTGATGTGAATGAATTCATCAAAACTAATATGGCCCTCTCGCAGAGCATTAAGACCATACTGGACGCCTACATTATCCCAGGTACTTCTGCCAAAGCCTTGCTCATCTGTGCCAAAAATATGCACCAGGTCCTGCCAGTAGCTCCAGCGAGTTTTTGCAATCACCTCATCAGAAAAAAAGGGTCTTAGAAACCCCTGTCGAGGGTTATTAATGAATGCTGACAGGCCAAAATAGCCATTAATGCATTCACTGTTACCATCCGGAAATGACGGAGCGAATCCCGCCATGAGCTGGTTCAAGGGTTGCAAAAAGCCGGCTTTTTGTGGAAAGTCATTGATTGCATTAAGCCCCTCAATTTGTCTCCTGCGCTCCCAATCTCGCCAGGCCTTAGGGTCCTTTGCTCGAAAAGTGAAGTAGTTATTGAGCAGATCACAGTCAAGCGCATAGGTGGTTTGTGTGATCATGTCGGGGTAGCTGTACAAAGGAATAAGGCCGTCCAAAATCCCTTTACTATTCTGTCCGATAAGGTATTGGGCCAGCCCCCCTCCTGAGCCGCCAATGCCCACGGTGTAGAGAGGCTCACCATATAGACTAATAAATTGCTGCTTAACCCGTCTGGCAGTGTCTTCTGCAAGCAACATGTTATAGGTATAACTGGTTTTATTGCCACTGGAGCTTATCACCGCATAGCCGTCCAGTAGTTGCCGGGCCTGACGGGTCATTACCCGAGCGGCCTTTTGTCGGCCTTGCCGGTAGCCAATTCCTGATCCTCCATTAAACTGATAAATGAGCTTTTGGTTCCACTTAGAATGACTACTACGCTCCCCGACTTCTTCATTTGAAATTGGCATGATAAGGGTATAAATGAAGCGGTTAATTGTTCCTTGCTCCACTCTGAACAGGGGAGATGAATCGTGTAAACGGGCATTGTCTTCATCGAGCCTGGTCGCAACAAAATTATCGTCTTGTTTTGTCAACGTGAAGTAAAATAACCGTGTGGGTAATGAACAGTCTTTACTGTAGCCAATGACCTGCGCTCCCCTAAAGACAGGCACACCCAGGCCCTGTTGATTGTCTACAAGTGGTTGCCCAAGCTCAGACTCCTGGGTCATGCAAAAGAAAGGGTACTGATTTGGTCCTGAATATAGGTTTGTTGTTGGGCCTGTTTTTTCTAACTCAATTGGAAAGTTAAACGAATCCTGCGGTCTGGAAACCTCTGAAATATGGGGAGTAAAGCGCAACACTTGATTGGGCTGTGGTGTAGCAATCTCACTTATCTGTCGGGCACTGACCTCATCATGGTGAGGGTAGAAGTGTAATATCACACCCGTGATTGCTATCAGCACTAAGCTGATCAGAAACATGAACCCGACATTTTTGCTCATAATGACCTCTTCTGATTCAAATCAGTACGCATAATAATAAGTGTAGGGCGAAAGATCGAAGGGGGTTGTTGTTTATTTGTTATTTCAGTGGGCAGAGTTGTAACTGTTATGCACTTTGTCGATGGCTTTTAGGATGGTGACCTTAGTTGAGGGTTTGGTGATATAGCCTGTCAGACCAAGCGTTGCCCATTTACGTATCAGGTCTTTATTGCGATTAGTAGACAGAGCTATGATAGGGAGTTTCTTACAGTGCTTAAAGGTACGAATGTTTTTAGTGGTGTTGTATCCATCCAGTTCAGGCATAAATAAGTCCATAAATACCATATCAAATTTGTGCTTTTTCAAAAGCTTAATTGCCTCCAAACCCGTTGTGGCATATTCAGTGGTATGTTGTTCTTCGTGGAGGATTTTGAGTAGCATTTCACGATATATTTCGTTGTCTTCTACGACCAGAATATGCATTTTGGGCGTCTCGTCAGGCACTGTAGAAGTTGTGACCGCAGGGTTAGGAGGTGGGTGTGCCTGAGCCGCTACAACGCTGCGTGGCACACCTTTGTCATTCAGTACTGCCAACAACTCAGCCATAGAGACCTGCTTGCTTTTGAGCTGCGATTTAAGCAGTTCGACACTCTCAACAAGCTGATGTTCAAGTTGCTCTATCAGGGGGCTAATATGTTGCTGGTTAAGCTGTTCTAATAGCTTTTTTTGTACCTGGTTATGGCATGGCTGTTGTGCAATCTTATCTCTGTTGTGTGCAAAGTTTTCCTCTGTTCTGCTTCTGTATTGCGCAACATCATCAATAAGAGCACGCAGATTATTGTCTATTTTCCCAAAATGGACTTCCTGTAACTCCGAGCTTTTCTTGCTGCCAGACACTTCATTGAGTGCGTTGTGTAAAATCATCCTGAAGCGATAGTTTTCATACATAGGTTTATGAATGAAATAGTCGCTAAAAATGTCTTCCATGCAGCATTTAAATGCAATGCCTGACTCTTTATTTTCACACAGCAAGATGTTTTTGTGAGGATAATTGAGTAACCCTTGCTTAGCCAGCTCAGTGTATGTTTCGATACTGCCTGCGACATCGTCCTTAGCCATAATGATGATGGCCGGGCTACAGTCAATAATTAGCTTTGTCGTTTCCTCCCAGTGAAACACGGTGCGATACGCTTTTGTATGGGCACCGACAATTTCTATCACACCCGTAAGTTCATCTGTTTTGTCACAAACAATAACGACTTTGGGCTGAGTTTGATCAGGATTAGTTTCTACCATAGTTATCGGTTCCCTGCGCGCATGTGTGATACCTCAATCTTTTTTCGATGATGCACACAGCAGTGCCTGTAGCTGATGCAAGGATATGGGCTTAACAAAGTAGGTCTCTATGCCTACGGTGGCGTATCGGCTGGCGCAGATTTCGTCGCCCGACATACCTATCAACTGACAGGGTTGTTCATGCAGTGGCTGTTGTTCTCTAAGTATATTTGCCAGTTGAAGTCCACACTCACCATCTTCCAGGTGCGCATCGATAAAGGCCCAGTCAAACCAATCTGTCTCAAGGTGGGCCAATAATTCTTCCTTATCCCGAGCCTGTGATACTGCCACGCCCAGAGTTGCCAATTGATTGCTAAGCAGATTTAAAAACAGGGCATTATCATCAATCAGGATTGCGCTTTGACTCATGTTCCCCATTCCAAAAGTGGTTTATCCAGGTTGTGCGTCAACCAGTTTAGCAAAACATCTGCAGCTAAAGGCTTGGCAAACAGGAACCCCTGTGCGACATCAATACCGCACAGGCGTAAGTAGTTTAATTCACCAACATGTTCTATGCCTTCCGCGACTGTTTTCAGAGACAGCTTTTTTGCAAGATCAGAGGTCGCAGACACAATTGCTTGTTTTTTGCTGTCGGAATCACAATTGTGCACAAAGCTACGATCAATTTTGAGTTCACTGAAAGGCACCTGATTTAATTGTGTAAAGCTTGAAAAGCCAGTGCCAAAGTCGTCAATAGAAAGTGGGAACCCCTTGAGCCTGAATCGGAGCAACACCTCAAGAGTACGAGGTAAATTGTCGAGTAATTGGCTTTCGGTGATTTCTAAAATAATTTGCTTACGAGGCACAGAGTATTGTTCACACAAGGTGGCCAGTTTATTTGGTAGTTCAATATCATAAAGTGCTCCGGCGCTGAGGTTGAGACTGAAGCTCAGAGATTTTACCTGTTCATAATGGTCGTGATACAGCGTCAGGGTTTGTGCAAGTAATTGAAGTGAGAGCTCAGCCGAAAACCCTGCACGCTCCAGCTGAGGAATAAAGTCACTGGGCGGGATCAGGCCATCAAAGGGATGGTACCACCGAGCGAGAATCTCCATACCAATAACATTGAGCGATTCCAGCGACACCTTAGGCTGATAATGTGCTTTAAACTGCTGCCGGTCGAGGCCGACTCTGATATCACTGGCGTTATAGCTTTTTTCGGGCAGAGCTGGAGATTGTCTATGATGTTGATCCAGACACTCGAGTAGGGTGGTCAATCGTGCCAGTGAAACAGGCTTGTCGATATTGGAGATAATATTCAGGTTATGCATTGTGCCCAGATTGCTGGCGGTTTCTAATACGTCTTTATCTTCGCCACTGAGTAACACTATTGGGGTTGTCAATTTGGCATCGGCGAAAATACGCAGTAACTCTATGCCATCAATTTCGGGCATATTCAAATCTAAAAAAATCACAGACGCAGAGTCACACAGCCCGGAATCCAGAGCGCTACGCCCTGCGGTAAAGCCATAGTAGTCGACATCCTGGGCGACTTGTTTAAGTAACAACTCCAGCTGGGTAATGATTAACTGGTTGTCATCGATTGCGATTACTCTTATCAGATTATTCATCTCGCCTTTAATGACCTTACGGTTTGAGCATGTTGGGCACTGATTACGACTTGCCTGACTAAACTTTTTATCCAAGTATAGTTTCAATTTCCACACATGCGGCATTAAACTTCTCGTGACAGACCTTTTGCAAGACCTGGACCTGTTCTATATCTTCTGCTTTCGCAGCTTGTTCAAGTGCGTAAAACTCGTCGGCAAGTGACTGAGCACCAATTGCTTTTGCCGATGATTTTAATTGGTGAGCCGTGTTCTTTATGGTGCCAAGTGATACATCCGTGGCATTTAAGCCCTTTACCAGAGGATGAGAATCTGCCAAAAAACCTTGTAAAAACTGCTTTTGAATGCCTTTGTCAGTGCCTACGTAATTTTCCAGCACACTCAAGTCCACCAAACGTGTATTGGTCTCGCCTGGTTTATTCCCTAACGTATGAGCAGTTGGCAAACTAAGATTTGGCGCCTCAGTCACTGCGTGTGATGCTAAATCGGTGTGGCCATTTATGCTCTGTGGTTGCGCAGATTTGGGTTGATGTAGCCACTGTTCTATTTTGCCGCGCAAAGCGTGTAACACAATGGGTTTGCAAATGTAGTCATCCATGCCGGCATTGATGCACTTTTCCCGCTCACCACTGAGTGCATTCGCCGTTGCAGCTATGATGGGCAGACTTGGTACTTTCCCTTGCTCTTCGAGCTCACGAAAGGTTTTAGCAAATGTATAGCCATCCATCACAGGCATATGACAATCGCTGATGATCAACGAGAATTGGTATTTTTGCATCAGCTCCAGAGCAATGGCGCCATGCTCGGCAATAATACACTGCAACCCAAGTAAAGCGAGCTGGCGTTTAAACAGGTCCTGATTGTAGACATTGTCTTCGATCACTAAGATAAGGGCATTTTTCTGTTGTGCTTGCTCTATTGTCGGCAGCTGTTCGTCGCCAGGGAGCGAGCTCATATCTGGCTCCGGGCTGAGCTGACCTTCCAGCATAGCTATTTTTTCTACGACCCTGAAGGCGTAGTATGGGTTGTTCTCTATCGCATATATGTTGGTGCCTTCTGCGGTGGGCATATTGAAACTGGCATGTTCCAGTACCAGACACTTTAATTCGCTGTTCGTTGAAATAATATCCTGACCATTGGTCACCAGATGCTGATATTTTTCACTGGTGATGATCAGGTAGTCAACACTCAGACGGGCAAGCAAGTAGGCATTGAGGTCTTCATCACTGATTAACTGGCATTGCATACCATATGCACTGAGGTTGTGTGCCAGGTCTTGTTCAAATTTGTCATCGTCAGAGACGATATAGGCGGTTAAGCCCTCGAAGGAAATGGTTATTTCCTGATCACCTGTCGCGCTTGGAGAGAAAGGCAGCGTGACGATGAAGTTACTGCCTACGTCCTCCAGGCTATGACACACAATCGTGCCTTTCATAAGTTCACAAAGCCGCATGGTAATAGACAGTCCAAGCCCGGTGCCCCCATACTTTCTCTGAATACTGTCATCGGCTTGAACGAAGGGTTTAAACAGGCCTTTGGTTTGTTCCTCACTCATGCCTTTGCCATTGTCCTTGACGCTGATCTCCAGGTGTCCGGGTTCAGGGGCAGGTGACACGAAGACCTCAACATGACCAATTTTACTGGCTGATGTTTTGGTGAACTTAACCGCATTGCCAACTAAGTTAAGTAAGATCTGGCGGATCCTAATTGGGTCACTCTCGTGCCAATAGCCCAGAGAAGGATCAAAGTAAAAGTTCAGGATGATACGTTTTTCATGGCACTGATGGCTCATCAGCTCGCACAGTTCTTTGGTCAGGTTTTGCCAGCTGAAGGATGTGTGTTCAATGACCATTTTACCCGCTTCAATTTTCGAAAAGTCGAGTATGTCGTTGATTATTCGCAGTAGCATCATGGCCGAGTTTTTGGCTACTGAGGTTAGGTGACGTTGCTCATCGCTCAGTCTTGACTGAGATAAGATATCCAGCATGCCGACCACGCCGTTCATTGGGGTTCTGATCTCATGGCTCATTGTGGCTAGGAAACGGGATTTGGCTTTGTTGGCGGTTTCGGCGGTTTCTTTGGCATCGGCCAAAACAGTAGCGTCATTTTTGCGTTGGGTAATATCATGCTGATAAAGCAACATGTATTTTTTATCGTTGCATATAATGTTGGTTAGAATCACCTCAAACCACATTTTTGAGCCATCAAGCTGATAGCAAATCTCCATATCTTTATAATATAGATCACGTGTCTTGGCTGCTGACAGCGCTTCCAGCAAAGGCTTTTTATTCGACAGTGGTAATAAGGAAATCACATCAACCAGATTGTCGTCCACACGCATCAAAGTGTTAATGAACAGCCCGCTTTCTTCTAAATTCAGGCGCTTGCTTTTGTACCAAAAGCGATTGATCAGACGAATATTTGCTTCACCGTCCAACAGCAAAATAAAGGCCGGGATACTATCCAGTGTGGCTTCCAGCAGGCTCTCGGTTTCTCGGTTTCGATGCAACAATTGCTGGACTTCGTGACGCTGTATTTCGGCTTCTTTCATCCTGTCCAGCGCTTCCTGACGTGCCGCTTTGAGTGATGCCTGATACTTGTTTTGTCTTTGCTGCTGTGCCACCTGCTCTGAAATATCCCTCACGACTCCGACCACACACAGAGGCAGTGTTTTATCACTTTGATGAGAGGTCATAATAACTTCAAGCTGTATTTCTGAATACTGCTCTTTGTGCAGATTTAATGTGAGCCGGTACTGTGAACCCGGAGCATGATTATGCAGGTGTTCGAAAAGGGCACGTCGACTTGCACGCGTGAGTTTGCGCAACACTTCTTTGTAAGGGGCATATTTTCCGCTGCTTTGTATATCGAGGATGGTTTTGAGTGTCTTTGACAGTAATACCAGATGACTGCCTTCTTGCCACTCCCAGCTCCCCATACCAATGATCTGCTCAGAATTGGATAACAGCAGACGTTCTTTATCGAGCTGACCTTCAGAATGCTGAAGCTGTTCAATAATTCGGTTTTGTGCTCTATGCGCCAGCACCAATGCGGTCAGGCTTAGGGTGAGTAGCAGCACCAGCTGTACCGAAAACTCTTGTTGCAGAGTACTTATATATTGCTCAATTTGTTGGGGGTCTTGCGTTGCCCTAACGGTAAAGTCAAGCGCAAAATTACGATGGACCAGTTCTAAACCGTTTTTGTTTATCGCGGTGTTTTGGCCTGAGGTATGGTCATTACGTCCAATCACAATGTTATTAAACAGCAAATCTGTTGTGATCCCCTGATAGGCAACCGGCATCTTGAGGATTTTAGCGAGTGTATTATCGATGGGCTGAACGAGTACCAGCAGGATGTCAGATAACCCTGTTGCGCTTGTTTGTGGTGCGGTTGAAACACTATATAGCTTGTTATTGCTATCCTCTATTAATGCAAGAGTAAGAGATTTTTCACCTTGTCTGGTAATACTGTTAATGATGGTCTGTCGCAACTGCTTTACGGGCAATGTGGCGGGAAACAGGCCGACCAAATCTTTATCCGTGAGAGTAAACTTGCCGATGTATTCAGCTCCCATCGCATTCGAAAAAACGGGTTGCTTGGTTGTGTTCAGTGTTTGCAAGCGCTCCGTCAGTGGGCTTAGCCATAAATTATCTATGGCAATTACTGAGTAGGCCAGATTATTACTGAGCTCATTCGCAGAGCGGGTATAGAGGCTGTTACTGAGTTCTCCCTGGCTGATATCGTGCTCCGACATGATAAAAGACACTATTAAACCTAAAAGCAGCAGCAACTGGGATAGTTTAACCGGGGTCTGATATCGTTTTCGGTTGGCGGTATGTCCGAGCGCTTGCCACAGCTGAATGCTGGAAACGATCAAAGCAGCAAATGTGAGCATACTCAACATGACAGAATCAGATTTGTCTGCGTCGAACAATGACAGCTCAGAAGTGAGCTTGTGTTGGTTTTCAGTCAATTGCGTGTTGACTATTGTGATCAATTGCTCGAGAAATTGGGTTTTTTGTTGCCACCATTGCTGTGCATTAAAATTACTCTGGCCTGTGCTTTGTAATTGCACTACAACTTTATCGAGCGTCTGGCTATGTGGCTGCGCTAGCAGGGCATTCACTTGTTGTACAATGTCCTTGTCAAACGGGGTATTGTTTAGCAGAGCAAGGTGTGTGCTTTGTAAAGTAGACAGCTCAAAAATAGAGCTTGCCCGGCTGTCGATGGCGTTGTTAAGCAGGGCATAGGTGTGTGCCCGGAGTTTACCCGCCTGTTCAATGGCTAGCGTTAAACTATATAAATGGTTATTAGGCGCATCGGCAGCAATTTTCAGCTCAATGGCCAGAAACAAATCCAGTAGCGCGTCAATTTTAGCCGAGTACAGGGTCATGACTTGTTCCCGTGTAAGCAAACGCTGGTCAAACAAGGCTCTGAGGTTCATTAACGCCGCTGTGCTTGGCAGGGATGAAATGAGGTTTTGGTTTTGTGCGCTCTGAGTTGCAATACTGGTTAGTGCGGTATTGCTGGCATTGCGATACTGATTGAGTTGGTTGAGAGTGTCTCCGGAGGCGCGCTCAGACAGCCCAAAGGTATAGCCACGCTCTTTTTGGAGCGCAAAGATAGCATGACTTATTTGTTGAATATAATTGATGTTTTGCAGACTTTCCTGAGCTGCCACTACCCGATGGTGTGCTGAGAAATAGGTGCGAGCACACCTATCAAGCATTACCAAACAGGCAAGGACGACGGTTAACCATAGGACAATTCTGACATGCACTTGCATGCGTGCTTTCCTTAATGTAGACGTTCAGGCATTTTTAACTATAGTGTATAAACCATCTGTTAATTGGTGATTTGGATGAAAAGTCCGCCGCTACCGGATAACGAAGCACTGCGACTGAAAACATTACACGATTTGCAAGCGCTCGATACTCTCCCCGACGCCGAATTAGACAGGCTTACGGAATTTGCAGCCCATGTTTTTAATGTCCCTATTGCGCTTATTAGCCTGGTTGACAGTGACAGGCAATGGTTTAAGTCCAGAGTAGGACTTGATGCAGAGCAGACCTCTCGGGACATTTCATTTTGTGGTCATGCAATTTGTCAGGAAGACGTGTTTGTTATTGATAATGCGACAAAAGACGAGCGCTTTTTTGACAACCCACTGGTAACCGATGGACTCAAGATCCGCTTTTATGCCGGTTGTCCTTTACGTCATCCCAACGGTTGCAATATGGGGACTTTGTGCCTGATTGACAGTGAACCGAGAGAGTTTAATGAGCATGATGCTTCAATTTTACAGCAAGTTGCAGAGGATGTGGTTGAGCGGTTACTAAAACTGGCCCGACCTTAGCGTACATTACTTGTATTTATACCGGTCTTTAATGGTAGTGCGGACATTTTGCGGTAATGCTAATAGCGCGGCTTCCAATTGCTGTGCGAGAGAGGCATTACTGTGCCGGTAGCCGATATATTGTGGTTCACTGTGGAAATCCTGTGCCAGTAAATTCACGGGCAGATTGAATTTATCTATCATATGCTGCGCCCACTGCTTATCCACTAACATAGCATCGACTCGCTTGGTCGTCAGGATATCAAAAAAGGTTTTAGCATGTTCGTCGTTTTCTTCATAGTAAGAGCGCCTGACTAATCGAGCGTCAAGGGCTTCGAGCTTGCGGTAAACCGCTTTAGGGTAAGGATATTCGGTTGCCAGCATGATTCTTGGTGTGCTGATGGCTTTAAAACCATCCAGGGTTTGAAACCTGGCAGCAGAGACTGCGAGGCTGAGTTGCCAAAAGGTTGTGGTATTGGAAAAAATGGCCAATCCATCTGTTTTGTCGACATGCAAAGAGAAATCTGTACTGCCAAACTTAACGTTGGCAACACAACGTTTAAAGGGGAGTTCGCTGAATTGAACTGTGCGATTTAGAGTCCGGGCTGCGGCTTTGATCAGATCGATTTCCTCACCCTTTGCAATGCCATCCTGGTCAACAAAACTAAAAGGGCGCCAGCGTTCAAAACATACGGATATCGGGGAGGAGGCAATATCGGGTTGCACATTTTCAGCCTGAGCCTGCACTGTTTCAGGTGAGGAAAGTAAAGTGATGATTAAAACTAAGATAACCTTTGAGTAAAGACGCGTCATTGCACCCTCTGTAAAGCATTAATAGGATTGCGGTAAAAACAATGCCGGTTCGTTTCTTCGCAAACGCCTTAGCGCCTGGTTCATACTCTGAACCCATTGGGTATCTACCTGCTTGTTACAGGCAAAACCCAGATATGAACGGGAAAGTGGTAATATTACGCGGTAGTGTGCCGGGTCTATGCCCGCCCGTTTAAACTGAAAGCGTGCGATAATATCGCCGTATGCAATTAAGTCAATGCGTTTTAGTTTCAGCATTTGCACCAGCTCGAACCCAGATGCCAGAAAGACCAGATTATCCTGCTCTATCTTCGACTTTCGTAACAGCTGGTGGCCAATGTCGTTCTTTACAACCCCGATTTTGTACTTCTTTAAGTCATTCAGGTTCTGAACCTGATAGGCATTTTCCTTATGGCCAATAATAGCTACTTGATTATCGATAGAGGGACCGATAAATTGAAATAACTCCGCACGCTCGCGTGTGTATGTTATAGAAAAAATGCAGGTTTTAGGCGAGGTCATGGCCATACGATAGGCTCTGGGCCAAGGCACAAGCATGATGTCTCTTTTATCTAGTGTCCAGCCCAGATCCTGGTAAATACTATTTAGAATACGGATGGATAAGCCTTCTACCTCGCCATTGATATGGTAGTTAAAAGGCGGATAGTCTTCGGTTACCCATTCCAGGTTAGGTGTATCATAAGCCGCACTAAAAGCGATTAATGGATATAAGGCGACTAAACGTAGTAACTGGCGCATTGCAATCTACCTTATTATCGGGCCGATGCAGGAGTCGGCAAAGATCTGCAAGTGAATATAGTTTTAGTATAGTACGCTGAGCGTGATTGCACTGTTTGCTGGCGCGGACCCTTAAGACAAGGAGAATAGATTGTCAGGTGTTTTGGCCGATTCGGGTGCCAGCTGTGGGTCTTGTGTATCGCCAAGCAGGTCATCGATTGCCATTTCCAGCCTGGCTTTGAGTTCATCAATGTTGTCTTTCAGCTTATCTTTTTCATAGTCAGGCAGTGACTTATCTTCATTAATTTCCTGCTCTGTGAGATCCAGCATTTCAATCCGGACTTTCAATTCTTTGTAGGCCAGAAAGTCTATGCCAAGATTATTGAACAGCAAGGCCTCGTTGACTTCATGGGGCTCGACGCTGACTTCTATCGGCATCTCCATGATTTCTCTCATGGTTTCCTGATAAAGTTGAATGTGCTGTTGTTTCTCAGGCAAGCTTGAATCTACGTATTTCTGGGCATTGTCTTTCGCAACCTGATAGAAAGTTCTGGCCTGCTCGGAAATATTAGCAGGATCGATATCTGTGGAAACCGCAACGTCACTGGATTGTGTTCGTCCGGTTGAATTCATGGCGTTGTACAGTTGCTGTGTAAACTGGCGTTGTTGATCAAATTGTACCTGGCTGTGTTTCAGATGTGTAGTGTTCCCGATGGTGGACAGATGTGTGAATGGGGTAACTTTCATAAGGCAATTCCTTTAAATACGTCAGTATGATTAAGCAAAGACCGTACCTAAATAAGTTTTGTAATGCGCAATTGTGCAAGCAACAAAAAAGCGAATTGAACAAGGCTCAATTCGCTTTTTGTCTTAGTGCGCATTTACACTGTAAGTGGTTTTATTAGAACTGATAATTTACTGACAGTTTAACGTTGCGCTCGTTACCTGGTAAGCCCCCAAGGAACAGGGCTTTGCTGTAATAACGCTCGTCTGTCAGGTTCTCAATATTCAGCTGGATCTGATACTTGTCGCCCTGGTAACGCGCGGCTGCATCCCAGCGTGTATAGCTATCAATGGTTGCGGTTGGCAGGCCAAATGAATCAGAGTTAATAGTACGCTCATCGACATAGTTCAGACCCAGGCTGAGGGTCAGGTTTTCCATGACAGTCGCTGGCAGCTGGTAGTTAACCCACGCGCTGGCCATTTTTTCTGGTACGCCCTTTTTCTGCTCGGAACGTTCCTGTGCGCGGATCTCAATTGCATCTTGCCAAGTGGCGTTCAGATTTAAATCAACCGACTCAGCCAGTGCCAGGTTTAGATCGATTTCTATACCTTTTGACTCATCTTCGTCATCATAGAAGTACTGTTGTACAGCCACATTGTACTCAGGGTCTTTTGGATCGTCATTGTACAGAGGGTTAGTGTAACGCAGGTTAGTGCGACTGGTTTCAAACCATACAATTGAGCCGAGCAAGTCTTCGTCCAATGCTGTAAAGCGAATACCTAAGTCCAGTGATTGTGATTCTGAATCCGGGCGGTTCGCTTCTTCCGTCTCATCAGACAGTGAGCCTAAAATGCTGTAAGCCGTGCGGCCTTTCGCAACGTTTACAAACGCTGATAGCTGCGGCAATACCTGATAGTTGATCCCAAAATTATAAGTCATACCCGAATCATCAGAATCCAGTTCTTTGCTGGCTTCTGGCGCACGGTCGCTGCCTTTATGCTGATAAGCTTGCTCAATGGCAGAATAGGCAAGTCCGGCACGCACGGTTAATTGATCTGTCAGATACAACACTTCCTGGAAGCTGACGCCGTAGGCATCCAGCGATTTGTCGTAATTGCTGCGTAGTGACGGGTCGTAATCCATGATGTCGCCCCTCGCCCAGTTCGGGTTACGAATATCCAGAATATACGGGATTGCGTTGTCGCCTTTGGCACTGTCGGCATCGTAAACTGACCAACTCTTTAGTGCCATTTCCCGGTTTTCATAGTTTACGCTGACAAGATGTTCACCCATCACGCCACCCAGGCTCCAGCCAAGTTGCAGATCGGCAAAGTATTGCCAGGTTTGCTCCTCGGCAACCTGACGGCGGTATTCCTGGCGACGCGCGGCAAAGGGGTGTAGTTCGCCATCAATAAGTAACGGTGCACGTGGATCGGCATTGATCACGCCGCGACGGTCCCAGTATACATAGTTGTAAGCACCAGTCTGACGGGCAAACTCAGAATCATAGCTGCGCCACAGTACTTGTTGAGTCAGGGTCGAGTCATTGTTGATATGCCAGTCATGGCGCAGTTTAATGCGCAGCTCTTCACCTTCGTTTGGTTTAGACAAAGGCGAGATCAGGTTGCCATCGCCCAGGTTGTAAGGCTTAAGGCCATCACTGGACAGAACTGAAGCGGCAAGCTGTTCACGTTGCTGTGCTGTCAGTTGAACGCCCAGATAGTTTGTACCATCGTCATCCAGTTTGGCATCGTTTGGCAGATCAGCTCCGCTCAGGTTACCTGGCGTACCACTGGTGCTATCCCAGTTCATGATTCTGACCGGATCACCAATTGAATCGATTTGCAGCGCATCGTCGATATAAGCAGTTGAAAGCAGAAGCTTATGGCTGGCGTTTACATCAAAGCTCAGGCTGGCATACACTTCGTCTCTGTCTGATTGCAGGTCGCGATAACCGTCACTACGTTCGTGGTTCGTTACCAGGCGATAAGCCCATTGAGCGTTCAGACCTCCAGTGGCATCAAAGCCAATGCCATAGCTGTTCCAGCTGCCTACTTTGGCACTGATTTCAATAGCTTCCTGTTGCTGAGGCTTTTTCTCAACCAGATTGATCACACCTCCTGCAGCACCGATACCATAAAGACCTGTTGCCGGACCTTTTAGGACTTCAATGCTCTCAATATTGGTCATGGAGCGGGTCGGGTTAAAGTTGTTGCCTAAGTCTGCACCACCGTACATACCGTCGTAGGTGTAGTTCACACCCAGGCCACGTACTGTCAGGTTGTCACCAATCCCATAGTTGTTACCGGCTTGCCCCAGGCCACTGACGTTACGCAGTGCTTCTTGTAGCGTGGTGGCGTTTTGTGCTTTGAGCAGCTCTTTATCAACAACCACAATGGCTGCAGGTGTTTGCATTAATGCCATGTTTGACTTGGTGGCTGTGCCTGATTCCAGGATCAGCTTATTGTGTTTACCATATACACTAATTTTTTCGATGTTTTCATCAGCGTTTTGAGCAAAAGCACCTGTGCTGCTCACCGCGGCACCTAACAGGGCGATTTTAACGGCATTGGCCAATAGATTTGGTGAATTCTTTGAGCGAGAGAATTGCATTTTACACTCCATACAACTAAGGAACCCGGCATCGGGACTGCAGAGGGAGCGCATACTAACAGTGATTTTAAATGATAACAACTCTCATTTGCGTTTAATAAATGTTGCTTGTGTGGCGAATTATTTGATCTGGTTTACCTACTGAGAATGAATTATTGATAATTTATTAAATAAAAACAATCGGCTAAAAAAAGTACACAGCTCGGATGAGTACAAATCGCTGTGCATAAAGGCGACAAGCGTTAACACAACAACTAACTTTAAGGACCGCTTTCGTCGCTTTGTTCCTGATATTTTGCCTTGACCAGCGCAATATAGTGCTGCATATTTTTGTGCTCACTGAGCACAAAAGGCTGAGTGAGCAGGGTAATATCACACACCCGGTCGAGTCGGAATTCACGGTAATCATTGCGCAAAAGGCAATGGCCAATAATGGTCCACTTACCACCCCAATACACTAGCCCGAGGGGCTCGATATCCCGTTCGCTAAAAGCGTCTTTTGCATCTTTATATTGCAACCTGACCAGACGTTTCTGAACGACTGCTTCACGGAGTGTACTGCTAAACCTTTGATGATCCTCTGTGTGGCCAAAGCTTGCTGCCACATAGGGAAAGTCGTCTATCTGTTGTTTGAGGTGTTCGGGCAGTGCAGCCTCAATTTTAGCCATAGCACTGCTGGCGTGTTCAGATAAGACCGGATCTGTCCAGGCACTGGCCATACGTGTACCTAACAGCAGGGATTGCAGCTCTGCGAGGGTAAACATCATGGGGGGCAGGTCGCACTGGGCTATCAGGTAACCAATGCCAGCTTCACCTTCTATTGGGACGCCAGAACTTTGCAGGTGCTGGATATCACGGTAGATGGTGCGTTCTGATACGTTGAGTCGTTCGGCAAGTTGCTTGGCGGTAATGGCCAGACGCCGGCTTTTAAGCAGGTTTACCAGCTGAAATAATCGTTCAGACTTGTGCAAGGTGATCTCCAAAGACAAACCGGGGCAAGGCCCCGGCATTGAAAAGCCTGGTCAGGTTACTCACTGCAAGGGGTTTGTGCAACCGCTTCAGTCAGAGTTAATGATAAGCTATCTTTGTCAATTAGTGCGGCAAACTGCTGACAAACCGGCTCATGCTCGAAAGCTGCTTGCACGCGCTGGGCATCTTCGAGTGTATTCCAGTACACAATGTCAGTATAGATGCCGCTTTGTGCATGCTTTGACACAGAGCGATACAAAAGGCCTGGCTGCTCCTGTAGATATGCCATAAACTCTTCATTCTGCTTTAAAAAATCTGCTTCAGTAACGCCGTTGGCCAATTTGAATGTTGCGATTTCGATGCTGTTAGTACTCATGTTTTTGTCTCCTTGTTTAAGTTGGTGACAGTAAAACATGGTGGTTTGTCAGGGAGTGTCAGTAGGGCAGTCGGTGGTGCGAGTAAATAATAGAATTACACTCAAAGACAGATGGTGAATGAATGGAACAGGGGGGTGTTGAATGTGGTATATGGAAAACTTAAAGCGTTGGCCCGCTCTTTGTCCTCGGTTAGAATAAGCGCTTTTTAATGTGCGGGGAAGTGTGATGGAATTAACAGCCTGGTTAAGTTTGGCGTTTATATGTTGTGTTGGGGCTATGTCTCCCGGACCAAGTTTAGCGGTTGTGTTACGTTATAGCCTGTATCACAGTGCCCAGCACGGGATAGTTGCGAGCTTGTCTCACGGCTTAGGGGTAGGGATTTACGCCAGTTTATCTTTGCTTGGCCTGGCCAGTTTAATTGAGCAATTTCCCTTGGTTTATCAGGGGTTGGTGTATGCCGGTGCGGTGTATCTTGCGTATATGGGGTATAAGATCCTCAGTAGTAACAGCAGTGGGATTAAAGTGGCTAAGGAACATGATGCAAAAAGTTACCTAGCTGCGGCAAAAGATGGTTTTGCCATTGCCTTTTTAAACCCCAAGTTGGCCATTTTTTTCCTGGCACTGTTTTCTCAATTTATTGACCCTGAAACACTCACACTGCAAACGGCTGTGATCATGTGTATGACAGTTCTGGTAATAGATGCGCTTTGGTATTTCTTTGTGTCTGTTGTTACGGCCTCTGCCAGAGAGCGGTTCGATCTGACTGCAAAACAGGCCATCATTGATAAGCTGCTTGGTTGTGCGTTTTTATTGCTTGCAGCCAGAGTTGTTTACCAGACTTTCTAAACTCTATTGCCAGCCATGTTTTCGGACATAGTTACTGACAACAAAGACCTTTAGGGTCGGGCTGGCGACCGTGTAGTGGTCGAACTTGAGTGCCAGTCGGTAATCACCGCGACTGGCAACAGAAGCTATATCGACGCGAATGAACTGAGCATTTGGTAGCATCAGACTCGCTCCTTGCTCAGCAAACAGGTCTTGGTAGGCGGATGCGTTGAGTGGAAAAGTCTTGATACAGGCGCCTGTCAGAGACAATGAGTCAACATGAAACGAAGCGTGAGGGAAGTTTAACATCAGCCTGACAGGTGGGTAAGGCGTAAACCGCCAGCTGCGAGGCATACCATGTCCTTCTACGATATGGGGTAAATCATCAATAATAGACAACAGTGTTTGATGGTCCGGATGCCATTTGCTTGGAGTACGGTTGAGTGACTTAAGCTCAGGCTGAGTGGGAAACTCAAGAATATTTGCAGCGCGTAAATGTGTATCGAACAGACGTTCGGTTTGAGCGTAACTCGCTTCATGTTGAGCCAGCTCTTCTAATAAGTCACTGGTAAAAGCTTCAAGCTCATTACATAAGTTAGTATGCGCCTGAAGTAAATCAAACTGAGACGTTTCAACGACCTGATGAATGTAGTCCAGCTCATCTTGTGTCAAATCCATGATAGTAATCACCGCGTAATTCGTAGTTTAAAAATCATACAATTTTTGTACCAGTTTTAGCTTCATTATTGACTGATTTCTTACGCTGAAGACGAGAGGCGGTGTGTGCGAGTTTTGTAAGCTGTGCTTCTATCTCCGTACGGATACACTGTCCGAAATTAAGGCGGATATAGTTTTGATACAGAGAGGTTGTAGAAAAGGCATCACCACACAGGATATATATCCGTTCTTCTGTAAGTTGTTTTTGCAGCTGTTTGGTATCGACTCCGGGTAGTTCAAACCAGAGTACCAGCCCTCCATGTGGGCGATTTACCTTAACCTTATCAGGTAATAACCTGGTTAGTAGCTGTATGTACTGATTGCACTGCGACGCAAGTTTGCTATTGAGCTTTTTAAGGTAGCGGGCATAGTGTCCCCGGCTTATGTAGTCAGCCAGAGCCAGCTGGAGCGGACGGTTACACCCCAAAGAGCGAATTCGGATCAAGTCGCTATACGCTTGATGGAAACGTCCGGGGGCACACCAACCAAGGCGCAGCCCTGGCGCCAGCGTTTTAGAAATACTACTACACCAGATCACCCAGCCATCCGCATCAAAATGTTTGATAGGCAAGGGGTGGTGCCAGTATGGCACAGCTCGCGATATACATCGTCTTCAATGATGGGAATTTGATAATTGCTGGCCATGTTTGCCAGTGACGCTTTTTGCTGAGTGCTGAGGCTGTGACCCGTTGGGTTTTGGAAGTTGGCACTGATCAGGCAGGCTGCGACCTGATGCCGGGCCATCGCATGTTCCAGCTGAACCAGATCGATACCATCGCGATGGCTGGGTATCTCAAGTACTTGCCTGCCCATTACGCTGAGCATATCAAGCAAACCTGTATAGCATGGAGATGGTACAGCAACGACATCTTGTTCTTTGGTGGTTAACTCAAGTGCCGTTTTAACGCCATCCAGACACCCCTGAGTGATGACTAACTCCTGCGTATGTATCGAAAAACCCTGTGTTTTCAGGTGTTCTGACAGCGCCTGCCGAAATACGTGTTCACCTAGCGGGTCGCCGTAGTTGAACAATGTATGCTCGCTTCGCATAGTCCTCGCCAGTGACGCACGCAGTTGTTGCGAGTCTATCAGGGTTGGGTCAAGTTGTGCTGTTGCAAAACCCGTTCTGAGCCGGCGGGGAGGGGTTTTGGGTAAAGCGCATACCCTGGCATTAAACTGGGCGTATTCAATGTCAGGGGTGTTTTTTGGGTTAAAACAGCAGAAAAAACCACGTTTGGGGTCTGCTGTTATGTAGCCCAGAGACTCAAGGTATCGATAGCACGCAAGTGCAGTGGTGATACTGACCTGATACAAGGCACTTAGCTGGCGCAAAGACGGGAGCGGCTTATGGAACTGATATTCACCCGCTTCGATAGCGGTGATAAATTGCCCGGCAAGGGTTTTATATTTTGCTTGCTTTGCCATCTGTTATCTAAAAAATTTAATTTTCTGTATCTGTTCTCTTTTTTCTAACACGTTAAGGTGTACGGGTAAAGTCAAAAGGAGTCATTATGCAGTCACTATCATTACCCACCTATGCACAGATGCTCGAAGCGCTGGAGCACGAATGCAAAGCATTCAATATGTCGCTAGATAAACGGCGGGTAAGCAATCCGCTATCCAGCCTGAAAAATCGGTCGCTTTTCAACGAGCCTGCTGGATTTGAGGTGTTCAGGCAAATTTTCAGCACGGACATCGCGCCACAACTGTCTGCCAGCAACGGAGGGCGTTACTGGGGATTCGTGACAGGCGGTGCAAATCCTGTGGCAACATATGCTGACTGGCTTGTCACACTGTACAATCAGAATGTGTCCAAAGGGGGGATTCGGTAGCAAGCGACGTTGAGCGTCAGGCCATCGAGTGGCTAGTATCACTGTTTGAATTACCCGCTGTATTCGAGGGAGTTATGACCACGGGAGCCACCGCTGCTAATGTACTTGGGGCGATGACGGCCCGGCAATATGCAGGAAGCTTGCAGGGGATTGATGTGGCAAAAGCGGGCTGTAAAGACTTGGACTGCACTGTGTTCTCGGCGACGCCACATGCCAGTATGGTAAAGGCGCTCGGACTGGCCGGTTTTGGTCAGGATACCTGGGTGAAAGTCGCTTGCCAAAGCGGTACAGAAGCTATGGATACTCAGGAGCTCGCGTCAAAGCTCAGTGAATGCACGAGTCGGGGAAAGGTCGTGATCGCCAGCGCAGCCACAGTGACCGGTACAGATTTTGACGATTTGCTCACGGTGGCACAACTATGCCGTGAACATCAGGCCTGGTTGCACGTAGATGGCGCGTTTGGCATCTTCGAGCGTCTTGTAAAAGGCGCTGCTGGCAAAACTCAGGGCATTGAACTGGCAGACAGTATCACGCTTGATTGCCATAAATGGTTAAACGTGCCGTACGACTGCGGGGTGTTCCTTACGCGTCACCCGCAAACCCTGTTTGAGACTTGTAATGTTGATGCGCCCTATCTGGCCAATGATGACCAGGCGCGACCTTTCATGTCACTGGGTATCGAAAATTCCAGGCGGTTTCGAGCATTGCCTGTCTGGGCGACGTTACTAGCCTATGGCAAACAAGGCATAAAAGCGCAGATCCAACGCAATATCGCCCAAGCCAGTGCGTTGGCCAATTGGATTGCTGCATCGTCAGAGTATGAGTTACTTAAGCCATGCAGCCTCAATGTTGTGCTGTTTTCTGCAAGTGCCTCAAATAAGTATGATACACAGTCATTACTGGCGCAGTTAAATGAGGCTGGTCAGGTCTTTATGACGCCCGGGATATGGCAGGGTAGCGCCGCGATCCGTTGTGCTTTTAGCAATTGGCGTACTGAGCAGGCGGATGTCGAGCTGGCTATTTTGGAGCTAGCCAGATTAGCAGAGGGAGCTTAACTGAGCCATCAGATTGATGCTCAACCGATTGTAGAGGTAATGCGACCCTGCTGGTTACAGGGTCGCAGTAAGGTCAGGTTATCTGCGCATATCCGCGTCAAACCGCATATACGAGTCGACGGCGTCATTCTCAGTGGCTGGATCGGGCTCCATCATCTTCAGAACAGAGACCTTCCAGCCATCGTTGAGCTTTGAGCTCGGTGAAATGACATACCCTTCGGCGCTGAGTCCAGCAGATGGGGTATTAGCCAGAAGCTCAAGCTGGCCCTGATTAACAGACCAGGTATAGGCACGGGTTTTGCCGTCCGTGACCACCTCGGCCAGCGAGTTGTTTGCATGTAGCTCGATATACATGGTCTGAGCGCCGTTGATCAGTGCAAAACGCTCGTACATTAAGCTATGGCTATCAAACATAGGCTGACCTGACATAGGTTTAACACGCTGGACTATGCCCAAATCGTCCCCGTCTTTCCACTGGATCACATCTCCATTGAGGAACATTGCAAACATAGTGTCGCTGTCAGCAAGCTGATTAAGCTCAAACGTTAACTCAGTTTTGCCTGTGCTGGCATCGTAAGTAAAGCTACCGTAATTAATACCTGCTCTTGCCGGGTCTTCGCTTTCAAAGTCGGCTTCAAAGAACTTATTACCAGGCATGAATGCGGTGACCCAGATGCGGCTTTGATCAAGCGGATACTCAACGAACGCGCCCACTAAGGGATTATTTGCATCAGTAAGGCGAGTTAAGGTGAATGAAGGCTCGCCTTCAACATCTATCGTCAGGGTGTTACCGTCAATCGTTATGATGTGCTTGAGCGCAGTGTCAAAGCCATACGAGCCATTGGAGTCAAATATCATATCGACTGTAAACTCGCCGGTGCTTTCATCCCAGTCAGCATAGCCTACTTCCAGGCCAGCCATTGCGTCAGATGTATCATCCGACTTCAACTCCATATGCACCCATTTACCATCTCGGATCACCACGACAAAGTCTGGCTCGTTGGGGTCGTACCAGGCGCCTTTAAGCATAGCTGTTGTGTATACCTGCACAGGCGGCTGTATCATACTTGCTTTGTTTGCAGCCTGGCCATTGAGGTAGTAAGTCGATTCCTCACCTTGGCCGCAGTTGGTGTCCAGTGGATAGTTACATACCCTGACATAATCGCGGTCAAAGCCGATAAAATCACTGACGGTCACCGAACCTGACTCATCAGAATGCAGCTTGCCCGATTTAACAGAATAAGTACCTATTTCGCTGAAGTTATTATCGCGAATGACGCGTGTAAAGGTATCGTCGTCATTATAGTTCAGGAAGTAGTATTTTCTTTCTACCTGATTACTGTTGTTGAGCATGTGGAAAGTCCGGTTATCCATCCACATATAGTCAAACTGAGACAATGTGGATGCAGACTTCATGTATTTGATCATGTAGGTGCTACCTGGACCCTGATCAAATGCACTGGTGTAGCTATGACGTACGTACCAACTGTCGTTACTCATTGAGATTACGTCATATTTGTCACTAAAGTTAACTGAACAGTTTTCTGGCGTCGCGCCTTCAGGGCATTGGTGCACATTTTTGCCATTCATACTGTCAAAGTAGCTATTGATTGACATGGTACGACCACTTGTCTGCCAGACCTGCGTATTTTTATTCAGTTGCATGTAGGTGACGCCATTGACGAAGTTATCGAAGAAATAATTCTGAGGCAGGTTTGCCCCATAGTATGGAATAAAGCGCCCCTGTGCCATGGTATCGCTTAAAGTGATGCTTTGCTCGGGCATCATAATCCCGGTGCGGCGGCGATGTGTCATGGAGGCCATTTTATCTGGCGTAGTTGCTACCGCATCGTTTGTAAGTGCCCAGAACTGAAAGCCCCCTTGCAGCGACTTCAGCATCCAGTAGGTCAGGGTTTGCGCCTCCATAGCGTCAGTCTTGGCGAGCATCACAACCAGATTATTGCCACTGATCTGCCAGCTGAAATCTCGCTCAGTACCATCGGGTAGCGTGGATTTACCGCTTCCATCTTGGTTAAACATCATTTTACTGGTTTGTGGCTGATAGTATTCGTTACCAGTTTCACCGCCCATCAGATAATACATTTGGTCAAAGTGCCAACTTCCCTGGAATTGCGCAGCTGCAGGGTTAATGGTATTGCCGCGCACAACCATAGTGAAATCCTCTGTTTCACTTACATCAGCATTAAGTACGGTATCATCATCGGCTTTGATTTCGTCTCGTACGCCTGTCAAACTGATAGCTTTGGCAAAGCTATTGTCGTCATAAATGCTGAACGTGGCCGTTTTGTAGCGAGAATAGCAGGTAAAGTTCATACCTTCTGAGTTTTTACAGCTGTGCCTTGGCGAGAAGATACCATCACCAAACACTATGCTGACGGCACCATTAGTGGCTTGTGTCCAGGTAATAGCGCCACTGGTATGATCGGTGAAAGTGCCTGTGCCATCTTCATTCAATGTCAGCTCTGTGAAGTGGCTACGGAAATATCGCGTTGAGCCAATTAGATAGGAGCCCGCGATAGAGCCTTCGCCGTTGTCTACCAGTTTATCATCGCTTTTGATTGCTTCTTTGGTTTTTTCAATCAGCGTCGGGTCGTCGTCGTTAATGGTGTTAGTCAGCTCAGCTGTGGCAGTTTGACTGGAGACCAGTTGAAATGTGTTACTAACGCCCTGAGGAAGTGAAAATTTCTTGTCGCCGCTACCATCGACTACCAGTTTAATCAATGCTGACAGGGTGAGTTTTTCATTGGCGTCAACGCCTACCAGAGCATTATTCAACTCGCTGGTTGTTTGTGGCACTCCGCCGACGGCGTTTGTGACCAGAGCATATTCAGCCGTTGTGACATTGGTAATGTTTACACCGAAGTTTTCGGTGCTATTGACGACCCCGTCACCTCCAGCCTGCTCAGTGACCGATGCAAAACTTTCCAGTTGAGAGTAAAACTCAACGTTCTCCTGATCTGGTCCACCATTGGCTTTAATACGAACTAATTTGTTTACTGCTGAATCATCAACATCCAGCTGGATGGTGTAAGTACCGTCAGTCCCCGCGGTTGTAGGGAAGGATTCATCACCTACGTAAACAGTTAAAGCGGCGTTTGCAATCGGCGCATCGGTGACTACACCGGTTAGCGTAACCGACCTTACCAAACGTTTTACTGTAAAGTTCTTTGTGGCAGTGGCGGTGGCGCCGTCGTCATCGGTGACGGTAACGGAAAGTACCATTGGGGTATCTTGCGTGACTTCTGGGGTGGTAAAGCTGACATCACTGGTGGTGCTGTTATTCAGTGTCGCTGTCGGTCCGGAAGTGATACTCCAACTATAGCTGGCAATGTTGCCGTCACTGTCTGTGGCATTGGCCTTGAGCGAAACGTCGGTTTGTTCCTGTGCTTCACTGTCGCCAGTAATACTGACTGACGGAGCTTGATTGGTTGTTGGACTGGGGTTTGGGTTTGGATTTGGATTTGGGCTAGGAGAAGAGCCGCTGTCCGATGACCCCCCACACCCGGATATGAAGGCTGTCAGGCAAGAGGCTGCCAGCAACAATTTTAAACTTTTCATAAACACACCTGTTTGGTTTAGCGAAATAAACTCGCACTTCCCTTTGGTTATTTAGTGAGCAGGGTAAGCATAGTTTATTAGTGGCAAAAGTGAATTTAAAATCTCTGTAATTCTTAGCCATCATCGAGACGGGGAGTTGTTCATATTTTTTCAGGCAGGTTGATTGTCAATCGCCTGTCATTTGGCTTCAGTAGATTTTTGTAATGATATTTCTCTGGTGGGTTGCAATGCATTGAGATGATAATAGACTAGGGCATGCTTCGTTTCGTTCTGACTCTTTATGAAGTGAGGGCAATAAGAAATACGCCACAGCACAGTGATGCAAATCAGTAACGAAGCCCAAGAATAACAAAGTAGCCCGAAACTGCCCGAATTGCTCTTTGCTCATAGTGAGTAGAATTAAAAGAGGCATGATTGACGAGAAGTCCATGGATTTTATTCAAATTGGCGAATTTCGCCTCTATCACCAAACTAACGAACTTATTAACGGTGGTCACCGTGTCACACTGGACCCAAGACAGCTTTCGCTACTGCATTTCTTCATCGATAATCCCAATCGTATTATTGGACGTGACGAATTACAGGATGTTATTTGGCAGGGGTCTATTGTCACCGATAACGCCATCAATAAGCTGGTCGCTAACCTGAGAAAAGCGTTTTGTGATGACCCTAAGCTGCCTCAATATATACAAACTGTCCCCAAACAAGGTTATCGCTTTATTGCATCAATCGAGGTTGGTGCAGAAAGCCCCAGAGTTTCTTCCTTCGTGCGATCAGAACAAAAACCTTCCTTAAGCCGTTTTCTTATGCCAGGTATGGTATTACTTATTGGGTTGTTGGCAGGTCTGATTTGGCACTATGGCAGTGAACCTTCATGGCAGTATGGAGAAAGCCAGGCAATGAGCCGGGTGAGTGGCGGAAAAATGTTCCCCGTTGTCTTGTCTGAGCACGAACATGTTGCATTTTTAAATATTACAATGGAGCTGGGACGTAGTTTATGGATAGCAAATTATGGTGCTCAAAATGATACCTTGCCTCAGATTGTTGAAACGCCAGATTATCACCTTGAGCAGCTATTGGGCAGTCAGGGCGAGTTTTTGATTTTTAAGGGGTATTACAAAGAACAATGTGGTTGGTTTAAAGCACAAATAGACCTGACAACACAACAACTAAAGGCCCCCACTGAAGCGCTTTATAACTGTGATCTTATTTATCACGATAGTATATATGTTGCGGCCGAAGACCGAATATATGCGCTGGCGCATGAGCGCCGTTTCGAGCATAAAAACGATTTATACAAGCTGAGCTTCTCGGGTGAGATAAACAAATTGCCGACCAAACTGGAGCCGTCCTGGCGTCTTGCGTATTTGGATGCCCATCCCGGCACGCAGACACTGCTACTGACAGCACATACCAATGACGGAAACAGCCGGGTTTTGACCTATGAACCAGATTCCAATAAACAGGTTTTGCAGCTCTCCCGCACAGGTTTAATGCATGGAGCAATTTGGGATCACGCTTACAAGGGGGTTGTATTTTCATCTTCCAGCCCTCGCACTCAGATGTATCATCAGTCGTTCGATGAAAACAGTGCCACCTTGCTGAGCAGCCTCAGCGATAAGATCTGTTGTAATATTGCGCGTCATAGCAATGGCGTGGATTATATCTTTACCACTTATGACAAAGACATAGAGCTACAGTGGCTGGACACGGGTTTTATGCTGGACAACAGCAGCGGACTTGACCGTTCTCCCCGTCTGGCGCATACGGAAAGTGGCGTCTATTTCATTTCTGATCGTTCCGGCAGTTCTCAGGTGTATTATCAGCGCCCACAGGAGCAGGCCAAGCCGCTTCCCCGGTTACCCGATCATGTCCGCCTCAGGGATATGACGTTGTCACCAGATGATGAATTGCTCCTTATCAATCACGACAATCATGCCATGTGGCTGATCCCGACCAATGAAGCACAGCAAGGCAATACTTTGTTTTTTGATGGTTACATCTACCGTCAGAGCTGGTTGAGCAATAGTTTGTTTGCCTTGTCGGTGAAGCAAAACGAACTTAAGCGGGTGCAGATATATAACCGACAGATGCAACAAGTTGCACAGCTTCCGCATGGCTGGATGTCAGCTATGACAGACCCCTCAATGCCTGATTATGTCTATCTGACCAATATGGACTATGAGCTGTATCGCTTTCCTTTTACCAGCATATTGAATGGTCTTGAGCAGGCTCATGGCGAAAAAATCGGTGAATTGGAACCTTTTTCGAATCTGGAATTGGAAAAAGGGGTGGTTTATCTGATGACCAAAGAATGGCACGAGCTGGCCAGATATAAGATCACCGATGAAGGCTTACACCCGTTATCAAGGCAGGACATTGGCTCATATATGGGGTTTGATGTACATGATGCTCAGGTGATCTATGGCCGAAAAGCGGCATTCAGAAGTGATGTTTATCAAACCGTTGCTAGGTAATAGCAGAGCGTTGTCGTTAACTGACAACGCCCATTACTCAGGGTTAGATCACCAGCGATAGGTGTAGTTTAGTTTGATGGCTGTTTCGGAAAAAACGCGTTTTTTATCGTGCCAGCCGTCCTCAAGATCATACCCTCTGTTGATGCTTAGCTGGTACAGCTCATCCGGCGCAGGCTCATAGCGTAACCGACTAAAGAGCGAGAAGCTGTCGGACTGGGTGTTATGTTGCAACAGTGAGTTCCATGACCATTCGCTGCTAAAAGCGATATTCACTTTTAGCCGGGTGTTGTACATGTTGCTCTTTTCGCCGGCACGCTCGTAGTAGTACATATGACGGCCAAGTTGTACGTACAAATGCTTATTTGGGCGAGTGTTAATGGTCAGACTAAAGCGCTCAAGGTCGGCATCGAAAAAGTCTCCTTTAACGAGCCGGCCACTAACAAAAACTGGCCGGTCGCTGGCCGTTTCATAATATATGTTCCATTGATTGTAATCATATTCTCCCTCGGCAAACTGAATGTTGTCGCGAAACTCAAAGGGATTTCTGAGCACTTTGTTGTACATATCGTAACTGACGGAGAAATAATCGTGAGACTGAGTTTGTATGACTAAAGGCTGCACGAACAGTTGCTGGCCTTTCTTCTCGCCCTCGGTATTTTCCCAGCGCTTGTAATAGGTTCTGACCTGATAGAAGTTGAGATTGTCTTCCAGCCAGCCTGATTGTGGGCGAACCCGATAATGACTGGTGAGGTGATAGTATTTAAGATCGGTTCGGTTCACAAAGCCCATTGCCGGATTAAAATCTTTGCCGATATAACGATACTTGGTATCCAGATAAAACTTATCATTGGGCAGTTTGAATGCCAGGCCATAGGATTTGCCATCGCTATCAGCTGTCTCATTGGGGACATCAATAGACTGATAGAAGGCATTGGCAATAAACTGCTCTTCACCAAATAGTAAATCATCAAAGCGATAATCAATACCTGTCAGTGCCTGGCTGTGATTGTCATCGGCACTGCCGTGGGTGAAAATGGCGCCCAGCTGGTGGTGCTCACCAATATGTTGTTTGGCTCTGGCTACACTAAGCTGGGTAGTTTCTTCGAGATGGCCATCACGTTCCTGGTTGACGCTCAGTATGCCAAGATCTGTGTTGCCAATCCTGCCCGTTAATTTGGTCCCCCAATTTACATCCAGCACACCTGATTGCGGGCCCTGACCAATGCGGCGCGAATAAAAGGGCATGCCGTTGTAATCGTCATCGTCCATGCCACCAAAACGAAAAATCTGACTATCCTGTAAAAAGAAATCGCGCTTTTCACTGTAGTACTGGCCAAACCGCGTCATGTTCATTTCAATTTCATCAACGTCTGTACCCGAAAAATCTGTATTGAGTGTAAGCTGACCTGTCAGACTCGGAGTAAACCGATAGGTCGCATCCAGTGAGGGTTCAAAACGGCTCTCAGTCAGTGTTTCTTTGTAAGCCAGGCCGGGTTTGACTTCGACTCCCAGACCCTGATCTAAGTTATTGAGCCCGGAGATCGGCGCAGTTTGTGAGGCATGCCAGCCATACGAGTTAGGGTTATTGAGATTCCAGAATGACTGGACATAGGGACTGGATAGTTTGTGGCGTAGCTGTAACCCCCAATTTTTGGCATCCGGGTCAAAAGACATTGACTGCATGGGGATTGCAATTTCAACTGTCCAGCCGTCGTCCTGTTGCTGAGTTTTGGCGTACCAGAGCGTTTTCCACTCGGCGATATACTCGGTACCATTAACCAGGCCGTCTTCACGCACACCAGAAGGAGTAACATGAAACAGGTAGCCGTCTGACTTGTCATGATTGGTGTCTATGATGAGGCCAAAATAATCTTCATTCCAGATCCGCTCACCCTGGGTAAGCACTCTGTCCATAATGGTATTGGCAGGTTGGGTAATTTTTGCTGCAACATAAAAGTATTGTTCATCGTAGGCAATGTATGCCGTGATCGGATATCTGGGGGTTCCGCCAACGGTTGGACGGAACTCAACAAACTCCGTGATCACACGAGCATTTTGCCACTCAGCGGTTGAGAGCTCACCATCTATGAGTGGCGCGTTGTTCAGGCGGGGGATTGCCGTTTCGCTTTGCGTAAATTGCTGCCAGGGTCGAATGTGATCAGACGATTGCTGGGCCGCGCCACAGGCCGTATATAAAGTACAAATTGCTAAGCTTAGTGCGTTCAACTTATTCATTGTTTTATCCGTTTCGAAAAAAGCTGAGCTCATTGTTGTCTGAACAAGTACAAAAAGCGTGAGAAAGGCGCGAAACGAGGTGACAAAGTGAGGAAATTATGTGATTAATACCTGCCTAACGTGATGAATTAAATGGTTTTAAATTTTTAGCATGTAAAAAGGATGCCTTATGTACTATCCCGCTCCCTTAACCTCAGACAGTAAGATTGCTGTTACCGCCTTTTCCAGTGGTGTACCTACACCTTTGCACGCTCGCCTTGACAGAGTGTTACAAGACCTGGTGCTACGTGGGTTTAAGGTGCTCGAAGGTCAGTGTTTAAGGGACGACCAGTTGCATGTCAGCGCACCGGTAGCTCAGCGCGTTGAAGAGCTTATGCGGTTTTTAATGGATGATCAGGTTGATGCCATTATGGCCCCCTGGGGCGGTGAAATTGCCATGGATTTGTTGCCCTTGCTCGACTGGGAGGCACTGCAACATGCCCGGCCTAAGTGGCTAATGGGGTTTTCAGATATCAGCACCGTGCTGAGTGCATTTACCAGTAAACTGGGCTGGGCTACGTGTCATTGCACTAACCTGATGCAGCTTTCACTGGCACAGTCGGATCCCTTGACCGCCAACACTTTTAAGCATTTGCATACGGCATCAGGCGGTTCGTTTACACAGTATCCCGCGCCCTTTTTTGAACATGGCTACAGCAATTATGCGCAAGACAGCGAAGCGGTATTTAATTTGACAGAGCAAAGTGGCTGGCAGCGATTAAATCATGATGAACAGCTTGATGGCTCACTGTCGTTTAGCGGGCGCTTGTTGGGAGGATGTCTGGACACGCATATGCTGATGTTTGGCTCTGAGTACTTTGATCCGCAAAAACAGCTCGACAGGCACCCGGATGACAAGCTGATCTTTTACTTTGAAAATGCTGAGCAGTCGCCAACTGGCTATTACCGGGCTTTACAGAGTCTCAAATTACGCGGTGCGTTTGAACACGCTGCCGGTATCCTTATCGGCCGCAATGCCGTTTCGGGGAGAGCCGGAAAAGCGTTTGACGGAGATACTGCGGTCCAAATGGCGTTAGGGGATTTGACGATTCCGGTTGTGACGGGAGTGGACGTTTCTCATATTGCGCCCAATCTGGTGATGATCAATGGCGCGCTGGCTGAAGTCAGTTGCACAGGTGAGCAGTGGGCTCTGGTTCAGCATCTACGATAACTGAAAACGGGGCGGGGTGACTCGTCCTGAAAATCTGTGATTAGTCGAAAATATGCCCTGTCTCGGCAAAAGGTCCTTCATTTTATTCATCTTTTAGTTTTACAGTGCGCCCGTTGGTTTATTGTTTTAGGAACAAATGGGCATGATGACAACTCGCGCACTATCGGCTTTGCTGAGTTTTATTACGACGGTTTTTAGCGCTGCTTTTATATTACCTGTTAAGGCAGCACCAGTTCAGGCTTCAGAGCAAAGTGTGGTGATATTCTCACTGGATGGCTTTCGCTGGGACTACATAGAAAAGCATAATGCGAAGAATCTGGCTTTATTGGCAGCACAAGGAGTGAGGGCCGAGTATTTGGAGCCTGTATACCCGACTAAGACTTTTCCCAATCACCTCTCGATTATAACCGGCTTGCTGCCGTCCAATCATGGTATTGTGGGCAACCACTTTTGCGACAAAGACCGTAACCAGTGTTACAAAATGGGGCATGGTCAGGATGACAGCTCCTGGTTAAAAGGGATCCCACTTTGGAATTTGGCACAAATGCAAGGGTTAAAAGCGGCAACCTATTTTTGGCCCGAATCCGATGCCCGCTTCAATGGTATGACTCCCAGCTATTATTACCACTATTCAAAGCACAGTGACTATCAACAACGTATTGACCAGATAATTCAATGGCTGAAATTACCAGAGCAGACTCGCCCCCGCTTTGTTGCCGGATATTTTTCACTGGTCGATACCATGGGCCATGATTTTGGTCCTGATGCACAACAGACTTATGAGGCGGTGCAAAAGGTGGATAAATTGATAGGCCAGCTGGCGCGGCGCATACAGCGCGAAGTAGAGCAGGACGTCAACCTTATCATTGTGTCAGACCATGGTATGGCTCAGCTGGATCCTGAGCGGAGTTTGCAGCTTTCTGATCTGGGCATTGATCTGAGTGATTTTATAGTAAAGAACAGTGGCACGCAGGTCTGGCTATATAAACAACCCAACACGGAGGTGGACCTGCAAGAGGTTCGGGCTCAGCTGAAACGTAATGCTCGCGGTCGCTATGACATCCTCAGTGAAGAAACACTCAAAAACCGCGGTGTGACGATAGATGCAACGACGGCTGATATCGTGATTGAAACTCAGGCACCACGTTATTTTGCATACGATGACAAAGACAAACACTATGGCACGCATGGCTTTGCCGTTACACAGGATATGCATGCGACTTTTGTTGCTGTGGGCCCGGCATTTAAACAGGGGGTGAAGATTGGCCCGGTGAAAAACCTCGATATTTACCCTGTAGTAGCACAGATCCTGGGCCTGGACTTGTTGTCTGAGGTGGACGGAACCGGTGCTTCTTTGTTGCCTGCACTGCGTCACTAGGCGTTATTCGTGAATAATGTGTGGGTGGTTGTGCTGGGGTTGTTCTGTGAAAAGACGAGTGGACCGTAGATTTAAACCCTGCTGATGGTTAGCTGAACAATTCCGGAGTTACTCACAAGATAGTCACAAAATCTGTGAGTAAATATATAAATGTGAATTAAAACAAGGTGTTATTTTTTAAATGAGAAACCAGTAAAGTACTCATGAAGCAGAACACGTTCGCCTGGCCTGCCACACTTATCTTGGGACAAAAAATGGCTGCCCGAGGCAGCCATTGTTAAACCCTTTGCAAAAGCTTACAGTGACAGATTATTTAAAATCTCGTCGTCTACGCCATTTGGCAGGGTTACTTTCAGCTTAGGCGTACGGGCCATTTCACGTTTGATCGCAAAATTGGCTTCTTCGTTACGGGCCCAGCTGCGACGTGCAATACCATTGTTAACATCGAACAACAGCATAGACTTCAGACGACGCTCAGCGTCGCTGCTGCCATCCAGTACCATACCAAAACCGCCGTTGATCACTTCACCCCAGCCAACACCACCGCCGTTGTGGATAGACACCCAGGTTGCGCCACGGAAGCTGTCGCCAATCACGTTATGAATGGCCATATCTGCGGTAAAACGGCTGCCATCATAAATGTTTGAAGTTTCGCGGAACGGCGAATCAGTACCACTTACATCGTGGTGGTCACGGCCAAGCACTACAGGGCCAATGTCGCCGCGTGCAATTGCATCGTTAAAGGCCTTGGCAATTTCCATACGACCTTGTGCATCGGCATACAGAATACGCGCCTGTGAGCCAACCACCAATTTGTTTTGCTTGGCGTCTTTGATCCAGGTGATGTTGTCCTGCATCTGCTGCTGGATCTCTTCTGGTGATTCCGCCATGATCTTGTTCAGCACTTCAGCTGCAATGGCGTCGGTTTTGTCCAGATCAGCCGGGTTGCCAGAAGCACAGACCCAGCGGAATGGGCCAAAGCCGTAGTCAAAACACATAGGGCCAAGAATATCCTGTACGTAAGACGGATATTTAAAGTCGATGCCATTTTCAGCCATGACATCGCCACCGGCACGGGATGACTCTAACAAGAAGGCATTACCGTAATCAAAGAAGTACGTGCCACGGGCAGTGTGCTTATTCACGACATCAGCATGGCGCTTCAGCGTGGCCTGTACTTTTTCTTTAAAGACTTCCGGCTCTTCACGGATCAGTCTGTTTGACTCTTCAAAGCTGATGTCTGCCGGGTAGTAGCCGCCTGACCAGGGGTTGTGCAGCGACGTCTGATCTGAACCCAGGTGAATGAAAATATCCTGCTCATAGAAGGTTTCCCAGACATCAACCACGTTACCGATGAAGGCAATTGATACTACTTCTTCGTTCGCCTGCGCGGTTCTAACGCGTGCAACCAGCTCGTCCATGTTGTCGATAAGCTCATCAACCCAGCCTTGCTGGTGACGTTTGGTGGCAGCGGCTGGGTTCACTTCGGCACAGACGGTAATACAGTTAGCGATGTTACCGGCTTTAGGTTGTGCACCACTCATACCGCCCAGACCCGCGGTGAGGAATACTTTGCCTTTCGGGCTGTCACCTTTTTCAAGGACTTTACGGAATGCGTTCATCACAGTGATGGTGGTACCGTGAACAATGCCCTGCGGGCCAATGTACATGAAAGAACCTGCAGTCATCTGGCCGTACTGAGTGACACCCAGTGCGTTAAATTTTTCCCAGTCATCAGGCTTAGAGTAGTTAGGGATCATCATACCATTGGTGACAACAACCCTTGGGGCGTCTTCGCTTGACGGGAACAAGCCCATCGGGTGACCAGAGTAAATGTGTAGTGTCTGGTCGCTTTCCATCTCGCTCAGGTACTTCATGGCCAGTAGGTACTGCGCCCAGTTCTGGAATACCGCGCCGTTACCGCCGTATGTGATCAGCTCTTCCGGGTGCTGGGCTACTGCCGGGTCCAGGTTGTTATCTATCATTAGCATAATGGCTGCGGCTTGCTGACACTTAGCAGGGTAATCGCTTACCGAGCGAGCCTTTAGGTCGTAGTTAGGCTTAAAGCGGTACATGTATATACGGCCGAAGTTTTTCAGCTCCTCGGCAAATTCAGCCGCCAGCTCCTGATGCCATTCTTTCGGGAAGTAGCGTAGCGCATTGCGCAGCGCCAGTTGCTTTTCGTCGGCTGATAAAATGTCTTTACGCTTAGGGGCGCGGTTGGCACCAGCCGGGTAAGGCTTAGGTGCAGGCAACTCGCTGGGGATCCCTTGCTTAATTTGGTCCTGAAAACTCAGTGTTGTGGTCATTGTTATTTTCCCCTTAGTTAACCGTAAATGCTTGTGACTTAACCAATGCTACCATGTGATCAATGTCAGGCTTAAGCAGTCTGTCTTCTTCAAGTTTGGCTACTTTGCTGCGGATCAGCGCAAAGTTCTCTTCAATCAGGTCTGAGCAGGTGTTAGGACGTCTGAACTCAATGGCCTGGGCCGCATACATCAGCTCAATGGCAAAGATTTTTTCCAGGTTACCCAGGATCTGGTTCAGTTTACGACCCGAGATACTACCCATAGACACGTGGTCTTCCTGGCCCATGGAAGTTGGTACGCTGTCTGCCGATGGCGGGAAGCACAGTGATTTGTTTTCGGTAACCAAAGCTGCGGTGGTGTACTGCGGGATCATCATGCCCGAGTTCAGGCCGCCAGAAGTGGTTAACAGGCGCGGCAGGCCATGCAAGCCTTCCAGTAGCAAATAACAGCGGCGGTCTGAAATGTTACCCAGCTCAGCGGCTGCAATCGATGCGTAATCCAGTACCATGGCCAGCGGCTGACCGTGGAAGCTACCGCCTGAGATAGCTTCTTCGCTGCTGATCACAATCGGGTTGTCGGTGACTGAGTTCATTTCAATCTCAGCAAGTTCTTTAAGATGGTTGTAGGCGTTACGAGACGCACCATGCACCTGCGGAATACAACGCAATGAATACGGGTCCTGTACGCGGTCACACTCTTCGTGGTCGGCCATGTTCTGCGAATCTTTGAATAAACGACGCATCCGCTTGGCCACTTCCAGGTTACCGGCAAAGGCGCGAATTTGGTGCAGCTCTTCACGGAATGGCGACTGGCTGCCCTGCATACCTTCAATGCTCATGGCACCGGCAACGTCAGCTAAGTCCAGGAGGTAGCGCATTTTGGTCAGCGCGGTGATGGCGTGTGAGAGGATAAACTGAGTACCATTAATCAGCGCCAGGCCCTCTTTGGCGTGCAGCTCCATTGGCTCCAGGCCATGTGCTTTCAGCGCTTCGGCCGCAGGTACAATTTTGTCACCCTGCCAGAATTCACCTTCGCCAAGTAATGGCAGGAATAAGTGAGACAGCGGCGCCAGGTCGCCCGATGCACCTACAGAGCCTTGCTCTGGCACCACAGGAATAAGGTCCAGCTCAATAAACTTCAGCATACGCTCGACGGTTTCCAGGCGAATGCCTGAAAAGCCCTGGCTCAGTGCGTGAACTTTGGTGATTAACATCAGCTTAGAAATGGGCTTAGCGATTGGCTCGCCAACCCCAACAGCATGAGTGATAAGCAGGTTTTTTTGCAGCAGATTGGTTTCTTCTGGTGAGATTTGCGTGTCGCACAGTGGGCCGAAGCCGGTGTTAATACCATACACGGCCTTGTCTGAGGCGGCCATCACGTCTACATTGCTGCGGCTGGCGTTGATTTTTTCCAGCGCTTCCTGACACAGTTCGGCTTTAATGCTGCCGTCGGCAATGCCGTTGACTGTGTCCAGGTCCAGACGATCGATACCATATCTAAACGTCATTTTATTCTCCTAAATATCATCTTGTTACATGCAGATGTTGTTTTTATCCCGCAATCCTAACTTGCTGTAGTAGTTTTATAAATGCATAATTATCGTAATTCATTCCGGTATTTTCGAACTAAAAGTATCGAACTAAAAGTTTGGGCGAGTAAGAGGTGTTGTTTTGGTTGAACAGCGTACGTTTAACCTAGGTCATCCCGAACTCAACTCCGGTAACTCAGCACCCAACACCGGTTATTAGGCACTCAAATCCGGTTATTAAATGCTCAGCTCCGGTCATCCCGCACTTGATGCGGGATCTACTAACAGGCAACTTGGGTGTTACACCATACGCCTAAATAGTCTGGGCGTAGATCCCGGCTCAAGGCCGGGATGACGGAAGGAAAGGATGGGTCAGCCACATTACAAGCCATAAACCAAAAGAGGTAATTAGGCGTGCAGGTACAAGACGTTGATTTAAGACTACTGAGGATCTTTGTCGCCATAGTAGAATGTGGCGGACTGTCAGCCGCAGAGTCGCGCCTGAACATCGGTCGTTCGACCATTAGTTCGCACCTGTCGGATCTGGAAGTGCGACTGGGCCTGAAATTATGCAAACGCGGGCGCAGCGGCTTTGAGCTGACTGAGCCGGGCAGGGTGACTTATCAGGCATCGCTGGAGCTGCTGCAACAGTGTGAAGCTTTTGCCAGCACTGTGGCCAGTTCTAAAAATGAACTCTCGGGGCGAGTGACCATTGCCACCATAGATACTATGGTCAGCGATCCCCGCTGTGGTGTAGCGCGCGCCATTTCGGCGCTTAAAGCCCGCGGTGGCAATATTCAGTTTGATATTCATGTGTGTGAAGCCCGCGAAGTCGAAACCTCTGTGGTCAACGGCCGTTCTCTGGTTGGGCTAGGCGTGAGCCGCCATCAGCTGCGCGGTTTGGATTATTATCCGCTACACAATGAGTACAACTATTTATATTGTGCGCAGGGTCATCCCTTGTTTGATTTGGTGGAAAGTGACCTGGCGGAAAGTGACAAGAGTAAAACCGGGAAGAGTAACGCCGAATTAGAGGCATTACTTGCCGGGGCCGAGGTGATCACCAGTAACTACCTGCGCGATAAAGAAGTGCGCAACGATGGCCTTAACTATCAGAATAGTGCCATTGCCTATCATGACGAAGGCATTGCCCACTTAATACTGTCTGGCGAGTTTATAGGTTACCTGCCTGAGCATTACGCCAGCTACTGGGTCGATAAAGGCATATTCAGAGCCATACAGCCAGAAAAATACGCCTATCAGATCCCGGTGATGCTGATCACGTCAAAAAGTAACAGCGCCTCACCTTTGGCAGAGGCGCTGATAGAAGAAATAAAGCGGGTGCATGCAAGTTAGAGTGGCGCGTAAAAAATGCCAGTCAGCAAAGCTGACTGGCATTTGACGATAGTATTTTAAAAGTCAATTAAGATGCGCGGGAAGCCTGAGTGCCATCCTCTCTTGCGGACAGGATCATCATGGTTAGCAATGCGCCACAACATAGTGCCCAGGCGATATAGATTAATCCTTCAAAATTATCATATATCAATGTCCAGGATTTCAATTCGAAGTATGACCAGGCGATGTTTTCAAGTAAACCCAGCAAATAAATTAACGAGGTGTACATATAAAGCCAGTGAAAAACACCATCGAAGTGAGTGAGTTGTATGTTAGGTGAATTGGATAACTTCCGGGAAAGTTGAACTCTGAAAATTAATACAAGCACAATAGCTAGACTAAAAAGTAATTGTGTTCCATATACAATCGTGCCTTGCAGCAGTTTATTTTCTTCAGGTGCGATGTAGCTTACTAAGCTGGTCTCAAAAAACAAACGATTAGCTAGGGTAATGAGAAGTATAAACCCTGCAATATGAGTCAAATTTGTATTTTTTACATAGACACCATAGATTGTACCGATAGTAAGTAAGAGTAAATAAATAGGTGTTACCAATTGATCATCCCACAGCTGAATATAAAAGAAGGCCATGGAAAAAATAATAAGCAAAATTAGATTTGAAAGCTTCATTGCCTACCCTTGCGATGTATCTTCGGGAATATAAGGAATAAAATGTGCAGCTCTCGGTGGCTTAACTGCTAACGAACCGCCCGACACGAGCTCACAAAGCTTAGTATTAAGCTGCTGCTTTTCTGAATAGGTGTTTAGCTTTTGAGCCTCAGAAAAAGCACGCCTGGGTGGCTTCTTTGCTCCAGCACCACCTGATATTCTTGAACTTTCATATTCGTCGAGCTTATAACTTTTGCATTTGCTAGATTTAGACAGACCATCAACCTCTAAAGAGCTGGGGTTTACAGGTTTCCATGGGCCGCTGCCAGAAACAAGCGCACTGGCGTCCTTAGTTAGGACTTGCTCATCTATATTCGATTCTATTTGAACATCAGCAGCGTCTGGCTTTACTGGATTAAAAGCACCTGAGACACGAGGATCATTGGGTTCATAGATACCGCAACCCGATACTAATCCCTCCTGACCAGCTGATAAGGTTTTTTCGTTACTCAGAGCTTGGCCCTTCTCCTTGCCTGTTAAGTTAGTCAGAGAAGCCAATTTAGTTAGAAGTGTGAGTGGGCGTATCTTTTTCATTTTTCGTCATCCTGTAACTTTGACGCATCATGGCGATTTAAACTGCCACTAATTTGCCTGATTTCATTGAGTAAAGATCGTGTATCTATTTTGCATAGCATCAGCCAGCGAAACAGCTGTTTAGACTTAATGTCGCTGACGCCCTGCTCATAGTTACTGATTGTTTTGCGGTCGCACTCCAACTTTCTGGCCATCAGCTCCTGTGATATGCCGGCATTTTTTCTCATTGCCTTTAAATCATCGCCATCAATCACGTCCTTATTTTCCTTTTTTTATTGTAATGCGGAGACTTTTCCACATTCGAATGAACATAATCTTAACAAGAAAGTCGCAATGTTAATACAAAAAGGGAACATGTCAATCTGGCTTAAGTTAGAGTACCTGACCTATACCGATGCAACAGCCGTGCGGGACTGTGCGTTACACGATATTTCCAATCGTTAAAAAGGTCAACAGGTTGGTTACATTAAGCGGCTTTTAATTAAATATTGGGATGACAATACTCACACAGCACTTTGGACAAGCAATACACATAAGCGGTTAATGACGTCTGGCGTGCATGCAAAACAAAACGTGTGTTGTCATGGTTGAAATTGGACTGCGTAAATCCGTGTAGGGTCAGCTGGCAGGGTAAAGGTGATAAGGGTTCGAGTATGAAAAATGATGCATTTGGCAGAAAGCAAAGGATCAATAAACTGATGTTCAGATTACAATGTAATTTGCGACAGTTAAGGCATAAGAACAAGCTCTCACAGGCTCAGCTGGCCGCCAAGCTCAATGTTGATCAGTCAACAATCAGTAATTTTGAATCGGGTCGTTCAGTGATGACCATAGAACATGTATACGAATTATATCTGATGTTTGGTGATGACTTTTCCTGCCCGGATATGCTGTTTGCACAACGTGGCGCCATCGAGAAGGGTAATTTGGGGTGTGAACAGGAGGTAAGTTGCATTTCCGATTGAGTAAATCGCCAAGTGACCCGCTTTGGTGTTTGATTAAAGTGAAAACCAGACCGTAGTCTGGTTTTATGGTTTAAACGTCTGACAGTTCAGGCGCTCATCGTGAACCTGTAATTAGCACCAGGCAGATGCACAACATTCAGTCGCCTGATTATGTGAGTGTCTGTTGCTATCGCAATTGTGCACTGCGTAGGTAAAGCAGTGATTTGAACAGTAGTCAGTCAAGCGACCGCCTGCTACAGCTGGTGTTGCATCATTTGGTAGTTTTTTATTATCAGTGCTAAGAGACTTGAAGCTTTTCTTCTTTAGACCTAATTTCATTATCATATTCCTTTAAATTTTTTATTTAAAACGCTCTATGAGCGAAGTCAATGTAATTTAAACTGAGTGATTTTGTCAACTTTTTGTTTTTACAGGTTTTTTGTGTAATTTGTTACCCAAGATGTATTTGAATTGGCTAGTATGATTTAATTACTCGGCTCATGTTGTTTACCTTATTATGGTCCTTACGGCGATACTTTCGCCAGTACTGGTCCAGCTTAGCCGGGATTGCAAGCAGGCCCACAAAGCCTATACAAACCAGCAGATCCCAATACCACTGGGCGGTGGTATATGTATGACTCCAGGGCAGCAGAAAGTAAATCACTACACAGTGGAAGGCAAAAACGGGCAGGGCATGCTGACCAAGAAACACCGGATACCTGAGTGTAAAGAACCACGAAAAACGACGTATCAGCAGCATTAGCAGATAGGCGCTCAATAGCAGGTTAAGCTGATAAATCAATGAGGCGCTGCCGTGGCCAGCAAAATAGGGTTGCATCAGTTGAGGGTAGAAATGTTTAACAACAAAAAAGAGGCCCGTACCACTGAGTAGCAATATCCGCCCCAGAGGTGTAAACGTAAAGGTTTGGCCTTTATCAAACTTCAGATAACTGAGTACCACGCCCATATAAAAGTAAATCTGCCAGGCGAAGGGATCAAAATGGCTGACGTTCAATATAATATCGTTAAACACCCGGCTAAATGGCGTTGCTAAGAACTCAGCGGTGATAAACTGGGCCAGCAGCCAGACTGACAAGGAAGTGGCGACCACATACCAGGCTTTGCCGCGCTTAAGCGCTTGAATAGCAAAAGGCAAAAACACCATGGGTACCAGGTAGAGGATTAGAATATCGTGAAATCCGGGGTGTTCCAGCAGTAAGGTGGCAGACAAAGCACTTTGGATGGGGTTGCTAAACCAGTTGGCGGCATTAAAAAAATCTGACCACTGCGGGATATATAAAGGAAACAGCGTTACCAGTGTAAAGCAGATAACAATTGCGCTTAAATGAAACCCGTAAATCACCCAACAGCGTCGCCATATTTTGTGTTGCATCGCTTTGCTATCACCAGCCAGTCGCCCATACACCAGATAAGCAACAAACCCGGATAAGAACACAAACCCCTCGGCAGCAGACACAAACCCAAGAGGAGTGCGGGTAAACTGAGTGACAAAGCTACCAAACAGATGGTTGCAGGCAATGATGATAAGCAACCAGCCGCGAAGGCCATCGTAGGTTAAATCTCGGTTCATGCTCTTTCCTTGCTAAACGTTCACGATATCCCCTGCACTTTACCTGACATTGGCAGTGTCTCAGTGAACATCACTGAGTTTCAAAACACAGAAAGACAACTTACATAGACTTGGCATCAAGTTTGTCCCTTTTTTGATGCTGTTACTAATGAAATAAATTAATACATATAGTCCCTAACGGTGAGATGCGTCGTCAGCAGTGCTGAGCGTTGCTCACGGTTTGTTACACAAAGGGAGTAGCTGTTTGTTCAGCGCTGTTAGCGATGGTTGTACAGACTCTAATTGAGCATGTGCCTGCAAACGTGCTTGTTTTAGTTTTGTGGTGCTTGTTATCGGTTTTAGTGACGGCAGCGAATGCCAACTAGTACACATAGCAGGACTTCTTGTACAGCTGTTAATGAGTGCTTGTTCGGCGCGACCGAAGTCATTATAAAGCGTGAAATACAGCGCTGAAATCAGGCTGGGCAAGGCTGTCTCATCCTCTACGAGCGTTTGCGCCACGGTTTCAAATTGAGTCAGGAACTCGATGCGCTCTTGTGTGTTTTCGAAGTCAAGCTGTGCGTGTATGACGGCACTGGCAATGTCCAGAGTATCATTTTTGCTAAACGCCGAGTTGGCTGCCTGCATGAGTGCAAAGTTTTGCTGTGCTGAGGTGATGTCACCCGCGGCAAAATGAGCCAGTACATTTAGCAACAGGGGCTCGTACAGACTATCGTTCCCCAACACTTCGGTACGGTATCTGGAGTACCAGCGCGGATATTCCGCGAGCTGGTGCTTGAACGCATAATTAGAAAATACCACCCAGGGAATTCGCCAGTCTCTGTGATTGATCTTGCTGAGGATCTGCAGCCATTGTTCACTTTGTTCAATATTGCCCAGTGCAGCATTTAGCAAGGTAAGAGAGCCTGCCAAATCATCATTGCACGACAAAGCGCTTTCCATGTCTGATAGCAGAGTAAATGCGTTTTCGAACTGCCCCTGCATAACATGATAGTTTAACAAAACATAGTGACTGGCTGTTGAAGCATACTGACTGCTTAGCAACATCTGGTGGTGTGTCGGCAGTTCATTGTTACGACCGCTTTCTATCAGTTCCATAAAGTAGAAAAACGTATTGTCTTCAAACTCAGGCGCCAGAGTGAAGACTCGCTCAAAATGTTTAAGCGCGCGCTGAGCCTCATCCAGTTCAAGGTGCAACAGTCCCTGAATGAAAGTGATAAACAGATCTTGCTCGAGGTTTTCTATTAGCTCAAAGGCTATCTGAGGTGCACCTCGTTCGGCCAGGTAAAGGCTGGCAGTCAGTAATGCATAGTTGCTCTGATGATAACGAGAAAGTAAAAAGTTGATACCGGGCAAGAGCTGTTCATCACTGAGTGACTCTTGCCTGTAAAAAGCTAACAGTGTGTCAACGAAAGCTTTTTTAGCTCTTTTTTGATGTTCATTAAGACTTTGCGTATCAATCTCAGCTTGCAGGCTTGCCCTGGCTTGTGCCAGCTTTGCACTATTTGATAAAGACACCAGCGCCCTTAATGCCTGGCTCGACGTGGCTAGAGTGGCAATGCCTGAGTTTCCTCTGCTTAATACTGGTTGCTGTAACTGACTGGCTAACTCTGAGAGCGTTTTTGATTCATTAAATTCAGACACAGAGCTCAGGTCGATATAACTGAGGCGGGCCGGGGAGCCCACAAATACCAAAGTTAGCATCTGGTTTTTCTCTGGTATTGATCTGAGCACCAGTTTAGCGCCGTTACCGTGCTGGTTTAACTGCTCAAACAAGTTCACAGCACTTATGCTTACTACGTCTTTTACCTGTAACGTTTTGGCAATCTGTTGCGCTATTTGGTCACTGTTTACTCCATTTTCTTTTCTGCCTGTATCGAAATGAAATACTTTAATGCGTTGCGTAGTGGAATCTGTCGGGGAACGGCTCAGATAAGACCATACCAGGTAGGTGCTTAGCACAGCCAGTATCACTACAAACAGGGCCGCCACAAAATGCAGTCGAGGTTTATGACGGCCCTGTGGTAAATCGGGCGTACCTGGCAGCGGCTCTATCGGAGCAACCAGTTGGTAGCCAAATCGGGGGATTGTTTTTATGTAAGCTTGTTCATCAGTGTCTTCCAGAGCCAGCCGTAAATTTCGAATAGTCTGATAGACCAGGTTGTCTGTTGTAAACTCCGTATTCCACACCTGTTCTTTGATGGTGGTAATGGAGACCACTTTGTCTGATTGCGAGATAAACAGCTGTAATAATCTACAAGCCGTAGGTGTCAACTCGACACGCCGGTCACCGTGTAACAAACAAAATTGACGCTCATCTAATGTCCATTTACCTACTTTAAAACGCAATATTGATACCTCTTCAGAGCCTGATGGTTTAATTAAACACAGTGCCGACCGGTCGACTTACAAAATCCATAGTAACAACAATTACTGACTAAATCGGTACGACCTCTTTGATGTAATAAGTGACCGGGATAACGCAAAATTAACTTCACCGGATTACAAAAATGCAACCTTTTCATTACTCCTGCTGTGGCTAAAACTAGCTATATGATGACCGTTTAGGTGTTTTATGAGCGACCTGATGGTACAAGAGACAAAAAATATAACCATTAAAATCATGGCTATACCTTATCTTTTGGTGTGGTTTTAAGATGAGTTAAGAACTAATGAGAGTTATTCACTTAGCCGTTTGAAGCAGCATTGTTAGTTTCTGGTGTTGTTAATCACCTGGTGGTTGGCTTCTGTTGGGGTAATTGTACCGCAAGCTATTTTAACTGCGGATGCCCGCAACTTTAACGAATAACAAACAGAAGGACATTAACAGTGAAAAAACAATATCTGGCGCGCAGTATCATGGCGGCGCTATTACTTTCACCGCTGCACAGTGTGTACAGCGCAGAAAGAGAGTTGGAGCATCGCTCTTATATTCCCTGGAAATACAAAGAGCTTAACGCTGTGCAATATGGCAGCTGGTCTTATGCTGAAAAGGTCTATACACCCGATATTAATGGTGATGGTAACGCAGACATAGTGCGCCTGAACCCCGAAGCAACCGTAGATGCGCTGAAAGTTTTTTTAAGTAAAGCCACGCGGCAAAACCCCGGCAGGATAGGTGCCACGCCTTTATCTACTGATGAGTCTATTTACAAAGGTGGTTATGTCGATTTTGTCCGGCCAGGGTGGAGTGCGCAAGCCCGTTCCGGGATCAATATCTTCAACGGTGAGGATATCTCTTTGTACATTGGTAATTTTGACCACAAACGGGGAGAGGATCTATTACGCCAGGAGCGCTCAGAAAACTGGGGGCACGATGAATTTTTGTCGGCCAATATTCATAGTGGATTTACAACCGACGGCTCAAGTATGCACTTTACGACCGGTCAGGAGCTAAGTGACTTATATAATGGTTATAAAGGTAATGATGTCTTTGTTGGGGATTTTAACGGCGACGGCCTGGATGACATTCTGCGCACTGAATCAGGTGATCTGGCTGAACACATAGGTCTGAACGTGACGGTGGCGTATAACAGTCGGGGCCAGATAGGCGCGATGAAAAATCTCACTATGAGTGACGACAGCGACAACACCGAAGATAGGCCCGGCCGATTATTTCCCAACGATAAGTCTTTTGTTCGGGTAGCGGATTTTAACGGCGATGGCCTGAGCGATATCCTGCGCTGGAATAAAGAAGAGACAATCGACGGGGTGGATGACAATAGTGATACAGAGCCGCAAATCGACATCTGGTTTGGTTTGCCAAACAACGAGGGCCGCTTCAAACGCAGCAAAATTTATATCGACAGCGATGACAATCATCTGAAAACGCGCAGTGACGATGAACTCAAAGATAAGATGCAGGATGTTGAGTTTTTCAATCTGCGTACCGGGGATTTTAACGGTGACGGCAGCGATGACATTGTGTACTTCTCGGGATACAGCTATACCGTGTTGCTTAGCCGAGTCGTGAGAACTGAGAAGCAGCACAACCAGACGCAGGTAATCACAGAGAATATTGCTTTGTTCAGCAAGTCTCAGCTTGAAACCGCTGATAAGACCATTTTTGACGGCAAGCAGGTTGGCATTGGTGACTTTAACAATGACAAGCGAGACGACATTGCAATCTGGAATGGTGTTCCTTTTATTCTTTACTCTACCCAGCCTCAACAACAGGAACAGGATGCCGAACTGAAGAAGATTCAGTTCGTGGGTGTACATCATATGAAAACTATGACTCAGGATGGGCAGATCAATAGCCATTTCAGTGGTCATGCAAATACGTATAAAGATATGAAAGTGGCTGACTTTTCCGGGGATGGCTATCCGGATCTGTTAATGATCCCAAACTCTGGAGATTCGGCATTCGTCTATATTACGCCACCCTATAACCCGCTAACCAACGTACAGTTCTCGCAACACAATGCTGTTTCTGTCACTCAGGATGTCAACTTTAAGCAAAAGAACTTTGTGTTCTATAACGATGGCAATCAAATCAAATATATAGTGAGAGGTGATGCTGGCTGGCAGGAGGCCAAAACACTACCCCTTTACCGTAAGCGCAACGATCCGCGTTGTCAGAATGATTTGCCTGATGGTGGACGCTTTTTAACCGCTGCAGATTTTCCTAATCCTGACAGTGGTGAAAGCCTGCACGTAAAACCTGTGTGTAATGCACCATACGCAGGCGAGCAGTTTGATGTCACCACGGATGGCAATTATCTTTATTTATACAGGGCTTACCAGAATAAGGTCATTGTAGAGCGGTTTACCTATTCGGATGTGGCCGAAGAAGTGCAGCGTCTGGTCGAATCCCGCTATAAAGCCGCACAAAAGCGCTTTGACAGCACGATTAGGGTCATCAGCGATCCGTCTCAGAATCAGAACTTTGCTAACAGCGATATCATAGATACTTCCGATGCGTTCGGAGATCTGTTTTATGAACCAGCCTTTGAGGTGCCGTTTGCGCTGCATAATGGGCAAAGTTGTGACGTTGGCAGCATCAGTGCAACAACATCGGGAACTGGTCAAAGTGCACAGCGATTGCTGCTGTCGACTAGCTGTAAAAACAGTGCTCAGCTGCGTATTTCCTCGGTGAAAAAAGGCGAGGACAAACTGTTCGATACCACTGATTTTGACTATGTCAATGAACAGGGAGAGACAGAGTCGTTCTCCTGGTATCAGCAGGTTCAGGCAGGCACCAGAGGCACAGTGCAGGCCCTGGATAGCATTACTGTGAATGCAACGGTGACAAACACTGAATCACAAAAGCGAGTGGTGCTTGATGAAGAGCTTATTATAGCGACAACCACGCAGACATCCGGCCAGAAGCGGGTCAGTACCTTACATTACCCGTTGACCAAAACGGGGGGATTTCGAGAAAACTCGGATGCCGTAAGGCCGGCCTATACATTGCGACCTTTCGAAGTGGTCGATTTTAGCTCTGCTCCGCGACTGACATACGCCAGTGATGGCCTTGTTCATATGTACTGGCGCGGCGGGCATTTGTTCAGAGACGATCGAACCAATATTCTGATGGAAAGTGTCTTAGACCCGGGACTGTATCGACGCTCTGATAAACTTGCTATGTCCTGGGGTGCTCAGAACCGTACACCAGAGCAAAGGTTACCTCTGAACTATCGATGGGTCATGGATTGGCGTGCCAGTTCTCCGCGAACCTGGAACAATAATCAGGTTTATATCTATACCCCTAAATTTGGTACTTATTACAGTCAAGAAGACAAAACGCTAGAAGGATTGAGCCTGGCTCCTATCGTATTTGAAAATGGCCGCCTGATTGACCAAAATGGCGAAAAAGCGGGTATTTTGTATCGCGAGTTTTTAGAGCTGCAACATCAATACAATGGTAAGTACCAGTTTGCTGCAAGTGATATTGCGCTTTATCGCTTAACTGCCGAATTTGATAAACGAATCACCGCAGATGCCAGCCTGATCGGGTTTATTGAAGGCGCTCCACCGGTTCCAAAAGAAAACTTAGGCCGGGATCAAAATGGTAAATGGGGTTACTCAGGTGCAACCAACGCTGCTATTAATATAGACAATGGCGTCACTTACAGTCTGGATGTGGATCAAAGTGCTGGTGCAAGTGTTGCGGGCAGACTGACATTGGGCGGGAAAAACCCGTTTGTCAGTCAAAAAATAGATATTACCGCTGAGTTCAGAGCGGGTGCTATTTTTGGCGGCGATAAGGAATACAGCCTCTCGGATAGCTTGAAGCGTCAGTCATTACTGACCGGCACGCCACCCAGCGAGGCTTGCGATGCCGATTCTAACCCCTGGGCTGACAATTGTATTGGTACTGCTGAGGACGGCAGCGTGACTGAGTTGTGGCAACCACATAATGAAGGCGCTTTGTTTGTATCTACTTTGTCAGCTGACCGCTACGCGCTATATAACCCTCGCAATAATAAACTGATTGGTTATGCCCTTGATTTTAGTTCTGCTATTCAGGATGAGGCGCCGGTTAAATTTAAGATAAACCCTCGTTATCAGCTGGCGGGCTCTTTGGATGGCTATGTTGGTGATGTCAAAGTTTCTGACGGTCAGTCCTATTTCAACCCTGGTCAAGAGGTCGCCTGGTTGCTCAAGTATAAACGTCAAAGTGAAGAGTTATTGAAGCGTTACGGTCAGTCTGAGTTTTCAGCAGACAACGAAAGTGCCCAAGGGTTTGCTCTGGATAAGCTGTTAACTGCCAAAGTGAGTGTAACGGATGGGGCATTCTTGTCGACCGACAGTACGGCCGCCAGCGCAATAACGGATTACCTCGGATATGATCTGGAGTTTAATGCCGGCGTTAGTTGGGACGTGGAAATTGAGCTGACGGGCGCGGGTTGGGGTGCCTCTGCCGGTGGCTATTATGCCCGGACCTATAAGCACACCAAAGGCAGCAACAGCGAAATTAATTTTGCCATTGATATCGACAATACCATAGCCAGTGAGGTGCAGGATGGAGATAACAACACCTTGCCTGGTGCTGTCGATGCTTATACTGTGAGAAGTTACTTCTTACCAGCCAGTGTAGACAACTACTATGACCTGATAGACTTAGTTGTGGACCCGTCTATGCTTGGCCGGGAAGATGCCGTACATGCCAGTGATATCAGGGCGCTGCGGATCCTCAAGCAGATCCAGGATAAGGCCAAAAATACCGGTAACCCGGCAAAAGTATGGCGTGTGGTGCACCGCGTTGATGGTGTCAGCAGACCAATTCATAACCCAATGGGGCAATAACCTGCAATACAAAGCCCCAGCAACTCAGTTGGCGGGGCTTTGGCAATAGGAGCTGATATGAAATCCATACATTGTACCATGCTTTTCGCCGTCATTTTGTCATTGTATTTGGTACCTGGGTGGGCCAACTCCGGGACTGTGCCTGACAAAGACGTTATTGGCTTTGCGAACAGCAGTGTGTTCATTGCTTCACCGTTGGGCGAAACAGTGCAAGTACACAGCCATGACACACTCAAGCTCATTCGAACTGTTCCGGTTGCGCCTAATCTGGGAGAGCGGCTAATCGCATGCCAGAAATATCAGAGTGAACAAGTACAGGTCATCGCCATGTTGCAGGATCAAGGCAAGCTGCATTTTCAGGATGATACGCGGCTAACCAGTGTTCCTTTTCCTGCTGAGCGCCTGGTCGCGGGGTTATGTGGCAACCTGGATGCTAACATAGCGCCAGATATCGTTTTACTGAGCGAAACTAATGGTAAGTATGCACTTCACCTGGTGCGTCAAAGCGACTATGAAGACCAAAACAGCTGGCAAAGCCTCACGCTTGATCTGGCACCCGGCAACTATACGCTGCGTGCTGATTTTTCTCTCAGCTCGGCGCAGTCCATTACAGTACTTAATGACAACCACCAATTGGTGCAGCAGATTTTTGCGTATCAGTTTCTGCCCGGCTTTAAATACCAGAAGAAGGATTTCTCGACGTCCTGGCAGCGATATACCGGAATGAACCGCGGCGCGGCTAAACTGCTATGGAATGCCGGTGCCCGTAGCCTGGCAAAATTGGACCTCTATGTTAAATCTGTCGCAGAGCCTATTGATTTTCATGACACAAAAGCAGAAAAAAAGGTCGGTTCTATCCTGACAAATCTGAGTGTTAATCAGAGCCAGCAAGCGGTTAGAGACTTAACTCGAGTATATATTAACTGGAAGCGGGGGAGTAATTACCAAACTCCAATTGGCAGCCCGCAACGATTGTGAAAGAGTCAATCCACATTGGTTGCACATTTTCGTTTTATAAGTATCAGGACAATGACGTTATCACCTCTGAAAACGATAAGTGAGCACTCTGATGAATATAAAAAAACTCGCTCTGTATGGCGCACTGCTGATGCCGGTGTACTCATGGGCCAATTGTACGGGGATCAACCGGGCAGATATGTCGGTTGAATATGGCGTAACGGAAGATGGCTTAAGCTATGTTGCCGTACATCCAGCGCTTACTGAACAGACGCTAACCGCGTCGGGCACTAAATCTGCGGCAATGCTTGAATACAATGGCCGTTGTGAGGTGTTTGACCTCAGTAATTACAATGGTCTGGCCGTCTACCTGCCAGAATCGGGTGGCACTTTTGATGGCTCCGGCCTGGATGCGCACCAAAGAGTCACGGGCAGTGACAGCGATGACTATATTCAAACCGGAAGTGAGTATGACTTTGTTTTTTCTCATGGTGGCAACGACACGATTTTTACCCATGATGGCTATGAATATGTTGATGGCGGTGCGGGCACAGACTGTCTGGTTGAAGGGCAAGAAGGGCCTGCCGACAGTCATATCAAAAATATTGAATCGACTGGTTGTACAACATTTTTAGCGCCATCAGAGGCGTTTACCCAGGCTTATGAGCGATGCGACTCTCAGCTCAATGAATTCTCAACCTATTCATATAATGGGCTGTGGGGGATCCAGGCGATTGAGTCGGGCATTGAATTGTACATTGAACAATATGATGACTATGTACTGGCCTACACCAAAGACTATCAGCACTGTGCCTATACCAGTGGCATACATAGCATTTCTGTCAGTCTGTCTGATGGCAATGATGTGCTGAATGCATCAGGTTCAAACCTGAACTTTACCGTGTATGGTCGTGATGGCAAAGATAGCATCACAACCGGCAGCGGGCACGATTTGCTCGTTGGTGGTGCAGATAAAGACACCATCAAAGGTGGTGCTGGCAACGACTGGATCGTTGGAGATTCTTTGCTTGAGACCGATCATGATGGTATTCAAATGTACCTTGGCGGCACTGAGTCCGGCGGTAATGATGACAAGCTATATGGTGAAGCGGGCGATGATGTGCTGTTTGGCAATAAAGGCTCGGATAAACTACACGGCGGCGATGGTGACGACCTGCTGTTTGGTAATGATGGTAGTGAAGACCGCCTTTATGGTAATTCAGGCGCTGACTTGCTGGTGGATTCCGGGGGCAGCCGCTGGAATCGACGCGCCAAATTCTGGGGCGGCAGCGGTCAGGATATCATTGTGTGTGAAGGTGGGCACTGCGAGCTTAATGGCGGTGGCAGCAAAGACTTCCTGGCCGCAATTTCAACTTATTCTGATATCGGACTTTACGGTGGGGATGGCGGAGATATTCTGTTTGTAAGAGGCGATGAAATCCCTAAAGGTAAAGGCGGCAGTGGTAAAGATTATTGCTACAACGAATGGGGTGACAGGGATATCTGTGACTATCTGTCCAGCGTGAATAGCAAAAGTGGCTACTTTGATGACGCGGTGCGCAGAGCGGCCAGAGGCATGTCATCACGCCATGAAGAGTCATTGAACTTAATCAGGTTTAACGAACGGACGGGGTACAGAAGCTTCAAACAAAAAATAGCTAACCTGGTCAGTGAAGCCAAGTTTGAAAAGTGGCTTGAGAATCGCTCAACAAGTGTGTTTGATTTGTAATTACTAAAGCAATTGTCGGGGCGGTTATGCAGCCGCCCCGATTGCAGGTGACCTTAGCCGGCCGCCTGAAATGGCGAATTAGCAATTTTGCTGGTGGAGATCTGCTCGGTCAGGTTAGTTGCCAGTGTGTTCCTGGGAATATCAAAGGTTTTACCATTGAGCGCACAGAGATCTAGCTTGTTCAGGTCAACGCAATACACCTGTGGTGATTCATATAAACGCACATAAAATCTTTGCTGGCTCAGGTCCGATAAGGTGATGTACTGAGTGTAATCGAGTTCTGGCTTGAGTGTTTTTTCCTCCGGAATTTCTCGGATCACGCCAAGTGGAATATCCACGGTATTTAAAATGTGTGCGGCCAGGTTGATGGCTTCATCTGTGCTGGCAACTGGCTTGGCATAGTTGACCATCATCGCGGCTCTGACAAACCGATGCATAGGCAGCAGGCCACCCGGCAATAAGGAGAATCCGTTACCCTGACTTTGCATGGTGATGCCGTCCAGGTTACCCGGCTCCGAGTGGTGCGACGAAACCGGTGTAACATTGGCATAATTTTTCAGGTTAGTGATATGCCACTGAAAATCCGGGTCATTCGTTAATACCCCGTACTGGTTGTTGTCGTGGATCTGGACCTGGCCGTTAATAAACTCAATCACTATGCTGTCGCCAAAGCGGTCATGAACCGGAAAGTGCTGATGAAACAGCTTATGTCTGGTTGCATCTGTCACTTGTACTTGCGCCTGCGGTTTGTCTTGCTGACAAGCACCTTCTGCACTGTCGGGCGCCAGTCTGTCCCGCACATCCTGGCAGCTCTGGCAGGTACTCAAAATGTAGTCTATCAAATTGGTAACCGCTAAGCCTTTGGCGGGATCGGTCACGGCCGGATAGTCGGCGGCATTTTGCAACAAACAGCCAATATACAAGCCCTCGGTATTAATGCCGTCTGTTGCGATAGGGCTTTTTACTGAGTCTGCAATTTGAATGTTGTAGGTTTTTGCAACCTCATCAAAATCTAACGACTGCATGGCTACAAAGCCATACTCACCGGTCCAGGTGAACTGGCAGTGTGCTTTTGCCCACTCACTTGGCTGGCAGTCTTTACCATCGGGATCAAACAAGTTTTGCTGATAGTGATGGCCGGGTTTTCTGAACATTAATGAGCGTCCTAACAGCTGAGAAAACTCCTGGCTGCGCCCTACAATGATGTCGTCAAAGGTGGTTTTAATTTTGAAGTTAGTACACATATCGGATCCTTATTGTTTGTACTGTGTAAAAATGGCCTGCTACATAGCAAAGCAGGCCGCTACCCGCACTACAGCGTCTTCATAAATTCAATGATCTGCCACTTTTCCTCGTCGCTAAACTCGGTGCCATAGCTGTGGCCCAGGTTGGAGTTGCCGGGCATAATTTTTCCATCGCTGGCGTTCACTCTGAACTTGTTCAGTCCTTGTGTGGTGACATAGCCCACATTGACCGGGTCGAACTCGCGACTGCCCACCCAAAACTCGGTGACACGCTGCTCAGGTTTTTTCATTAATTCATAGAGGTTGGGTACAGAACCGTTATGCAGATAAGGCGCTGTGGCCCAGATCCCGTTGAGCGGACGCCCCTTGTAAACGGCGCCATCAAGCACGCCATCAACACAATCGGTTTCCACTGCATCGGCACGTTTTCCCCGTGCTTTCAGGTGTTGCACGATGAGGTTTTCCAGCTCTTTGACGACCGAGATTTTCTGCCCGTCTGTGCCTGTTCTTTCGGGAATATTGCCTGCCTTCAGGGCTGTGGGTAAATCTTTTAAAACTAAGCCAACCACACCATTGACAGGCACATCGATGGCATTGTCGATGGCCTGAAACTTACTGCCGATCAGAATGCGTTCTTTGGTGCCTTCCAGAATTAGTGTTTTCGCCATATGACAGGAGGCGTTATTGGCTGTTACCGGATCTGTGCCCAGCTCAGAAACCAGAGTTTGGTTCGCGATATAATTGAGATGCTCTTTTTCCCGCGGGATCAGTTGGTGGCAACTGGCACAGGCTTGTTTATAAAGCAGTTCACCTTTGGCTGCTTTTTGCGTATCTATGGCGGGCAGGTGCTCAAGTGGCCACTGGGGTGAACGCAGGGTTTTCACCCAGGACTCCAGATTACCCAGCCCAATCATGTCTACCGTCGAGCTATAACGGAACTTTTTACCCCATACACGTTGCCAGAAAGGCGCTTCTTCTATCTGTAATTCGCCAAACACCCCAACGACTTCTCCTATGTTGCGCACCAGCGGGCCAACAATGGGTGTGTTGGGGGCGGAGGCATTCCACTGCACCACGTCTGACTGGTGTGTCCCCCATAAGAAGGGATAAGACACAGGTCCAGTCGGGGTATTTTTATTGGTCAGGTCATTGAGCGCAAATGCGGTACCGGCGTTTTGAATATTGCCAAACGCATCTAATCGGGCATAACTGGTAAAGTCTTGCGGGTAATCCTCCGGCAATGCATTTACGGCTTGTCGTTGTGCGGTTTGCAGTGCAACCTGTTGTAATCGCTGTTTTAGGCTCGCTTTGCTACTGTCGCTGTATTTTGACCCCAATACATTAAGCGCAAAACGGTTGAATTTGGCATCGTCATTCAGTGTTTTGTTCAGTGCAGCAACCAGGCGGTCAAAAAACAACACAAAGTTTGCCAGCGTGGGAGCACCTTCGATCAACATTTTAGTGCCTTTGTAATCTATCTGGCTGGTATGGCACGCAGCACAGGTCATACCGACCCAGTTTTCGCCGGTTTTTTGGTTACTGTGCAGGGCAAAACCTATAGGTAAGCCACCTGGATTCAGTTCACTGGCTTTGCTGGGCAGATAACGCAGAAATTCCATATGGTCAGCATGGCGAAACAACTGTTCATTGTCGGCTTGTTCAAGCCATACGAACCAGGTATACGGAATGATCTGCGACCCCTGGCCTGTAAACCAGAAATCTTCGCGGACTTTTTCACTCCAGCCCTGATCCAGCCATACCCGTTTTGGTACATCACCTTGCTCTTTGGTAATGTCGATAGGGTCAGCCGGGGCGTTATGACGGTTGGTACTACAGCCAACTAAGACCAGCAGACTGGCCGCACTCAGCGTAGCGATTGCAGTTAACTTGCTCATTGTTTTTTCCTTGCGCTCAGAGAGGTGTAAAAGAATAGTTAATGAGCTGGCGTTTGGCTATTACAGTGAGTTACAGTTGGGAGGCCGGCAAGGAATATAAGAAAGTAGCAGGTCTGGCTACTCAGGTCATCTGAGCAGCCACTTACGGAGCACCTTAAACACCCAATCCCGGTGTTTGAGTACAATTCGATTTTTTGGCAACCAGCTGCTGGAGTACAGCACTGTTTTGGCTTTTGAAAAGGTTAAAAACCCTTCATAACCATGGTATTGCCCCATGCCTGAGTGGCCAATTCCACCAAAAGGCGCATCATCCGCAACGACATGCATAGTGGTATCATTGACACTGATACCGCCACTGTGGGTGTTGGCTATCAGGCGTTCTATCAGGGGGTTATTATTTGACATTATATAAAGCGCCAGAGGGCGGGGCCGGGCGTTAATATAGGAAATGACATCATCCAGTGTGTCGTAGGTCATCACAGGCAATAAAGAGCCAAATATCTCTTCTTGCAACACAGCCATATCTTCACTGACATTGGTGAGCAGATGCGGATAAACACACTTGCTGTTACTTGGGTCATGTGCTTTAACGGGGTGAACTATAGCGCCTTTTGATTTTGCATCATCCAGCAAGTGTAGTAACCGGGTAAGCTGACGGTCGGAGATAATATGGCTTTGTTTGTTGCTGTTGTTGCTGGAGAGGTGATATTCGGTATAACGGGCAATAAAAGTATCGATAAAGGAATCAACGCGCTTGGCAGGCACAAAAACATAATCGGGAGCAACGCAGATTTGTCCTGAATTGATCGATTTGCCCATTATCAATGCATCAACAGCAACGCCTATATCGATATCCTGATCTATGATGGTGGGCGATTTCCCTCCTAACTCCAGTGTGATGGGGGTCAGGTTGTCGGCGGCCGATTTGGCAACCAGTTTGCCTACCTCGGTTGAGCCTGTAAAAATCAGATGGTCGAATGGCAAAGCCGCGAATGCCGCGCCAATTTGTGCATCACCTTCTACCAAATGTACATGCTCGCTAATATCTTCAAGAATGCTTTTTAATGCCTGATTTGCATGAGGTGTGAACTCACTCATCTTGATCATCACCCGGTTGCCGGCGGCCAGCGCCTGTATAGTTGGCCCCAGAGCAAGATAGAAAGGGAAGTTCCAGGGGGTTACAACGCCAACCACCCCTAAAGGTTGATAATGTACTTTCACTTTTGACGGCATGAGCATGAGCCCGGCATGGCGTTTTGAGGGCTGCATCCATTTTTTCAGATGTTTGATGGCATAATTAATGGCTGCAATGGTGGGCATTATGTCGGCAAAGAAAGTATCGAATTGACTGCGATAACCATAATCCTGAGACAAGGCCTGATAGATGTGTTGTTCGTGCGAGACCAATGCTCGTTTGAGCTTTTTGAGCACTGCAACGCGTTGTGCATAGTCGGGCGCAGGGTCCCGGGCATAGGCAGATTGCAGCGCCTGAAAGTTCATGGTTAGCAATGTCTGTTCAGAAACTGTGCTCATATTGGTCATTGTACAGGGCCTTTTTGTGGCGGTTTTTGCAAAGAGACTTATCTGATAATAACCCTCATCTGAGCAAGTGTGAATAAAAGCTCTAAAATTGGTTAAAAAAAGCCAAACCGCCTTTGTGGCAAATGTATCTTGTGCAATACATCGGGCTTCAAGATGCCGTTTTAGGTCTTTGTGCTAATCAAGACAAGAGGTTAACTCCATGGTCGACCTTTTGTGGCAACTTGACCTTGCTTTTCTGCCAGTTCAGCCAGCTTTCCAGACGTGCACCCTGAATCCACTAAGCGTAAATTTTCCGGAGCATACCTATGTATTTATGCCCCACTTGTTTTGCCTGCCATGCCGGATCAGTACCTGCCATAAAAACTTGTGACGCAAAAAAGTGATGTAGCTTATACGGCTCCCTGTATGTTCATTTCGACCTGCGTAACCAGTCTTTCCCAATATTTAGGTACCGTGGTTAATGCTAGCCGAATATACGGCTTATACTCTCAGCTTAAAAAGACTCGGCGGAAAATTTTAAGATTGCCCAAGGCAATACAGATAGCACAACTTTGGTACAGCACAGCGATGGAGCATGAAGCCCTGTCCTGGGCGATTCCGACGGCATACATTGAGAGTGGTCGCATTATAGGCACGGCATCTGAACTGCCCTTTGTAGAAATAGAAGTTTAATGAAGTCTATTAAGGTGGTGTTGGAGGTTTCGGGCGTAGCAAAGTTGAGAGCGCTTTAATACTCGTACAACAAACTTAAAATATAATATATAATCCAACCAATGCTCAGCCCTTACTCCTCATGGGTTGTCAACCGGCCGCCAAGGATTGCTACTTCCTTATGCGATAGAGGGCTTTAATTAGCTTCTCTTGGACGGCGGAAAACTAAAAGGTAGCAATAGTCTGAACACCTCGGTACCCCTATATCTTGGTATTTTGAGAGACTTGGGGTACGTTGATAAAGGAATAGCCATGGCGAAACCTGAATTAACGAGTTCAGCAAGCTTACATCATAGACTTGGTGCATTTGGTGCTCTGTTTGCGGTGCTGGCTACCGCGTTTCCAGCGCCGGAAGCTTTTGTGCTTGCGATTGTGGCATCTGTCATCTTGTCTGAGCTGTAATGCTTAGGTGCGTATTCAGCTCGGCTGGCGCGCCGACCCTCATAGTCACATTTCACTCATTCCCATCATTCCAATATAGCCCTTTTTTTATTGTCTGAACTGCCTTGTTTTTGCACTTTTATGGTGTAATCTATATTGCATTATAAAATATTAAGGATATGCAACTATATAGATGTTGAGGCAGATATTCGTTGATAGCGACATAGATTCGCTTTTAAATACAGCTTGTACGGGCAAATATGAAGTTAAAGATAGATATCTAATTAGCCAGCTTGCTTACGTTCCACTTTCGCTTACTGAGCATAATTTGCTAAGACTTAGTCAGTTGATGAATGATAAAGGCGAGGTATATCGTAAATGGCTTTTGCCCGCGGCCTACAGTCGTAATAAAAAAGACCGCGCCATCGAAGTTCCAGAAGTATTTTGCCAAGCACTTGAGCAATATCTTGATTGGTACGAACAACAAGAATTACCAGCAGAATATAGGCATAACTTAGGAACGTATAGAGGCTTTAGTGAGTATGCACCAGCGCTGCTTAATGATCGTCTCAATGAGTTCGCCATGAGTGAGCGAGCAGTTAAAAACGGCATAAACAAACAACCGACAAACCTAAGAACCAAAGTAAACACATTACTTAAAAAGGCTGGATTAGATTGGGCTACAGCGAAAACATTTGAAGATTCGCTAATTATCCACTTAGCAAAAAATGTTGACCATGGTGTTGTTGCTGATTTGTTTGGTTACGCATCGAGGCAGGTTGTAACAGACAAATACAACGGTAATTTATTGCATTTATCAGACGCCATAAATAACGTGTATTCAAGAATTAAAGTTACAGGGCATTAAAATGTATTTTAAACGTGGGTCAGGAAAATGAGACTATTTAAATATATGGGCTTAGATATGAGGGCACTCAGCGATTTACACTTAAGAATTTCATCAAGGGACTGCTTAAACGACCCTTTTGAGTTTCTACCAACTACTTCAGCAGTAAAAAGGAAAGTTGAGATTATGCAGTCTTTAGATCAATTTCAATATGAAAGACTAGACTCTCAATTTAATGTAGATTACATGGAAGAATTAGATACAGATCTACTTAAGTATGGTGTTGTTTGTCTGAGTGAAAACGGCAATAACAATCTTATGTGGTCTCATTATGCTGATGAGCACAAAGGTGTAATGATAGAGCTAGAGTCAGAAAACTTATTTAGATTTTCACCAGAACAAAAAAAGGTCATGGATAATGATTTTTCAGCAGCTTCAATAAAACCCAAGCCCGTTAATTATGATGTTAAAAGGGCTGGCTTGGATATAAGTGAAGAATGTTTATATGAATATGCAAACTCTAATTTTATTGAAAGATTCTTTACAATGAAAGGCTATGAATGGAAGTGTGAGCAAGAATGGAGGTATATTTTTAAATTTTTACACGCAGATAAAGTAATTGTTAATACTCCCGAAGAGCAAGTTGAAAGCATTAGTAACGAACTAATTAGATGTAAAGTACCATTTGATCTTGAAAGTAACACTTTTATAGTTAACGCAGGTGATAATGATTTCAATATGATAATGGTAGATGTCATATCTAAGAATAATGATTTATCACCAGTCTACCTTAAAAGTGTAAATCCTCGGTGTATTAAAGCGATATATTTTGGATGTCGTGTTGAAGAGAGTGTAGCTAGAGAGAAAAAAGATACTTTAATCAGAACAAACAAAGCATATGGGCAGGTAATTTTCAAGAAAATTGATTTAGATGAAGAGTCATATCAGCTGCGGCAAACTATTCTATGATTTAGAAGTGATTATGCTTGACAATTAACTTCCCTAACTTTGAATATTGGAAAAAGGATTAGTATGTTAAATCTATGGCTAGATGAGTTATTTCTGACCTTGGCGATTATAATAGCCTTGCTTGCCTATATTGACTGGATGCTTGGAGAAGAAAAGCGTAGCCTTATGAGAGAAAGCATGGGGCACTTTTGGCTTCATATCCAAGATAAAACTTTTTTCGAGTTGCTCATGGAAGGGTCAATGCATGCTAAACGTTGGTTAATATTCATTTATCACGGAAAAGGCCGTATTTTCAGAGCAGGTCTTTTTTCATTTGGTCTCAGTCTAATAGTGTTTCTCATATATTCGGTAGTTGTGTATGTACCAGAAAGAGAGGACCTACTACATGGTAGGTATATACTTTCTATTGCGTTACATATACCCGCCGAACCAACTGAGTACCAATTAGATAGATGGGCGCAGGTGGCTGGGTTTGTGTTTAGTAACGCTATTATCAATGTAATTTCAATCGCAATGACAATTTTTTTGCTAAACATTCTTCACCGGCGTTATTCAAAACGAAGAGTGGCTTTAGTAATACTAGGTGATTTAGTAGTAGCTTTAATTGCTGTGTTAGTTACGATGCCGTTAGCGATGGTTATATACATAATTTCCTATGATATTCTCTTCAGCTATTTAATTTGCAATGCTGGCTCGGTATGCAAATCAGGGGTTGATTTTCAAGATTATATACATATGTATTTTGATTCCCTCGATGTGATGAGGTATCACATTGGTAAGCTTCTTGCGGAAAGTAGTAATTTAAATGATTATGAACACTCTGTCGTCAACAGGTGGATATTCGGCAACTTTGCTTATATATCAACGCTGTCAAATATGTGGCCGACACTACTTCATTTACTCTTTGTCTTTTCAATGTTGTTTCTTAAGGTAATTCAGCCAATCATTCATCCATTTATATCTGCTACTCTATATGCACTTCATGAGTCTAAAAAAGGAGTTATAACATCGATTTCTATAGGCTTAGGTGTTGGAATTAAACTACTCCAAATGTGGGTTAAACTTAATTAAAACTAAGTTTTTTTGGTTTGGTATTGCGGTAAATCTCCATATTAAATTAAGAAATCAGTATTGGAATACTAGGGGTTTTATGTTGCAGGGTGTAGCAATCAGGCTTAAATGCGGTACAGAGGTTCACTTGGCAAAGCCAACCCGACATTGCCATTGCATAGAAAAGGCGCATAACAGTGGTTTAGATTCTCGCTGCGGCGGAGAGAATCAAGGATTTTATGATGATAAAGGCAACTACTTAAATAGAAAAGAAGCGATGATATACATTAAAGAACAAGGTGTCTCTTTACTGCCAATGTCATGCGGTCGTATCAATAAAAGTCCATATCTTTTTAGTGAAGATGTTTGGTAATAGAAAATTTTAAGTATTGGAATAAAATGGAAACGCTAGAACACCTAAAAAGTGGCGATATTTTAATAAATATTGACCAATCCAATAATTGCATTTCTTTGCGTGACATAGATGTAGGTTCGCTTGCTGAATATATTGTGGCCTCTTCCAATAGCGGTGGAAGGCACTTGATTATAGGTAATGGACGTACAGAAATTGTTGGGGTCGAACCAGAGTCGTTTAGTTCTATATTTACTCAAGCAGAATCACTATGCAACGGGGTAGATGTCAGTTTAGAGTTTATTCCTAGCATCAGAAAGATATATACACTTGGAATAATTACAGTAAAACCATCAATCAAACTGGCGAGTGTTCAGGGCGCTGTATATGAGCTTGAACACAACACACCTCGATTAATGTCTGAATCACAGATATTAACAAAGATTGGACTAGGTATAGACTCAGAATTGATTAATTCATTGGCAGGTGATATTGCATTTCAATCAAGAATTATTGAGAACCTGCAAACAGATATTAAAAGAGCCTCTAGCTATAAAGGGCAATGGAAAAGTTGGGTAATTGGCGCTCTGTTTGGCTTTTTTATTTCCGAACTTTTGAAGCTCGTTTTTGGCTTATCGTAATATTGGAATACGCAGTCGTTTACTTATTGGAAAAATTGAAGGGCGGTGAAAGTATGGTTTGTAATCATAAGATAAATACCAAAAGTCAGATTGATAACGCAGAAGTTGTGCAAGCTGGTCATGGACATAAAAGCGTTCGAATGCTGTGTGACGGTAAAGAAATTGGTTTTGCGACAACTACGTACTCTCACCACCAAACGGATGAAATTAAGGAATACGCAGCTGAAAGAATTACATTGCTCTTGATGCTTGCTAAAGGCATGACTAATGAGCAGATCATGCTACAAGTAGCAAAAAAGAGATAGTTGGAAAAGAGGCAGGCGCTCAACTCTGAACGCCTGTTGAGTATTTAAGCCAGGCGAGGGCGCCCACCCTGATCACCAGTCCCTGTTGTCGCGAGTGTTTCAGTCGTCGGCTTAATGATTATGCCCCCACTGTTTGAGATGCGAGGGCCAGAGCCCTTGCTACCAGTCGATGCAACCATATTTGATGCAGGATCGCCGCCTTGGTTTCCACCGCCAGTTGTGGCTATTAAGTGTGTATCAGGTTTAATGATAACCCCACCCGTTGCGATAAGCACTGGAGGGCCGCCTTGATCGCCTCCGCGTGTTGTTGCAACTGCTGGGGTGATCATAACTGAAGCAGCAATAGCTAAAATCGTACGTTTCATTTATTTGCTTTTCCCTAAAATACGAATTATGAAATTTTACATACTGGTTACCATAACGCAAGTATAATAGCTGCTTGGCCTAGTGTAGGGCGGATTTACTCACAGCAAAGTCACAAAAACGGTGGATAACATCACATAAATTCTTTAGGTGTCTGGTGATCTGATACATTGGTTGTCCAGACTTTAATATCAAGCTTCTTGTCTTCGAAGGTTTTTCAATTCTACGTTAGTATCACTATTTAGTGCTTTTCTTTACAATCATTACAACGCCTGAGCCTTGTTGAGCAAATTAAAGCCCGTAAGGTCAAGCTGGCCTCAATCGACAGCTTAGAGGAATGGCTAGATCGCTCTTTTCCGCCGTGATGTTACGTCTGGCGATAAGGGCTTTGTTGTAATCACATCAGTTAATGATACGCTTTTCTTTCAAAGTTCAGTCTTTTGCGATCTAATCAGACAAGGCTAAATGAGTTCAATGAGTTGGGAAATAATGCCAGGCGGTATACTCATTAGCTGTACCATCTGAACAAAATGTCGGTATCGTACGTAAAAAGAGTGATATCAAGACACAGGAGTGGAAATTTGAATAACAAATCACGGCGCGTACCATCTGGCAGGCTAAGCAGGCTCGCACATTTTGGCGGCCTGGCGGGTAAAGTTGCTTCTAATGTGATGATTGCAGGGGCTAAGCAGGCATTAAGTGGTCAAAAAGCAAGCCGCTCTGAATTACTGCTACAGTCAGGTAATATCCATGCGGTAGCCGAGAAGTTATCTCACCTGCGTGGTGCGGCTATGAAATTAGGCCAGTTATTGTCTATGGATGCCGGTGAGCTGTTACCTGCTGAGCTGTCTGTGTTACTTGAACGACTCCGCTCTGATGCGGCCCCGATGCCACACAAGCAATTGGTTGCGACCCTGGAAAAAGAGCTGGGCCCCGACTGGCTGGATAAGTTTAGCCATATTGAGTTAAATAGTTTTGCCCGCGCGTCAATTGGTCAGGTCCATAAGGCAACTTCTGAACAGGGTCTGCCGCTGGCGATTAAAGTACAATATCCAGGTGTCGCCGACAGTATCCACAGTGATGTAGACAATGTGGTTAGCCTGATCAAGCTCTCAGGTTTGTTGCCAAAAACTCTGAACATAACGTCGCTGGTTGAAGAGGCAAAGCAGCAGCTGCTAGTTGAGACCGACTATTATCAGGAAGCAAAAGCGCTGAGTGCATTTGAGCAGGCGCTTGCACATAACCCACATTTTAAGGTACCAAAGAGCTATGCTGCGCTGAGTTCAAAACACCTGTTAACGATGGAGTTTGTTCAGGGTGAGCCGCTGGAAGCTATGACGACTTTGCCGCAGGCAAAGCGCGACCAGTTAGCTTATCGCCTGATTGCCTTGTTTTTCACCGAACTGTTTGAGTTAAGAATGGTACAGACAGATCCTAATCTGGCCAATTACCAGTACAACCGTGACACAGATCAGATTGTACTGCTCGACTTTGGTGCCACCAGGACCATTTCTCCCTCACTGTGCCTGGGTTACAAAAAGCTACTTCAGGCCGGCGCTGAGCAGAACCGACAGAAACTAAAAGAGGCCGCTTGTGAGATAGGCTATTTTTCTGATGACATTGATCCACACTACCAAAACGCCGTGTTGTCTCTGTTTGAACTGGCTATTTCACCGCTCAGAGCAAGCGGACCTTTTGACTTTGCCTCCAGTGGTCTGGCAAAGCAGATCACTGAACAGGGCAGAGCGTTGAGCACTCAGTCCCGGCAGTGGCACACCCCACCGGTAGATGCTCTGTTTATTCACCGCAAGCTGGCTGGATTATATTTGATAGCCTCGAGACTCAAGGCGAACGTTGAGCTCAGCCCTTTGCTCAATGAAATTCAGGTTTAATACCGCATCTTGCCGTTCAGTGAGCTATCAGATTGTCGTCAAACCTGTTTTGAGCTACCCTGTGTTCCCAAATTAATGCAAAAGGAAATGGCGATGAAAAAATACCTACTGGGAGCAATTATAGCACTTGCTTCTACCACAACTTTAGCAGTAACTGATATTGGCTTGGGCACGCTGAAAGGGGTAAAAGTATACGACTTTTCTAACGACAAAACGATTCGTCTCTATTTCAATAACGATGTGCAATATGAGCTGGCGGGTTGCAATAAAACGGCGAAGATTACCTACAGCAAGCATAGTACAGATAAGGTTGATCACTTTTTGAGTCTGGCATTGGCAGCCTATATGTCGGGCAAAAAAGTACGCCTGACATCGGCTACTAATGATTGTGAAGTAAGCCTGATATCTTTACAGGAAACCCGCTTTTAGTGACTTAATAAAGATACGGTCTAGGGGCGATAGTACATTTGGCCAAACTGAGCCGATAATATCTGATAAAGTTAGATTGTCATTTGGCTATGTTATAATCGTCGCCAGTTACCTTTTTATATAAACAGATAGAGTTGTAAAAAATGAAAAGAAGCGTTTTCTTTGCCGGTGTTATGGCACTATTTTCACTGGGTGCTCAGGCAACAGTGACAAGTGGTGGGTATTTTAAAATTGATAAGCTTTATACTTGGGCGGACTATACCGATAACGTCTTTTTAATCAGACTGGAATCGCAAATTGGCGCCGGGTTAGAAAATTGTCCATTCGGCTATTGGCTGGATAAAGCGTCCAGTACCAATAGTAATGTCTATAGTGCTGCACTTTCGGCTTATCACGCAGGTACTAAAGTACTGATTTACGGTGATGAAGGCGCTGACTGGGCAGGGTTGTCTTCTAAAGAATGCAAAATAAAGTCACTGATTACCGAATAGATATGATGCGCTGCTGTGTGACTACATGACAAAGCGCTGTTGTTATTTCACGTTCCTTTCACACCTAAGAGCGCATGCTGGATCCACGATTAATGATTCAAGGATTCAGGCATGGCTCTGTCACTCGAGGTCAGCGACCTAAGCCACACCATACAGTTACATAACGGTACTCAATTACCACTGATCAATGCTTTGTCACTGCGCGTTGAAGCTGCAGAGCATATTGCTATTGTTGGTGCTTCCGGATGCGGCAAATCAACTTTGTTGTCGTTGCTTGCGGGTCTGCAAGCAACGCAATCGGGCCACGTATGCTACCGCTTTGAAAATCAGACATTTAAAGCCTCTGAGATACTGCCCCTGTGTGGCTTTGTGTTCCAGCAGTTTCATTTATTGCCGGAGTTAAATGCCCTCGATAATGTCGCATTGCCGCTGCAGCTGCGGGGCCATAAAGATGCCACCAAGCAGGCTGCTCATTGGTTAACGCAGATGGGCCTGGCAAAGCGGCAGGACCAGGGAGTCACTCAGTTGAGTGGCGGTGAGCAACAAAGAGTCGCGATTGCCCGCGCTCTGAGTGTCCAGCCTCGAATATTATTCGCAGATGAGCCAACCGGCAATCTGGATGAGGCTACCGCAGAGCAGGTGATCACGCTCATGCTGGCAGGCGCCAGACAAAGTGGTGCGTCATTGATTTTAGTGACCCATGATATGGCTCTGGCAAGGCGCATGGATAAAGCTTATCGCCTCAGCCACGGGAGGTTGACGCCATGTCATTAGCACAAACGGTGCCATCCAATTTGGCTGTAAACCACAAAACAGTTTCGCCGATACATGCGCTCAGAGTGTTCAATACCTTGCTCTGGAGGCAGATTCTGCAAGGTAAATATTGGCTGACACTCGCAGCCCTGTGTGTGTTATTTGTTTATTTGTTACTGAGTAGCTTGTTGGGGCAGGGGGTAGAGCGATTTTTAGCGCAAAATCTACAATCGACGCTGGGTGCAGACACGCAAGTGACAGTAAGGCGGCCATGGCAAAAGGCGGAGCTGGACTGGATCACAACGCATTCGACAAAGTCCAGTTTGCAGTCTCAGTACCGTGTGACGCTTAGCAATCACGCTCAGCATCAGAGCGCCATTCTAAAGGCAGTGGATAGCAACTATCCGCTTCAGGGAGACATTCACATCAGTCAAAGTAAGGGGCTCGATGCACAGCGTACACAACAGGGCCCAGGACTAGGTGAAATCTGGCTTGAGCCAAGGTTAGCAGCGGCCCTGTCCGTGGAGCTGGGAGATACACTTGAACTAAACGGTGTGCCGCTGCGAGTTTCCGCGCTGTTGTTGCTAGAGCCAGATAGGATCCTTGAAGGCCTGGGCAGTGATATGCGTGCTATGGTATCTCAGTTGAGTCTGTCCGGCGGTGATCTGACGCCACATCTGAACAGAGCTCTGATGCTGCACGATACTGGGCTTAGCGCCGCCATCGAGCAATTTCAGTCAAGTGCACCGAGCGTGCAGGTGATCAGTAAATCTCTGAACAATTATCCGCTTGCCAAAGTCTGGCAGCGGGTGCAGAACTTTCTTGGGTTACTCAGTTTGCTCATTGTGCTTTTGACTGTGTTGATCCTGTGGCTATGCAGCCAGGTACAGGTTCAGCCACTCAAAAAAAGCGTTTCTGTACTGCTTGCCTGTGGTATGGAGCGCCGTATGTTGCCTGCTTTAGCAATCAGCGCTGGCGCAATTATTCTTATACTCAGCTTGATCCCCGCACTCTTGCTCGCTTTGCTGGCAAGTTATGGCGTGAGTCATCTGGCACAGTCTTATGTAGATGGGTTTGCGCTTTACTGGCACTGGCAAGATCTGCTTGCGGCCCTTACATTGGCGACCGCTGTGTACTTTTTTATCGCATTGCCTATGTGGTTGGTGTTGCTCAGGGGGATATTCGTTCGCTGATTGAGCAATGTACTGAGGAAAAGCATATGCGTTGGTTAGCGATTTTAAGCCCAGTGGGGCTGCTGACGGCACTGATCCTGATTTATACCGACAACTGGCTACTCAGTGGCATGCTGTTGGGGGATTGGGTGTGTGTGTAGTGCTGGTCTTGCTTGTCACCTGGTTGGTACTGAAATTTAGTGGCTTTGTTATGCCAAAGCGTTGGGTGTTGGCGCATTTTAGCATGTTGTTGTTACGTAAGCGGATGTCGGTCAAGTTGGTACAGATTACGGCACTAGGCTTAAGTGTGACTTTATTGCTGCTGTGTATCAATATGGGCCGGGATGTGACCAATATGCTGGAGCTCTACCTCTATCAGAATCAGGGCAATGTGTTTGTCAGCCGTGCCAATGAGCAACAAAAAACAGCGCTCGAAGCATTTGTTGAACGATATCAGGGCAGTATCAAAGAAATGCAGCCCTTTCAGCTGGCTCAGGTGACCCACTTTAACGATATTGTTGTGTCTGAACGGGATGTACAGCCCAGTGACACACAGCGTCGTCTGGAACAGCCCATCAATCTGCACTGGCATGCTGACATGCCTGAAAACATCACACTGACAGAGGGCAGCTGGGATACGGGCACTTCACAGATGGGAGTCTCTGTCGACCATGAAGTATTCATTGAATTAGCACTGTCGCTTGGGGACACTGTTCATTTTGATGTAGCAGGTGAGCGGGTTAAAGCCACAATCAATTCTGTGCATCAATTTAAACCTGGTGGAAGCTCCGTGACCTTCTGGTTTGTATTGCAACAAAGTAGGGCGGCCAGTGCAGTTGGGCCTGTTTATCATATGGGCAGTATTGAGCTCAATGCAGCGGGCACTTCGGCGATAGGGGAGTTATGGCGTGCACACCCTCAGCTCCGCCTGGTCACACTGGATGCGTTACTGGGTAAAATACGAGGTCAGGTCAGGGCACTGATTGCGCTCGTCATGAGTTACAGCGTATTTATTGCCTTGCTTAGTAATCTTCTGATGGTTGCGGCAATTCGGACTCATATGGAAAAAGATCAGACCCGTAACGGACTGTTATTGAGTTTTGGCTTATCACAAAGCCAGGGCCTCAGGATCCTTTTGATTGAGTGGCTAACGGTCACTTTGATCCCCACCTTGTGTGCCGTTGCAGCCATATTCAGTTTTGTTGATGCATTTTATCGGCAGAATCTGGCTATGTCCTATCAGGGCAGCGTATTGATGATGCTGGTCGAGGCGCTCTCCATCGCACTGGCCATTGCCGCCAGCGGTATCTTGCTGAGTCGCAAACAACTATGCCGCAGCCCCATTGGATTACTCAAAGAAGGACAATAAAAATGAATTTACCACCTTGGTTTTACTGGTTGTTGTTATTGCTTGCTGCGATCCTGGGGTTTCCGTGTCTGGCGCAGGCACAGATGTTGGGAAGTGCACCACCGTTACAGTGGCAACACAAAGAGGTCAGGTATTTGTGGTTGGCCTCGGAGGCGGGTGATATTGAAACCTATCGGTATGACAAAACCGGATATCAATTTGTGAAAACACTCGAGACATCCGGTATTAAGGCGGTGGCGATGGACTTGGTGACGCTAGCCGATGAATCTGAACCTGTTCCCGTGGTATTGGCCGAAGATGGTATATATCGATACACAAAAACCGGATTAATGCCGCTTATAAAAGCACCGCATTTATACCAGCAAAGTCCTCACTGGTTGTTGAGTACACTGCGCGATATTCGTTTCAGTATGGACCTGGACGAAAACGGCCTGAGTGATTTTATCTTGCCGCACTTTGGTCAGTTAACTTTGTTACTACAACAACAGGATGGCCGTTTTTATCAGCATCAGGTGAAGCTTGAGCACTCTTATGTATTAAGTACCCATCAGTCTGAAAACTATGCACTGACAATTTCATTGCCAGCGCACTTTGCTCTTCAGGATATCAATCAGGACAAGCAAGCGGATCTGACATTTGTTATCGACGAGCAAATCTTCGCGCTCAGGCGCACTGAGGCCGGATTTTCGAATAGCTTACTGAGCTGGTCATTCTCTGCGTCTGATGAAGATAAAACTCGTCAGTTTGGTGCTCTGGTAGATGCCACTGGTGACGGGGTTATCGATTTGCTCATTAAGGAGTCGGGTGAAGGAGATCCTCACCGGATGCTGATATTGCCTGGGCTTATTAATCCGGCAACCCGAGTTTGGCAAGTCTCAGATACAACCTCCACGATGTTAAAGATGGATGATGAGCTACTTCACTTTGGGTATGGAGATTTCAATGGTGACGGGCGTCCAGATCTATATAGTGTCAGTACATCGGTGGGACTGGGCAGTGTGTTGTCTCTGATGTCCAATAGAGTGCTGGAATTAGACTTTAACCTGTATCTGCAAGGAGGTGACGGACAGTTCAAACGACAGCGCCGAGGCAGTAAAACACTTCACATGGCTCTGGACTTACGCCAAATGTCACAAGACTGGTTGTTCAATGTAGCCGATATCAATGATGATGGGCTAAGTGACCTGATTTTCTTTGATGACTCACAAAATCTAATGCTCTCCTTTGGTGAGCGTAAATATGGTTTGTCGCGGCGCAGCCAGCCACTGGCGCTACCAGTCAAAGGTAAACCAGCAAAAGTTGTATTACTTAACAACACGAACCAGACATCCTTATGGTTTTTACAGCACAATGAACAGAGTGAGAAAGTTTATATAAAATACCGACTTTAAGACGATAATTGCCACAATCAGGCACACTTACTGACAGTTCGCTACAGAGTTGAACAACCTTAGCTAAGCATTCTACAGAATTGCGCACCTCGTTCATTTAGCCTTAAGTCTCCTCATTAGGACCAGCTCAGACACTCTGAGCTGGATTGTAATCAAATGGAAAAGGACGAAGGTATGTTTGACTTGATGGGTAAAAAAGCGAAAGGGTGGATGCCACTTAGTCTGGTAAGTGCGGCGTTACTATTGGCTGGGTGTGGTAACAGTAATGATGATCATGCGCTTACAAAGCACAAGGGCATTTGGGTGCAACAGGGCACTGGCAACTTGTGGCAGTTTGATACCGACAATTTACGACGTTTTCAGTACAACAGTTTTGGATGTGTACTGGTTGAAGAGCATTCTTATAAAGAACTGGACGAGCTGGATCAGCATCTCAAAAGTGACAAAACAACACTGACGCTAACCACTTATGCGACCAACGACTGGGTGTTTGAAAAGCAGCCTGAAATGCGCGAGCAATGTAAGCCTAAGCAGCGTCTCAGCGGTGATGATCCGGTGGCAAACTTTGAGTATTTCTGGCACACATTTAACGACTATTATGCGTTTTTTGAGCTCAGAGACATTAACTGGCAGGCAGCCTATACCGCGTACCGACCACAGATCAGTGCTGATACGACCCCTGAGCAGCTTGCGGACGTGTTTGAGGCCATGCTGGAAGATTTTGATGATACGCACGTATCACTCACAGATGGCAAGCGCTTTGAGATCTCAGGTGAAGGTGGCACTGAGTTGTATGAAGATTTAGCCTGGCTTATGCAGCAACGTCATGGCGATGAGTGGGAAGATCATATCGACGAAGCTTATGACGGGCAGCTGAGTGTATTTGCCAGAATGACTGGCTTATACCTTTTAGATAAAAAGCTGACCCGATACAAAGACAGTAATGCGCTGGGGTGGGGTAAGCTGGAAGGCAATTTAGGTTATATTCGGATAGACCGTGAGGCTGCGATGCTGGCGAGCGAAGAGACTGAGGTTGATGAGTTCTTTGCGGTTATTTCGCATGCAAAGCAAGATATCGAAGATACCCGCACTTTAATGGCCGAAGTGATGAAAGACTTGGCTGACAGCGATGGGATCATCATTGATCTGCGAGTAAATGATGGCGGATTTGATGGTGTGTCATTGGAAATTGCGCGATTCTTTAATGACAAAGCACAGACGGTGGCATACAAGCAGATCCTTAACGCCGATTATCAGCAAGATAAGCAGGCGTTAACACTCAAAGCGACGCCCGACCAGGCTTATACTAAACCTGTATATGTGCTGACCGGCGAGCTGGCATACAGCGCAGGTGAAGTGCTGACTCAAACCCTCAAATCCTTGCCACATGTAACTTTGATCGGCGGTGCGACTAATGGAGCTGTGTCAGATGCACTGGACTTTAAGCTCCCCAATGGCTGGACGGGTTCATTGAGCCATCAAACCTATTCAGACCTTAACAACCAGGTGCTCGAAGTCACGGGTGTGACGCCTGATATCTCTGTGCCCGTTTATGTGACAAAAGAAGTCGAATGGATGTCTGATAACGTGCTTGATTATGCAATGCAAACATCGGGTGTAGCACCGAGTCGCGGCTTTGACTTTAACGGCGTAGATCAGACCTTCACTCAGAGCCTTACTGAGATGGACATTCCGGGTGTGGCTGTGGCTGTGATTAAAGATGGCCAGATCATTTTCGAAAAGGGTTATGGTGTGTCGAATCTTGAGACCAATCAACCCATGACAGCCCATGCGCCAATGAATGTTGGTTCAACCAGTAAAGCGGTAATGGGAACTGGCTTGATGCAGTTGATAGAGCAAGGTCAACTCAATTTGGACACTGCGCTGTCTCAAATGAATTTGCCGTTTGAGGTAGCCCATCCAAACTCAGAGCGCGATATCACGCTGAGACATTTGGTGACACATACCTCAGGCATCCGGGATACATCGCAATACAACTGTAGCTACTATATTCACGGTACCAACTTATCTCTATATGCTCAGGGAGGCCATGAAAGTTGTGAAGAGACTACACTGACAGATTCGACAGAATTCTTTCAGGCTTATTTATTACCTGATGGTCAGTATTATAGTGAGGATGTATATATAGGTGAAGGCAGTGTGCCAGCAGGTAGTATCCATAATTACAGCAATGTGGGCGCTGGCCTGGCGGGGTATGCCGTTGAGAAGCTACTCAATATCAGTTTGGTAGAGCATATGCAGCAGAACCTGTTTGCTCCGCTGGGAATGAATAATACCCACTGGGATTATACACAGTTGCCAGAAGAAAACCCAAAATCACCTCAGTACGCCATAGATAATGAAGGTGTTGCGCATTATGTGCCTGAATTCAGCTACCCGACGTTTTTCGACGGAGACCTGAATTCCACCGCGCACGATCTGGCTCGTTTCTTAATTGCCATCAGCCAGGGAGGCACACTGGACAATGCCAGCGTATTGAGTGAGCAAAGTATTGCGACTATGCTGTCTGTGCAAACCGATGTGCCCACCTACTGGATGGACACACAAGGGCTGTTCTGGTTCTGGCAAGGCCCATTTGTCGGTCATGACGGTGGAGATCCGGGCACCCATACCATTATGAGCTACAACCCTACACTAAGACGGGCATAGTTGCGCTTGCCAATGCAGAGGACGGTACTTTGGGAAATGGGTCAAACATGCGGCGTTTACAAACACACCTGGCTGCATTCTATCGTGCCGGTGTGGCGCATCAGGATTAACTTGTTTCTTGTGATAAAGTAGCAGGAGGGCTTATGCCCTCCTTTTTGCTATAACAAAGTGAAACCTTGCGGTGCTTTAGGCGCTTCAAATTGATACAAATTTACATAAATCGTGACGGGCTTTTTCTGGCCCCGATAGCTAAGTTCATACTTATCCAGCATACCACCGCCAAATAGCATAGATTTATCTTCAAACGGGCAGCAACTGCCAAGTCGTTTTACCTCGACGGGCTCGCCATTAGGACCTGTCAGGCTCTGAAAGTAGTCAATATGACTGCCTTCATACTTGGAGCCACGCAAAAAGCCGCCCAGTTTGATCGGTTTGTGTGGCACAAAGCCATACTCAGGGTCGCTTGCAGTAAATTCGGTGTCGCCTGTAATACCGGGTTCAGATGAAGTGGTCTGACAGCCGCTTAGCAACGCGAAAAAGAAAATCAGGAGTATGTACTTCATGATATGTTCCTTATAGGGAGATTTTATAAACGTTGTTATTGATTGTACTACCGAATGCCTCAAAACTGAGAGTACCTATTTGCTGAGCGCCCAATCGACGATAAAACTGATTAGCTGCGTTTTCTGTCCAGGTGTAGAGCCACATTGGCGTGCCAAACTGCCGCGCGACCTGGTTCAGTAAAGCGCGACCCAGCCCAGCGCCCTGAAATGGCCTGTCTATGTAGAGTTTTTCAACTTCATAGCCATTGTCTGCTGTCTGGTAGTGAGCGGTGAGATTGAGCAGCACGAAGCCCTGTAATACGCCATCGCATTCACTGACAAGCAGCTGGTAGTCAGGCTGCTCAAGCAAAGACTGAAAATAGGTTGGGGTGAAGGTATTGTTCGCATACTCGATATACTCAGGCTTAACTTGGTCTCTGGCGTAAGTGTCCAGCCAGACCCGAGCTGCCAATAGAGCCAGGCTTTGACAGTCCTGGGTTTTTGCTTGTCTGATCTCATAATTGTGTTTGTTATTTTTATTCACGAGAGGTTGTCTTTTTAACGGCTCTTTGGGCAATAATAAAGCGCTTGGCACTATCAGGAGAAGGTTGGTGGTTAGCGGATTAAATGTTTCAAACAAAATCACAGGTTGCAATACGTCTACCGCCAGTAATAAGCCAACCAATGTAATAATATTCAAATGGATATATTGCTTAGTATATGTATTTGTACCGAAATTTAAAGTAGTTTGTAGGTGCAATAACGGACAAGGAAATCAACTGATGGGTATTAAAACGGGGAAACCAGGTGTGTGGCTTGCCATGCTGATCTGGTTAGTCAGCAGTTGTGGCGGGACGCAACGCGCTGCATACGGTGAAGTCAGGCAGCCTGAAAACCGTCTTCACAGGCAGATAGACCCCTTGCTGGTAGATTTAGTATCGGACTTTATCCCAGGTGTAAGCCTGTATATTGAAACATCGGGTGAGCGCTATTATGGTAGCGCCGGATATGCCGACCTCCAGACTCAGGCTCCCATGACCAGCCAGACCCTGATCCCCAGTGGTAGTGCCGGAAAAAAGCTGGTGGGACTGCTTGCTGCGACCTTACATGACAAACAGCACCTCAATCTGGATGAGCCTGTATTGCCCTGGGTGGTGAAATATATGGTGGGCCGCATCCAGAATCTTGAAACCATGACATTGCGTCAGCTGCTAAATCACAGCGCCGGGATCGTTGAATACAATGATGTGGGTGAGCTGGATTTTATTTGGGCGCAACTGGCAGACGAGGTGCACCGCAAGGGCAACCGTTTTGCACTGCAGTTTGTTCTGGATCAGCCTGCTTATTTTGAGCCGGGCTCCGGCTTTGCCTATTCAAACTCTGGCTATGTGCTGGCGGGCATGGTGATTGAAAACAAGTTAAAACAACCGCTTGGTGAGTTAATACACGAGCATGTCCTTGAGCCTCTGGCATTAACAGAGACTTTCGTAAAAGGGTATGATGTTGAAGCGGATGATGTGGCATCGGGCTACTTCTTCAACATGGAGGAACCTGATTTTATTTTACCCTACCGTCAGCGCTACAACACAAAACAGCTGATTGTGAATACGGCATTAGCAGATGCGCCGGTTGCATCTAGCGCACGGGACATGGCAAAGCTACTCAAAGCCATTATTGTTAAAGAGCAATCGGTTAATGAGCGCATTTATCGCAATATGGTCGGTGATGCACATTTACAAACAGCCCGTTGGCTGCCGGACTTTTTGCAAGGGGAGTTGTATTATGGCTTAGGGGTGATGGTGGAAAAGTACGATGAGGGCGTTTTGTATCATCATGGCGGCAACGAGTTTGGCTATATTACACAAAGTGTCTATCTGGCTGAGCAGGATGTGGCGATCGGATTGATCGCCAATTGCGGGGCTCAGGATGAATGTGATGAGCCGGTTATCGCGCTGACTCACACACTGATCGAATATTTTATTGCAGATAATAGCGACTAAGCGGATTGCTCTGAGATTCAAGCAGGTCGGCTATAGCTTGGCGCGTGTCATTATTTTTATTCTGGCTAAGTTTAAAAGTGCCTGTTATTGACTCTATCTCAATTTTGAAAAAAAACAGCTGAGAGAATAATTTTGTAATTTGACTCTCACTAAGTACCGACATATCCCAGGGGTTGGATGGGATTCAAACTGGCTTAACTGGCGCTTCATGATTGCATGCTTATCGTCAGAGTGTTTGATTTCCCTGATTTGCCCTTGGATATGAACAGTAGCGTAATCCCAGGTGGGCAGCGACAGACCGGTTATCTGACTGGGTGATAAATAAGCATCTGGTCCTGTGAATAAAACATGCAACCGAGCGTTATCCAGTTTAATTAATGGGTTTGTTGGGTTGGCATGCCCTACTAAGTGAGTTTTTGCTTCATTCAGACTCAAAGGCATGTGCACAAAAGGCGTGTCAGGTACCCCAACCGCCAAGGTGGCAAGAGGGTGCGCTTCTATCAGTTGCCACAGGCGTTCGGTGAGGTGTTCAGAAAAAGCGGTACGTGGATAACTCATAACCAGCCCTCCAGTTTGTCTTTTACCTGAGGCCACATGTCATCAGTGATCACGAATTGGGCAGTATTGCGAAATGCATCAGCCGCAATGCGCTGATCTTTCATTATAAGCCCTTCAAACTGCGCGCCCAAACGAGTGATAGCTGAACGTGACTTGTGATTGTGCTCATGTGTGCGCAGCTGCACGCGTACCAGGCCAAGGGTCTCAAATGCATGCTTGAGTAATAAATACTTTGTGTGTGTATTAATATGGCTGCGTTGCCACTGCTCACCAATAAAAGTATGGCCGATTTCGGCACTTAAGTTAGTCTGGTGGAGCCTAAATAAACGTGTACTACCTGCAACTCTGTCGCTAGCTTTGTCTACAATTACCAGAGGTAACTGAAGCTCTGGGTCAAATTGAGCTGATTGTTCAAACCACTGTGTAAGTTTTTCATCTGATTGACAATAATTATCCAGCACCCAGGTCCAGAGCGCGGTTTGCTCGCCAAAATTACGCAAGTGCGGCAGGTGAGCCCGTGTCAGAGGCTCCAGGCGTACTTTTTCCGAAGACATAATAACTGATTTTAACATCCGCTTTCCTTTATTAACTGCAAACTAATTGTGATCAGAATAGTGTTTTCTGGTAGGTTATAAACAACCAGAATTTTATTTTTCATTAGACCAGTTGGAATTTTTCATATTTGGTTGGGAGCAAGATTATGTTGACCGGACAGCCTCTGACTCAGGATAAGCCTAAGCATTTACAACTGGCTGAGCAGATCCGGGTGGCCATCAAACTGGGCCAGTTGCAACCCGATGATCCTCTGCCATCAGCCAGAAAGTTAGGGCAGCTATATGGTATAAACCGCCACACAGTAATGACTGCTTTGCAGAATTTAGTTGCGCAGGGGTGGTTGTGCTCAGAGCAAAGGCGGGGGTACCGGGTGAATCAGGCACTGCCCATTGAGTCTAGTCAGCATGTTACTGTGTCAGCTCATCAGAGTATGAATATCAAGCCTGATTTTGCATTGTCTCTGAGCGTGCCAGAACCTGACATCAAGGGGGCTGCAAGCTATCAATATAGTTTTGCTGGAGGTCTGGCAGATCTGTCTGATTTTCCTTACGATGAGTTTCGTCGCCATCTCAGTCAGGCTTGTCGGGCCGTTAATGTACCAAGTTTGCATTATAGTCATAGCACAGGGGAGCCTGCTCTAAAAAAGCAGTTACAGCGTTATCTGCGCCGTGCCCGAGCTTTGGAATGTGATGATTTGCTGGTTTGCAATGGCTCTCAGGAAGCATTGTTTTTAATCGCCAAAGCTTTTATCAGGCCCGGAGAAGGTGTTGCCGTTGAATCTTTGGGATATCCGCCTGCACACAGGGCATTTGAGGCGTGTGGTGCAACGCTCTATGGTATTACACAGGATGAAGAGGGGCTGAGCATTGACAGCCTGCGTCAACGGCTGCTGCAAAGTCATATTAAATTGCTTTATTTAACACCGCTTCATCAGTATCCAACAACGGTTACTCTGTCAGTTGCACGGCGCATGGCAATATATAAACTGTGTGCTGAGCATGGTGTATTTATTGTTGAAGACGATTATGACCATGAATTTCACTATCGATGTCCTCCGCTACAACCAATGGCCGCCAGTGATCCACACGGTATAGTGATCTATGTCTCTACTTTTTCAAAAATCATGTTTGCAGGTGCCCGGATGGGATATCTGGTCGCCAGAGCTGATGTACTTGCTCAGCTTAGTGCGCTGAAACAGTTGATGAACTACAAGAATGACATCCTTTTGCAATTGGCGTTAGCTGGCTGGATGGCATCTGGCGAGTTTGAGCGTCACTTGAGACGTATGACAAAGCGCTATCATATTCGCTGTGATGCAATGGCTGATGCGCTTAAGCATTATCAAAGCATTGGGCATCAACTGACATTCAATGTTCCCGATGGTGGGATGGCATTTTGGCTTAACACGCATAAGGATGTATCTGATCTTAGCGCACAAGCTGCCGCGCTGGGCGTTTACGTTCAAACGGAAAATGCCTTCTGGTGTTTTCCACAATCTCATTACACACATATCCGTCTTGGCTTTGCCGGGCAAAGTGAAGAAAAAATGCAAGAAGGGTTGGCAAAAATTATGTCACTTCTGTAACCACTCTCGGCCTTATATGTTCCTTTTTTAGCACTTATGGAGGAGTAAGGCGCAAAGTTATCGAAATGGAAAGATAAATAATCACCAGCGGGTTATGTGTCGTTGGTCGCATATTTTTTGTTTTGTTTTCAGTGTATTAAATGTGAATAATATCCCTGCGTAAATAAATTATTTGTGAATATTTGGTTTTTTATTTGTGTTTTTTCGGTTGGTTTGTGTTGACATTGTTGTTTTTTGCTGGGTAGTTTAAGTAACAGATGTTGCATTTGTGGCATCATTTGAATGTTGGTTTTTTTACATTTTATGTATGTATAAGGATAATAACGATGAAAACTACAGTAAAAGCACTTGCTCTAGTCGCGGGCACTTTTTTCGCAGGTTCTGCATTTTCTGCAGAGATGGTATGTGATGTATACCCCAAAAGTAACGGTTCTAGTTGGGGGAACGGTACAGCCAACTGTATGGGTTTCGACTTCTCATTTGGTCGCTCTACCAGTGGACGTTTTTACCTGAAAAATATCAGCAAACCTATCCAGGAAGTGCACTGGAGTGGTGCGAATTGCTCAGGCGGGACCAGCTGCAGTGTCACGATCAGAGCTTACACAACAAATTCTGCATCGGCGCTTATCTTGTATAAAGACGGTACGTGGGAAAGAACGAACACTGCCAATGCTGAATACGAAACTGGTCATTAGCGAGCAGCTCACAGATAGGCCTGTTGAAAACTACGAACTAAAAACCAGCATATTTAACCTCACTGATACGAATATGCTGCCTTCTTTTTAAAAGTTTCTCTGAAAAGAGTGATAAGGATTATAACGATGAAAACACTAAAAACATTGGCTCTTGTAGCAGGTACATTATTCACTGGCTCTGCATTTTCTGCGCAAATGGTTTGCGATATCTACCCTAAAAGTGGCGGTCATAGCTGGGGTAATGGCACTGCCAATTGTAGTGCAATTGACTTCTCGTTTGGTAACTCAACAAGTGGGCGATTCTATATTAAGAATATCACCAAGCAAGTTGAGGAAGTGCGTTGGAGCGGTATTGCCAACTGTAGCGGTGGTACAAGTTGTGGTGTGACAATCCGTGCGTATTCACCAAACAATACAGCGTCAGCGTTAATACTCTACAAAGACGGCACCTGGGAAAGAACGAATACTGCTCAGGCAGACTACGAAACGGGTCATTAACTTTCGACTTTAGGCCTGCCATCAGGCAGGCCTGCTGTTTTAATTTCTTACTTTTCTTATGTGGCTGGGCGCTTTAGTTTGAATTCAGCTCTTGCACTGACGCCTTGCCATCATTTAGCCAGCTAACGATAAACACCTTATGAAACTCCTTCTCACTAATGCTGACAGCCTGTCCGCTTAGGTGCTTCACCAGCTCAGGCGTGGTATTGCTGTGGCCTGCAACAACTAGGGTACCTGTATAGCTTCTTAGCTGCTGGGCAAAACGAGCCAGATTACGTGGGTCATACATTTCTACCGGCACTGAGGTTGCTTTACTCAGTGGTGCCAGGGTTTGCTTAGTACGATTATAGTTTGTTGAAAATAAAGCCGTAGGTTTGTATGGAGTAAGCAAAGTGGCGAGTCGCTGCGCTCGGCTATGCCCTTGATCGGTAAGTTCAGGATCCGGTCCAATCATTTTTTCTGCATGACGAAGCAGTACAATGCGTTCAGGTAACGCATTGGAGGATAGAGAGACCAGGGCCAGTAACATCAGGATAGTTGATTTCATATTGGTTATTATCATTATGATTTAAAAAGGCAGTGTGTCTAAAGCTGGCTCAGAATTCAAGGTGCCTCTATAGCGGATGTCTCCCGAAACCATTTATCTCGCAAAAACAGCCTCCATCAATATAAGCCAAAAAGCCTGATTTATTCGCGTACAACCTGTCCGCTGTGACAAGGTGAGCGGACACTTTTTCTGTCCGCGGACACTTTTGGATCAATTCATAAAAAATAAAATTCATATAAAACAGTTAGTTAAAAGTTGGCATGAGTCTGGTATTCATTCTGTCAAACAGATAACAGGACACTTCAACATGTTGATGTTTTGCGGCTTTATCATATCACCCTGTCTGATGCTGTTGGCTGGGGTGGTGATTAAACAGTATGAAGTGATAAATGAGATGGAATCCAATAGATAGGAGTACTCATGATTAAAGACACCAGTAAGCAGGATTCAGTCGTTAAGTCTCGGACATTGAGCTGGAAAAAGGCGGTAGGTGTGATAGCCATATGCGGCACACTGGCGCTCACAGCCCAAGCGATCTCTGTGTCCGACAACACCGGTCGCTCTTTTGAGCGCGATACACTGCAGTTTGCGACCGTATCTCGAGGCGATTTTGTTCGCGATATTCTTGCCAGTGGTCGGATAGTTGCGGCAAATGCGCCTCAAGTATACAGCCCGGAAGCGGGGTTTGTTGACCTGTTGGTTAAAGCTGGGGACACGGTTGCAGCAGGTGACGTGATTGCGAGAGTTGTTAGTCCCGCACTGACCAATGAGCTGAAGCAGCAACAGGCTGAACTTGCTCGTTTGCAAGATGGGCTTGCTCGAGAGCAGCTTGAAGTAAGACGCGAAACTCTGACACTTAACCGCAGCCTGGAGCTGGCCAAGGTGACATTAGATGCCGCTGAGCGAGAAAACCGCCGGGCACAACTTTCCATTAAGAAAAACCTGATCAGTCAGATAGACCTTGAGGAAGCGGTAGATGACTTAGCCCGGGCCAAACTGAACTACCGCCATGCCCAGCAAGAAGTTGCACTGGGTAAAGACACCTTGGCATTTGAACTGGCTGCTGCGAGAAATCTGGTTGAGCGACAGCAGTTGGTTGTCGATGAGCTGCAACGCAAGGTAAATGCACTAGAGATCAATGCACCTGTGAGTGGACTGGTTGGTAATCTGATGGTGCAAACTAAGGCTGCTGTGGTTGCTCAACAGGCATTGATGACACTGGTGGATTTATCGGCGTATGAAGCACAGTTGCAGGTACCTGAAAGTTACGCCAACGAACTTGGTCTGGGTATGCAAGTTGTGCTTAAGGTCGGGGCCGGTGAACTTTATGGTAAGCTCTCTGCGATTTCTCCTGAGGTCAGCAATCGGGAGGTCACTGCGAGGGTACGTTTTGAACACAGTGATATTGATGGCATTCGACAAAATCAACGCTTATCTGCCCGCATCTTATTGGATCAAAAAGAGAACGTATTAAAGGTTCGACGCGGTTCATTTATGAACGCCGGTGGTTCAGTGGTTTATCGAATACAAGGTGAAGTTGCGACTCGGATGGATATTCGTACGGGTGCATCCAGTGTCAACGAAGTCGAAATTTTGGATGGTTTGTCTCCTGGTGATCAGATCATCGTGTCTAATTATGAACAATTTGAAAATGCACCCCTAGTGCAACTGAGATAAAAAGGATAACTACAATGCTAGATATGAAAGCAATCAGTAAAGTCTATCAGACTGAAATGGTACAGACTCACGCACTGCGGGATTTTAACCTTCATGTGGCCGAAGGAGAGTTCGTGGCTGTAACTGGCCCTTCCGGCTCAGGTAAAACCACCTTTTTGAATATTGCGGGTATGCTGGAGCCCTTTAGCGGCGGACAATATTGCCTGGATGGTGTAGATATCGGCAAGCTCAACGACAATGCCAGAGCCGACCTGAGAAACCAGAAAATAGGTTTTATTTTTCAGGGGTTTAACCTTATTCCGGATTTGAACTTGTATGAGAATGTAGAAGTTCCGCTACGTTACCGGGGTATTAAGTCGGCAGAGCGCAAACGTCGGGTTGAAGAATGCCTTGAACTGGTCGGTCTGGCTGGACGGGCAAAGCACTTACCTCAGCAACTGTCAGGGGGTCAGCAACAGCGCGTTGCTATTGCCAGAGCGCTTGCCGGGCGTCCGCGCTTTTTACTGGCGGATGAGCCGACTGGTAACCTGGATAGTCTGATGGCACGTCAGGTGATGGAGTTGCTGGAGCAGATAAACCGTGAAGGCGCAACCATTGTGATGGTAACCCATGATCCTGAGTTGGCACGTCGTGCTCCGCGTAACATTCAGATTGTTGACGGCAGGGTTACCGATTTTACCTTGTATCAGGGCCGCTCGACTGAAACGCCGTTAGCAGCAGGAGGCTAATATGTTTATACATTATATTGACTTAGCTTGGCGCAGCCTGCGCCAGACACCCTTGGTGACTTTTTTGATGATCTTGGCCATTGCCATCGGTATTGGGGTGACTATGACAACTTTGTCTGTCTATCACATGATGTCTATGGACCCCATCCCCCATAAGAGTGAGCGTTTGTTTTCGTTACAACTACAAACGATGGATGACGGAGAAACCTGGCTAACACCAGATGATATCCCATATCAGCTGACCTACACTGATGCCATCAATCTTGATGCCTTTCCTGGGGATTATCTTAGTGCACCTATGTTGCGTTCTGGCTTTTCTGTTCATCTTAACACAGCATCCAGTAAGCCTTTTATAGAGAATACTCGGGTGACCGGACGTGACTTTTTTACCATGTTTGATTTGACCTTTTTACATGGCAATGTCTGGACTGAAGAGCAAGAACGTGATGCTGCCCCCGTTGTGGTGATCGATGAGGAAATGGCTAAACAACTCTTTGGTAAGACCGATGTAGTGGGGGAGTCGGTGTTCCTTGGTGAGCGTCGTCATGAGGTAGTAGGTGTTACACAAAAGTGGCGCCCCACAATAAAATTCTATGATTTGAACAATGGTAGCTTTGGCAAGGCCGAGAGAATGTTTGCACCGTTTAGCCATGTTAAAGCCTATGATGTCGACACCTGGGGCAACACCAATGGTTGGAAGTTTGAGGAAACCAGAGACTTTAACGATAAAATGAATTCGGAAATGCTTTGGGTTCAATTCTGGGTGCAGCTCGACACGCCGCAACAGCGTCAAGCCTATGGCGATATGCTAATGGCCTACATGCAACAACAACAAAAACTGGGTCGTTTTAACCGAGAAACACTTCAGTACTCGCTACAAGATGTCAACGCCTGGATGAATTACAACGATGTTATCAGTGAAGACAATAAAATTCTGGTTGGCTTGAGCTTTATGTTCCTGGCAGTGTGTGTCGCCAATATTCTTGGGCTACTACTTGCCAAGTTTATGCGCCGAGCACCTGATGTGGGTGTCAGAAGAGCGCTGGGGGCCAGCAAACGACAGGTATTCTATCAGCACCTGGTCGAGGTTGGTGTACTGGGTTTGTTAGGGGGCAGTTTGGGTGTGTTGTTTGCACAACTTGGCCTGCTTGGGGTGCGTCAGACTTACAATTACTACGCCGGGTTAGCCAATATGGATTGGATGATGCTATTGAGTGCCCCAGCACTTGCAATTTCTGCCTGTATTTTGGCAGGGCTTTATCCTGCATGGCTCGTTTGTCGAACTACTCCTGCCACACACTTGAAAGTGCAATAGAAGGAACGCTATATGTTTGAATTAAAACCAACTATTAACGCGCTGATGCGTTCAAAATTAGGTGCTGTATTGCTGATCCTTCAGCTCGCTATTACCCTGGCCATTGTTAGCAATGCCGTTTCTATTATCCAGGACAGGTTAACTTATTTGAATAAAGACACAGGTTACCCGGAAGCTGAGATCTTTAAATTTAATGCGCTGAACTTTGATAAAAACCTTGATTTACTTCAGCAAGTTGAGCTGGATGAGCAAACACTGCGCGACCTCAATGGTGTCATAGATGCGACGGCAGTGAGCTCCGTTGTGCTATCTGGTAGCGGCAGCTCAGGTGGCATGCAGCTCAAACCTGAACCGCAAGAAAGTAAAAGAGTCAACATGGGCTATGTTACCGGTGACGAACATTTGCTAAACACGTTAGGTGTCAAAGTGTCTGAAGGGCGCGATTTTACAGAAGCGGATGTTGTTGTGATTGACGAAAGTGATGCTCGCCCGTCCGTTATTATTGTCAGTCGCTCGTTATCTGATGAGTTGTTTGGTCAAGGCAAGGGGTTGGGAGAGACGCTCTATTGGGGCGCCGACCCACTGACGATAGTCGGTATTGTGGATACAATGGCAAATCAATGGCCAAAAAGTAGCTTTGGCACAAAAACGGCGATGATCCCCATGATCAGAGTCGGCAATTTCCAGAAGTTTTTGGTCCGCACAGCGCCGCAAGACAGGGCACAGGTGATGCGTCAGATTGAAGAGCTTATGCTTGCCAGCCACCGTGAGCGGGTAATTAGTGATGTGACGGGGTTAGATAAGAAAAAAGCCAGATACGATGCCAAAGACGTGCTGATGATGCGCATGCTGATGACCCTGATTGTGGTGCTGGTTATTGTGACTGCATTAGGGGTATTCGGATTATCCACCTTTAATATCAGTAAACGTACTAAGCAAATAGGTACGCGTCGGGCTCTGGGTGCCAGAAAGTCTGCCATTGTGCGCTATTTTGTGGTCGAAAATGCACTCATATGCAGCGTTGGATTGGTACTGGGCGGCGCAGCAGCGGTTTTGCTCGGACAAAAACTGATGAATTGGTATTCCGTGCCTGCACTGAGTTATCACTTCATTGCGACGACTGCCGGATTACTGTTGTTAATGAGTTTACTCTCGGTACTGATGCCTGCGCTACGAGCGGCCAATATATCGCCCAGTATTGCGACACGCAGCGTGTAAATCAGGCCATCATTTGACCAACCAAGGTCCCGGTGAATGCTACCAAGTTGCCGGGGCCTCTTTTATGGTCGGTTCCGTACGATTCGCATTGCGACTACCTGCTGATAATTAAGGGAAACATGTTACACTCAAGGGTACAGGATCGAAGTAATGGGTATGACAGGCCCACACATATAACACGAGCATAATAATGATGAATAAGATACTCGTTGTCGATGATAATCAGGCTGTGCTGGATGCACTTTCACTGCTGCTTGAGCTCCATGACTATCAGGTTGAAACGGCTTTAACTCCCTTTGAAGCGCTGCAGATCGTGCGTTATCAACGCATTTCACTGGTGATCCAGGATATGAACTTTACTGCTGATACGACCTCAGGCGAGGAAGGTAAAGCTTTGTTCCGGGAATTACGAACCATTAATCCTCACTTACCGGTGATCCTAATCACCGCCTGGACCGAGCTGGAAATGGCCATTGAGTTGGTCAAAGCGGGGGCGGCAGACTATCTGGCTAAACCCTGGGACGATCAGAAGTTGTTAACCTCTGTTGCCAACCTGATTGCGCTGGGGCAAGCAAAACAACAAAATGAACAACATGAGCGCATTGCCCAACAGCGTGAAGCATTAAACGCGGGAGCTGATCTGCGTGGTCTGGTTTATCGCAGCGGCGCGATGCAACGGGTCGTGGATATGGCAGTGCAGGTTGCTCGGTCAGATGTTGCCGTACTAATAACCGGAGACAATGGCAGTGGCAAAGAAAAAATTGCCGAGATTATACAGGCAAACTCCCCGCTCAGAGATGCACCTTTTATAAAGGTCAATGCGGGGGCACTGCCACAGGAGCTCATTGAAGCAGAACTATTTGGTGCGCAAGCAGGTGCTTATACTGGTGCAAACAAACAGCGCATTGGACGCTTTGAAGCTGCCGATGGCGGCACCTTGTTTCTCGATGAGATAGGAAATCTGCCTTTGTCCGGACAAATGAAACTATTGAGAGTGCTGCAAACCGGAGAATTTGAACGCCTTGGTTCGGTCGAAACAAAACGAGTAAATGTGCGCGTTATTTCTGCCACGAATGCAGATTTACTGGAGGACATTCGCTGCGGTCGCTTTCGCCAGGATTTATATTACCGGCTTAACGTGATTGAGCTTACTTTACCGCCGCTTAAAGCGCGTAGTGATGATATTCTCCCCCTGATATCTCACTTTCTGCCTGCCAGAGAACTGACCTTGAATGCAGAAAATGCGCTGCTTGGCTATGACTGGCCCGGGAATGTCCGTGAATTAGAAAATGCCTGTAAGCGTGCCGCGGTGCTGAATCCTTGTGGCACGATTGAAGCAGAGGATTTTGGTCTTCAACCGGGTATACAACCTGGAGTAAAACCAGCTCCTGCTCAGGACAGGCAAGAGCCGGATAAAGCTGAGCTGGAAGCAGCAATGCGGCAATTTCAGGGAGTAATAGCAAAAGTTGCCCGGCATTTTGGTATGAGCCGGCAGGCGCTTTATCGCAGGTTGCAAAAGTATGGCATTGATTACTAAATGAAAAATCTCGGATTATCGATGGCTCACAAGCTTTATATAGCGCTGTTCATTGCTGTGGCAACCGCCAGTGTGCCCGTGTTTTTCCTTGTTGAGTGGCAAGTTTGGTTAGCGACAGCTTTGTCTGCAATGTGTGTTGGCATGGTTGTACTGCGTATTCTGACGCGAAAATTATTTGCCGGGCTGCAGGCGCTTGAGAGTGGTTTGCTCAACTTCAAAGACAGCGACTTTTCAACTTTGCTTGCTTATCAGAAAGAGGATGAGTTAGGCAGGCTGTGTCGTTTGTACAATGAAGCGGCACAACAACTCAGAGACGAGAAACAGTGGATTTACCAGCGAGAATTAATGCTGGATAAGGTTTTGCATAGTGCGCCTCAGGCACTGCTGCTGACAGATGATAAGGGTATAGTAGTGTTTTCCAATCACAGTGCAAAAACACTGTTAAACTGCGAGCACAATCTGGAAGGCATGAAGCTCGACAGCCTGGCGCAACAAGCCAGTCCGGCTTTGTATAATGCACTGTCAGGTGAAATGGATGGACTGTTTGAACTCCCGGGTGAGGGGGAAGATAAGCAGACCTGGCATTTGTCTAATGGGGAACTTTTACTCAATAACCAGTTTCACCGTCTGTATATTTTTAAACAACTGACCCGAGAGCTGAACCGTCAGGAAGTGGCGGTATGGAAAAAAGTTATTCGCATCATCAGCCACGAGCTAAACAACTCTCTGGGACCGATTTCTTCTATGCTGCACAGCGGCAAGATTCTGGCAAATAAACTCGAGGATGCAAGACTGGAGCGGGTATTTTCGACCATAGATGAACGGATCCGTCATTTGACTGAGTTTGTTCAGGGATATGGTAAATTTGCCAAGCTTCCCGCGCCGAGGTTACAGCCTGTCGTGTTGTCCGAGCTTCTGACACAACTGCAAACACAATGGCAATTTAATTATTCCCAATCAGGTGTTTTGACGGCGCCTAGACAACTCCTCGCAGATGCTCCTCAACTAGAGCAACTGCTGATTAATTTACTTAAAAATGCGCATGAATCGGGTAGTGAGCTGAGCGCAATAAAAGTTGAAGTCACTTTTCAGACGAAACACGTTTTGCTAAGTGTACTCGATGCAGGGCAGGGGATGAGCGAGCATATTATGGCGAATGCTCTGATCCCTTTTTACTCCACTAAATCTAGTGGCACCGGGCTTGGCCTTGCGCTGTGCCGTGAAATCGTTGAAGCACATCATGGTGATATTCATTTGAAAAATCGCCCACAAGGGGGGCTATGTGTTGAGGTTCGGTTGCCGCTCACGACTGTCTAACTGAGAAGCAGGGCAACCTTGAGTCCTTTCCAACCAGGAGACGGTGTTTGAGGCAATTACAATCGTGCCGGATACGACCAGGCTGGCTGCACTGACCAAGCCGGCACCAGCTAATATCACAGCACAAGCCTCTCCCCGACACTGGCTGACGGTCTGCATTTGTGCGCTGCTGAGCGTCTTCTTTTTCATTATAGTTTTGCACTTAGAGTCGTAATACTGTATCTCCTGAGGAGCAAATAAGCACCCACTCAAAAGCGGCAGGATCAACAGTACAGTGCACACTGTGGTGCGGATAATTCTCATATAGTCCTTAGTGCATCATCATTGTCACGCTACAGTTTGCAGGGATCCGTCGGGCTGGCTTGAACTAGGTAAAAAAATGCACATACTCAAGATATTATAGTATTCACAATTTCAAGACTTGATTATGGTCGATCCACTGCGGCAGGTAAAGCAACTCAGAGTTAAGTTACTGTTACTGTTAGTCATTGTTTTCATAGCACTGGCTGCTTTGATGCCGTTTGTTATTTCCAGCTTAAATGAACGCAATGAGCTGAATACGCATATTCAGTCGATCAAAAAGATCACCAGCGATATTATTTACTACGATGAAGTGCTGACTATGTCAGCGCGTATGTTTACCTTCACTCAAGAAGACAGGTGGTCCAGGCGTTATATCAATATTGCTAACACATTGGATCAGACGCTGCTTGAGGCTGAAGCTTTGGATCCTGTCATAGCGGATGCAATTGCTGCGACCGCCCAGGTCAACACCAAGCTGATTGAAATTGAATCAAAGGCGTTTGCGCTTGCGCGTGCAGGAAAGTTAGCGCAGGCCCGCAGTAGTTTGCTTGATGAGACATATTTTGCACTCAAAGCTCAGTATCAGGCCACGGTTTTTAAAGCGCTCGATAACACCCGAGCACTTAGCGAGACCAAAATGGTTCAGCAAAACCAGCTAAAAACCAACGTGTTGATCTTATCTTTACTTGGGCTGTCTGTGTTATTTTTTGCTTTTATCGCGTATTTGTTCCGTCATAACAAGCAGGCCGATAAGTATATAGAGGAATTACTAACAACACTCAATGACTCCATCGCCAAGCTGAATACCACGTCTAAGGATTTAGAGCAGGCCAGCAAGGCAAAATCTCAGTTACTTGCGAATATGTCCCATGAACTCAGAACGCCTATAAATGGTTTGTATGGTGCACTGCAACTACTACGAAAAGAGCCACAATCAAACGAAGGTACATCGCTTCTCGATACGGCAAGTATGTGTAGCGAGATGCTGTCGGCCCTGGTGAACGATATTCTTGATTTTACACAGATGGAAAAGGGGAAGTTGCAACTTGAGAAGCGCGAGTTTGACTTGCGCAGAGTAAGTAAAACCATTGAACATATTTTTAGCCATGAGTGCGAGCAGAAAAAGCTCAGGTTTAATTGTACATTCAACGTGGAAAGCCCACGGAGACTGGGCGACGAATTACGCCTTAAGCAGGTGCTGGTCAATCTACTCAGTAATGCTGTTAAATTTACACAGCAGGGGCGCATTTCGCTTTCTTTTACTGCTACGTCAGATTCACCGTGGTTAGACATTGTAATCAGTGACACAGGGTCGGGTATTAAAGAAGAGGTACTTAGTAAGTTATTTAAACACTTTGAGCAGGGAGATGCCTCTGCAACACGGCTTTACAGTGGCGTTGGACTGGGTCTTGCGATCGTCAAATCGCTGCTAGATGCAATGCGCGGAACAATTAATATCACCAGTCAACCTGGAAGTGGCACCAGTGTCGAGCTGTCCTTGCCTTTGGCATTGCCTGAAAAAACCACGAAGGAGGCTGACGAAGAGGGTGAGTCAGAGCCACAAAAAGCAGACGATGCCGCTTTGTTGCAAGGCTTATCCATTCTGATTGTAGAAGACAACGCTGTAAACCAAATAATCCTTCAGAAAATGTTGGTTAGTCAGGGAGCAAAAACGGCATTGGCGGTAAACGGTCAGGAAGCGATAGATAAAATGTCAGCAGATATTCAATTGGTATTGATGGATATTCAAATGCCAGTTATGGGTGGCGTTGAGGCATTTCAGGAGATAAGGTCGCAATGGCCCGTTGTGCCAGTGATTGCGGTGACAGCGAATGTGTTTGAGAGCGATATCTCGCACTATGCCAGATTAGGCTTTGACGGAGTGGTCGCAAAGCCGATATCGCAATCGGCACTGACAGACACGATTCTCTCTAATTGTGCCTGAATATATTGACTGAAGGCTTTGCACACTGCGCACAGCTTACTCCCGGCTGGCTATTTTATTGGCGATTGCAATACTGGCCTGCTCAACCAGATCTAACACCAGCTCAAACCCGTCTGCGCCGCCGTAATACGGATCGGGTACTTCGTGATGTTCTTGTTCGGCGTATCGTAAAAACAGTGCCAGTTTATGCAGGTAGTGCTCGGGACATCTGGATTGAAGGTCGACCAGGTTTTGCTCATCAGCGCACAAGATCAAATCAAAATGTTCGAAGTCCTGTGGCTTAACAGGTCTGGCTCTGATAGATGACAGATCATAACCACGCTTATTGGCCGCTGCTGCGCTGCGTTTGTCGGGTGGGTTGCCCTGATGGTAGGCTATGGTACCTGCTGAATCGACCTCCAGGTTCAGACCTTGCTGGGCTGCTGTCTGCCTTAATACAGCCTCCATGGTAGGAGAGCGGCAAATATTGCCCATGCAAACTACTAACACCTTGACTGGTGTACTGAAGTATAAAGAGTTACTCATAGAAGGGATCCTTTTGCTAAAAGTCAGGGTTGTCAGATAATGACAACCCCAAGTGATTCCATAGTATCAGATTTTTAAGTCGGTATTACAGACTCTCATGAGGGCCGAATACTTCATACAAAATACGTGACTCATCCACTCCCAGAGTAAGTAACTGCTGCTTGATGTTTGCCATAAAAGGCGTGGGCCCGCACAAGTAGAACTCTCCATTTTCAAGCGGCAGGGCGGGACTCAGCGGGGCTAACACCATGCGGCCCGAACTGGACTTTTCTGAGGTCGCACCTGTGGCTCCTTCTTCAATCCAGGTTCTGGTTGTCAGAGTCGGCAGACTGCTGGCAGCCTGTGCAAGTTCATCGCTAAAACTCAGTTGCGAGGGTGAGCGACAAGCATGTAAGAAATGCAGTTGTGCAGAAAAGCTGCGTTCAGCCAGTGTGTGTAGCATAGCCATCATGGGAGTGATCCCGACCCCGGCACTGATCAGTACCTTAGGTATATCAGTTTGTTTTAGTAAGAAATCTCCTGCTACAGGCATAATGTCGAGTTCAGCACCTTCAGGCAGCGAGTGCAGATAACCTGATACCAGATTATCTCGTTTTACACTGATACGATATGAGCGGTTATTAGATGCATGAGACAGTGAATACTGGCGGATCTGGCGGTTGTCTTCTGTTGGGATAGAGCAACAAACAGCCAGGTATTGTCCTGCCTGATAGGGCATTACAGCCTGCTCATCGCATGGGACCAGATAAAAGCTTTTAACCAACTCTGATTCCTTCACAATTTTACTGATATAAAAACGACGGGTACCCCGCCAACCACCGTGCAATTGCTCGGCCTGCCGATAGATGCCTTCTTCTTGTGTAATAAACAGGTCGGCCAGGAAGGCGTAAGCTTCTGCCCAGGCTTGTTCTATGTCGGCGTTGAATTGCTCAGGGAATTTCTCTCGTAAGGTTGCAAGCAGGTGTTCCCCGACAATGGGGTAGTGATGTGGCGCAATGCCAAGGCTGGTATGTTTGTGATTGATCCGGGCTATCGCGCTGCTCAGTACCTCGGGTTGATCGATATAGGTTGCGTAGGCAGCCAGTGCATTGAACAGGGCGAACTGCTGCTTGCCTGAGCGTTGATTACTGAGATTAAAGACATCAAGTAACTCAGGGTTATGAGCGAACATACGCTGATAAAAGTGTTCAGTGACCTCGACTCCGGCATCGGCCAGCAGTGGCAGAGATTGTTTAACCAGGGTGATTGTTCGTTGAGAAAGCATAAAAAACTCCTAATGATGCCGCCTCACTCAGAAGCGGTAAAAATAACGCCAGATGGCGCGAAAAGCACGAGAATTTGAGATACTAACCGCGGCGCCCGTCCAGACGTTTTCGTACCAGTATGGGTGCATAAATAAAGGCGAACAGTGCGAAGCTGGTTGACCAAATTAGTGCGCTAATTTGCCAGGCCAGATGCGGGCCGACATACGCAGGCAACAGGCTTCTGATCAGGGCGCTGATCAGGCACAGGATAAAAGCGACCGAAATGAGCGGGTGAGGTGTTAAAGGGCGGGCAGTATGACCCAGTGCTACCCGCGCCATCATGGCCAGGATCATCATGCCCATACCACCTATGGTGATCAAATGTAGCGCGTCTTTGGCCAGCCAGCTGCTACCCAGATAGGCTGCACCAAAACCAATCAGGCCTGTCGCCATCGACAGGTAGGCCAAGTATAAAGACCATAACAAGGGCACGGTAAACAGGCGTGCCTGAAACCAAAAACTTGCACGCAACATATGCAGTAAGCCCGCCAGTATCAAAAGGTACCCGGGGACAATGGGTTGTTGAAGAAAGTGGTGGGCAAAAAATCCGCACATCCCAAGTACTGAGACAAGTAATAGTGCCTTGTCCAGTCGGGGAGTGCGCTGTTGATGAGGCAGCCCCAGACCGCGGGATATAAAGAAAGGTACAACGCGACCGCCCAGTATACTGATCAACAGTGTAAAGCCGAGTACTGTCATCTGGCTGAGCAGGCCTGCCAGTTCATACGCATGTTGGTCCAGTACTACGATAAACACCATGTTCAGGGTCGCCAAAAGTGCTAGCACGGGCACAAACAAGTAGTTGTTGCTGTTGTGGACCTGCAGGACAACCCAGGTAAAATGACAGATACTGATCAGCCAAAATAAGCCCTGCAAAATAATCAGCCATAACAGAGGTTGTGCAGACCAGATCCCTGCTACTCTGGCACAGGCCCAAACTACGCATAGTCCAAGTAAAGGCCAGCTATTTAGAGTGCTGACCCCGGTCCAGTTCCTGGCTGCGGTAAATAAAAAGCCGATGGCGATTGCACTGGCAAAACCGAACAGCATCTCATGGGCGTGCCAGAGTGTTGCCGGGAAAGTGCCTGGCCAGCTTAGATAGCCGCTCAGTATGGCAAACCAGGCGATCATCGCCGCACAGGCCCACAGACTGCCAAGTAAAAATAACGGTCTGAATGCCAGCATGAGTAATGGCGCATGTTTTGGTTGATACCATTTTGCTGAATGTTGCACGGGCTCTTCCAGGTTAAGCAAGTTCATCAGCGTACCTCCTGGCCAAGGTTATATTGGCAAAAACAGCGAACGACATAACTCACTTTCAGGGTTGTTGCGAATATAATGGTGCTGATGTGTGCCACAATTTGTGTCGACAAAGACAAATACTGGTCAAAGCTATAACTGGCCATAATGGCAAACATAAAGCCAATCAGGCTCAATAACAGACATTGGTTGGCATAAGGAAGTGCACGGCGATAGTGTTTCATAATAACCCTTATAAGCTCAGTGAATCGAACTAACTGATACAGAGATACTTATAAGGGCACAAAATGTGCCAATATTAATTTAATTAAAAAACAAATAGATAGGTATTTATTATTGTATGTGTGAGTCAAAATGACCTACACTGTCAAGGTCTTATAAACTTATATAGGTCATTTTGACTTGGATCAGAGAACGCTATCACACTTACTCGGTATCAGTACCGAACTGACCCACCAACTTCCCAGGCTGGATGAGGGGGATTTGGGAGCTTTTAGTCAGTCGCTTGTCCTCGCGCTCCAGAGTATCATTACAGCAGATGCCACCGCGGTGTTGCGGTGCGAGCAAGGAATGGCTTATCCACTGGCATGCTCAGGTCTCGCGCCCGAAGCCATGGGCAGGCGATTTGTAATCGAAGATCACCCAAGACTGGCCGCAATAGCAACGGCTAACCAGCCGCAGGTTTTTGCAGCGGATTGTCAGTTGCCAGATCCCTATGATGGTTTACTGATGGCCAGAGCCGGCACTTTGCCTGTACACGCCTGTATGGGGTTTTCGCTTTATCAGGGAGACAATTTGCTTGGTATGGTCACCTTTGACAGCCTCACCCCGAGTGCATTTGAGCAAGTCGCAGTGCCTATGTTAGGTATGTTGCAGTCTTTAGTAGCTGCACATTTTGCAACGGCACTGACCCTGTCCTCGTTAGCCGAGCGGGCTCGTCATGGCATGGCAATGCTCAGAGAGATCAGTCACCAGAGTTACACTATGGTGGGTGAGAGTGCAGTTATGCAGCGACTTAAACAGGACATCGATTTAGTTGCTAACTCAGAGTTAAGCGTACTCATTCAGGGAGAAACAGGCACAGGTAAGGAGCTGGTTGCACGGCGTATTCATGAACATTCGTCGCGCTCTCAAGGGCCATTTGTGCAGGTTAACTGTGCCTCTTTGAGCGAAAATCTGGCTGAAAGTGAGTTTTTTGGTCATCGCAAAGGCGCATTTACCGGCGCTGACAGGCACCGGGAAGGTAAGTTTCTGGTCGCCCATGGCGGCACTTTGTTTCTTGATGAAATTGGCGAGCTCCCCTTAAGTATGCAAAGTAAATTACTCAGGGCGTTACAAAGTGGTGAAATCCAGCCGGTTGGTACAGACAAGCCGCAATATGTGGATGTGAGGATCGTGGCGGCAACGAACCGAAATCTGCGCCATGAGGTTGAGGCGGGGCGCTTTCGTGCTGACTTATATCACCGCTTAAGCGTGTTTCCAATACAAGTTCCCCCATTAAGGGAGCGGGCGCAGGATATCGTATCGCTTGCCGGCTTTTTTGTTGAACAACTCCGCAAAAAGCTGGGTGTGCGTCAGCTGGTTTTGTCTGATGCTTTTATGAATCAACTTAATCAGCATGACTGGCCGGGCAATGTACGTGAACTGGAACATGTGCTGAGCCGGGCTGCGTTGAAAGCGAAGCACGCAGCTTGGGATCAGGATATCGTGCTGGTCGATGTCGTGCATGGTGTACAGCGGGAAAGCGGCTCATCAGGCCCAAGTAGCGCCAGCAACGAGCGAATATCTCTGCAACTGTCCGACGAGCAAACGTTAAAGGCGGCGACTGAGTCATTTCAGAAACAACTGATCATAACCAGGCTACAAGCCAATGACCTCAATTGGGCTGCAACGGCGCGTGAACTAGCCGTTGACCGAGCTAACCTGGTGCGCCTTGCAAAACGATTGGGCATCAAAACGGTGAAAACGCTCAATTAAGCCGTTAAGTTTTTTTCGTTAAATTGGAACAGGCTGAGGCGCTGATGACTTGGAGTCATCGCTGTGCTCACGCTATCGGAGTAGTAACTTACCTGAGTACGGCCTGATAGCGGGGATTTGTTAGAATTAAGTACTTAGATGAAGACTGTTATTCGCAATAAAAATTGTTCTTACTAAGTTTATAAGTTGTTTATTTTAAAAGGATATATTAAGAAATTTATTAGTTTTAATCGGTCTTGCTAAGTTGCAATTTTGTTCTAGGGTTATAGAGCGTCTAACTATTCCTTATTGAGGGGGCCCTATGCAGGGTAGCAAGCAAGTAATAGCAGCACTAAATCAGGTATTAACACTCGAGCTGACGTCTATTAACCAATACTTTCTGCATGCACGCATGTGGAAAAACTGGGGCATTGAGGAGCTGAACGAGAAAGCCTATAAGAAATCAATAAAAGACATGAAGCAGGCCGATGACTTAATTGAGCGGATCCTATTTTTGGAAGGCCTGCCTAATCTACAACACCTCGAAAAGCTTCGCATTGGTGAACATACAGAAGAAATGCTCAGTTGCGATATGGCATTTGAAATGGAGCAGTTGCCAGTATTGCGCAGTGCAATTGAGCTGTGTGAAAAAGAGCAAGACTATGTCAGTCGTGAGTTGCTGGAGGATATCCTTGAATATGAGGAAGAGTATGTCGATTGGCTGGAAACTCAGCAATTCCTCATCAAAAACTGCGGCATAGAAAACTATCTGCAATCACAAATTGAGGAGTAAGACATGCAAGGTTCTCAAAAAGTAATCGATTTACTCAACAAACAGCTGACCTTAGAACTATCGTCAATGGATCAATATTTGGCTCATTCAAAAATGTACGAAGATTGGGGACTGTCGAGGTTGCATCACAAGTTGGCCCATGAATACGAGGAAGAGTTGGATCATGCAAAGCGTATTACTGAACGCATTTTGTTCTTAGAAGGCACACCAGATACCGCATCCAGGGCCCCCATCAAAGTAGGCGGAAATGTACAGGAAATGCTCGAAAACGACTTGGCCGCAGAAATAACGGTCAAAGATCATCTGAAAAAAGTGATCGCTGTGTGTGAAGAAGAGCAGGACTATGTATCGCGCGAAATGCTGGAGGCGCTGCTTGATGATACAGAAATGGATCACATCTACTGGCTGGAGCAGCACTTGGGACTTATCAAGTTAGTGGGCTTGCCTAATTACATCCAGAGTCAGATGTCTGGTGGCGATCCAACCTGATGAGATAATAGTAAACCAATCCAAAGGAGGCATCGCCTCCTTTTTTAATGTATGTGCTCAGTGCCAGCAGGCTTGCCAAAGCAACGATTCGCATAGATACTTGCCGCCATCATGTATTAGCAAGATATCCGGTACGGAGAAATATAATGGAGAGACAGGTCGCCTGCTTGGTTGAAGCATGCCAACAGTTAGGGCTGAGACACGAGTGTATTGATCGTGAGCAAAACCTGGTACGGGTCTATTTTAATCACGGGGTTGAGTATTTTGAACTAAACAAAACTCCCTTTAACTGCGAATCTATTTACGGTATATGCAGGGACAAAATGCACTCTTATCAGGCTTTTAGTCAAGCTGTAACAATGCCGGAAACCTTGTCTTTTCTGGATCCGAATGTACCTCAGGAGTACAGGCATTATCTGGAATATCAAAGCATGGACGAAATCCTTGAAGCCACAGAGGCTAACTTTGGCTACCCAGTGGTAGTGAAAAGCAACAGTGGGGCATTGGGCATCAATGTGCACCTGTGTGAGGACAGAGCATCACTCAGAGTTGCTTACAGTGAAATATTCAACCCTCAGTCGAAACATTATGACTACCTGGCGCTGGCGCAAGCTTATGTTAAAAACAAAGCTGAGTATCGCCTTGTTTGTGGGTATGGCGAACCGTTGCTGGCATATAAAAGGGGGATGGCACAAACGTTTAATGTTCGGTACTGGGAGAAGAATGAAGTCGCGACACTGGAACAGGATGAGGCACTGCTCAAAACCTTGTTTGAGTTTGTCAAACCAGTCTTTGAATTAGCTAATATTGGGTTTGTTGGCTTTGACATTATTCTGGGTCAGGACGATTGTTTTTACCTGATTGAGCTGAATTCTTCGCCTAAGTTTAATCATCTGATTATAGATAACCCAGAACTTGGTCCAAGTGCTGTCACTGGTATGTACAAAAAGATGCTACAAAAGCTGAATAACCGAGCTGCTTGAGGCTAAACTGGTGGTAACACCATAATCTGGCGATGCGATAATGAAATGGTTAAAGGACATTGATAGCAGTTTTGACAAGTTACTGACCGATTGTTACCAAAGGCGTGAAATGGAGATGGAACTCCATGTTAACAAACTCCGCTTTTATGGATTAATGGCTTTATTTATTACAGAGCTGGTTATCGGCTTGTATAGTATCGGGTGGGACAGCACTCTGATAGCCGTTGACTTGGGTACACTTGCGGTTATCGCCCTGCGGTGCGCGTTGGTAATGCACTGGGCAACGTCAGAGCGTTATAAACCCTGGCTTAAGTATGTCTCTATTCTGTTCGATTATGCGATTATTTTGGCAGTTTCTTTCGAAATTGAATCGCTGGATTTGATAAAGCACCTTTTACAGGATCTTCATAAAACCGAATTCGAGCTCATGCTGGTGAGCGTGTTACTGCTTTTTAATATTATGAGTGCGTTTCGCCAGGGCAAACTAATCATCTACTTTTCCACTTTGTGCTGCTTGGTTACTGGAACTTTGGTACTGGAGCACAGCCACACCGCACGTGCTATTGAGATCCATGAGCAAGTTATTATCGTTTGCTCCGGATTTCTGGCCTGGTCATTGTCGAGTTATATTACGGGAACCTATACCAAGTTGCGTCATCGCGAACGCTTGCTGCGTTACTTGCCTGAGCAATTGGTGAAAGCGGTCGAACGAGGTGAGGTGGACATTGAGCCTGGAGGGGAAAAGCGGGATGTCACGGTGCTGATGGCTGATATTCGGGGGTTCACCAGAATGTGTGAGCAGCATGATCCGGAAGTGATAACACGATTACTGAATCGCTATTTTTCTCGTATGAGCAGTGTCATTTTTTCCCATCAGGGTATGGTAGATAAGTTTATAGGTGACGCCATTATGGCTGTATTTGGTACTCCTCAGAAAGAAGAAAATAATGCTCGAAATGCAATAGAAGCAGCGCGTGAAATGTTGCAGGCACTGGATCAGTTAAATAAGGAATTTAGCGCTGATGGCCTGCCGGAAATCAAGATTGGAATTGGCATTCATAGTGGCGATGCAATTGCTGGCAATGTGGGTAGCAGCAGTTGTATGGACTATACCGTCATAGGCGACACAGTGAATGTAGCTGCGCGCATAGAGAGCAAAACAAAGGAACTGAAACACCCAATATTGATCAGTGAACAAAGCGTCCAGCAATCAAAACTGACACAACTTAAACGTGTTGCTATGGTTGAACTGAGTGGTCGCAGTCAGCCTATTGAGGTTTATCATTTTCCCGACTAAAAAAGATTAACAGGGTGTTGCGCTAAGCAATCTTTTTGAAATAGTCTAACTTTAAATAATCAGTTACTTAACACGCATGTAATTATGGTACAGACCCTGTTGGTTTTGTCTTTCTTCATTGTCAGTCTCAATGTACTGGCCAATACAGCCGGATCCAAGGTACTGCGTATTTATCACGACTCTGATTACAGTAGTCATAGTGCGTCAGCAGAAGCGATGAAAATGGGCTTCAAAAGCGCCCTGAGTGAACGAAACTTTGAAGTTCAGGGCTTTAAACTGCAGTTTATCGAAAAGGATCATAGGGGAAATAGTAATCGCAGTTTACTGGCCATGCGGCGCTTTTTACAAGATGACCGTGCTTTAATAATGCTAGGTGGACTGCATTCTCCTCCTTATATAAAGCACAGAGAGTTTATAAATCAGCAGGGAATACTTCTGCTGGTGCCTTGGGCAGCAGGTGGGCCGATCACGCGTTACCCTGATGCAAATAACTGGGTATTTCGGTTGTCGATTGACGACACTAAAGCGGGCCTGAGAATGGTCGAGTTTGCCAAGCAGAAGCAGTGTCGCTCTCCACATATGTTGCTTGAGCGCACGCCCTGGGGAAAGTCTAACTATCAAACCATCTCCAGAGCGCTCGGCAAGTCTGAGCCACCAGTCACTTGGTTTAACTGGAATATGAAAATGAATGCGACCAAAATAATGCTTCGGGAGATTGCTGCCAGCGGCCACGATTGCATACTCTTTGTTGGTAATGCTTTGGAAGGAAAAGAACTAGTTAAAGCACTTGCACAGACTCCTAAAGCACAACGTCCGGCAATTATTAGCCACTGGGGCATCACAGGCGGTAATTTTTTTGCTCAGGTAGCGGAGCAATTGCGCTCCGGCATCGATTTACATTTTCTGCAAAGCTGTTTCTCATTTCAACAAAGACCCCATTCTGAGTTTGCCGCTCAGGTTTGGGCAAAAATAATGGCAGCCTATCCTGAAAAAGTAGTCAATGGCCAGTTTATCCAGTCACCAGCGGGCTTTATTCATGGCTATGACTTAGGCAGGGTATTTCTTGCTGCACTTGATCAGGTTGCATTGCGTGGAGATATGAAGCATGACAGAGCTGCGTTGCGTGATGCGCTTGAGCACTTACAAAAGCCTATTCAGGGTCTTATAAAGCAGTATCAACGGCCTTTTTCTCCCTGGACTAAGGAGCATCCCGATGCACATGAAGCTTTAGGTTTGGAAGATATATGTATGGCCAGCTACAACACTGATGGCAGCATCAAGGTGCTAGAAAATCAATGAATAATAATAACGCGGTGAACTCACTATTTAAAATGAGCTCTGATAAGGCCTTTTATGCATTTTTGCTGTGTAGCCTGATACTGTCCGTTTCTTTGAGTCTGGTGATGCTTAGCAATCATGCCGATACAGCCATTCGGCAGGTACAAACGGAAGTGCGTCAGACTGAAGCGCGCCTGGGGGTCAGTAATCTGGGGCAATTTTTACGCACCCGGCTGGTACTGCTCAAAGATTTGGCGCAATACCCTGTTCTGGCCAATGGGGTTATGGGCTCGGATATTTCTCGTGCCTCTTTGTCTGATTTTCTGGGGGAGTACAGGATCCTTGGGAAAAAGGAGCCTCTGTCTCTGTATAATGTGCTTGGCGAGCCGGTATATCGCAGTGGCCAGTTGTCACTGGTTGCCGGTGAAGAAAGTGACTGGCTGGAACAGCTATTAGATGGACGATTACCGCATGCGGTGATGTTACAGCGTGATGCTCAGTTGTTCAGTTTCGTTATCGCAGTGCCCATTGAGTACAATGGCTTTACTGAGGGGGTGCTGGTTGCAGAGTTTGATACCGATTTAGCAAACCTGCTGGCACTGGATTTGAGCAATCAGGCGCAGGCAGTTGAATTGTCAGGGCAATGGGTCGATTACAGTAATGCAGCTACTGATGCGGAGTATGATGTACTGCACAATACGCAGATGCCAGGCACAGACATTCATGTCAGCCTGATGATCAGTCAGTCAACCATAGATGATAGCGTCTTTGCCTTTATTGTTGAACTCGGCCAGGCCATTTTTATCGGTCTGTCATTGTCTTTTTTGCTCCTGCTGTTCTTTGGGCGCCAACTGCTCCTAAACCCATTTAAACGTTTACAAACCTCTGAGCAAATGATTAAAAAAGCGAAGAGCGATTTAAGTTAGCCATAGAGGGGAGCCACGATGGTATCTGGGATTGGGATATCGAAAGTGGCGACGTTTTCTATTCACCAAGATATAGAGAATTACTGGGCTATAGTCCAACCGACCACAAGGGGTTTCCTGACCGCTTTGAAGTGCTTGAGCACCACTTACACCCAAAAGACAAAAGTGCGACTTTTTCAGCATTACAAGATCATTTGAATGGTAAAGGTGGGTTTGACGTCGAGTTTCGCTTGCGTACCCGACAGAACGATTATCGCTACTTTCGTGCAAAGGGCTTGGCGCTGCGTAATGAATCAGGAAAGGCGATACGTATGTCGGGCTCTTTGACTGATATTACGGATCAGAAAATGTATCAGGAAGCATTAAGCCAGGCAAAGGAGCACAATGATCTGCTGGCGTATGCAATTGAGTCTTGCGATGTTGGCATCATCATTTCGGATGCAAAAGAGCAGGGGTTACCGCTGGCCTTTATAAACAGTGCCTTTACAACTATAACGGGTTACGGCGAAGAAGTATTGGGCACTAACTGCAAGTTCCTGCAGGGAAAAGAAACGGCACAAGAAGCCGTAGACAGTATGGTTGAGGCGATAAAGAATCGTAAAGCACATCGTACCGTGATCCTGAATTATACGAAACAAGGTAAGCCTTTTTGGAATAACCTGCATATCGCGCCTGTGAGTAATGACAGGGAAGAGTTGGTTGCCTATGTAGGAATTATTCAGGATATTTCTGAGGACATAGCTCAGGAGAGAGCTCTGGCAGATGCTAAAAGCCAGGCTGAGCAAGCCAGCCGGGCCAAAAGTGAGTTCCTGGCATCAATGAGCCATGAAATCCGTACACCTATGAACGGTGTTTTGGGTATGCTCAATTTATTGCTGAGCAACGAACTGGATGAGCAGCAAACACACCGGGTTAAGTTAGCCATGAGTAGCGCAAACTCACTCCTCAACCTTATCAATGACATACTTGATTTTTCAAAAGTAGATGCTGGTAAGCTGGAGCTGGAGATGCTTGACTTTGACTTACGGGGCATGTTTGAAGATTTTGCGGAGTCAGCAGCTTTACAAGCTCAGTGTAAAGGCCTGGAGCTTGTGCTGGATACCCTGGATATTGAACAAAGTATGGCCAAAGGTGATCCAGGCAGGATCAGACAAATCCTCGCCAATTTGGTAGGGAATGCAATTAAATTTACAGAGCAGGGCGAAGTTATCATTCAGGGCAAGCTGAGTGAACTGGATAATAATGAGCTGTGCCTCGAATGTGCCATTACAGATACGGGGATTGGCATACCTAAAGCGAAAAGTGCCGCTCTGTTTGATTCTTTTTCCCAGGTTGACTCGTCAACAACACGCAAGTACGGCGGTACAGGTCTTGGTCTTGCTATTGTCAGGAAGCTTTGCCAGCTCATGGGGGGCGATGTTTGGGTTGAGAGTGTCGAGGGAGAAGGAAGCACCTTTAAGTTTCGAGTTTTGCTAGAAAAAAGCGAACAATCAAAGCAAATACTGCCCGATCTGGATATGTCCAAGCTTGAGTTGCTGGTGGTCGATGACAATCAGACCAATCGCACTGTACTGGGTCAACAATTGCGTCACTGGGGAGCACAGGTCTTTGAGTCCTCATCTGGTATTGCTGCGCTAGCCGAGTGTGAGAAACGCTTTCACGACGGACAACGAAAAATGTTTGATATTGCGTTGCTGGATATGCAGATGCCCAACATGGATGGCGCACAGTTGGGTAAAACTATCAAAGAGGACAAACGTTTCAAGGATATCAAGCTTATTATGATGACCTCAATCGGTCACCAGGGCGATGCGTCATATTTCGCGGATTTAGGCTTCTCTGGGTATTTTCCCAAACCCGCAACGACGGAAGATCTGTTCAATGCTCTTTCAGTGGTAGCAGATGACGGTGAAGCGTTGGCAAATGCCAAACCGCTGGTTACGACGCATTACCTTAAGAGTATGAAGGATCCACATCAGGATACGACAAGGGTGAAATGGTTGCCAAAACCGCGTATCTTATTAGCTGAGGATAACCAGGTAAATCAGATAGTAACAGTAAGCATGTTACAAAAGCTGGACATTGAATATGTTGATGTCGTAAGCGATGGTAATGAGGCATTGCGTAACCTGAGAGAATATCAGCACTCAGAAGCGTATTCATTGGTACTGATGGATTGTCAGATGCCAGAAATGGATGGTTTCCATGCGACCAAAGCCATTCGAAAAGGACAGGCGGGTAAGTCAAATACAGATATTACCATAGTGGCGCTTACGGCCAATGCCATGGTCGGCGATGAGAAAAAATGTCTTGAAGCTGGAATGAATGACTACCTGAGCAAGCCAGTATCCATTGAGGCGTTGCTGAGCTGCCTGAAAAAGCATCTGAACTATGAGCCTATCTTAGTCGAAGAATAATAAAATAAAGCCAGTCCATTGCTGAAATTGAGTAAACGAAGCTGCATTAATCACCCTGGATGATTAAGTTGTACAGCTAAGCAACTGCGACAAACAGAAAATAATAATATCTGAGTTGGACTGGCGTAATAAGCTGTAGGGAGCTAGATGAAGATTTATTAGGTAATCTCTTTTGTTTTTCTTGCGTTTTTCATGCTTTCCTTTGGATACTTTAAGAAAGACGCGATTGCCTGTGAATTGATAGGTGTTGCTCAGTTTTATGAAGTGTCGCCCAATCTATATGTTGATAAAAGTATTGATAACTTACAGCAAGATAAGCTAGCTAATGCTATAGAGTCTGCTGTAAGAAGAGTCTCTGATATCTATGGAGCGCCCGTATCTCATCCTAGAATTATTGCCACTGCTGAAGCTAAATATGCAAAGTTTGGATTCAACCCAACAGGTATGCAGATTTCTGGTTTCTTTAGAGAATGCATATTTCTCGGCCCGAAAGGACTAAATACAGACGTTGTGGCTCATGAGCTCGTTCATTCGGAAGTCAGGCACAGAACAAGTCTGATGGTTGAACTAACTCAGCTACCAGCCTGGTTTATTGAAGGTACCGGGATCTGGGTAGACTATCGAGCACCATTCTTATTAGAAAATATAGAGGTGACAAGTGAGGATATCACTCAGATTAAATCAGTGTTTTACCTCAGTGACTTCCCAAATACTAACGTAAAGTACTATCAGGCATCGCTCATGGCTGTTAAACCTATGAACCCAAAGAATATGTATAATGCTCTGGCAAGGTTAAATAATGGAGAACAGTTTGAGGTCGTTTTTAAAGAGCTTTTATAGCAGTTCCCCAGGTTTGAAATGCCATTTGCTCAGCAGAGTAATTGAACCACGCCGATATTATTCAGGGTAGAGTGTGTATGTTAAAAGCGTTACCAGAGAAGTATTATCTCACTCACTTTCATGAACTGCAGCGGTTTATTGTAAAAACCAGCTTTCATCTACTGACTCCAATGCAGCAGAAACTGTTTACAAAACTAGGAACTCTGGATGAGGAGTGCTTATGTTTATTGCTGAGGATCATTAACCGCAAGCGTACGTATGTGACCAGAGCACAGCTGAATTACGCAGAAATCAAGGATACAGACGCCGCCCTGAATGTGCTGCGAAATGAAGAGTTGGTTCAATCAGCGCAAGATAAGGGGGCTGATGTTCTGTTAGAAGAGCTCACTAAGGAACAGTTGCAATGCTTAGCGTCTGAATTGATAGCGTCAGGTACAGTCTCCTCTAATACTCCGGTCAAATCCGCTAAAAAAGCGCTATGGGTTGAGTTTGTTTACGCACTGAGTACAAACGTGACTCTTTCTGAAACCTCGGTATTTCGTACTCACCTGTTCGCGCCAGTCAAAGCTGACTTTGAATATTGGTTGTTTTTATTCTTTGGAAAACTGGGCGGTACTTTGCAACAGTTTTCATTGCGCGATTTGGGGGTGATGCAAACACGTCAGGGTGTATCGGCGGGTAACGCACACTTTTCAGAGCTGACGGAGGCGCAAAGTGCCTACTTTTATGTTTGTCAAAGCAAGCACTTGAATAGTCTAAGTTTAGACGACAAAGTGCTATTAGCTAAACAGATCCATCAAGAGCAAGTACCAGCGGCCGAGGGGCTCATGGCTCAGGCCAGACGGGATGAATTGACGCATAAGCTGGCTTGTCAGTTGGAGGCGGATGAACCTGAACTTGCAACGGTGATGCTTAAGATCAGTAACCATCCGAAGGCACAGGAAAAATACATTCGTATTTTGTACTCAACAGGTAACCACGAAGCTTGTTTGGCTCAGCTAGAAGAGGTACTGACCAGTCCACAAAACGAAGAGCTATTGATATTTGCCGAGGATTTTTCAGCGCTGAAATTCACCACCAAGCGTACCTCTGTATTGACAGACATACTACGTCAAAGCGGCCCTGCTATCGCATTGGACGAAGCCTATGTTGGTTATCCTGAAATGGGGGCTATTGCCTGGTATCACCGCCAGGGGAGCAAAGCTTATCATGGAGAAAACCAGTTCTGGCGTATGTTATTTGTTTTGGTTTTTTGGCCTGCGTTATACGAATCGACATCCAGTGCACCCAGTAATGAGTTTGACTTAACCCCAAAAAGCTTAAAATACAATCAGTTTTATGAAGTGCATAGCGAACAGATAGAGCAGATCCTAGAGAAAATTACAGATAATCAAAGTTTATTCGACTGGTTGCTGCGTCAGGCCAGCGCACATTTCGGCAAACCGAATCGGCTGGTCTTCTGGCATAGATCCACATTAGACCTCTTATTGGGGGTGGCCCGATTGATCTCGATTACGGCACTCAAAACACATCTGATCGCCATGTGTAAAGACTTTAAAATGCTTAAAGATGGTTACCCTGACCTGATATGTATTCATGGCAGCGAGGTTTCACTTGTTGAAATTAAAGCACCAGGAGATAGTCTCAGGCGCAATCAGTTGGTGACAATAAGGCGTCTTATTGAGTCGGGCTTTAAGGTTGATATTCAGCAGGTATGTTGGCAGATTGCACCACAACAGGCCTATGTTGTCGTTGATGTCGAAACCACAGGAGGCAAGAAAGAGTTTGATCGTATTACCGAAATAGCTATGGTCAGGGTTGTTAATGGCAAAGAGGTAAAACGCTGGCAAAGCCTGATTAACCCATCGCGGCGGATCCCAAAATACATCACTGAGTTAACCGGCATTAGCAACGAAATGGTTGCCGATGCCCCGCGTTTTTCTGAAATTGCACAGCAAGTCGAAGATTTTATGCAAGATGCCATTTTTGTTGCCCATAATGTCAACTTTGATATGGGGTTTATCAAAGCTGAATTTGCCCGAATTGAACAGGTTTTTCAAAAACCAAAGTTATGTACCGTGCAACTGGGTAGAAAATGGCTGCCAGGTTTGAAATCTTACGCCCTAAACAAAGTCTGTGCAGAGCTGGGAATTACACTGACTCAGCACCACAGAGCGATGGCCGACGCCGAGGCAACGGCTCAGTTATTTATACTGATCAATAAAGTCAGAATGGAAAACCAGAAATAACGGCTCGATGAGCAGGGATTATGTGAGTACGCTTGAGAAGTGAGTTCAACAGACGATGAGGGCATTCATTGTAATAGCGATATGCGTGTTTTGTTTATCGCTCAGCTGAAGCTGAGCGATAAAGACTAAACGTGATTAGTCACAGTTGTACCAGCGGTTTGTGAAAACACAATCACGGCCGTTGTAACATGAGATCACACCTGTCTGACAATCATTTCGATTAGTAGGTGCGCAATCAAGGTAAGAAGGCTCATAGCCACCGCCTACATTAGGCGTTGCCTTAGCATTTAACTGTTGGTTTGAAGATAAGGTTTTTAGTTTTTTCTTATTTAGTGTAAATTTCATTTTCATTTCCTTTGTGATTTACAATAGCCTGAACAGGCTGTACCGAAAGTAACAAATAAATGGCGAAAGTCAAAGGCCTTTATAAAAAATATTTATTCAAGACTTTACTCGATGTGCTGTGGATCTTGTCCATTGTGCTAGTGACATTTGTGCTCATTCCCAGTCTGATTGCTGCCGCAATACCTGGCTGGTCCATAGCTGTTTATTTGCTGCTAACCAGTGCATGTGTGTTTGGTGTGTACGCAAGAGATAAAAAGTTGTCAAAGCGAGGGGGAGAGCGGATCTCCGAGCGGCAGCTACTCCTGATATCAGCCTGCTCATTACATATTTCAACCCCGCTTTGCATGCAGCTTATGCAGCATAAGACTGCAAAGCTCTCCTTCTTAATGAAGCTTTTGTTGCTCTTCCTATTGCAGGTTGCGGGGTTGATAAGTTTGCTGATTGGCCTGTATATGTAGGGCGTCAGGCAGGAGCCTAACGCCAAAGACTACTTGAGATTTAGCTTAAAATCGTAATCAAGTTCGTCGATTAAAGACCAGCGGTGCTGTTTGTTTTGTGTCCCTTTGCCAAGGATCCAGTAATCATAGCTTTTGCTTATTTGGCCCTGGCTGTGTTGAATTGTTAACCAGGCATCGACAAAGCTCAATATATCGAGATTGCGCTTGGCCACAGCAAACCCAATTGGGTACTTAAGTTCGGCACCTTTTGGGACGACGACACCAAACTCTGGGTGGAACATACTCCAGGCAAAGCCAGCCTCAGCACTAATGACCATGGCATCAAACCGCTCATCTGCGTTAAAAAATGCTTTATGACTCGATAAAGCTGAAACATCAATATGTTCATATTTCTTGGCCAGATCTTGCATTAAGGGCGTATATTCGACATGTGCCAGGCGTAAGCTAGGATAGTTGAGTACCTGTTCTCGTGTTGCAAAGTCTTTCAGGCGATGGTCTTTGGCTATTAAGGCCAATTGCAACTCAAGTACTGGATCACTGAACCTGACTTGGCTGAGGTCTGCAATATTAATTTCTAATCCAGACATAGCGATGTCAAAAAAACCTTTGTTCAGGTACTCGGCCAGTTGTGCTTTTTTAAACGGGATAAACTCGACTTTAACGTCCAGATCGGCAGCCAGTTTGTGTGCCAGGCTGATATCAAAGCCCACCAGCTCACCTTTTTGGTTAAAATAGCTAAAAGGCACGTTGTCCACCAGATAGCCGACTCTGAGCAGATCCCGCTTTTTGATCACTTCAATGTTGGTCAGTGAGAGCTCGCCGCTTTGATAGGCTTTAGGTACATGGTTGAGTACTTCCGCCGGGACTTTATCGGATACTACCATATTGGCAATGACTTCATCCGCTGCCTGTGTACTTTGAGCCAAATGGTTATTGGCTGAATAGCTCAACAGCATAAAAGCCGGGAGTAAGGCACTGAGTAAGGTCAGGTAGTAGAGCGAGCGGATCCGCTTTAGGTGCAGCTGGCGTTTTGTGTAGAAAATACTCAATAGTACAAACGAAAAAATATAAATCACAGTCGTTGGGGAGACGATTTTGGCCGTCAGCACGGACATAGACAGATATAGCTGATAGCTGTCTGCAGGGACTTTAAGGCTGTCGAGCAAATAGGGGATAGCAATGTGCACATTCGCAAAGTAGCTCAGCATAGCCGACAGCGTTACATTTGGCATCTGTTCCAGCGTAACCGGACTACCCGTGAGCCAGGCTGCAAAGGTGACAAACATCAGCGTTGTGAGTTTTCCAAGGCTTGGGAATGTATAGGCAATGGGCACCAACACTTCTGCAATATGGTCTGATTCTTCATCACTACGTTTAATTTTTGCCAGATGGGCTTTAATCCCCTCTGTGATTACAGGTAACACGATAAAAACATTACCTGTACTGAACGCTGTGATCCAGGCATTGCGCATGACCATAATGAGGTCTCGATATTTCACCGGGGTAAAAGCTGCAACCAGCATGGGTAGCAGTGCAAACATCAGGTAAAAGCCCAGGCAAGTGACCAATACCAGGTAAATTTGTAGGTTGTTCAATTCTTCCATGCTAATGGTACCAGCGGTACTTGCAGTCATGGCGAAGATCCCGATTGGGAAGAGCTTGATAATTTTCTTAGAGATCAAGGATAAACCCTGACCCACGACTTCCAGCACATCAAGGAGGTTATTCTTTTGACCATTTGAAATCAAGGAAAGCCCCAGCGCAATACAGAAAATAACGAGTGCAGGTACATTCCCTTCGGCCATCGAAGCAAAAGGGTTAGCAGGTATATACTGACTTACAAAATCGACCTCTGGTGCACTGGCAACTAATGCAGGAGAGAAAAATGTACCAGCATCGTGACTGGGTAAAGTGAATGAAAAAGCCCAGATTGCAGCCAACCCAACGAGCCATAGGCTGATCATCACTGTGGTTGCTTTAATTAAAATCGATTTAACCTGATCCGGATTAAATTTCCCCAGTCCCACAACCAGGCTGACGACAATATAGGGGAAAATGGTGATCTGCATCAGCTTTACAAACCCTTCGCCAAGGGGCTTCAAAAATGCAACCCGTTCACCAAAAACCAGGCCACATACTATACCTAACAGCAGTGCCCACAGCATCCAATTGATGCGTTTTAACCAATCGATAACTAGATTCATAATCCCCGTGTGCGAAACAAAAAGAGCGAGATTATATTGAGGTTAGCTGAAATTAATCTGAATGCAGTGTAAAGAAGGGGAAAGTATTTGAATTAAGTGGCCAAATTACGTTAACCGTAATTTGGCCGGTAGCGCTATTAGCACATTGCTGATGTGCCACATGTTGCGCCTACACTTGGAGTACAAGTGTCAGTACATGCTCTGGTGTTACAGTAATCCATTGCTGTGTAACGCAAGCCACCAGCGACCTGAGGAGTCGCGTCATTTACCAAAGTTGAGGCATTGATAGACAGGTTTTTCATTTTCTTTTTATTGATAACAAGCTTCATAATTAGATCCTTTGATTTTTTTCACCCAACGTATTGTGGGCAAAACAGAAGATACTAGAAATAAATAAATTATCAACCTTTGTTTTTAATTATTACAAAAAAGTTGATAATTCTGCTTGGTTTTTTCTAAGCGTATTGGTGGCTCAAGGTAATTAAACTGTGTGTTTTGAGCCTGGTGTTTGGCGTGTTTTCACATTGCTCTGATCTCTGGCGGAGTCGTTAAAAACGGCAGAAGTACTGTCAAGTCAGGTTGTTCATATTCTGTCTTCACTGCAAGTTTCATGCATTTCCTTTGGCTTGCTTGTGCCTATATCATTACGGGCACAAGCTTCATACCGACTTTTAAAGCATTGAAAGACATAGTTACAGGCTATAATCGTCACCATTTTTGGCACGATAGCATTTACGATCCTGTTGTGTGACAAGTGCATGCTGCACGCCAGAGACAAAACTCATCCACATACGGCTGCCCTGTTCTCCCTCGCCAGTAACCGGACTTAGGGGCGTTTCATATTGCACATCATTTAAATGAGCGAGATCGTGTCGACCCGGCTCACATGCGGTATCAAAACTTAGCTCAATATGCATGCCATCCGCCTTTTTCAATAAAATCGCACTGGGTGATTCGCGGTGGCCACATAAGGCCACAAATTGCTTACAGTCTTTCAAACCACAGTGCTGTCCGTCAGCGAAAAACACCATCAGGTGGTTGTAATAAACGACATACGAGCTCACATCTTTATGCGATCCGAACTCCAAAGGGCAGTGCTGATCAAGGTATTGCTTTGCGACGATTAGCTTCTGGCATTCTGTGCTGGTGTTTTCTAGTGCTGTATGCTGAATTTGTGCTTTCATGTGCGTTTTCCCCAGTTACCTTTGTTACCCGATATCTGCTTTCTGTGTGAGGTGAGAGCAAAATTGTTTATAACTCACTTGTTGTCGTCACACGTTTAAATATCGCTACTATGATTAACATCCTGCACTGTCCTCTCGGCATGCAGGTTCATCTGTTGACAAATTCAGTGTATGAAAAAAAGCCGGTAAATTTCACAAAAAGAATTTTACAGTGTAAATTTTACAAAAACTGGTCTGACCATGTGTTATGGCATAGTAGTGAGGCGCAGTCTAAAGCGCCTTACAGACGTAAACAGGAATGAAGCGGTGAAAAAAAATTCAGAACTCATGAGAAAGTCACACTTTCTGGGCACCAAAATTCGCAATTTACGCAAGCGAAATCATTTAACACTCGAAGATCTGTCTACCCGATGTATCCGGGTTGACCCGCATTCAGCGCCTTCAGTGTCGTATTTATCAATGATTGAGCGGGGAAAGCGTACTCCAAGCAGTGAAATGCTAGAAAATCTTGCGGAGGTGTTTCAGAAGCCGGTTGACTGGTTTCTAGATAACGAGCCTGAAGTAAATGAGATTACACCGCAAAAAGGTCGCCATGGCGGGATCAGTGGTATGGCACTGGAACCAAATTTTCTTTTTGACAACGAGATCTTACAGATTGCCATTCCTGAAATGTTATCCCAAACGGGGATCAGTGGACGTCAATTCGCTCACCTGTTGATCCGTGCCCATCAGGAACACCATCAGAATCATTTTCCCGATTTAGAGCGTGCGGCCGAGGAGGTTGGCGGCAAAGACCTCTATTTAAACGTTGAAACCCTTTTATCTATGCTAAAAGCTCACGGCCTGGTTGTGCACTGGTTTGATGAAGCGCCTAGAGAAGTGATAGATGAGAGTGGTCATATGTTTCAACGTGTGATCACCTCATACTTTGCACCGCCAAATGAGGTACACATCAATCGTATGCTGCAGCACAATCAGCCCAGGCTAAAATATGATTTGGCAGTACACCTTGGTCACGCGGTTTTGCACAACAGAGAGGGGCTTCAATGCGTACTGGGCTCTGGTGGGGTTAGTGGCGGAACGAACTCAGATGAGTCTGCGCCCAATGCGCAGGACATTTTATCTGCCTGGCATGATTTTGAATCCAGCTTTTTTGCGGGGGCTTTACTGTGCCCCAAAGTCGCTTATCGACAGCTTCTGGACTCCTATGGATACGAAACACATATTCACCAGGCGTTAGGAATTTCGCCCTCAGTTGCTATGCGCAGAATGACGGTTGCATCGCCTTATCCCCACTGGCACTACTTTGATGCTTACTTACCAGGCAAGCTCAAGGCCGTCTATCGCGGCAATGGTATTCCCTTACCCTGGGGTAATATGCGCAGTGTTGCGGATCCGTGTCAACATTGGGCTGTGTTCAGGAAATTTCAGCAACAAGCAATGCAAGCCAGTGCGCAACTCTCGGTGCTTAATGTTAACAATCAGCCCAGGCTATATTGCTGTGAATCTATCAAAGTCAACGATGTGGCGGAGAATCCACATGTGCTATGTGCCGGTATTGATTTAAATCCGGCGATAGCAGCGCAGGGATTAGATGCCAATGAGGTAGTGCAGGAATTACAGGCACTGTGTATTAAACAAGGTGGTGCGAGTGTGGTGCCGTGGCATTTGAAAAAGCAGCTGCAAAGTGTCGCTAAGATTCTGAATATCAACTGGATAGAGCGGGGCATAGCCAATGACGTACGCGTGATTTGTACACGCGGCAAGGCCTGCCCCCGACAACCTGGGTGTTATGACTAGACAATAGAGATAGCGATTTCTACTTCGTTGCTCTGGTGATAAATCTCTATGTCCTGGCCAAAGGCACGTTGATACGGACAGTCACTTTGTTCGAAGTAACGCCAGACCAGCTCCCAAAGTCGGATCGCTGTTTGAGGCATTTCGCCTTGTGCTGCGAAGCTTAAATAGCGACCACCAGAAAAACTGTAAATCTGCAGTGCGCTGTCATTATCGACTTGCTCTAAAAGCCCAGAGGTATCGCTGGCCACTGTGATATTGTAGTCACCATGTTGGTCTGACTCATAATGTGAGTAAATGCCGTAGAGCGTCGCGTTGTCTTCCAACAGCGAAGCGTAATCATGGTAGAACGTCTGCCATAATTGGGCAATTTTACCATCTGCTTCTGTTTGCTCATGATGATTATTGGTGCGGGTACTGATCCCCACAAACTGACGTGACGTGAATGTTTTTACTTCCATTAGATTCCCTGATTACTCGTCGTAGATCGCGAAAATTGCTGTTACTCCGAATATCTGTCCGTGTCTGCTGGCATAGTCACAACATTGAGCGTGACATTTTAGCGTTTCAATAGAAGGTGGAGATTGCAATTTTATATGTATATTAAATAGCCACTTAGACTATTTATAAAGCGAGCGAATGGTAACACAGTGTGAACTTTAGGCAAGCAAGCGGGAAGAAAAATCTCCATGTCTTTAGTCGTATTGTGGTACCAGATGAGCGCACCACAATCCCAATCAACAAGCAGTGTGAGCGTTACTGTCCATCCTGTCCGTGCCAGTCCCAGTCAGGATAAAATGTGCCATTTACTGTGGCATTGAGACCAGAAATAATAGAGTTGGGCTTATCGACAGATTGCCATCCACTTGCAGAGGCGTTTTTTAGTTCAAAAACCACATTGCCCCAAAGCCAGTAAGGACCGGAAATAGAAGACTGATTGTAAGCTGCAAACAGGGTCTGACCACCCATCATTATTTCCCTGACGGTACTTTGATTGTCAACTTCTGCGACGGCTTTGCTCCAAATCTTTAGTAGCTTAATACTGGACTTATTGTCGCCCAGAAAATACGCGTTACCTGAGACTTCGACATCATCAAACTGATTACTGCTGGTCGTCCGAGCCATTGAGGTATCCAGGACGTTAAGTGCAACCTGGCGATTTCCTTCCATTAGATTCACCGCCGAACTACCTGAGACCTGGAGCTGAAAGCTGTTCTGATTCTTAGCAAACAGGGTGCTATTGTCATCAGTTACAAAGGGGTAAAACGGTGCTTTTGGATTGAATATATAGGCTGTTTTCAGGCCATCAATGGTGACAGTGGAATTGGCTTCAATGCGCAGTGCCTTGGTCTTATCGGACGTATCAATCGTGAAGTTTCTAAGTGATGATACAGCTGAGCTCACCACAATGGCTGTTTGTTGTTGATTTGAACCGTGCAGTGAAATGGTTGCGCGCTCCTGAGCACTGCCTGTGAGTGTGAGTCCGTCTCGCTCAATGAGGAGCGGTCCTTCACAGAGTCCTGAAAACTCAACGGTCATCTCAAGCGATAGTGAATGCAGGTAATCAAGCATGCGCCTGAGTGCTTGCGGATCGTTGTGGCAGTTGACGATGATGTCGTGATAACTGCCAAGTTCAACCTTATTTTCATGCTCTTCACTTAGCTGATGCGCTGAGACACTGCATGCTGAAATGCACAAAGGCGCGATGATCCTCGCGAGTGAGTTTAATAGTTTCATTCCTGTGACCTTGCATGTTGCTTTAATGAAAATAAAATGTAGCTTCAGTTGTTTTTGTGGTCAATTGATTTTACTAATTTGACTGTCAGTGTTTAGAGGCAAATCAGGTTCAGGAAAATATAATGAACAATGTCAGAAGACTATGCCGGAATGATTAAACCGGCATAGTGCAATGAGTTTGGTTAATTCATAAGTTGACGTATGAATTTGACCGGAGCGCTGCCATAGCTCAGGAATTGCTCATGGAATGCTTTGAGGTTGAAGTCATCCTGCAGTTTTGTCTTTTGCTCTTCACGAAGATCATAAATTTCACGAAATCCACTGTAATAACTGGTTAACTGTACCTGACTCAAGGTTGCTCGTCGCCACTTCCCTTCTGCTTCTGCCTGTTCCTGGAATGCCCCATTCATGAGTAGATCTAAGCCCTGTTCTTTGCTGATCCCTTTAACCTGAATGCCGTAATCCAAAATGGTGTTACAGATCACTCGAAGGTTCCATTTATAGTACATCAGCCACATTTCTGGCTCGAAATTACCATAGCCTTCTTCAAGCATCATGCGTTCTGTGTACACTGCCCAACCTTCTACCATAGCGCCGTTACCGAAGATACTTTTGACCAGAGACGGAGAGGTATTGGAATAAACGAGCTGGGTGTAGTGGCCTGGTACAGCTTCATGAATGTTGAGGATCTGTAATATCCAGTGGTTGTATTCACGTAACAAAGAGCCAGCTTGCTCATCAGTCAGGCCGTCCAGTGGTTCTACGTTATAATACGTGTTTTCCTTTTTCTCGTAAGGACCCGGTGCTGAAATGGATGCCAGTGCAAAACCCCGCATGTAATCTGGCGTCTGACGGACAACCAGGGGCTTTTCAGGGTCTAAGGTTAGCAGGTCCTTCTCCATGACAAAGCGTTCCAGTTCCGGGATCTGGCGTTTGATTTCATCTACGAACTGAGATTTATCTACATGACGCTCAGAAAGGTGCTTTATGAGTGCAGCAATAGCTTGGCTGTCATCTTTAGGGCGCGGGGTTTGTGGGAAATATTTCGGCCAGAGCTGTTTGGTCAGAGTGACCATTTCCGCAGTGACCCGTGCTTTGTCGGCCAGTGCCTTTTCATACATCTGTTTAGCGGTATAGCCCGACTGAATGTCAAAAGCAAACTTCTCTTCGTAGAGCGCTTCACCAATTCTGAAACTGCGTGCTTTGCCGGTTTTCTGCATTTCCTGCTCAAGTTCTGACAGGAAATCTATGTAGCCGTTAATTGCGGTTTTAGCGTTGGCTAAACGTTGTTTAAACAACGCCTTCTCCTTGGCACTGAAAGAGGTGAGTGCATCTGCCCGGGTTAATAAATCATCAGTTAGTACGCTAAATGCGCCTTTGTTCTGCTGGATCCCTAGCTGAGTATACTCTTGCGTCGGATCATGAATGTTGGCCTGTGCGGCACGATAATAGTCAGGAACGTACTGTAGTCGATTCAAAACCTGGCGGAGTTTTTGTTCTTCCGATTTAAAGCGACTGTTCAGAATATTTGCAAAACCGTATGACACATTGTAACTGCTCGGATCCCACTGCCAGCGCTTGAACTTTTCTTGGCCCCAGCGGGTACTTTTTAATTCGTTTTCAATCAGGTAGTAGTCTATTTTCAGGTTGTCACTGAGTTGCTCTGCATCGAATGATTGTAGTCTGGCCAGTTGCGCATCAATAAAAGCCAGGTTTGCTGCACGATTAGCGGCATCGGGAATGGTGATCACATCATCGTACTTGCCGTAGCCTCGATAAACTGACAGTTCGGGGTATTGTTGCCAATATTGCTCAATAAATTGATTTGAAAAGGTTTTGAAGGCGGTATCTTGTTGCTGTTGGCCCGTTACTGAAGTAGTTGTCTGTGTATCTGACTGGCCCTGAGTTTGAACACAGCCAGCAAGGGTAAAGATGGCAGCCAGAGAAAGGCTGATCACCGTTTTTTCATTCGCTTGTTCCTTTAATATGGTTTTCCTTATCATAACAAGATTTCACGACCTTTGCCTGTTCCGGACTATCAATGAGCACAGCACCTGTACCCGCCTGAGCCATAACATCGTTCGGGTTGTACATGGGACAGCGGCTCATTGATAAACAGCCACACCCAATACAGCCATCCACCATGTCACGGACACGCTGCATGTAGGCGATTTTTTCATCCAGCTTTACCTGCCACTGTCTGGACATATTTGCCCAGTCTTGTTTGTTTGGGGTGTCGCTGTGTGGCAGTGCCATTAGTGTTTCTTTGATTTCAGCTAGTGTGATCCCCATTTTTTGTCCTGCTTTAATAACAGCAATGCGGCGTAAGACATCTTTTTTGTATCGCCTTTGATTTCCGGCATTACGCCAACTGCGGATCAATCCCTTACTTTCATAAAAATGAAGTGCAGATACTGCGACGTCGGCACGTTTTGCAACCTGTCCGACACTCAGTCTTGGTTCGTCTCTTTGTGGTTTATTGCTTGTTGTCATTGTTACGCTTTACCTGAATCTTAGTTGAGGTTTTAGGCTAACAATAAATACCACAATGGAGAACCACTATGAAGTCAGTCATCTTATACTCAAGTTCAAAAAAACACGGGAATACTGCGCATTCGGTAAATAAGCTGGCCCCAATGCTACGGGCTGAATGTATCTACCTGGATGATTATGAAATTAATGACTATTGCTATGAACACACCAATAGTGATGATGATTTTCGCGCGTTGTTTCGAAGTTTACTTAACTATGATCATATAGTTTTTGCCTCACCTGTTTACTGGTATGCAATGACGCCCAGAATGAAGGCATTCTTTGACCGTATCACCGAGTTTATGGATGATGAAGCATTGCAGCCTGAGTTAAGAAAACTACGCAGTAAAGAGTTTTCAATACTTTCAAACTCGATTAAGGAGGCTGCGCCAGAGTGCTTTATTGAGGTCTTCCAAAGAACCTGTGAGTACCTTGGTATGACCTGTCGCAGTCAAATTCATTACCAGTATCCATTTGAGGGAGAAAAATAAAAAAGTAAATTTTTCTGGTTAAAAAATAGGCGTTAATTATTTCATTAAACTAAACTGTCATTGCTGTGGCACAGAGACTCGGTTATCAGGTTCTGTGCACAGCAACAATCAGTAACCGTCGAAACCAGGAATTACCCATGAAGATATACAAGCTGCGCAACTGGCTTGTTATATTGTCAGTTTTCATTCTTGCCTCCTGCCTGGGAGACGATGACGACGACAATACTAAAACGCCAGATACAACCGCACAAACCACAGAAATCAAAGTGAGCCCGGCTTTGGGACTAACCCGAAATGCCACAGTCAGGCTTGTTCTGCTCGCTAACAATACGCCAATCGAAGGGGCAACCGGTAACACCGGAGAGTCCGGCGTTGCAACCATTACGCTTTCATCAGCCATCGGCGAACCTTTTATCGTCGAGGTAATAGGTGGAGGAAGCGCTGAATATTTTGATGAAGCTAAAGGTACTTTTCTGGCTTTGCCGGCAGATGCCACGCTACGCGCTGTTTTGGGGGCTTTTCAGTCTGAAGTCGGGGTTACAACACTGACCGAAATTGCCGCAACAGCCATATTAAACACAGGAGCTACAAGTGCCGCAGCCATTGAACTGGTTAACGAGCAGGTACGTGTCGCTCTGGCTCCGGCTCTAACCGATATAACCGCTCCACCTCAGTTAATTGGTGCGAGCAGTGGTGTGACCGCGAGCAGTGATCAGGCGGGCATATATGCTGTTTCTCTTGCTGCTTTGGCACAGCTCGGTGATTCGTCGAGTTCACCGGCACTAGCCATTGTTGATGCATTGCGTGCTGACTTTCTGGATTTAACGATTGACGGGAAAGTCGGCGATAAAGTCTTCGAATCACCTTTGTACAATGCCAGTAACTTTATCAGTGAGTACACTAGTGCGATTCAGGCATATGCACAACAGGTCGGATTAACTGCTGACCTTAATACGACCTTTTCTTTGGACAACATCAAAAAAACGCTTGAAGGACTGGGCGACATTTTTGCCGGTTTGGATCTTGGCTCACTTGAGCTGGACTTTGTGCCGGGCGGTTTGTCGTCAGGATCTGGAGGGGACTCAGGTGGTGACAATACCGGTGAGGGCAACACGTTGACCATCACAGGTACTTCGACCGTGGCGGGTGTCACGACAGCAATACCCAAAATCACTATCAATAACGTACCTGCACCGGATCCCAATGACCTTGACACTATCAAAAAGCAGATAGAGGATTCATTCGTTCAGCAAAACCTGACAGTGAATGATCTGGTATTTGAATTAGTGAGCAGCTCAGCAACCGAGATTGTGGTATCTGTTCGCTATTCTGTGACCACTCAGGGGGTGACGGTCTCATCTGATTTAACTTATACCTGGGCGCTGACTGGCAATGACAGTAACGAGGTAATGCTACCAGAAGTACTCAAAGGCCAGGCATTTGAATTGATGTTTATGTTATCGAACAACGGCAGTAGCTATGCAGACGGGCAAAAAGTCAAATTTACCTTCTCCAGTTCAGGCATGATGTTTATAGATTCCGATCCGGACGCAAGCAATGGAGACGAAATGTCGCTTGATGGTGTGATGATGGAAGGATCTGAATATGTCTACAAAGACGATGGCGGGTTTATGTACAAGGTGTCTGTAACAGCCACAGGCATTAAGGAAATCAACCTGTTTAACATGGAAAATCAATTACTCGGCTCTTTTGTCGCTGCTGGTGTTACTAATTTGGATCTGGTAACGGCAAAAGCAGGGGAGTACAGAGTAACCGGCACGGGTCATGCGCGTGGCACTGTGGTGATTGGCTCTGATGGTGCCATCGACTTCGATACTGGCATTACTTATGCCCAAAGCGATATTACAAGAATTGATGATCGTACCGGACCGGAACTGGAAGAACCTCGTATTCAGGTAAACTATGGACAGGATGACGATGGACCAGTAATCAATCTGTTTTTATCCCAAGACCGTATGCAGATCACCAGTATACAGTACAGAATACGTTCGGAAGGTGTAGATGTTATGGTGACGGTTGAGAGCACGGTCACAGGCGGAGGTGGTGGTTAACTATCAAACCTAGTAAGTTAAAGCGGGTGAGAGCCCGCTTTAACTGTTATATGACACCTGAATTAAACAAGTTTGCTGTTTAGCGTGCTTACCACTTAAACAGTTTACATCTTTGCTGGGTATTTCCCTGATAGTTTGAGACGACCACATGTCCAACTTTTGATTCGCGGATGGGGTCGAAGCTGAATGTGTTCATATTGACATCAATCGTTCCGTTGCTGTCGAGCTTATATGAAACCTGTAACTTGGTGCTGCCGACTTCAAAAAGGCTCAAGAACTCATCGTTAAGCAGGTATTGGTCAATCACAACGCCATTGTTTTCGTCAATAGCATAATGGCCCAGATTTTCATTGATTGTCAGCAAGCTATAGTTGCGAACATTTTTACGCGCACCTTCTCCATAGGTCACAATCCAGTCAGCCTTGTCATCTACAGATGCGCCGATCTCCAGTGACATTGGAAATTGGTAAAGCGTTCCGCGAGCTGGGGAGATGACTTCGCACTGACCTTTGTAGTATCCCTGCCACTGTTGTGGTGAAGCCTGTGCGGTTGCACTTAGCATTGTTATGGTTGTGAGTGCCAAAGCAGATTTGATCATCTTATTCATACTATTTTCCTTTGTGATAGTGTTTACCTATTTAAGGTAAGTGTAACCAGTTAAACTAGCAATACTGGATGTAATACTTTGTAAATAGAGTGTCTTTTAAGTAGCCTGCTTGTATACTACCTGTTTGGGGAGTTCGAATTCGGCAAAAGCTTGTTATTAAACACCTGATCCATAACAACCACTTGCCATACTTAATACGGAGTAAATATGCATATAAAAAGGGGTTTTGTTCTGCTGTTTATTTTGATCCTTGACACTAAAAATCAACGCACCATTTAGTAGTATTCTTTGGCTCAAATGTTGTTACGCTGATATCGTCATTGGCATTGCTTCTTCACTGATTGTAACCAGAACGGCTCGGTGTATCGTTTAAGGCCTGTCATTGGCTTATCATACTTTGCTTCAACTCGTGATTCTGACTAGGCTCAATAGTGAGCAATAATCGCTCAGATGCAAAATTTGTATATGTGTACTCGGTCTCTAAGCTCTTCCCAGAAAACATGAGATTTACGCTCAAATGCAAGAAAACTGAGTTAGATTACTTTTTAGGAAATAACAATAATACAGTTTGATATGTTATAGTGTATCGAACTTATCATTCCTGGTAATAGAGATTTTTGTGAAAAAGAAATTACTACTCTCACTTTTGATGGCATCGAATGGTGCTATTGCGCAAGATGTTGTTAAATCAAACTCAAGCGAAGACATAGAACATATTGAAGTTAAACGTGTATGGCAACCTTACCGTGGCAATGTGCCTTTAATTCAAACTCCGCAAGCTGTCGATACGATTAGCGCTGATGTGCTTGAAAGCGAAAGCATCACACGCTTTATGGAGGCACTAGAGCTCTCACCGAGTATAGTTAGGCAGAATAACTCAGGCGGTATGTTTGATAGTTTTGCTATCCGAGGTTTTTCGGGAGATGAAAATAACCCATCGGGTTACTTGGTGAATGGCTTTAACTCTCGGGGTTATAACGGCAATAGAAATACAGCTAACATCGAAAGTATTGAAGTGATGAAAGGACCTGGCTCTGCACTTTATGGGCAAGGTGAGCCGGGTGGTACTATTAATATCATCACCAAAAAACCGCAATTTGATGAACAAGGTTATGTTCAAGCAACATTGGGTAATTACAGTAAAAAACTGTTTGAATTTGATTACACCAACGCACTGAATAAAGAGGCTGCATATCGACTAAATGGTTCGTATGAAGACTCAGATACACATAGAGATCATGTTTCAATCGAAAACTTACATTTATCGCCATCGGTATTGTGGAACATTTCTGATGACACCAGCCTGAGCTACGAGATGGAAGTATTAGATCAGAAAAAGCCTTTAGACAGAGGTGTGTATATTCTGAACAATGACTTTGACGGTGTGAACGCTGACGCTTTTTACGGTGATATTCGTGATGGCGCGCACCAAGTTGAAGCGCTTGGTCATCAGCTAGTGTTAAACCACAAGTTAAACGACGATTGGCATTTACTGACAGGCTTCGCTTACCGAGATTCTTCGTTTAAAGGTTTGTCTTCTGATACCGAGTTATCAGGTGGTAGACAGCTTGTGTTTACCGATGAAAACCTGCTGTCTCGACAGCGACGTGCTCGTGACTATCAAGCGCTTGATGTATCAGCTCGCTTTGAATTAAGTGGTGAAGTTGAATTAGGCAGTCTAACGCATAATATTTTAGTGGGTGTGGATCACTATAATTTTGATATTGATACCGACTACAAAGTATGGCGCACAGCATGGGGTTCAGGCGATACGACTTATACCATTGACCCTAACAATCCAGACTACACTCAAGCTCAACCTGAGCCAGTACAAAAAACGCTAACGGAAGAGAATCAAAAAGGCTTAGGTCTTTATGCTCAGAACCTGATCGAACTGACTGAAAAGTCGAAAGTATTAGTGGGAGTACGTGTTGATAAATTTGAACAAGATATTCTTAACTTACGCAGTGATGAAGCGCAAAGCCAAGAGCAAACTGAATTTACGCCTCGCTTAGGTTTTATTTATAGTGCGAATGATCAAGTTGATCTTTATACGAGCTATGCCGAAGGTTTTAGGCCAAATCCGGGTCTTGATTCAAACCGCAATGCGTTCGAGCCGGAAGAAACTAAATCATTCGAAATTGGCGCAAAGTGGCAAAATATCGCAGGCCGTTTCTCGGGTAGCATAGCCCTTTTTGATGCGCAAAAAACCAATATGCTCACCGCTGAGCCAGATTCGGGTTTATCGGCAACTTTAGGCGAAGTTGAAAGCCAAGGTGTGGACTTTCAGCTAACCACTGAGCTGACAGATAAGACTGTACTTGAACTTGCTTACGCTTACACAGATGCAAAAACAGCAAATGATGTGATTAATGCCGATTGGGGCGTACCAATACCAAAAGGCTCGCGCTTAATTAATATTGCTGATCATATAGGCCATGTTTCACTAAAGCATTACACCACACTGTTAGGTAAAGCATCTTACCTTGGTGCAACTGTGAATTATGTGGGTGATCGTTTAGGCGAAACAACAGATGCAAACTTTATATTGCCATCATACACGCTCGTTAACTTGTCAGCGTCGATTGAATTTAATGACAGCGTGAGTATGAAATTCGATATCAACAATCTGTTTGATAAGGTTTATTTTGAAAATTCATACCACAAGCTTTGGACTATGCCAGGTTCTCCAATGACTTACAGCGCCGCGGTGAAGTATCAGTTCTGATCTTAAATATCAGTTAAAAGCTTTAGTTTTCTCTAAGTAATTTAATTATTTGAAAAACAGCAGTCTAAGTATCAGCACTTAGACTGCTTTTTATTTAAAACACGAGAAAGAGTGTAATGAATCATCTTCAAAACAGTAAAACGCGCTTGCCATCCATCGATATACTTCGTGGCATCGTGATTTTATTAATGTTGGTTGATCATGTGAGAGAGCGTTTTTTCTTACATGCTCAAGTACTTGATCCAATGGACATCCATGTAACTAATCCAGACCTATATTTTACCCGTTTAAGTGCCCATTTTTGTGCGCCCATTTTTGTCTTTTTGACAGGACTGTCAGCTTGGTTGTATGAAAACCCTGCAAACGGAACAAAGCGTTCAGCACAGTCATTTCTGCTAAAGCGTGGCTTATTTTTAATTTTGATCGAAATGACATTGGTCAATTTCTCTTGGTTTGGCGATTATCAAACCCTTTACTTGCAGGTTATCTGGGCCATTGGTGTTAGTATGATGGTATTGGCACTGATGATAGCTTTGCCTCGTTATATGATAGGCATTATAGGTGTAAGCATTGTAGCTGGCCATAACTTACTGTCACCTATAGAGTTTGCACCTAATGAAATTGGTTATGTCGTATGGACGATTCTGCATGACCGGGGCTATTTAGTAACCGATGCCGTGGTTAACGTAAAAGCTTCTTATCCTGTTTTACCTTGGATTGGTGTGATTTTATGCGGCTATGCAGTAGGACCCTTATTTTCAGGTACGGTGTCAGCGCTAGCACGCAAAAACATTTTGTTGCAATGCGGGACTGCTCTATTAGCAGGTTTAGTGATTTTTAGAGGGTTAAATCTATACGGAGAAACACTCGCTTGGTCTCCACAGGCAACAGCTCTTCTTACCGTGATGGATTTTTTAAATTTTACTAAGTACCCACCTTCGCTAGATTTTATCTTACTTACCTTGGGAGTTGGAGCATTCGTGTTAGCGTTTTTAGAGAGCAATTCGTTAAGAGTCATGGAGCCTGTTAGAGTATTAGGGTCAGCGCCGATGTTTTTCTATATTATGCATCTTTATGTGTTACTTATCTCTAGCGTGTTTGCACAATGGTTATTTGGCGCGAATCAGCACTATGGCAACAGCCAAACTCCATATTTTGGTTTTTACCATGTTTGGCAGATCTGGTTGTTCGCAATGTTTTTAAGTGTGCTCTTATACCCATTATGTAAATGGTTTTCAGCTTATAAGCGAAAAACAAAGATCAGTTGGGTTAAATATTTTTAAGGATACAAAGCTTACATCCTATTCCGATAGCTTAGAGTTATTAGGAGGTTAACAGCAGAGTAGATACAGAAGCCGATCACTGTGTACAGGCTTAAGCCTAATGCAGTCACGATTCTCTGAGAAAACGCCTGTTATACTCCATAATATTTCCACTGTTGTGTGCTGTACTTAAGTTTTACCCTTGTTATACCAAAAAGGCACAATGTGACTGAAGACAGTAACTATGGGCTTAAGCCCGTTCCAGAGTCAGCCAGAAAAGGAGGCATTGCTTTATCCCTGCTGATGCTGGGACTCACGTTTTTCTCCGCCAGTATGTGGACTGGCGGAACTCTGGGGACGGGGCTCTCATTCGATGATTTTTTTATCGCAGTACTAGTCGGTAACTTATTACTTGGCATATATACATCTGCACTGGGTTATATAGGTGCTTCAACCGGCTTGTCAACGCACTTACTGGCACGATTTTCATTTGGAGAGAAGGGGTCATGGCTGCCTTCAATGCTATTGGGCGGCACTCAGGTCGGTTGGTTTGGTGTTGGGGTAGCGATGTTTGCCATACCTGTCCATAAAGCAACAGGGTTTGATACCAATGTGCTGATTATTTTGGCTGGTCTTGCAATGACGGCAACGGTATATTTCGGCATTTCCGCATTAATGGCGTTGTCTGTCATTGCTGTGCCAGCGATTGCTATGCTCGGAGGCTACTCCGTGTGGCTTGCTGTGCAAGAAGTAGGGGGCGTTAGTGAGCTACAGACAATTGTTCCCGCAGATCCTATGCCTATGAGTGCCGCAATCGCTTTGGTAGTTGGGTCGTTTATTTCAGCTGGTACGTTAACAGCTGACTTTGTACGATTTGCCCGTCGACCTGTCAGTGCTGTGCTTATCACCCTGATTGCCTTTTTTTTGGGTAATAGTTTAATGTTCATTTTTGGTGCTGCAGGCGGCGCGGCAATGGGGGAGTCTGACATTGCGCAGGTGTTGATGCTGCAAGGTTTGCTTATCCCTGCCATTGTGGTTTTAGGCCTGAATATTTGGACGACTAACGATAATGCATTGTACGCCTCAGGACTTGGATTTGCGAATATCACCGGCTGGTCCAGTCGCAATCTGGCGGTGATCAATGGTCTGGTTGGCACACTCAGTGCACTGTGGCTCTACAATCATTTTGTCAGTTGGCTTACCTTTTTGTCTGCGGCCATTCCGCCAATTGGAGGTGTACTGATAGCAGATTATATAATCAACAAGCAGCGTTACCATGCATTTGAGCAAATGCAATGGCAAACTGTGCGTTGGAGTGCCATTGTTGCTGCCTTTGTGGGCGTGTTGGTTGGGCACCTGTTGCCTGGTATTGTCCCCTTAAATGCCGTACTATCGGCGGCGCTTTGTTATTCGGTTGTTTCTCGTTGGGAGCGCTGTATTGCGCGATAACTGCGGCTGAGTGTGCGTGCGGATTGATACCTAAAATGATATAATCCGCGTCCCTCACACTCTCATTTGGCACTCAATGGACGATACCGAAAATATTTTAATATTCGTGTAATACTACCGCTGTTAGCAAGTATTGTGGCAATTACTCCTTTAGCAATAGATATGTACCTGCCTGCAATGTTGGTGATAGCCGACAGCCTGGGTACCGGCATGCCTCAGGTCCAGGTTTCGCTCAGTATTTATCTTGCCGGTTATGCCATTGGTATGATGGTCTTTGGCCCATTGGCAGATCAACTTGGCAGGAGAAAGTTGGCATTGTTTGGGCTGGGTGGATTTGCCGTTAGCTCATTTTCAATCGCATTTAGCAGCGATGTTTCGCAACTATGGTTCTTGCGTGCTGCGCAAGCGTTTACTGGCTCAGCGGCAACCGTGGTGGTGCCAGGGATCATACGACATATCTATCAGGCCAATACGGCAAAGGGCATGTCTTATGTATCTATGATCATGATGGTCGCCCCCCTGATTGCTCCCAGTGTAGGGTCGGCCATTTTGGGGTTGGCAAGCTGGCAGTGGATTTTTCTTACGCTGGCAAGTTATGCCGTTGTGGTCATGATCCTCGCCTACTTTTATCTTGTAGAAGTGCCTATTTATGAAAGCGACAAGCGCGGTCTTCACTTGTTCCTGGATAGTTACGCAACGGTATTGGGTAAACGCAGTGCGTTGCCTGATGTCCTGAGCTCAATGCTGGTATCTTTTGGCTTCTTTTGCTTTCTTACCTCTGTTTCATTTGTTTATCTCGATTACTTTGGCGTCTCAGAACAACTTTTTGGGGTGCTGTTTGCCTTTAATGTTGTGGCGCTGATGTTGGGTAACTTTATTAATACAAGGCTGGTGCCCAAAGTGGGCTCGCGTAAAATGTTGTATTACGGCCTGTTGCTTGGTTTGCTCAGCGCATCTGCTTTGTTAGTGTTTAGCCTGATGGATTTGTCTTTGTATTATATTGTGCTGAGTATTGCGCCGCTGATGATGAGTCTGGGGGTCAGCGCAGCTAACGCTGATGCGCTTATTTTACTGGAGTTTGAGAAAAACTCGGGTACAGCGACGGCGGTGATTGGAACGCTTAGGTTTGGTAGCGGGGCTTTAGTAGGACCTTTGCTCGCCTTACTCCACGCTAACAACACGGTTCCTTTTTCAGCAATGATGTTTGGCGCGGTTGCTATCACGGCTTTGGTTCAGGGTTTCCATTTTATTACACATCGTCACAAATAACATGGCCAGAGATAATACCAATTTCACTTAATACCTGTTCAATTTGAAGGATCAAATATGACGCTAACTGTGTTAAAAATTTCTCATTTAGAACAACTAAATAGCAAAATTTTTGCCTTGTTATCGACCATATTTTCTCGCCTCAAAATAGAACACTTAATTAAGCAAATTGGTATTTGATAAAACGAAAATGCCAGCCCGGGTAAGGCTGGCATAACTTAATTGGTCTGTGAAGCTGTCTGGATTACAGCTTATTGTTTACCAGCGCGTCTAATTCAGACAACGATGCCGCAATTTTCACACCAGGAACATTGGTACCTATGGTTGCTTCAAAAGAGCCTTCAACAGAAGAGCGGAATGACGTAAAGCCGATGCGATATACACCACGTACCAGTGCTTCAGTCGGATTATTCATCGAGGTGGTTTTACGCAACAGTGAGTTATAGCTGGCACCACTTGGATTCGCTGGCAATTCACTGCTGTCATCATTACGACCGAGGTTTTGCAATACTTTCCCGCCGTCAGCAATGCTGCCGCTGTCGATGATATTCATGCGGTCCAGGACAATATAAGTGTCAAAAAACTTATTGGCGTCCTTTGCCATACCTGGTTTAAAGTTTGCGTGAACAAAGTCTTTGTCACCTGGTGTTGCAACGGCAGGTGAAATCATAGAAACGCCAATTTCGTCGACTGCAGCAGGCACCCAAACATACAGGTAGTAAGTGTCTTTACCTTTATATTTACCTTCTGGCACAACCGTTTTATCAACATAACCAAAGTAGTTGCTGTAATTGGCGTAAGGAAGACGCGCTTCAATCCCGGCTACACCTTCAGAGACAGAGCTTTTAAGATGTGGACCAGTACTCATACAACCTGCAAGAGTGGTTAGCGCAATCAGAGGGAGGATCTTTCCGGATAACTTCATTTTCATTGTGTTGACTCCATGTCACCATTTTTAAATTCGCTCGAATTATAGGCATGTAATGTGAAAAGTAAAACAATTTTTTACATTTCAACTGCCGGTTAGGATAAGCTAATTCGTACTTAGAGATGTTTACCCGGCTTTGTGGCAAGAAAACCCTGTGCTTCAAATGAAAAATTAGCGTGTTTTTAGGTACGCTATTTCTGTTGATTGATTATGAATGACTCAATCTTGAATAGCCGATAAGAGGTTGCCTTTACTCGTTACGGTGTTCAATTTTTACGTCCATTATTGCTCTTCCTTTCCTTTACAAGACTGAAGCTTCTTGTGTCCGAGATACATTACTCTTACTGATAAATAGCAAAAACCAATTAGCAAATATATTTAAAAATATTGTTTAACAAAATGTTTTCTGAGCTGTTTTGACGCTTGTTGCGTAATTATTTCAGATGAAATAATCAGAAACAATTTGAATTGAGAAAGTAATTGCCTATAACGGTGTGAAGTCTGTATAAAAAATATAAAAGTTTTCTTTGGCTGTATTTTAATGGTGAAAAAATCTATATTGATAATTACAAATACAAATGATGTTCACGCGCTGTTGTTTGGTGATTACCTTAATAAAAATGGAGTCGATGTTGATTACTGGTATTGTGATAAATATCCGCTCTATTGTAATGCATCTATTATTTTTGAATCTGAAGAGAGAACAAAAATAAAAGTTCGTTTAGATAATGGTGTTGAAAAATTGCTATCTGAGTATGGTCTTGTTTGGCTAAGGAAGCTCAGCAGGCCAAAACTAAAGGAGTTTGTTCATGAAGATGACTTAGCGTTTTCAGAATCAGAGTCCTATAAGCACCTGTGCAATTTCTTGACTATCGCGTCTCGGTACTCAAATTGGATAAATACCTTTGAAGCGACGGAGTTTGCTGAGCGAAAGCTCGTTCAACTAGAAGCTGCCAGGGATATCGGGTTTAAGCTTCCTGAGACGGTTGTAACCAGTATACTTCAAGAGACTCGACCACTTTTTGAACGCCATGAAGATGTTATATTTAAAGCCTATACGCAAACTTCATGGTCAGTTGATGAGGCACTTAAGTATAACCATACCGCAAGAATTGAATATCAAGAGGAATATGCTGAGGGTTTAGCTTTCACACCGAGTATTTTTCAGAATTTTGTCGACAAAGCCTATGAGCTCCGGGTAGTGGTGTTCGGGAATGAACTTGTAGCAATGAAAATAAAATCAAGTTCAGAGGAGTCAAAAGTTGATTGGCGAGGTCATGAAAGCACTTTACAGTATGAGCATTATTTACTGGATAATTCTTTGAGTGCGCAATGTCTTGCCTTGCTAAAAAAACTAAATCTGAAGTTTGCCTGTATTGATATTGTTGCGAGCAATGATGGTACTTATACTTTTCTGGAGTTAAATACTGCAGGAAATTTCCTATGGATGGATGCTGAGTTTCCTGAGCTTAATTTATGCAATAAATTCTTAAATTATATCTTGGAAATGTTGGGTGTTGAGGCCCATTATAAAATTGATCTAAATGAATTCTACGATAGCGAGGTTTACCAAAACTGGTATGTGTCGATGTCGTGAATACCACTAGTAATTATAAAAGTAAGGAAAAAGAAAATGAAAGAAAATAACAAACCTAGAGTATTAGCCCATACATTCTCACGCCAACTAAAAAAGGATGAAGCTTCACAGGTTGCCGGCGGGATCCGAATGCGAGAAACAGGTAAAACTAATGGTAAAGGGGATCGATTTGGTAGTGGTGATGACGTGATCTGGGAGTGATTGGGGGTCTGACTAGAAAACCTGTGCACATAGGTGCACAGGTTTATTTTTTAAAAATTAAAACAGCAGTTTATTTATTTTGCTCTTTCACCGCTTTTAATTTGGCAGCATGGTCAATTTCATACGCTGGCATGTCTTTATTGCCGTGGATCAGGTAGTTATCCATCCAGCGCATTAAACGCAGGCTGTAGTCGTACTGAGCTGCAACTTTGCGGTTACCATGGCCTTCGCCCGGGTAATAAACCAGACGTACGTCTTTGTCTTGTACCTTCATATAACGGTACAGCTCCATAGACTGGGCCGGGTGAACGCGCGGGTCGTCTTTGCCATGCATGATCAACAGTGGGGTTTTCGACTGGCCAGCCCAGTAAATTGGACTGCGCTCGAGGTACCACTGCCATTTCTGCCACGGGTAAGAACGGGCGTGAACCAGGAACATTTCATTTGAAATGTCTGTAGTACCGAACTTGGACAGCTGGTTGGTCACACCTACAAACATCACACTGGCTGCGAAGTGCTCGGTCAGTTTAGTTGCGCCCCAGGCTGAAGCGTAACCACCGTAAGAGCCACCTGTGATACCAACGCGTTTGGTGTCAACCAGGCCCATGTTTACCAGATACTCTTTCATGTCGACCAGGTCGTCAAACTCTTTACCGGCATAGTCGCCCTGACCCAGTTTTGAGTAGTCCACACCTTTACCCGTTGAACCACGATAGTTAGGGTAGAACACTGCATAGCCGCGGGCCGCACCCATTTGACCTGGATCTGAGTAGCTGGTCAGCCAGCCATTTCTGTCATGACTCTCAGGACCACCGTGTACCGCCATGATCAGAGGGTAACGTTTGCCTTCCTGGTAGTCCAGTGGGTAGATAAGCACACCACCAATCTCAACACCGTCACGGGCTTTGAAGCTAATCGCTTCTTGCTTTGCCAGACGCTTGGTGTTTAACCAGGGGTTTGAATCGGTTAAGCGAGTTGGCTTTTTAGAGCGCACCATAAATACTTCGCTTGGGTGCTTCGGGCTTTCTGCACGTACGCCAATGGTTTTGTCAGAGTCAGAAACAGACAGGCTGTGGGCGATGAACTTGCCTTCTTTAACCAGCTTTTTGTATTTGCTTGAGCCTACTTTGACCTGACCGATGAAAGTCTCTACGCCTACATCAGCAATAAAGTTCAGTACGTTTTTGCGGTTTGACCACTCAAAGTCTTTGAAGTGACCCATAAAGTTCGGGATCCACTCTTCCACTTTACCGGTTTTGGCATTGGCCAGATACAAACGGCCCTTAGCCGGGTCGTGTTTGTCTTCGGCGCCTAAAATAGCAATGTACTTGCCATCATGAGAGAACTCAGCTTCACCCAATTTACCTTCGGTTTTGAATGAGGTGGTGATTTTCTGCGTTGCCACATCCATCACATGCCACTGAGACTTCATATACTGGTCATCAATCAGCGCTGTTGGCTGGGTTTTTACCAATAATTTGCTGGCATCGTCAGACCAGTTGATGTCGCTAACATAACCCTCGACAGGCACTACGGCAGGCGTCAGAGGTTTGTTTGTCTGTACCAGGTCCACTAAATGTAGCTGTTTATTTTTCAGACCCAGCTCATACACTTCGGCCATAAAGCCCAGCTTTTTAAGCTCTTTTTCGCTTGCGTCTTTGGCAGGCATAGCCAGGATTGCAACCTGCTTACCGTTCGGGCTCAGACGATACTTGTTAATAGAGGTGCCTTTGAGCGACAGTACTTTTTGCGCCTCACCGCCATCGACCGCGATGCGGTAAAGAGACGTGAATTTGTCTTCTTTTTTCTTGGCCGTGAAGTAAATGAACTTGCCATCTGCTGACCATTCAATCTTACCGACGTTGATTTTACCTGTGATGAAAGGCACTTCATTGCCTTCGTCATCAACCACATACAGTTCGCTGTAGTTTTTACCGTTGCTGTCTACATACAGCTCACGGGGCACGGAGCGACGAAATGCAACCGATTCGCCATCCGGGCTAACCGCTGTTTGAATAACGCGTTGAATAGTTGGGATATCTTCAACTGTGATGGTGTCATTTGCCGATGCGGCAAAGGTGCTGGCACTGGCAAGACCAATGGCGAGCGCGAGGGTAGTTTTTATAAGCTTCATAAATGCTCTCTGGATTACACTTTTTTATAAACTAGACCGCAGGGTGTAGTGCGAGTGGGCGACATTTTACGTTAGCATAGGCTGAAAACCAGTGTTTGCGATTAACTGTCAGCTTTATGGGATAAATAATTGCGACATATCAATTAAATGACATCTTTTAATGCTTGGAGCCACTATGTCAAAGTCACAGGAACATCCTTTGGATACCAAAATACCCCCTCCGGTTGTTTTATTGCTTCACATGCTAGTTAGTTTCGGACTGGTCCAGATTACCGGGCACTTTACGATGGCCGAGTCGCTCAAAATTGGCGGCACTTTGGTGTTGAGTACGATAGGTGCTGTCGTGGCTTTGGCGGGTGTTTGGGCGTTCCGTCGTCATAATACCAGCGTTGATCCTGTGCATGTGGATAAAGTATCGACATTGGTCACTGGAGGCATTTATCACTTTACCCGCAACCCTATGTATGTGGGGTTGCTGTGCTTGCTGGTTGCACAAAACTGGTATTTGGCATCGCCAGCTGGTGCACTCGCTGTATTGAGCTTTATCGGGTATATGACACGCTTTCAGATTAAACCTGAGGAGCGGTTTTTGCTAAAAGCCTATGGCCAGGCCTATCGGGACTTTCTGAGTACAACTCGTCGCTGGCTATGACTAGTCTAATGTGTTGAAACCTGATTGAACTGCGCTCTGATATCATCTGGCATTCCCCACGAATGCTTAACTAAAATGGTTTTGAACAGGTCTTGCCATGCTTTGCTTTGCTGATTGGTTAACAAACGTTGCTGCTTAATAAGCAGACGCTTTATTTCGGAGACGTTGTGGTAATCCGGCCACAATGCTTCTGCGGCAGTAAATTGTGAAATAGCCTGCGAGACATCACGAGCAAGGAGGGCTTCAAAACCTGCTCGTTCATACTGATCGACCTGCTCTTTTCTGTCAGGTATTAACACCTGCTCAGTCTGAAGTGCGTGTTGTTTTACCACGGATAACTGCTTATCGAGATTTGCCTTGATGCCGTCTACTTTCTTGAGCAGTTGTTCAGGTGCCTGACTGGCCTCGATATCTTCTTTGAGCTGGGCTATTTGCGCTTCATAGTTGTGGCTAATATCTTCAATCTGTTTACCTAGCTTCAGACCAAACGCATCAACCTCTCTTTGCTCTATGATTTTAAACAGCTTATCGCCATATATGGCAAAAGCAAGAATAAGAATTACCGGCCAGAGAAATACTTTAATGTATTCCAGTGCCAGGCGGTAAACGGCGAGTTTTTGCTCTGTATTGTCGGTCATGGCGCGCTCCTTTACACCTGAACAAGAACTTCCATTGTGGCCCAAATTAGATTTGATGCAAAGTGTGATTAGTTGGAATTTTTCGCAGGTGGGGTGTCATGCCGGTACTTTCAGATCTCGAGGTCAAAAAAGCCGAACAGGCAACCCCGCAGCAAGCGTAGGTTGCCTTATTAATATTACAGACTTTTCTTCGGTGGCAATGCCACATTGGCAAAGATAAGGCCCGCAATCAATGACATAAAGATTAAAAATGTTTGCTGGCCGATGTGGTCGGCGGCAACAAAGCTCTGGCCCTCTATCAGTGAATTCAGGCCAATATAGGTTTTGGAACCGGGTACCAGCACTATCAAGCCCTGCATAGCGACTATCGAAGCCGGTGCGTTAACGGTACGGTTAAACACATTGCTGAACACGCCCACAGCAAAGGCGCCGACAAAGGTGCCCAGCGAATAATCCAGATAGACCGCGGAGCCGATACTGGCTGCATAGGCAATAAAGCCCGACGCAATCGACCAGCTGGCGTGCTTGAGCTTAGTGCGAAAAATCACAATCAGGCTGCTACACAGCAGTAAAATGGCCATCCAGGCAGTCCACTTCGGGAGCGGATCGGGTTGTACATAGTCGCTTTGACCAAACAGGAAGAAGCCAATGCTGATACCTAAAAATGCGCCAAAATACAACTTAAACAGCAACATAATGGCATCCATAACCCGTGCGGTACCCGACACCAGGTGACGCGCAGACAGCTCTGCAAATCCCAGCGCTAATGCCAGACCCGGGATAAAAACAATGATGGCCGATAACACCACGAGGCGAATATTGACCATAGGATCAAGGTACGACGAAATTGCACAGGCCGCCAACGCAGAAACGATGGCCACAACCGGCTCCAGCATATGGGTGACCCGCTTGGAGCGGGTGGACCACAGCACAAAGATATAAACCAGGATAGACAATACCGCAGACCACAGCACATCATTCCAGCTGGTCCCCATCAACATGGCAAACGCACCACCAGACACTGCAAATGCAAAACCCGTCAGCAAGCGTCCATATGGGTCCTTTGCTTTGGTTATCTCGTCCAGGTTCTGATCTGCCTGCTCTATACTCAGTTCGCCCGCCAACATACGATTAACTACATCGTCTGTATCGGCAAGTGAGCCCAGGTTGTGATCGCCGGGCTCGACGCGAGCAACATGGGTGTATTCGTCTTCATGTCCTTCAGTCCAGATCACAAAAGTAACTGAAGTTGGAGACATAACAAAGGACGATTTAAGGCCCAGGTGGGTGGCAACTTCCATCAGGTGGGCTTCCAGGCGATAAGCCGGGGTTCCGTATTGATGAAGCATTTTTCCTAATTTAACAATAAACTTGCGTTTTTGTGTAAAGGTGGCTGAATTCAACGGCGTGTAACCTAAATAATAAGTAAAAATCGACAGCGATATAGTGAGTATAGAAGCCCATTGCTTATTGGACCTCCACACTGAGTTTAGGCAATAACCTAAATTGCCGCGAATTCTAACGGGTTCTCACGCAAATTCAACGCATTTTATTTGCATTTTTTGCTTCAATCCATTGGGACATATATTGGGTACTACGCAGTGTATGGTGGCGCAGCATGCTGCCGGTGAAATTGGCACGTCTGTGAGCGTTCAGGTTATTTATTGTATTGATAACCTTTTGTTTTAATTGCTCCTCCAGCGGTCGTTTGTCATAGCGAGCCTGAAGCAGGGATTGCCCGTTCTGCTGAGCTTGCTGATAACGAACTTGATCCTGATATAAGGCGACGGCTTCAGCCGCAAAGGTTTCAGGGCAGTCGCTTATCGCACCATGCCAGGACAAGTCACCATGCATGCCTTCAGCACCTATCTGTGTGGTCACACACGGAGTTTGCGTGATCATGGCTTCGAGCAGTTTGCCTTTAATCCCGGCACCAAAGCGCAGTGGTGCAAGACAGACCTTACTTTGTGCCATCACACCCAATGCATCTTTCGCCCAGCCTTTGATTAAAAAGCCTGTTTTGGGGTTGTGCAGAGCGGTCGCTTTGGGTGGGGGATATGAACCGTATATATGTAGCTCCGCGTCCGGTAGCTGCTTGCGGATCATGGGCCAGATCTGCTGCAAATAGAGTACCGCATCCCAGTTAGGAGCATGACGAAAATTGCCTATGGTCATAAAGTGTTTACGCTCATGGTAGTCGGGTAAATCCATATTGAGCGCATTCAAATCGACCATAAAGGGAAGATGGTGTAATAACTCAGGTGATACACCAAACTGTGTCGTGAGTAATTCGAGTTCATAGTCGGAAATAATCAGCGACAGGTCGCAGCGCAGAATCGCTGCGATTTCACGTTTGGCTAATTCACTATCCAGCAAAGCGTCCAGTGCAAAAGCTTGATGCGCTTTATGTGCATCATGGCGTGCATTGCGCAGACACTGCAAGTCTTCTGTATCGAGGATCTTGAGTGCATTGGGGGCGAACTTATCGATCCGCCAGCCAAACTGCTCTTCCATCATAAAGCGGTCAAACATCACGATATCGGGCTCGAGCCGGGAAATATATTCGTCGAAACTACTACAATTGAGTGCAATAGGCGTGCAGGTGATCTGTTCCTGGCTTAAATCGGCCATATGCTCGGTTTGTTGAGCCGGGCTGGCGAATTCAACGTGCCAGTTCTGAGCGCGGAAAAAGCGCAGTAAGGACATCATATGACCGCCGGCTGCCGAGGAGTTCGGCTCCGGCCAGACATAACCAATTACTAAAACTTGTGTCATTTAAATTGAGGATTCTCTGAGTTGCAGCGATACATCGACTAAGGTGCGTACCGCAGGTTGTGATTTATTCATGATCTCTGCCAGCGCCTGGCAGGTTCGTTTGCCTATGTCATCTGCATCAATCCGCACGGATGACAGAGCAGGTTTCATTAATCTGGAGTCGGCCAGATCATCGAAACCGACGACTTTAATATCTTTGCCTGGTATCAGGTTGTGTTCACGCATGGCTTCCATGACACCATAGGCGATGACGTCACTAAAGCACACCACGGCCTGAGTTTGGGGAGCTTCCTTATACAGGCTGTTAAAAGCCTCTCGACCTCCCTGGCGATTAGTCGGAGCCGTAATCTGGGGCATTGGCTTAGACACATTGCGAAGTGCAAGTGCGCTGCGAAACCCCGCAACCCGTTCGTGATAGTCCGAGATATCGGATGTGCCGCCCAAAAATGCCAGGTTGTCTATGCCCTGATCAAGCAAGTGCAAGGTTGCCAGGTGCGTGCCTTTTTGGTTGTCTGGCAGGATGCAGGGCGCATTGCTGTAGGGAATTTCTCGCATGATATTGATCACTGGAAAGCCAGACTCGACGAGCTGATTAACCCATTCCATCGTGGTTCCAGGCGCAGGTACCATAACAAACGCGCTAACATTATACTCTTTAAGCGTATTGACGACTTGATGCTGGCGAGCCAGATCTTCACTGGTATTAACCAGCATTGGTACCATCCCCAGCGCATAAATGTGCTTTTCAAGGCCCACTGCTAGCTGTGCGGAGTAGGGATTAGTCAGGTCGTTGATCACCAAAGCGACCAGGTTGGAGCGCTTACTGCGCAGGGCCGCTGCATCACGATTGTACACGTAACCCAACTTGGCAATAGCGGCGAGCACCTTTTCCCGACTTTTATCACTGACTTTGTCTGAATGTGTAAGGACCAGTGACACGGTAGATTTGGATACCTGCGCTTCTCTGGCGACATCGAAAATGGTCACTTTGTCTGGCTTTTTATTGTTGTTCATAATGGCCTGAATAACTGTTCAAACGGTTGACGAACGCTTAGTTTACCGTAACTTCGCGTCTGGATACACTTTATACCAGTCAGCAGCAATACGTAACCAACCTGAGGGATTAAATTTGCCGCCAACCGTGTTAAAAAATTCTCGTTTAGAACAACTAAATATCAAATTTTCTGCCTCGCCTATTATGGATGTAGGTGCCTCAGCGATAGCAGGACGCAGGAGCGGTGTAATCGGCGAATTTCACTCGCTTTATGATTGGCTACTTTATTGTGCCGCTTGGTATTAAACTAGTGCACATTTAAGGAATTTCATTATATCATGAGAGGTTAAGATACAAATTCAAAGGTAGAGAAGTGGTGAAAAAGAGCCCGGCTGTGCTGTTTTTTTTAGCTTGTTGTGTGTGGGTACATACTGCGTTGGCGGTGTCTGAAGGGTATCAGGTACCAAAAGAAGAGATCGCCCAACTCGTAGATGTGTCGCCAATGCCTGAGGTCTTGCTTAATGAGCAACACATCTGGATGGCGTTACTGACCAAGTTACCCGAGGCAAAGCAAAACACAGAAATAGGTGTGCGTTATGGTGATTTGCATTTCAATCCGACCACATTTATGCGCCTGGGCATTACTACCTATTCAGGGCTGAGTTTTAAACATGTTGCAACAGGCGCTGAGGTGCAAGTCGACAACCTGCCGGTTGGTGAAGTGTATGCACCTCGCTGGAGTGCAGATGGCCGCTATCTGGCTTTTATCCTGCTCTCTAAGCAGGACGGCCGTGTCTGGGTTTATGATATTGAACAACGTGAGCTGAGTGCGTTGTCGCGCTACCCGCTTAACGGAGTCACCACTGAGGTGCCATACCACTGGCTGCCAGACAGTTCCGCGCTGGTTATTAATAGTGCCATCAATCACACCGGAGAGCAGCAGCAACCTGTGCAACAATCGCCGCTGGTAGGACCCGTGGTAGCGCAATCGCATGGGGCCCTGAGTCCGCTCAAGCAAACCACTCAAATACTCTCTACAGAAGACTTTGCCCACTATGCTCAGGGTCAGTTAATCAAAGTTCCTTTGCAGGGCCGCCCCACAGCCATTGGCGGACCAGCTTATTTTCATCATTTTACGCCGTCACCTGACGCCACCAATTTAATCGTCGCGATGGCGATGCTGGAAGCACCACAACAGCAACAAACCAGTCAAGATTCGCTTGCTAATCATCCCAGTGTCTGGCAAGTGTGGGGAATGACAGGATTTGCATTGTACGAGCTTTACCGGCCGGAGTTGTCGCTCGAACCAAGCTTGGAGGACAGCGATGAACAACATATTCTGACAGCAATCTCCACGCCTACGCCTGCGCCGCCACCTTTGCGCAGCCATTTTCAGTGGCGTGCAGATAAAGGCGCCACAGTGGTTTGGGCACAAGAAGGAGATGCACAGGGAGAATATGGCCTTTACCATATTTCGTCGCCCTTTAAACGAGCACCACGCTTGTTTATGGCGTTGCAGGAGCCTTTTGTGCGTATGGACTGGGGAGACTCAAATATCGCTTTGTTGACTCAGGCTGAAAGCGAGCGTTTTTTAAGAACGTCTGTAATTAACCCACTTGCACCGCAGCGTAACCCATTGGAAGTAGCCCGGTACCGTGTGACGGAAGCAACCTCAGAGCAGTGGCTGACTACGCGCAATGATCTGGGCGTTGAGGTGATTAAAGTGGTCGGAAGTCGATATCTGTTTGTTCGTGGTGTGGAAAAGGCACAAGGTCAGGATTTGCCGTTTCTGGACAGGTTCGATGCCAGAACCAATATGCGCACCCGAATATGGCAATCTCAGGCGCCGTATTTTGAAGAATTTGTCGCACTGTTGGATGACGAGGGAATGCGCTTTATAACGCGTCGGCAATCGAAGCAGGAGCAACCTAATTACTTTGTTCATGATCGGACATTCAGCTCGCTGGAGCAGATCACCCACTTCAGACATCCTTACCCGGCATTGCGTGGTTTGTCTCAGGAGGTCCTGAGTTTTGATGGTGGTGATGGGACGCAAATATCCGGAACGCTTTATCTGCCTGCTAATTACGATCCCAGTCTTGGCCGGGTGCCTGTGTTAATGTGGGTAAAAGCGCCAAGCCTGGTAAAGCACGCATTTAATTCGCCGCACTATTTTTTGCCTGTTGACCACCTGGGTCCTTTACCCCATTTAGCCCAGGGTTATGCGGTATTTGAAATTGATGCGTTTAGCTTGCCTGGCGAGCAGGGGAGTGTGGCACAATTGCGAGCACAGTGGCAGGCAACAGCTCAGGCTGCTGTCGCGGTGTTAGCTCAGCAAGGCATCGCAGATGTTAACAAAGTGGCCATTGGTGGTCATGGTGCTGCCGCTACCGTGGTGCTTGACCTGTTGGCTAACACTGAGCTATTTGTCACGGGTATCGCACGTAGCGGTACTTATAATTATACGTTGGCACCATTTGCCTTCGAAAAGCAAACTGGCACTTTGTGGCAGGACCCGCAAGCTTACCTGATGAGTTCACCATTAGCCTATGCTGATAAAATATCGGCGTCTGTGCTGTTGATACATGGCTATCAGGAGCGTAAGCCAGGTCATTTTGCCGTTCAAAGTGAGCGTCTGTTCAGTGCGCTCAATGATCTTGGCAAGCGGGCACGGCTGGTGTTGTTACCAGAGAGTGACCACGATTACGCGAATCGTCAGGATGTGTTGCATTTGCTTTGGGAGCAGCAGAGCTGGCTACAACGTCATTTTGACCCCCTACCTGTGGTCGAAGAAATCAATCAGGTTCCTGAAGGGTTAAGATTCAAACTTGAGCCAGAGGCCCAAACGCCCTGGCCCATGTAATTTAAGTGTGATCATTCTTTAGAGGAGAGGGAGCTGCCTAAAGATGCAGCAATCACCATAAAGATTGCAAGCCACTGCCAGCCGCTAAGTAGCTCGCCTAATATCACTAAGCCAGCCAGCGCGGCAATGGCGGGCTCCATACTCATCATGATGCTAAAGCCCTGCGCCGGCATTTTTTTCAACGCCACCATTTCCAGGCTGTAGGGCAACGCGCTGGATAACAAACCTATGGCGATGCCCAGCGGGATCAATGACCAATCAAGCAATGCGGCGCCTTGTGATATCACACCAACCGGAACGACGGCAAAAGCGGCGACACTCATGCCAATTGCTACCGTCGCGCCTCCTGAGCCATGACCGCCACTTTTTTTACCAAACAGGATATATCCTGCCCAACAGGCACCCGCTGTGAGGGCGAGCAAGACACCAATGGGATCCAGTCCATCAACTTCTCCCATATTAGGCAGCAACAGTAAAATACCAGCAAGAGCAAGCGCGACCCAGAGATAATCCCGCTTACGTCGTGAGGAAAATAGTGCAACGGCCAGCGGTCCGGTAAACTCCAATGCAACACCAATGCCTAGCGGGATTCTCTCTATTGCATAGTAAAAGGTCAGATTCATGATGCCCAGGCTCAGGCCATACAAGATCACCGGCCGCCAGTTTTTAGGTAAATGTCGCCAGGGGCGAAAAATCAGGCATAAAATGAGCGCCGAAAAACCCAGTCGGTAAGCCGTTGTGCCCTCTGGGCCAACATGAGGAAACAGCTGTTTGGCAATTGACGCACCTGACTGAATGGTGACCATAGCAAGCAACAAGCACGCGATGGCATACAGAAAGCTCTTGTTTAAAACATGCATCGAGAAGTCTCGCAAAAAATGAAGGCCGCTAGTCTACTTATCAAAATAGTGCTGCTCAATAGCTTTGTATACATTATTCTATAAATTCCGATAATATCGCTAAACTCACTATTTTTGTTTAACTACTATTATCAAGTTGTATTAATCTTATTTCATTGAGTCACTCAATTTAACCTTTAGATCCCCTGTATTCTCCAGCCTTGATATTAACTGTCTTGTACTTTCGTTATATAATCATATTCGTATATAGGAGAGTAGTTCAGTGAAAAGTATTTTTGTGGCAGGTACAAACCCAGATTTGGTGCTTATGGTTGTATCATTACTTAACCATCACAGGCGGGACATCAAAGTTTCTGCTGCGTTACAAATTGAGCGGGGCATAAGCCCTGTGGCGAAGGAAGCTCTTATCGCTTTTGGTTTGTTGAGCCACTTAGATTGTGTGTGTTGTGGTGCAAAGCCTGAAGAGTGTGAGTTAATTATCCATATTACAGACGCTGTAGAAACAACACACAAAAATGTCCAAAAAGAACAGGCGCTTAGTTGGCAAGTCACGTTAGATGAGTCGGTAGAGCCTTATAACCCCTATCGCAAAGCTCTGTATGAGCTCAATGAAAAAGTACGTGATTTACTTACCCCGCCTCTGCAAGTAAACCCTGTTTCATCCATGACATTTTACAAAGCAATGAGCGATGAGTTGAGACTGAAAACGCTGCTGTTGATCCTACTTGAACAAGAGCTTTGCGTATGTGAACTCATGGTTGCATTGGATGAACCCAGCCAGCCTAAAGTCTCCCGGCACCTTGCACAGCTGAGAAAGGCAGACATATTGACGGTGCGCAAGCAAAGCCAATGGGTATACTATGCGCTGAATGTGGCATTACCCGACTGGATGTTAAAGGTTCTGCAGAGCACTTTGTTTGGTGAGCCAGAGTGTATCGCACAGGAATTGACCCGGCTGGCCAGGATGGGCGACAGACCAACCCGACAGCAAAGTTGTTGTAGCTAGTTGGTGCTACCATTGTTAAGGTAAGTGAGCCAGTCCTGCTCATGTCTGAGCATCATTGCATGTTTCTTCGACCCTAAATGGGCAAGCTTGTCGTGCTCGCTGACAAATGGTCCGGCGCGGCACATTCCACAGTGATCCTGGTTTAGATAAGCCGGTTGGTAGAGTGACGCGCTCAGGTCCGGGTGAGGCTTTGCTGACCAGTAGTAGGTGATACCGCTGGTATCTTTAACATGCTTGTCTCTGTCCACATTACGTATGCGATAACCCGGAAAAGCATGAATGTTGAAGTCAGATTGGCCGAGATACTGGTAATCTGTACCACTGCATAAAGAGCCTTCCAAGTTCCACTCACAATAAGGCTTCACGTCTTTTGAAGTGATCAGAGCCAGCATAGGACCAGCAGGGTCAAGCGCATAACGATGGCTGAAATCAACAAAATGACGCAATAAACGGCGATTGAGCGTGTTTGTCGACAACTTCTGGTCATCAAACGCCTGTTTACTGGTAAAGGCTGGGATCAGTGGAAACTGAAAGATCACTGCATCGAACAGGGCCCCATCCAGGCGTTGCCAGCTATCAGGGGTGGTCACGTCAAACCCTGTCATTACTGGTACGTGGTCCTGACGTAGGGCGTCTAATGCATGATGTTGGTATTTTGCTCTCAGGGTGGCTTCATCGTCGTAGATGCTGGCGCAAAGGTGGCCGGGTTTTAATTGTTTGCTAAGGGATAAGGAAAAGCTCAGATCGCCATCGCCAACGGTTAGAACGCGCCAATTCGCATCTATCAACATAATTACTACCAGGGGAAAATAACAAAAACGCGATAATAGCAGAAGAGCGGTGCAGGAGAAACCTGAGCAACCTGAGAGCGACGATAAAAGACAATGCCCAGAGGTTGCTCGATTTAATATCAGTGAGTTACCTCATCCAGTAGCCTTAGTACATCGCGGCTGGCTTGTTCCATACGGTTTAGTTCAGCGATGGCTTTTTGCTTTTCTCCCGCAACAAACAGGGTCATGGCTTCGACACCGGCCCGGTGGACCTCTTTGTGTGGGCCATCAATGCGGTTAATTATGCCGGATTTATTGAGTACTTTATTTGCTTCACCACTGAGCCACTTACCGAGACGGCAGCTGGTATGATCCGCAAATTCATTGATTTGTTTATTACTGTTACCGGCGATCACACCATAAACTTCCCCTTTCCATACCACATGGTCCAGTTTTGCTGTCTGCACAAAGGTTTGCAAAGACGCAGAGACGATAGTTTGTTTCATTGAGCCACAGCAACTCACAATATTTCCGTACTCATCATTGAGGTGCGCAATACTTGATGATAAGTCGTTATTTGAGCTTTGGATCACGTTCACACCATCAACGGTAAGCTGGGTTGTATCAATGATTTTTTTAACTAAGTCAGATACCTCATTGGCCGACTCGTTTGTATTGTTTGCTAGTGCACGAACTTCGTCGGCAACGACACTAAAGCCACGGCCTGCTTCTCCTGCGCGTGCTGCTTCAATCGCGGCATTAAGCGCCAGGAGGTTGGTTTGGTCTGATATTTTTGAGATTGTCGTCACAAAGGTATTGATATTATCCGCCATATGGGAGAGGCCTGAAATATTGTCTGTCATACTGGCCATATTGGTTGACAGGCTGGACATGCCCGACAGGATCTTCTCCAAAGAGGATTCCGACGTTTCGAACGAGGCACTTACCTGAGAAATAGAGCTGCTTTCTTCTTCAATTTGGTGCAGGCTACGCAAAACGGCATCCCGTACTTCATGGATCTGTCCCAGCCCGGAAAGTGCACATTGCAAAAGCTGGTTGTCCGTGTTGTCGTTTAACTGTTGTTGTGCCTCAACAAGCTCGTTCTGTATCGCTTGCTTTTCCGCCTCCAGTTGCTCATAGGCCTGACGTTGAGCGGCCAGCTCAGCTTTTAACTGCTGTATTTCCGATTGGTGGCTGGCATTGGCAAAAAGATTTTTTAACACTGGGGGTTCCTTCGACTATCAAAACTGTCTGCAGCATAGCAGCAGAGACACTAAAGTGCTAGATTAATGTAAATAAACAATGATATACATAAAGATGAAGTAAAGAGGTAGGGATTATTCCCTAGCTAATAGAGCTTGGTAAAACCGTATTAAGTGCTCGGGAGATTTACGGCTGTCTGCTCTTAGCACGAATGCTTTTGCTGGCTTTATTTTCGTACATGTTCAAATCTGCCTGATGAAGCAGCGTATCCGGGTCTACAGTGGGATCAGCGGCGGCTTTTCCGATACTCACGCCGACGCCATATTCAAAAACCTCTTCAAGTAGCATGGCTCTGAGTGCATCTTCCTGCAGGTTAGCCTCTTGTGTAAAGGCAACAAATTCGTCTCCACCAATACGAAAGCATGCATCGGCGCTAAACTGCCTCGACATGGCCTGTGCCACTTTCTTAAGTATCTTGTCGCCGGTGTGGTGTCCATGGCGGTCGTTGGCCAATTTAAAGTTATCCAGATCAAAATAATAAAGATAGGTACAACTTGTACAAAGAGACTCGAATTCCTCAAAGCAGGCTCGACGATTGCCAAGTCCTGTTAACTCATCATGGGTTGCGTCAAACTTAAGTTGCTGTTCCAGTTCATGACGTCTGGCTATTTCTTTATTCAATGCGGTAATAGTTGCTTTTTTCTGTTGAATGATAGTGTGCAGACCATAACAAATTAGCAAAAAACCTAAGTGTTTGAGTGACGTGTCAAAGATGTTGACCAACATCACGTCAGCGCCCATCAGATCGTCAAAAAGATCCAGTAACAAGCCACCGCAATAGATCACCCAAGCATATAATATAAGCTGGTGTTTCAAATGTGGCAGGCCAAGCACTAATACGCTCAGCGCTATGGCAAACCAGATAAGTTCCTCTACCGTGGCACCAAATGGCTGATGGTTGTTATAAAGTAATACAATCACTAAGCCAGTTACGAGCCAGATCAAAGCGAGTAAAAGTTTTTGTCGCATAAACCATCCTCAATCTGCCTATATGTATAGCAGGTTTTACTCGCTTTAGCGGGCGATATACTTCAGGCGCTCAGCTCGAGAGCCTGAGCTATCATGAATAAATGGCTGACAAAGACGACCGAAGTGAGTGTAAAGCGCATTTTCTTATAATCCTGATGGGTCTCCTGCCACTTGGGAGCAATCCGTTCAAATAGCAGTATGATCCAATAAGAGACTGCAAGGAAGCTTAACAAAGTCACCTGTGAAACAAGGGCCAGCAAAGGGAAAGGTACAATAACCAAAATTGCGATAACCGCCTGTTGCTGTGACTGCTCCCCCGGACGCCACAGACTGCCCGACAAAAACGCCAATACACCCAAGCTATAATAGCTGAAGGTGTCAATGGCTGCCGGTGAACTGCCAACCATCAGTGTTAACGCGACGCAGAGTAAAAAAGGGACAAAGCCAATGTAGGCCAGCATAATATGGTTGAAGTATGGATGCATTCAGGTCTCTTAAAAGTTTGTTCTGACTAATGTTTTAAGTATATCTGATATACGCATAAACTTTGCCAAAGTTTCATCAATTTTTTGGATTGAAGCAATCACAACAATCCATTTTAATAAATAACATTCCCCTCTATCTTAGTAAGCACACAACGACAACAAGACGGCATCAGTGTCACGCTTGTTATCTATTAACTTGACAACTAAGAGAGAAACAACATGACTACCTCTTTGATTAACACTCAAATTCAACCTTTTAATGCAACTGCTTTTCATCACGGTGAATTCGTTGATGTAAGTGAAAAAGATTTACTTGGCAAATGGTCTATTGTCTTTTTCTACCCTGCGGATTTCACCTTTGTATGTCCTACTGAGCTTGGCGACCTTGCTGACCATTACGCACAACTTCAGGAAATGGGCGTTGAAGTGTATTCGGTCTCAACAGACACTCATTTTACCCACAAAGCCTGGCATGATGCGTCTGAAACCATTAAGAAAATTCAATTTCCTATGATCGGTGACCCGACAGGTAAAATTACCCGCAATTTCGGCGTAATGATTGAAGAAGAAGGGCTGGCGCTGCGCGGTACTTTTGTAATTAACCCAGAAGGTGAGATTAAGGTTGTTGAAACCCACGACCTGGGCATTGGCCGTAGCGCAAAAGAGCTTGTGCGCAAAGTTCAGGCGGCACAGTACATTGCGTCTCACGATGGTGAAGTATGTCCTGCGTCTTGGCAGCCGGGTGAAGAAACACTGGCACCATCTTTAGACCTGGTTGGTAAGCTATAAATCTCAGTTAAGCCAATGAGAAGGGAAAGTTTGTCGCGTTCAGAGCTATTGATAGCCTGATGACAAGGCTGTTTCCTTCAAGTGGCTATAGCGTTAAGCAAATTGCACGGGTCCGGGCTATCTGAGCCCGAACCTGTCAAATCTCACTATAACCCGCCCCTTTAAGGGTCAACTCAACTGGTGTAACGACAGAAATATCGAGGAAGTACAGAATGTTAGATGAACAAATAAAAAGTCAGTTGCAAACCCACTTCGCAGCATTGGTAGACCCCATAGAACTGTTGTTGGGGCTGGATGATAGCGCAAAGTCAGCAGAAGTGGCGTCGCTGGCACAAGAACTCGCATCATTGAGTGAGTTAATTACCATTGGCAAATCGGAAAATAGTCAGCGTACTCCCAGTTTAACTGTGCATTCTCCTGTACGTGATACCCGAGTTGAGTTTGCCGGTGTGCCCATGGGGCATGAATTTACAAGTCTGGTGTTGGCTTTGCTTCATACCGGCGGACACCAGGCAAAGGTCTCTGAGCAAGCGCTGGCGGTGATCCAGTCTCTGGAAGACGATCTCAATTTTGAAATCTATATCTCTTTGAGCTGCCAAACGTGTCCTCAGGTTGTACAGGCCCTGAACCTGATGGCGGCGCACAATGCCAAAATAAAGGCAACCATGATAGATGGCGCATTGTTTCCTGAAGAAGTTGAACAACGTAACATTCTGGCTGTACCGAGCGTTTATCTCAATGGGGAATTGTTCAGCCAGGGCGCAATTACACTGACCGAAATTCTGGCCAAATTAGACAGCAAACACAGTGAACAACAGGCTGCCGAGCTTACGCAAAAATCTGAATTTGATGTTTTGGTTGTTGGCGGAGGCCCAGCAGGTGCTGCGGCAGCCATTTACGCGGCCAGAAAAGGCCTGAATACTGGCATCGTGGCCGAACGATTCGGCGGCCAGGTTGCAGATACGTTGAGCATTGAAAACTTTATATCCGTGCCGGCCACAGAAGGGCCTAAACTGGTTGCTCAGTTGGAGGAGCATGTCAACGAATATCAGGTGGATGTAATTAAGCACCAGCGAGCGAGTGGGCTCAGTCATGGGAACAAGCTAGAGCTGACTCTGCAAAGCGGTGCCACCTTGAAAGCAAAATCACTCGTCATAGCCACCGGTGCAAGATGGCGAACCATGAATGTACCGGGAGAGCAGGAATACAAGGGCAGAGGCGTGGCGTATTGTCCGCACTGTGATGGTCCTTTGTTTAAAGGTAAGTCGGTTGCGGTAATAGGGGGCGGAAATTCCGGTATTGAGGCCGCTATTGACCTGGCTAATCTGGTTGAACACGTCACAGTGCTTGAGTTTGCTGATTCATTGAAGGCAGATGAGGTGCTGATCAAGAAGGCTAAAAGCCTAACAAATGTTTCTATCATCACCCAGGCTCAAACAACCGAAGTATTGGGTGATGGCAAAAAAGTCACAGGTTTGAGCTATCTGGACAGGCAAAGTAATCAAACTCATCAACTTGAGCTCGCCGGTATTTTTGTACAAATTGGTCTGATCCCTAATACAGAATGGCTGGAGGGAAGCGGGATAGCATTGACACCATTTGGTGAGATTGCAATTGACGCAAAAGGTGCGACCAGCGTAGCCGGTGTGTTTGCGGCGGGAGATGTGACAACTGAGCCATACAAACAAATTATTATTGCCATGGGGGGCGGTGCCACAGCCAGTTTGAGCGCATTCGACTACCTCATAAGGCACCAGTCAGACATGGCTGAGCAGGCAGCTTAACCTAAAACAACAAACAAAAGCCGAATTACACCCAAGCCTGTACTCATCTGAGTACAGTAAAGCCACAACCGGATTTTCTCTGGTTGTGGCTTTTTTATTTCTGAGCTTCACAATCCTATGGTTCGACTATACTTGCGGGTGTACTTCGATGTGCTGACGAAAAGTCACTTTGATTGATGCGCTTCACAGGTTGTACAGTATGCAGTGAAAGTGAGCCCAGTACCCGAAGAACAAGGTGATATAGCTATGAACGGCTATGTCCGTCTTCGTACGTAAACAAGGCTGCAACAATGAAAACCTCTATCGCGTCTGGTGCCCCGCGAAATACCTTAGGTCTGGTTTTTTGCTCGTCACTGTTGATTGCACTGGCTGGATGTGGGGTTGACTCCCCCAGTGTAACTACCACGAATACACCTCCAACTCAATCTGATCCGCCCCAATCTGAACCGCCTCAATCTGATGCTCCGACAACCAAGGGATACAAAGTCATATTGAGCACGACTCAGCCCATATCCGCCTACGAACTGAAACTGAACTTTAGTGTCTCTCCGAATGACGGGTCGATGGCCATGAGTAACAGCTTTATTGTATCCGACGGTACTTTGGTTGCTCTGGGACCTGTATCCGCAGACCAAGGGAAGTCGTTGCACTTTGGTGCGCTCACTTATGGGAATACCAGTGGCTTTACCGGCTCTGCCGAGGTTTTGAAGTTTGAAGTCAATACGGATACCGGTACACCTGATGTGAGCAGTAGCAAAACACTCTGTATGAATAGACTGGCGCAGCAAGTGAGTTGCAGCATTTCGGTCAGTGAACAGTGAGGGTGTAATGATGAAATACTTATATTTTACAGCGCTGCTTGGTTTACTGAGTATGCCAATTCTCGCAACTGAAGGCTCCACGGCCGGCGCGAACTATGACAAGTCATTGCCTCGAGCTCAGGCCGCTGAACAGGCTGTGGCTGTAGGGGTGACGCCTATCACCTTTAGTGAATTCCCAACCGGTACAGCGATCACGGATCAGTATGCCGACAGGGGGATTATATTTGGCGGTGATGCGCCGTTTATTACAACTGACAGTGCGAATCCAACGAGTCCTGTATTATCGGGAACACCTCAGTATAACGGTGCCATTGAAGGGCGTTTTGTTGATCCCCTGACAGGTGAGCCGACGACGGTCAATAGTTTTTCGCTGGACGCGGGGTATTTTGACAACCTGAGTTCGACGCGATTACAGTGGTTTAACCCCGAAGGTCAATTGATCCGGGAGGTCCTGGATTCGCAATTTGGTATTGAGCACTTTGCTATTCGAGATGAAAACATTGCGTCGTTTCGAATTGAGATTATTGCGCAGGAAGATGCTGGGTATGCTATAGATAATGTCGCATTTAACCTCATCGAAGCCGCGTTTGACCACACGTTTAATCTGGACAAAGTGCTCCTCTCACCGGGCGCTTTGACGGCGAATCAATTTTCTATTTATTTCAAAGATCTGGAAGCGCTTAACGGTGCAACCCTGGAGGATGTCTGTAATTATCAGTTTCATGCCCAAGACAGTAACTTAAAAGTCTCGGCTGATAACTGTCATGTTAAAACAGACAAAAAGACGTTCAGAGTTGACTTTTCTTTGGCTCAGGCACCTTATAACCTCAGCAATGCACAGGTTTCGGTATGCAAATCTGAGGAATGTAAAACCATTGAGGATGTGAATAACCTCAATGTATATACCACTGCATTCAATGTCTCAACGGATGGCTTTTCCTTCCAAAACGGTGACTGGAATAAGTTTATGCTCACAGAGGTAAAAGATGTCTCACTTTCCTCTTTCTTGTGCTGGAAGTTCGATCGTTGTACACCGGATCAATTATCTTACCTTGGTTTCATGCGTAAAGTTGCCCGCTCATTTTCAAGTTTTCTGGCACCGGCGAACAAGCGTAAAGCCTACGACGTCATTGGTTATTATCGCCTCAAAGATTATACACAAGGCTTTGACAGGCTAGACCGGCGTTTTCTGGGCGTGTGTCATGGTATGGCAGCGTCTGCTATTGCTAATTATAACAATGCCAGTGAGAGCGTCGCCTGGGGAGCTAACATAGATGCCACGCTGACACGGGCGCAGCTGATTTCTACCTTCCAGGGCCATTGGGATAACCGCAATACGGAGTCACCTAAGCCCTATGTGAAGGCCGTTGGCAGTTATGATGTTAAGTCGGATGCCGCAGATGCATTTCATGGCCTGTCCAAAATTGGGTTTTACTTTTTGTCACAATCAGCCTTTAAAGGAGACGCCTGGATAGGCTCTCATCCAAAAACCATATTCCCGGGGATCTCGGCAATGAATGCGTTTTACTCACCCCATTTTATGGAAAATAAAATCGCGAGTTTGCGCTTTACTATTAATCGTCCGAAAAGAGGCGGCGGGCATTCTATTCTGGCTGCTGGGTTGATCCAGTATAACGATGTGTCTTTGTATATCACACATGACAATAACTTCCCGGGTGAATATACCATGATGGAGTTCACTGACTCCTTGACTCTGAAGCACTTTATATTTTCAGGGGCGCCTGACAATGGCACAGAACCCTATGATCAACATGGAGATTTTAAGCTAGCAAATTACTATAACGCATCGAGTTATGCGCAGTTTGGCGCTTATACGGACGTGACGGATCAGCTACGCATATATGGTCAGCCTGGCGCCAGTGAACGGCCACAAGATACCTTGAATGAAGAGGAGGATTCACCTGTCAGTGTGGTCGAACTGGAGCACCCACAACACATCACCGTTTTAATTGCGGGTGGTAAGTTGGTGGGAGTAAATCGCCAGAGCAACCAAAGTGCGGTGTTGCTGTCACCTATTCTTGATGAGCCGGATACAGCACACGCCTATTTGAAAAACTCCGAGTTGGTTACCGAGTTTATTTTACCTTTGTCTGATACTTACAGCATTGAGGTTGAAAAGTACCCTCAATATCCGGAAGTAGAGGTCTATGTGACCATTCCGCAGACCAATGGTAAAGTCTTGGTGCTGAATTATGAAGATGTGGTAGCGCAGAGCAATGAAAATAGTGCAACTGTGTTACTGACTGTCGGCCAGCAAAACACCGATGCAAATATCAGTGTTAATGGTGTTGCACAGGCGCCAACTTATGCCCAGGAAAGCAGTTTTGTTGTGGCACAGGTTTCATCTCTAAAGGCGATTGTAAACAACACGGTTGTCTCACTTAGCTGGCAAAATCCGCAAGGCAGTAATCTCAAAGAAGTGGTTGTCACCAGAACTACGGGTAGCCTGCCAACCTCTATCACAGATGGCACGACGATTTTTACCGGATTGGCCTCTGAGTTTGTCGATAGCGCATCGGCAAACACTCGGTACTACTATAATGTGTACTCAGTGGCCGAGGATTCTACCTCTGAGCCAAACAGTATCTACGTAGATACACACCAGGCAACCTTGCACGGTCAGGTACACGATGACAGTGAGATGGGGATTGCTGGCGTTGAGGTTGTGCTTACTAACGGGGTTGGCTTAAGTCAGGTTGAGATAGCTCGTCAGCTTACCGATGATAAAGGGATATTCAGCTTTGCGAATTTGGCCAAGGGTCTATACAAACTGAGCTTTAGTCACGCCTCCTATCAGTTTGAAACTTCTGACGACGCGGTGAACTTGACTCAGGCTAGTCAGGAGGTTAAACAGCTTGGTGTAGCAGTGCCTGTATTGCTGCTTAATATTGAAAATGCCATAGGTACTGAGCAACAGGTTAGTATCAATTGGTCAGGTCTACATATTGCAGACTCCGAGACTGTGGATATTGCCTATCAGGTTGAAGGAACCACGACCGAGATTGCGACGGGTATTGCGTTTTCACAAGGCCGCTATCTGTGGGATGTCTCCGCTCCTGGTGATACATCCGTCACTGTGGTGGTGATGCTCAGTAAGGATAAAACCATACTCAGTGAGCAACAGGTTTTTGTTTTAAAAGAAGTTAGCCCATATGATTTTAGTGGTGACAGTGAGCTGTCGGCTGATGATGTATCAGCGATCGTAAGCGGGTGGTCTGCCACGTCGGGAGATACGCAATTTGAACAAAGATTTGACCTGAATGAAGATGGAGAAATAGACCTCAAAGATATTATGCAGGTCGTCGCTGCCCTTAATCAGAAGTAAATACACAAATACAGGCCGGGCATTTTTCGCCCGGCCTGAACCTGCATAGATTTATTGTTACAATTGCAAAGCTGCATTCGCTGATAATATATTGCAAGATACTGGATTAAACTCACTCATTGTTTTGAACACGGTTTATGTCCGATATTTACTTTGCAGACTACCGATTTGATTTGACCCGCATGGCACTGTATCAAAAAGAATATCGCGTGCCCCTCAAACCCAAGCAAGCCCTATTACTCCATCTACTACTGACCCACCATAAAGAGATAGTCAGCAAAGCGCAGATCCTGGATGAAGTCTGGGGTGAGACTGTGGTATCTGAGCAAGTGATTTTTCAGACCATTAGCCAGCTCAGAAGCATATTGGGTGACGATGCAATACATACCTACGCTCGCTTGGGGTATCAATGGCAGTGGCCTGTCACTGAGACATCTATTGAGAAGCCTGTTACTGAGACACCCATGCAAACGAAGTTTGCTGTCAGACGCAAGGTGTCTCCCTGGTGGCTTATGGCAGTGTTGCTTGTCTGCGCGTGTGGTTATGTCACCGCGAGTCTTTTTGCCAACAATCAGCACTCAGGCAGCACGCAGATCACCATTTTGGCTAATGGTGACGTAAAGGCTGGCATATTGCCATTTTATGATGTTGCTGCTCAGGCAATTGCTATGTCCGAACTGCAGCAGAACCAGCAGGGGCCGGTTGAAATTAGCATAGAAGAAGCATTTGAAACACCGGAGCTGTTATGGTCAGAAGGTCAGAAAAGCTGGCAGATGTGGGGTAAGCTATATCCAGAATCAAGCGGTGTTTTTATTCATTATGGCATCACCAGATCTGGCAGAATCTGGGAAGGCTATGTTTATGCGTCGAATGAAAGTGAGTTAGTAACAAGCCTGAGCCGACGTCTGACTACTTTGAAATCGCTGGGGCTGTTTGCAGACAATCAGGCCATGACACAAGAATTGGTTGTGCTCTCTATGAGTCGACAGGCACCGGATGACCCCGAACTTCTCCTTGCCGCTGGCCGTTACTATATTGACCAGGGACAATTTGATTTGGCGATCACTTATCTGGACCGCCTGATTGAGCAGTTTAATGGCTATCAGTACAAGCCCTATGTGGCACTGGCTCACTGGCACAAGGGGAAGGTTTACAAAATGCGCAGCCAGCATGTACTGGCGACGGCAAGTTTGCGGGATATGTCAGCGGTATTGCATAAAACCCAGCTTGAGCCGCTAAAGCACCGCTATGTGACAACACTGGCCTGGCTTAGCTATGAGCTGGGTAATTGGTCATTAATGAACCAAGTGTTGGAGCAGGCACTAGCAGAGACCATGACAGATGGTGTTGATGGTTTGCGCCGGTTTGAGCTGCACATATTGTATTCCATCTTGGCTAAAAAAACCGGACAGGTTGAAAAACAGTACCATCATCTCAATCTGGCTCAGTCAGTACTGACTGCACATGAACTGGACAAAAGTTATCAGGCTATTGTGCTGTATCATTTTGCAATATTTAGTGGCAACGACAGCGATGCTGAGCCATATCTGAAGCAAGTTGTTGCACTACCTCGTACGGGGAAAAACTATTGGGTTCAGAATGAGGCGATGGCTCTTTTAGTGGAGCATGCGCTGGCGCAGGGTGATTACGAAGCTGCGCACGCCTTGATCCTGCCAGAGTCACAGAATCCCAGGGCATTGCTACTACAGGCACAAATTTACGCTGCACAGGCCCAAGAAGCACATATGGTAGCCGCACTGAAACGCGCATTTACATTGGCTCAGCAGCGGTTTGATGGGCAAAGTGCACAAACAGCCGCGCTAAAGCTTTACCGGGCTAGTTCAAGCACGCAGGAAGAGAAACTGTATTATCTTGCATATCTGAAAGCAAATACCGGGGCTGATTGGCTTCGCCACCAGCAAATCTCAGAACGAGAGCTGGCGGCGTTATAACTGTCCTAATTTGGCACTGTTCGATACGTCTATTTAAGAATTCGAATTACTGCTTCAAGCTGGCTAAGGGATTAAACTGTAACCAGTCAACCATAAACCAGGTTTGCGTGCCAGCTCTTACTTCTATTGGTGCATCGGAGGCTATCAGTTTTGCTGGTACTTTGATTATATCCAGTGTATCGGGCACCATATCTGCGATTCGTGCGACCAAGTGATGCCCCTGCCAAATCTCGATTTGGGTTCCCTCATCGGCTCTGAGTCGCATCTGCAGTTCGACGTCTTGTTGTTTTGGGCTTTTGAACTGATAACTGCTCCATGCCGGCAATAAAGGTTTATCACCGGTTGGGTAATGATAGGGGTTGTCATTGAATGCCAGGCTTTGCTGGTTCTTTTCTTTATGGTCAATCAGGTAAACTTGTTCCTGAGTCACATAGTGCTCAGCCTCAATGCGCTGTCCTGGCTTAAATATGACATGATGCCCGGTTTCTACCGATATGCTGAAGGGCCCCTGACCTGGGCTTGTGGTTGCAGCAACGGTATAGCTAGCTTGCCCCGCTCCGGGCAGCTGATCTGTAAACTGCTCTGTAGTCAGGTCTTTGGCTACCAGTGTCTGTTTACGGCTGAGCTGGCCGTTCGGGTCAACGTAACTTCGGTACACAGAGTAGCGGGCAGATTGATTGGCAAGTCCCTGCCAGCTAATAGTTACCTGGTTGTTTTGATTACGAACTGCACGTACGCCAGCCGGAGCGGGTGGAAGCTGCCCCAGCTGTTGGTGCACAAGCCGTTGCTGGCGCTGTGCATCAGCAAGCTCCCTGGCAAACACACTATTGTATGGCGTCTCGCCTTCCTTAGCAGGTTGTTCAAGCACTAAACGAAACCCCTCTATGCTGCCATAGAAATCAGCCGCAATGGTGTCTGCATTGAAGACGCCACGCGTTTGCCAGTGCCAGCCTTCACCAGCAACATCATAGTGTGTGCATTGCTTTGGATTTTTGTCATCCCAACGCTGGCAACTTTGCAGCAGCTCCTTCACATTGCCCATCATATCGTGCAGACCCAGTGGGTTTGGCCGATACATGCCTATAACTGTGTGATAAACCGCGCCATCGTTACAGTTTGCGCTGGTACTGTAGCGGTGTTGATGATCAATCTGCATGCCAGCTAGATTTGCAAGATCTTCGGTATTTTCATACTTGCAGATCTGTGTTTGCTGCCAGTCCTCACCAAATGGTGAGCGGCTTGTGGTCTGTGCAGAGGCGGCCAGTTGCCATTCCTGTAAGGTGGGCAACCGGTAGGGTTTACCGGTTTGCTCAGATAACCATTGTGCATAGGCCATTGCACCGGGTATACCGACACAAACAACAGGACGGTAGGGATTTTGAGTCAATTCAGCGTTATCCCAGTTACCCGGAGAGTCAGGATCCGGCCAGCGTGTTGAAGTAAACAACATACACTTTTTTGGTACCTGATAATCTGTTGCTTCAACAAAGCGGGAAAATTCCGCAACCGTGATCTCATATTTTCCCATCTGCAGGTCTATCTGCTGGTCTTTGTTTACGACAGGGACAAGGGCTGGTTCAATGGGGGCAACCTGTGCTGAGGCTGATATGGTGTTCAGTAATAGTGCGTGAATCGGTAAAGTCATAGGATCTCCTCTCAATGTTTACAGAGACACTAATGGTTGGCGTGATGAGAGTCCTATTTTATTTCTGAAAGTTAGCCAAATAGAAGTAGAATAGAGTATATAAGTATAAATATCATGTTGTTAGTTAATGATGATGCGGCGAAAAGTGTCGCCGCAAAGTATTTTTACTGGCGCAATCAATTAGCCCCAGATAATACAATCTGGACGATTGTCTTTGAATGTCCAGCAGGCATTGATTGAATTACAAAAGTTGGTATTGGGGCAGTTCGGAAATCCGGTTGCAACTGCGCCGCCGATCTGAGGGGTTTGCTGTGCTGATAAAGTGCTGTTTTGAGACAGTGACTTAATCTTTTTTTTGTTTAACGAGAGTTTCATTTTCATTTCCTTTGTCGTGTTAGGAAGCGTATTGAGCGCTTCGTTGTGGATCCCCGCAACGCTAAAAAGGCGTTGCAGGGAGTAAACCTATTGTTCCTTCATTTCACCTTCATGCCAGGAAAACTGCCCGGAGAAAGTGGTACAGTTCATCGTCGCCTGCTCGGCATTAGTCAGATAAAGCTGGTTGGTAGCAGACTGTGGATAGGAAAAATACTCGCTGCATTGTGCGCTCTGACCTGGCCCTATGACCACCTGAGTACCCGCTTTGAGTGTACAACGCACCAGCATGTCCAGTGGTGAGTATTTGGGGCAAATATTGAATTCAGCGCGATACAGAGAAATCGGCCCGGCTGGCTTGTCCAGTGACCACCATTTACCCAGTTTTGATCCTTCGTAGGTGCTGTTCCAGGCACGCCAAATGACCATGTCCTCAACAACCTGATAGTTTTTTGCATCACACAATCCACCCTGGCCGCTATCCAGAATGATGCCCGGCGGAACAGTCTGATCAGTAAGCAATTGCAAGCCGGGATGTTCAAGCTGCGGCGCCTCACAACTGGCGGCTACTTTGGTTGGGTGTGATTGCGGTGTATATACTTGACTACAGCCACTGAGCAACAGCACTGATAATATCGTTGCACGAGAAATTGAAAGCATGTTAATTGATCTTGTGTTTTTTATTTACCTTCTGGTAACTATATTGCCTTTTTAATAAGAATAAAAGAGGGGAATTGGTTAGGCTGTCATTATTTGGTATTGGTTTTAGAGTCTAACCCAAGGCTTTTATTTTCTTTGTGGTTCTCTAAAGCGCATCAGTTTAGAAAATTTCAATTTAATCGGCTTGTGGAGTTAGGGTTTAAACACTAGGTTTACTTTTTTAACAAAAAAGTAACTTGCTATGTCTCGCTTAATATTCATTTTACTGGGGCTGAGTGTTAGCCTGAATTGTTTGGCCAATATTCTGCCCGCTACCCATCATGCGTTGGTTTATGAAGGCCGTATTCATAAAAACTATCAGGACGGCAGTGTTGAATTCAACTGGCCAGGCACCGCCATTCATACTCAGCTGGTGGGGAAGTCTTTGGCAGTTAACTTAGTGGGCCACGGCGAGCAATTCGACATTCTGGTTGACGGCAAATTACATAAAAAGATTGTTACGGCGCAAACCGCAAAAGCACAGAGCTTTGTGTTATTTGAACAGCCACAGCCAAAACGCGTGCATATTGAAGTGGTCAAGCGCTGGGAGCACTACGAGGCGCGCAGTAAACTCCTTAGTTTTGAAGTGGATGGACGGCTCGAAGGTGCCTGGGAGGTACAACCGCATATTCTCTTTATAGGCGATTCGATCAGTGCCGGCTTTGGCAGCGAATCAACCAAAAGGCAGTGCACCTGGCAGGAGATCAATGAAACCAGTAACGCCCGACTGGCATTTCCTTATCTGGCTGCGCAGCAATTAAATAGCTCTTTTACTCAGGTTTCGTATTCCGGTTTGGGTTTAATTCGCAACTGGAATGGCAACCAGTCACATCACACACTGGTCGATTATGTTGATAAAATATCAGCGGTGTTTGGCGATGAACTGCCATATCAGGAAAGGTACCCTGAGTTAATCGTACTTGAGTTTGGCACTAATGATTTTAGTACCGATCCTCAACCCCATGAACCATGGCAAACCATCGAAGAGGTAAAGGCTGCGTGGGAGGAAGCGATGGTCGAGTTTGTTCACTCTTTGCGAAGTCGTTATCCGGAAGTGGCCATAGTGGTTATGCCCCGACCTGCTTATCCCTACGACTTTATCATTCCGGCGACGGACACAGCATTGAAACAATTGGCCAGCGAAGGGGTTGAACATGTGTATGCCAATACCTTCGTTTCTCCTCTGGAAGGCTGTATCTGGCACCCGACGGCGCAGGAACATAAGGACATCGCATCCGGACTGGTCGATTTTATCAAACAACACGAGCTGCTCTGATTGCTCAGATATTCATGCGTTAAAGTCGTTTTTCTTCAATCCTGTTGTGATGCTTGGGGGTAACCTGATTGCCATAGAAGACACAACAGGAAAAGACCATGAAAAGAGCTAATTATTTACAATGTGCCCCAAAATTGATGCAACATCTGTTTGTTCAGGAGCAATTGCTGAATGAGGAAGTGACGCGTCACTTGGATACAAAACTTTGGGAACTGATTAAACTCAGGGCGTCTCAGCTGAACCAGTGTGGCTACTGTATTGCCATGCACAGCCGCCAGGCGATGGAGCAGGGGGAATGCGCCAAACGGATTATCGCACTAAATGCCTGGCGAGATATGTCGGGCTTTACAGTGCAGGAGCGACTGGCACTTACTTTATGCGAGCAATTGACAAACCTCCAACCCATTGAGGATACTTTGTATGCGCAATTGTCAGACGTGTTCAGTGATGATGCTCTGGTTACTCTGACGGTTGCTATCAATGCTATCAATGCCTGGAACCGAGTTGTCAAAATGTTTAAACCTGACCCAGATGAACAATGAGTTAATTTTACAGCGCCATCAACCGGATGGCGAAACAGGGCGATACGTGCAGGCCGTGTGGTTTGCACGTGCTACGCAGGCGGGTACGCGCTGGTTACCCTGCGATGGTGCTCAGGGCGTCTTATTTTTGCTAAAAGGCGAGTTGACGCTGGATAGGCATAAAATATCCGCACCTTTTCATATTCAGGCCCCTTCCAAACAAGCGGCAGAGCTCAGTTACAGTGCCGGAGCCGAATTTGCCGGGATCCGCTTATTTCCGGCGAGATTCAAAGCGCTTCAAGAAGCGGTCCATCCGTTGTTATCGACATCCGGTTTATGTGCGCTGGCTGAGCAGCTCAAACAAACGCCGACACTACAAACCCTGCAGCAGTGGTTGGACACCTTTGCAGCCTTTGCGCCGAATTTAAGCGGTGACCTGCAATACACTTACCAGCTGATTAATGAGCTGATGCAGTTACATCCGCTTGAAGACGCTTATCGCGCTGTGCCTCTGTGTATGCGCCAGCTTGAACGGCAGGTAAAAGAACAGTCGGAGCTGACTCCTAAATACCTTGCTCGTATTTACCGGATCCGCAATGCGCAGCAAAAACTCAGAGATAACCCTTTGACAAACCTGGCACAATTAGCATTGGCTTGTGGGTTTTCTGATCAGGCACATCTCACCCGGGAGTTTAAGGACATTCTGAGGATCACCCCGGGTAAATATGCCCGCCAATTATTTGTGTAAATAACGATTTTTTTATTGCCAGCAACACCGATTGGGCGTATATATCGCGCTCGAATTCTGTTTAACCATCAGGTGTGTAATTGGACCTTATATGGGTTTTTTTGCTCATAGTAATGAGCGCTGTGTTTGCTTTGTGCGAGATTTCTCTTGCTGCTGCGCGTAAAGTAAAACTACAAAGCCGGCTGGATCTGGGCGATCTCCGCGCCAAAAAAGTGATGTATTTGCAGGCAAACGCGCACCAGTTTTTTGCCGCTGTTCAGGTTGTGCTGAACGCGCTGGCCATAGTCGCTGGTATGATTGGTGAGTCGGTATTTACGCCTTATCTCTATCATGCATTAGACGTGGTCGCTACGCTGTTTGTTGCCGATGTAGGCCAGTACCAGGCGGTTTTACTGCAAGTTTCAACGGTGTTGTCTTTTTTGCTGATCACGGCCATGTTTGTGTTGTTTGCCGATCTGCTGCCTAAGCGGGTTGCCATGGTGATCCCTGAGTCTATTGCAATGCGCTTTATCAGCCTGATGCTGGCAAGCGTTTGGCTGTTTAAACCTGTGATTTGGCTATTTAATCTGATGGCGGATGTGATTATTCGCGCATTTAAACTACCCAACCAACGCGATGAACTGATCACCAGGGATGACTTGTTTGCGGTTGTTGACCAAAGCGCTGAGCAGGGAGAGTTGGGGGCACATGAGCACAATATTATCGGCAATGTGTTGGACCTGGACCAGACCAGCATTACTCAGGCAATGATTAATCGTGATGCCGTTGAATGGCTAAATATCCATGACGATGAAAAAGCGCTGGCAAAACAAATTCAAAGTCACAGTTTTCAGCAGTATTTACTCTGCGATGCTAGCCTGGATCAGGTGATTGCGGCCGTGGAGGCGAAGCAGTTGTTAAGTAATCTGATTGCAGGCCGACCCCTGCTCGATGCTCAGCAGGAGGCTTTTTTACGGCCGGTTATCCTGCTCGATACACTGAGCTTATCGGATGCACTGAACGCGCTAAAAGCACATCCTTGCAATACTGCGGTGGTGATCAACGAGTTTGCGACTGTGGTGGGTATGGTGACATTGTCCAGCATACTAAACTTTATTGCGCTCAAAGACAGCGAGGCGATAGAAGCCCAGTTTCGTCAAAAAGATGCCTCGCGCTGGCTGGTGCAGGGCGATATGTCGATGAAAGACTTTCAGTTGTCGGTGGTTGAGCATGAGTTTATGCCTGTTGACTCAATAGAGACGCTCGCGGGGTATCTGATCCATCACTGCCGACATTTTCCCCATCAGGGCGAAACGATAGAAATTGAGGGCTTTACCTTTAAGGTGACAGAGATACAGGGCCTCGCCATTAAACAGATTGAGGTGAGCCGCAGCTAAATCTTGTGCGATTAGCATTCGCGATTGGCGTCCGCGAACCTCTAGTACACCGCTGTTCTGAAAGTGTACATTGCTTTAAATTAAAGTGTCAGACAGTATTCGAGTTTGACACTTTCACTCACTTTACAAGCCTGCATCTGTCTTCTAGAGTTTTGAATAACCGTTAATTTTAGCGGAGTCGGTAGATTTTAACTGGCTCCTAATCGAGTCGTCAGTGCAATTATCTACGCCTTCGTTATTGCTCATGGCTGGTGCCGGGGTGGTTGCCTCCGCGCTGGCATTGGTGTTTTTGTGGCTGGCCAACCGAGACGTGAAAGCCACGCTATACTGGGCGTTGTCACCAATCTGTTTGGCACTTTGCATGATCCTGTTCGGGGTGCAAAATGAGTTGCCACTGAGTGTACGTTATCTGCTACCCAATTTGTTTGGTCAGGCAGCTTTAATTCTGGTGCTCATTGGCTGCTACCATGCCTGCGAGCAAGCTGTACCGCTGCGTAAGATTGTCTGTTACTACGGGGCATTTTTGCTCATTCACTGCATTTTTACTTACGTCGTTTCAAATTACGCATCGCGACTGATCTTGGGTATGCTCACGCTCACCATCACTTCAGGGTGGATCTGGACTTGTCTGTACCGTTTTGGTCGGCCTCGTTATTCGGTGTCACTTGTGCTGATCAGCCTGAGCCTGGGGTTTCTCAGTTTTTTTGCCCTGGGTAAAGCGTTTGATGTTTTGTCAGACCCCGCAACCCATAGCCTTCAGCAAGATCACACGTTAAAGGCGCAGTTATTTGTGATTTCCCTGTTTATGAGTCAGCTGGTGTTTAACTTTGCCTTTGCGATCATGACTGGCGAATATCGTAATGCCAAGAACCGCGAAATACAGCATCAATTGATAGAATCGAACCAGGCGTTGCAGGAGGCAAAGCAACGTGCAGAGCAGCATTCAAAAATGAAGTCTGAGTTTTTGGCAAATATGAGCCATGAGATCCGTACACCAATTAATGGTGTTATTGGATGTCTTAACTTATTGCTCAGTCATGACCTGGAAGCGCAGCAGAAACAATACGCCAAACTGGCTGATGCCAGCGCCCATTCATTGCTAGGCGTGATAAACGACATTCTGGATTTTTCTAAAATTGAGTCGGGCAAACTGGAGATAAGCCCTGACTCGGTTGACCTTTATGAGCTGATTGATTCGGTGGCCAAATCGTTTGCTATCACGTTAGATCAAAAGCAACTCACGTTGCTGGTAGACTGCCACGGTCTGAAACATCGTTTTGTCTGTCTGGACCCGGTCAGGACACGGCAGATCCTCACCAATTTATTGAGTAACGCCGTTAAGTTCACCGACTCCGGCACGCTCCAGCTAAAACTGGCCTGTGAGGAAGTGGCAGTGTCTGCCTCTACCGTATTGCAGTGTGATGTTATTGATTCTGGCATTGGCATCAAACCTGAGGCCAGACACAAGTTGTTTAGCTCTTTCAGTCAGTGCGATGCCTCGACGACTCGTAAATATGGTGGCACCGGATTGGGACTTGCCATTGTTAAGCAACTTTGCAAGTTGATGAACGGAGATATTGAGCTGGTTGATAGCAACGATCCCGGTGCGCATTTTCGTTTCCATTTTCAGGTTGAAGCGCAAAAGGGCGGGTTGTGGGGCAGGGACATTGTACCACAAGGGGCGCGTGTTGCGGTGTTGTCACAGCAGCCCAGGTTGACACAAATTGTGTGCCGACAGCTTGAGGTGTTGGGTTGCCAGGCACAGGTGTTAATGTTACCTCTTGCCGGCGATATCAGCCACGATGTGCTGATTTTAGATATGACCGAGCCTGCGTATCAGGAAAAACAACTTGAAGCGCTCAGGGTCTTATCGGGGAGTCGAAAAATACTTGCTATGTGCAATATGCAATGTGAGCTACAGCACGAGCCGGTATTTGCTCAGCACCAGATAACGGTCGTGTATCCACCGCTTACCGCCAAAGACCTGGTCCAGATGTTTTCAGGCCATTCTGGTTCTAAGCTACCCGAGCCTGTTGCGCCGGAGTCGCCCTTACGTGGCGTACGTGTGTTGCTTGCAGAAGATAACCCTATCAATCAGGTGGTTGCCAGTAAAATGTTGGTGAGTTGGGAGGTAGAAGTACAATTGGCTGAGTCGGGAAAGCAGGCTGTGGATATGCTCAAAGCGATGCCTGAACACGCCTTACCGGATTTGGTCTTGATGGACTGTCAGATGCCCGAAATGGATGGCTATGAAGCAACCCGACATATCCGCAGCAGCCCGGAGTTAGAGGCCTGTCGTGACCTGCCTATTATCGCGCTGACTGCCAATGCGATGCTGGGGGAGCGCAAAACCTGTCTGGCCTGCGGTATGAGTGGCTATGTCAGCAAACCCATTCAGGCCGATGTACTACAAGCTGAAATGCTCAAAATGCTGGTGGACAAAGCCGCAGGCCAAACGCAGTAGCCGCCTGGCCGCTCAGCGGCGAAAGAATTCGTTTACCTCTATTTAGAGTTTTCGTCCCAGGCGTTTCTCAATCTGGCGCTTTTCCCATTGCGCGCCAAACAAGTCGAATATCTCAAACGCGCTCGCCCAGTGACTGAGCAGTCCTATTCCCCAGCCGAGTGCTGGCCACCAGGCCCAGATATAATCCGGACTGGTGAAAATGTTTATGCCAAACAGTGCGGCGTTGACTAATACATAGGTGATTAAATGCGAGTAAAAATCTTTTATTGCGCGTACCTGCTCTATGACACGTTGTTCCTGCTGGGTTATTGATTCATGGTTCATATCATTCGGCTCCTCTTTGAGATCTGCAACATCAGTTTCAAAAACAGCAGCCAACGATTTTAATGACTCCAGACTGGGACTCTGACCTCGCTCTATTCGCTGAATTGTACGAATACTTAATCCGCTAAGCGTTGCCAGCTGTTCCTGTGACCAACCGCGTTGCAATCTGAGTTTCCTGATTGTCATTATTTTTTCCTGTTTGCTGCTCTGTCACTTGTTTTACGCATATCCTCGCCGGTAGTGTACGTCAGCGTGACGACACTGGAGTGACAAAGTATACATTTCAATGTGTTAGGTGGAGAGTGCCGCGCCTTCTCTGAATTACAGAGTAGCGAAAATCACACTCGCTGTATAATATTATCTGAGGGATAAGCACACCGACATCTCAAAGTCTTGGCAGAATATAAAGTAGATAACTGTCTGGCACTGATTAGTTTTTTAACTCCTGAGGCAGTACAATATTAAAGACGGTGCCTTGTCCTGGCTCACTGGATAGCGCAATACTGCCGTTCAAGCGAGTTTCAACCAGCTTCTTAACGATATACAAGCCCAGCCCACTGCCACCTGTGCCTACCCGAGTTGTGTAGTATTTATCAAAGACCTTGCTGGCTTTTTCACATTCAATGCCCTTGCCATTGTCTTTTATGTTCAGGGCAATATTGCCACCCTGATGTTCAACGTGAATATCTATCGTACCAGCGGTTTGTTCTTCAAATGCGTGGATCAGGGCGTTGTTGATGAGGTTGATTAACACCTGAGACAGGGCTCCGGTATCCGACACTATGTGCAGTGTCTGCGGACAGTTAATTGCAACTGTGTGGGGGGTACGTTTTAACTTGGGTGTCAGAACATACTGAATGTTGTGCAGGTAGTCATGCAAGTTGCACTGTGAAATAGTGCCACTGAACTCGCCGACCACTATGTTCTTAAAGCTGTCTATCAGGTGCATCACATTGTCCATGCTGGATAGCACTATCTCACAGCTTTGGGCGGTGTTATCAATAAAGGTTTGCAGGTCATGCTTTGCCAGCGTTTGCTTTTGTAGTTGCTGACCGAGCTCTTGTTGCTTTTCATTAAGATGTGACACCGCAGTGCGCACCACACTTAAAGGGGTACCCAGTTCATGGGTGAGCTCTCCAACCAGTTCACCAATATGGCTGAAGTGTTGAGAGGTTTCAAGTTGCTGCTCTTTGAGCTTTGACAGTTTTTCGAGCTCCAGCGTCTTGTCTCTGAGTGTGGAAATAAGCTCGTCGCGTAAATTGATCAGGGCTTGTAATTGCAGGTGTGTAGATACACGGGCCAGTAACTCTTCCTGCCGAATGGGCTTAGTAACATAATCAACCGCACCGACGCTAAAGGCTTCTACAATATCGCTTAATTCGCTTTTACCGGTGACAAAAATAACCGGAACCTCTTTAACCTTGCCGAGGGACTTCAGCCGCCGACAGGTTTCAAACCCATCTATGCCGGGCATCATCACATCGAGTAAGATCAGATGGGGGAGAAATATGGTGGCAATGTTGATAGCCTCTTTGCCCGATGTGGCAAAAGCCACTTCATAGCCTTCTGGCTCTAAAAAGTTGGTTAGCAGTTCAAGGTTTTCAGCCTTGTCATCAACAATTAAAATTCTGCAATTGTTCAGTGAAACCGGATCATCATCCATCTTGCACCTCGTTGAGCGCCGCAATAAAGCCTGCCATGTCAAACCTACTTATAAATTTAGCCAAGTATTGGGTAAGCTGCCTGTTATTTGGCTGCTGAGACTCAATTTCTTTCAGGGTTTGCTTAATACGTGAGCTGTTATTGACCTGAGCATATCGGATTAATTGAGCGCGTTGTTCCGCAGGCAGCGAAAAGTTGGCGGGTAGGATCTCGTCTGATGGCTCAGTGTCTGAGCGGGCTGATTCCGCCAGTTCAGCACTTTCAAAGTGGTCAGGGAAAAACGACAACAAGGAGTCAAAGATTTGCTCAATTGTGTAGGGTTTGCCAATAAACTGGTCAAAGCCAATGCTAAGATAATGCTGTACCTCATGATGTAAACTGAATGCCGAAATAGCCACGCATTTTAGCTCAGATAAACCAAGATCTTTTCGAATAATCACCACGGCTTCGTCGCCGCGCATAACAGGCATCAGCAGATCCAAAAACACAATATCAAAGTTTTTTTGCTGAATGAGTTCGATGGCTTGTTTGCCATCCTCTGCGTAATCTACGTCAATACCACAAGCTGCCAGTGTGTGGCCAAGTATCTCCCGATTATAGGCAACGTCGTCTACACATAAAGCGCTCAAGTGTTTATCGGCACGAACACTTAATTGCTGCAAACTGCGTTTCTGAGCGCTGGTGGTAGCCACTTGTGCCTCTTGCAGTGGCAAAGTAAATGAAAAACAACTGCCTTTGCCAGGCTCAGATTGCACATCCAGCTTGCCGCCCATCATTTCAACTTGTTTGGATGAAATACACAGACCCAGTCCGGTGCCGCCTTTTTCGACCCCAGCGCTACCTTGTGTAAAGCTATTAAAGAGATTTTCCAGATCTTCTGATTCGATACCAGGCCCTGTGTCTTGCACTTCAAAATGGTGTAGTCCTGGCCCTGGCTGCGTGTAGCTCAGCTTTATGCTTCCTTTGTCTGTAAACTTAACGGCATTTCCGAGCAAATTGATCAGCACCTGACGCAGTTTGCCCTGATCGCCATGAACCCCTGTCGGTGTATTAAGTGTGCTGTCTAGTTGCCAGCTAAGTTGTTTTTGCTCGCACTTGAGTTTGAACATACTCCCCAGGTCCTCAAGCAGTGTATTCAGTTCAAAATCAACGGGGTTGAGCTTACTTGAGCCTGCTTCAATTTTTGAAATATCCAGCACGTCATTAATGATATCCAGCAGGTGGTTTCCGGCTCTGATAATTTTGTTCATGGTGCCTTTGTGGCTGGCGCTTAAATCATTGGCTCGCTCAAGTAACTGGGCAAAGCCCAGCACTGCATTGAGTGGGGTGCGGATTTCGTGGCTCATGTTCGATAAAAACATGCTTTTTGCCAGGTTTGCTTGTTCGGCGCGCTCTCTTGCCGATTGCAATTCAGCCGTACGTTCTTCGACCAACCCCTCAAGCTCAATATTGTTGTTACTGAGCCTTTCCTGAAGCTGAGTGTTGCGCCAGGCAATGCCCAGATTATGGCCCAGATTCAGCAACAGTTGTGCTTCTTGCTCTTCTATTGGGTTGGTGTAGCAGGCAATTGCAAAGATGGGGGTGCCATCGGCTTTATCACCCAGAAATAGCAAGGCGTAATTGTCCAAAATAGTGCTACGCTCTGACTGAGCGTTCTCCTGAGCACTGTATTGTGTCATAAATTGCTGCCGGATTGGCTCTGGCATGGCCAGCGCAATGTCTTCCTGAGGCAGAAGCTGCTCAAAGGCCTCCCTGGAGCGATCCAGCTCAACAATAAACACACTCATTGGGGTTGGTTCAAATTGCTGGCTGAGTGGCAAAGTTTCCGTAAGGGTCTGAAACACCCTAAGTTCAAATTCAACCAGCTCAGAGTCGCTCAAAAGGGCATTGGTAGAAGTGATGATTTTATCCAGCCCAGACTGGACTTGCTGGGTTTTGTCGAGATGCTGATAAGTACGAAGTGCAACCAGTACCGACGCTTTTAGCTTACTGCTGGTCAGTTCTGTTTTGGTTTTGTAGTCGTTAACATCGTATTCCCGGGTAATGTCAGATTCAGGCGCCATACCAGGCTGACCGGTGCGCAATATGATCCGGACTTTATGATTCTGCGCTTCTTCACGCACGTATTTAGCAAAGTCCAGTCCGGCTTCGGCTGTCTCCATCACAACATCAAGCAAAATCAGTGCAATGTCGTCATGTTCAGCCAATACCTGCTGTGCCTGAGTGCCACTGTATGCATTTAAGAAGGTCACGCCGCGGCCATCCAGCTCCATCTGCTCAAGCACCAGCCGCGAAATCTGGTGGATGTCTTCTTCATCATCAACCAACAAGATTTTCCAGGGGGCAGGCTGGGTAACTCTTCTGGTTCATCCTCAGAGCCAAACAGGAGCGTGTCATCGTCAAACATATTACATCTCACTTCACGTACCGAACTTACAGTGTAGTGAATGATCAATAAAAACGACCACTGATTGGCGCATTTATCACGGCTGAGGCACCTTGGGTGAAAGGCTTGGGTGTTTATCAGACGGTATAAAAGGAATGTTATGGCAGCGAGGCTTCCATGGGCTGATAAACCAGGCCGCCAGACTCGGCAACCTCTCCGGCCAGCTCAAAACCATACTTTTGATAAGCCCCCACCGATGGCAGCGAAGCCGAAACCGTAACGCTCTGCTCAGTGGCCAGTTCAAATGCCGCATTAATCAGGGCTTTGCCAACGCCCTGATGTTGCTGAGCAGGAGTAACAAACAACATGGCAATATGACGACCCGCCTTTAGCTCAAGCATACCAACAGGCTTGCCTGCAATTTCAGCCACCAATATCTGGTTATCCTCCGTCAGCCGCGCCGCAATCGCAGCAGGAGCGGCGATTGCCTTAAAGGTATCCCGACCAGCTGCGGGTAAGGTATCGGCTAGGGCACAATCAAATGATTCTAAACAAATCTGGCTGAGGGTATCTAAATCCTTTTGTTCTGCGGGTCTTACGTGCATGTTATTCCTTGTTTTTACGTGGTGGAGTTTATCGGTGCAATGATGGTTTGTTTGGTCAGTTGTGCTCACTGCGTTTGGGTAAACGGGCTGAATCTGAGGTGTATTTTAACACCGCTATTCAGGTGGTTGGATTCACTATGCCACTACAGGGCCCGCGTCTCAATCCCCTCTAAAGTCGGGGCTTCCGGTACTGATCATTGAGGCGTATAGCCACAACTTCAGCGTGTCTCAATCCCCTCCAAAGGCGGGGCTTCCGGTACTTATGATATGGCCTCTTCTGAAAACAGAGTCTTGTCTCAATCCCCTCCAAAGTCGGGGCCACCGGTAACCAAAAAAGGAAAGATTATGTACACCACTATGAAGTCTCAATCCCCTCTAAAGTCGGGGTCACCGGTACAAAAAGGAGGCCGCTATGCTAATAGCGTTCATAATGTCTCAATCCCCTCTAAAGTCGGGGTCACCGGTACCAAGTTGTGACTTTGGATGCAACAGTTGGCTCAGTGTCTCAATCCCCTCTAAAGTCGAGGTCACCGGTACAAAAGCAAAAAAGGAAAATACAATGAAAGAAAAGGTCTCAATCCCCTCTAAAGTCGAGGTCACCGGTACTATAGCGGATCGAGGCCGCGTCGTACAAGGGCTGCAGGGGGTAAAAATGTCGATGTTCTGTCGTCTGTTCCCAAAACTGCTGACTTACTGACATTTTAACCCTTCTTATAGAAAAGCGCGGACACCCAATTATAAAACTAGTATTGGAAAGAAAAGCATGGACACCCAACCGTAAAACCAGCAAAGCTTTGTCGCACAAATTTTGAGCAGGGTTGAGGGGTTTGTCTCAATCCCCTCTAAAGTCGGGGCCATTTCACCAAACAGTTCGACAACGGCATCGTTGATTCATCCATGAAGCGCCAACCAGTTCGGCCATCCAGGGCCTGTTTTACTATTTTGCTTTCCCTGCAAAATACCAAAACTGGCTTACGGCGTCCTGCCTCCAGTGTTCAAATCATGCAAAAAGCGGTGCTTTTTAAAACGCATGATTTTCACTCATCGAGCCTGAAAAAGCGGTGCTTTTTCCGGGCGACTCTCAGCCTCTAAAGTCGGGGTCACCGGTACATGTCGGTATCAAAAATAGCAAGTATTTGCCCATGTCTCAATCCCCTCTAAAGTCGGGGTCATTTCACCAAACAGTTCGACAACGGCATCGTTGATTCATCCATGAAGCGCTAACCAGTTCGGCCGTCCAGGGCCTCACCTTCGAGCCTGAAAAAGCGGTGCTTTTTCCGGGCGGCTCTCAGCCTCTAAAGTCGGGGCTACCAGTACCTAACTCTAGTGAGGAAACCTATGTAATAGACATGTCTCAATCCCCTCTAAAGTCGGGGCTTCCGGTACAAATTAAAGGAGATTTGAGATGGAAGACCAAAATGAGTCTCAATCCCCTCTAAAGTTGGGGCCTCCGGTACTTTTATTTTTTTACCATTAAGGAAAAACTATGAAGTCTCAATCCCCTCTAAAGTCGGGGCTTCCGGTACATTTGAGGGCTTCAAAATGGAATTATTCATAGAGTCTCAATCCCCTCTAAAGTCGGGGCTTCCGGTACAAAGGAGCGACCAAGATGGCTAAATCAACTCTTGTCTCAATCCCCTCTAAAGTCGGGGCTTCCGGTACTTAATATATGGAAAACAAAAAAATAAGAAAAATTTTGTCTCAATCCCCTCTAAAGTCGGGGCTTCCGGTACACTACAAAAACATACATTCAAAACATAAAACAATGTCTCAATCCCCTCTAAAGTCGGGGCTTCCGGTACTATAGCGGATCGAGGCCGCGTCGTACAAGGGCTGTAGGGGGTAAAATTGTCGATGTCCTGTCGGCTGTTCCCAAAACTGCAAACTTACTGACATTTTAACCCTTCTTAAACCAGTAAAAGGTATAAAATTCAATGGTATGCTATCTAGGCTACGGAAAGAAAAGCATGGACACCCAACCGTAAAACCAGCAAAGCTCTGTCGCACAAATTTTGAGCAGGGTTGAGGGGTTTGTCTCAATCCCCTCTAAAGTCGGGGCCATTTCACCAAACAGTTCGACAACGGCATCGTTGATTCGTCCATGAAGCGCTAACCAGTTCGGCCGTCCAGGGCCTCACCTTCGAGCCTGAAAAAGCAGTGCTTTTTCCGGGCGGCTCTCAGCCTCTAAAGTCGGGGTCACCGGTACAGCTCCTGAGGTTCAGATTGTAAAAGTCCCTTCGTCTCAATCCCCTCTAAAGTCGGGGTTACTTAGCTAATCATTTCAACAACGGCATTGTTGATTCATCCATGAAGCGCCAACCAGTTCGGCCATCCAGGGCCTCACCTTCGAGCCTGAAAAAGCGGTGCTTTTTCCGAGCGGCTCTCAGCCTCTAAAGTCGGGGCTTCCGGTACACAACAAGGACAGATGAAACAAATATCTGAAAAGTCTCAATCCTCTCTAAAGTCGGGGCTTCCGGTACATCATATCTCGAAGTCGAAAACGCAATCATGGCGTCTCAACCCCCTCTAATACCAATTTGATTAAATTTATGATCTAATATCAAAATCCAATTTTCATCGTTGTGATAGTGATTTTGCAGCCCTCTGAATTTATTAAGCTCTCCAAACAGACTAAAGACCCAAGAAAGAAAGTGCGTATACTCGCACTGGCTCATTTCTTTGAAGGTAAATCTCGCTATCAGATTGCTGAATATTTAAAGGTCAGTCGTACTAGCGTAAACAAATGGGTCAAAGACTATCTCGATTATGGATTAGAGGGCCTGGAAGACCTGCCTCGCTCGGGCCGTCCTTGCAAACTGGATGGTGCACAACTGAAGCAGCTTAAAGCATATGTACTCGACTCTATAGACCGCACGGAAGGTGGTCGGCTAACATTAGAAGATATTCAGCAGTATATATCTGAGTCTTTTCACATTGAGTACGAGTTATCAGCTGTTCACAGATTGTTGAAAAGACAAAACTTCTCATGGATCAGCAGCCGGTCAATCCACCCTAAAGGAAACCAGGCTCACCAAGAAGCTTTTAAAAAACTTCGAGCTGGAAACGATCCTTCACACCCCGGGACACCTGCTTCCTGAACGCATTGATGTGTGGTTTCAGGACGAAGCACGATTTGGTCAGCAAACTTCGACAACAAAAGTTTGGGCTGAAAAAGGCTCACGTCCAAGAGTTGTAAAGCAGCAACAATTCGAATATGCCTATCTATTTGGTGCAGTGTGTCCAAAAACTGGTGAAACAGAAGCACTCATCTCACCTATAGTGAATAAAGAAGTCATGTATTCTCACCTGGAGCAAATATCACAAAGGACTCAACCAGGAAGAATGGCTGTGGTCGTCATGGATCGCGCAGCCTGGCACTTCAAAGATGGTTTGGTAAAAGGCCTGGAGAATGTAGTGATCATTAGGCTGCCACCTTATTCTCCAGAGTTAAACCCCATAGAACAAGTGTGGAGTTGGCTCAGACAACATAAGTTATCAAACAGAACCTTTGCAAACTACGATGACATTCTGGATCAGGTCAGCGAAGCATGGAATGCGTTTATCTCATGTGCTGACAGGGTGAAATCATTGTGCTTCAGGGACTGGATAAATCTGACCAGTTAATTAGTCAAAATGGTATAAAGTCGGGGCTTCCGGTACCTGTAGATGGAAATAGGGCATATGAATTACATGAGTCTCAATCCCCTCTAAAGTCGGGGCTTCCGGTACCTAAATGGACATTATTAAAGTTTGCGGCTTTTTTGTCTCAATCCCCTCTAAAGTCGGGGTCACCGGTACAAATGGAGATTAGTATGGAAGAGTCCGCAATAAGTCTCAATCCCCTCTAAAGTCGGGGTCACCGGTACAATCTTAAGATGGACATAATGGAGAACGTCAAGTCTCAATCCCCTCTAAAGTCGGGGTCACCGGTACAGAGCTATCTTAGAAGTAAATTTTGAAAAACGTTGTCTCAATCCCCTCTAAAGTCGGGGTCATTTCACCAAAAAGTTCAACAACGGCATCGTTGATTCATCCATGAAGCGCCAACCAGTTCGGCCGTCCAGGGCCTCACCTTCGAGCCTGAAAAAGCAGTGCTTTTTCCGGGCGGCTCTCAGCCTCTAAAGTCGGGGCTTCCGGTACAAATTCAACCCGTTAACAAATACCGACCTATCTGTCTCAATCCCCTCTAAAGTCGGGGCTTCCGGTACTATAGCGGATCGAGGCCGCGTCGTACAAGGGCTGTAGGGGGTAAAATTGTCGATGTCCTGTCGGCTGTTCCCAAAACTGCTGACTTACTGACATTTTAACCCTTCTTAAACCAGTAAAAGGTATAAAATTCAAGGGAAAAGCATGGACACCCAATTGTAAAACCAGCAAAGCTGGCGCACAAGTTTTGGGCTGGGTGTCTTTTTAATACTATGCCACTACACAATCCCCTCTAAAGTTGGGGGTTCCGGTACGAGTTTAACACAGGATAACCTTGCAAACGTACGGTCTCAATCCCCTTTAAAGTCGGGGCCACCGGTACGAGAAAAAAATGGCAACTTTAAATGAGCTTAATCGTCTCAATCCCCTCTAAAGTCGGGGCTTCCGGTACATTAACTGCTGCACTTCTGTCAACACAAGCACTTGTCTCAATCCCCCTAAAGTCGGGGCTTCCGGTACTAAAGTCGAACAAGCTATCGCTGACATCACAGCGTCTCAATCCCCTCTAAAGTCGGGGCTACTTAGCCAATCATTTCAACAGCTGCATCGTTGATTCATCCATGAAGCGCCGACCAGTTCGGCCATCCAGGGCCTCACCTTCGAGCCTGAAAAAGCGGTGCTTTTTCCGGGCGGCTCTCAGCCTCTAAAGTCGGGGCTTCCGGTACTGAGATGGGAAACGATCTAATTACGAAAGGTTTTGTCTCAATCCCCTCTAAAGTCGGGGCTTCCGGTACTGAGTACCTACGCCGTTTAACAAAAAAACGTGAGTCTCAATCCCCTCTAAAGTCGGGGTTACTTAGCCAATCATTTCAACAACGGCATCGTTGATTCATCCATGAAGCGCCTACCAGTTCGGCCGTCCAGGGCCTCACCTTCGAGCCTGAAAAAGCGGTGCTTTTTCCGGGCGGCTCTCAGCCTCTAAAGTCGGGGCTTCCGGTACTATAGCGGATTGAGGCCGCGTCGTACAAGGGCTGTAGGGGGTAAAATTGTCGATGTCCTGTCATCTGTTCCCAAAACTGCTGGCTTACTGACATTTTAACCCTTCTTAAACCAGTAAAAGTTATAAAATTCAATGGCATGCTATCTAGACTACTGACAAAGTGCGATTTTGACTTTTATAGATGGTTGTAAGTCATTGATTTATTTTTATAAATAAAGAGGTGTGCCACTTGATATACAAAAATACACCTTTACATAGCGTATCAAGAAAAGCATGGACACCCAACCGTAAAACCAGCAAAGCTCTGGCGCACAAGTTTTGGGCTGGGTATCTTTTTAATAAAGAAAAAACTATTAGTGAGGAAATCCTTATGTCAAACTAACCGCGATTTTAACAAGCGCTGAACTCACTGTAACTGAAATATAGAGTGTATCATTAGAAAAGTCTCTGACAGCCGTCACTATTATTGATTCTGTGCAAGCATCATCAGCTACTCAGCCATCCAAGCGAGTATTCGATTTTACAAAGGACCCATCATGAAAAGAATGTTATTTATTCTACTAGCGTTTCCGTTTTTATCATTTGCTGGAACGCTTCAATGTTCTGGCACTGTAGACAAAATTGGACTCCATGCGCCGGACAGAGTAATGCTCAAGCTGAGTTCAATGAATAAAGCTGTGTTTATCTGCAATACAAATGCAGAATGGTCTGTATCTGGTACTCCGTACACAACGAGCGCGCAAACTTGCAACGCATTACTGTCTATGTTGCTGTATGCTAAGTCTACAAACACGGACATGGGGCATGTATGGTTTGATGGTAATGATGTTCCAACTAGCTGTAATGGTTGGGAGGATTGGAAGTCAGCCAATATCAGACACTTCTTATACTAACACGGTTTGTTGAAGTTAAAGGTGGCTGTTTTGAGGCAATGCGGATTGGTCGTTGCCTGTGTTAGTTGGGTATCGCAACCCAACCTGAACAAAGCGTCGGGTGCGTAACAAAAACTCGTTTGCTGTTTAACTTGACGTACTCAGCGCTTCCACCCACAGTACCCCAACACTTTTCTTGACCACTTTGACCGTGGTGCCTTTTGCAATAGGCGTTTCGCTTTTTAGCTGCCAGGTGATCCCTGAGTAGGCATGGGTGAGCTGGCTTTGCTCATTAAGGTCATCGCTGAGTACCAAGGTGATGTCGGCAAAGTCGCTGTTTACTTCTGTGCTTTGCGTTTTAGCCTGCATACGTTTGAGCGGTTGCCACAGTGCGCCTGCCAAAGCGGCTGTTAATACCGCATTGACCCACAGTGCATTCATGAGCGTTGCGTCCAGTAGTCCCACCGACATCATCAGGCCACTCAGGACCAGTGATAGGCCGAGGAAAAACAGCACAAAGGTGGCAAAGCCCAGTACGGCGACTTCTATGATTAAAGCCAGCAGCCCGAGTACAATCAGGATCTGGCTCAGGTGTTCAACAAACAGGGTCACGACTGCTCCTTTTGCTTTTTGTTCAGGCTGTTGATGATCGACATGCCCTGTGCCACCAAAGAGCTGGGATCGGTGCCGCTTTCAGGCAACAAGACCACGGATGACTCGCGGGCAATGGCTTCTTTGGCAACAATGGCTTTGCTGGCCAGGTCGAGCTGAATGGCTTTTTGGCCTTCTTCGGTGTTGGCGGCTTCACCGACTTTTCTCAGTGCATCCGCTTGCGCCTCTGCGACTGCGATAATGGCTTTTGCTTCACCTTCTGCTTTGAGGATCTGCTCGGCTTTTTCTGCCTCTGCGGCCAGTACCTGAGCTTGCTTTTTACCCTCAGCCACGTTGATGGCGGCCTGTCTGTCGCCTTCCGACTCCAAAATCTGTGCACGCTTAACCCGCTCAGCTTTCATTTGCGCTTCCATGGCTTCCATTACTGAGTTGGGTGGCACTATGTCTTTGATCTCATATCTGAGCACCTGAATGCCCCAGGGGTCGGATGCGGCATTGATGGCAGAGACAATATTGGTGTTGAGCATATCGCGCTCTTCAAAGGTTTTATCCAGCTCCATTTTGCCCAGCTCACTACGCATGGTGGTTTGCGCCAGCTGAGTCACGGCGAAGATGTAATCGTCGACGCCATAGGTCGCTTTGTAGGGGTCCAGTACTCGAAAGTACAGCACGCCGTCCACAATTAAAGAGATATTGTCGCGGGTGATGGCAGACTGTGAAGGCACATCGACGGCTTGTTCTTTAAGGCTGCGATCGGCAGAGACCTGATCGATAAAAGGCACAATAAAGTTCAAACCGGCTTCTTTGGTGGACTGGTATTTACCAAACCTCTCAACTATCCAGGCGCGGTTCTGCGGAACGAACTTAATGCTACCTTTGAGTACAAAAATGATAAAAATCAGTAAAAAGGCCTCAACAGTGAGGAGGTAGTTGAGAATGAGCGTGATAGGGTCCATGTTTATTCCTTCTTTATCTCCGTGTCTGTACTATAGCAACAATGCTGAATGTGGACCATTACCAGCCGCCAAATCGTGGCCAGTAGTCCATTTCGTCATCCGAGATCACCTGATACCCCGCATGTTGCGCGGCGGTGGCACAGGCGTGGTTTGGCAATATGCGCAGTAAGGTGCCAATGGTAAAATGACTGAGGTCCAGGCCTTCGGGCAGGGCCACAATGCCATGCTCCTGATTAGCACTGTTGACATACAGCCCGGGTAAGACGTCGCCGGTTTCATCACATACCCGGCCGTAACCATTTTGCTGAGGTGCCAGGCCAAGGTCGCGTGATAAGGCCATCCAGCCCGCGTCCAGGATCAGCCAGTTCTTTTCCTTATTGTGGCCAATCACTCTGGTAAGGACGCTTAAGGCGATGTCCTCTGGCTGGCATACGCCAAGGTCAGCCATAACAAGATCCATACTAGCGTAAACGCCAGCACGAACTTCGGTGACTTGGTCAAACCCTTCACCCAGCAGTGCAGTCGGTGTGGAGCCTACGCTAATAACGTCACAGCTGATTTGGTGCCTCTGTAGTTTACTGGCAGCATCGCGCACGGCTGCTTGCTCTTGCTGTGCCATTGCCCGAATTTCGTCCAGGCTGCGGCAGTCATAGGCACCGCCGGCATGGGTCAGGATACCACTAAACAGTCCTGCGCTTTGCAGAATTTTAGCAATGGCAATGAGCTGTGGATCATCCGGTTTTATGCCGGCCCGCTTGCCGTCACAGTCAATTTCGATCAGGCAGCTTAGCTGGCAATCATTTTCCCGACAAAATGCATGGACAAATTGCGCCTGCTCGAAGCTGTCCATAATAATATGCAGGGTGACCCCCTGGTTTTGCAGGTCCAGTATTTCAGGCAATTTGTGTTCACTGATCCCCACCGCATAAGTGATGTCTTTGCAACCCGCCTGAGCAAACTGTCGTGCTTCTTGCAGCGTCGAAACCGTGCAGGGCGCGGACAGATCACCCAGCATATACCGAGCAGCATCTACCGATTTCAGGGTTTTGAGGTGTGGCCGCGAGGTCACATTAAAGCGCGTCAGCTGTTTATTTAGCCGATTAATATTGTTCAGTAGCTTTTGCTTATCCAGCAATAGACACGGGGTCTGTAAACAATCTAGTGACATAAAAACTCCTAGTGTAATGGATCCCTGACGCAGGCAACGGGCTGCAAAAACGGGGGAGTTCTGAGCTGGTCTAATCCATGCCGGTTACATGCTATTAGTTATGAGGAACACCCAGAACTGCCCCTTTTATATGGCAACCAATGTATACGTTTTTGTCTCTAAATCAAAGCGTTAATCTTGACTGAACCAAAGCCATATTTAACCAAATTGTCATAATTGTGCCTTTATTATTGTCTATGATGGCGTTGTATCAGGAACAATTAAAATTGGTTGGAGCCTAGCATCTATGCCTATGCAATATTACGAAGACAATGCATTACAACTCGCTAAAGTGTATCAATCATATCGCTTTGAGCTGCTACATGCTTCCTGGCTAAAATTTGTGACGCCATTGATGTCTGAAGCAGGTCTGAAGTTCCTGGATATCGGTGCCGGCGCTGGCAGAGATGCCCGGTTCTTTGCTGAGCAGGCAGAAAATGCAGAAGTGGTTGCGGTAGAGCCTGTATGTTCATTGAACCGTTTAGGGCAAGCTTATACCCGCGATATGCCGGTTAACTGGTATCAGGATGAGCTGCCCTGTTTGTACAAAGTACGCAAGAACCATGCTGCATTCGATGTGATTTTGGTCAGTTCGGTGTTTAACTATTTGCAGTCCAGTTCTGGCCAGCAGGCGATGTTAACCTTACGGACTTTGCTGAACCCGCATGGCTTGCTGGCTATCAAGCTACGCCACTGTGACGATGAGGAAGCGCTTAAAGTGCGCGGAATGCAAAATTGCTCGGTAGATTATCTGCTTGATATCGCACAAAAGGCAGACTTGCATTGCCTGGAGGTAACTGAACCGGAAGAGGATGCGCAGGGCAGGGCCTCTGTCACCTGGCAGACGCTGCTATTTAAACCTGCTCAATAGATAAACTAAACCAGTTCAATTGATAAAATTTCCTGACTGTTACTGGTTGACCAGGCTTGCTCAGCCGCTTGTTGCTGGGTGAGCCAACGATAAGCCAGATGCTCCCCTGGCGCCAGCCGTACTTCGCAACCACTCGGCACACATACACTGAATACATACTCAGTATTGACTGTGGCACCTGCCACATATCTGTGTCGCCACTGTTCTCTGATGGTGTATTGATTGCACTTTTGATGATCTTTGATAGTCACCCCAAGCGCCTTTGCATCAATGCCTGTTTCTTCGAGTAACTCCCTGTAAGCCGTCTCAATCGGTAACTCTCCGGGATCAACGCCGCCCGTCACAGATTGCCAGAAACTGGGATCATCTGCGCGTTGTAACAGTAAAAATTCGTTTTGAGTAGTGTAGATGACGACGAGTACGGAGTGAGGTAGTCTGAGTGTCATAAGTGGTCGCTGTACTATTTTTACTAAATTTACCCAAAAGTAAGTCAGTTTGGCAAGTACAAGGTTACAGGCAAAAAAAAAGGCAGGAAACATCCTGCCCAACCTCCAATAGCAACAAAACTGTGCCAGGAAATACCCAATAAACCAACATCCTTGTTGGTAAGCTCTACTTCTCGGGAGTTCATTTGGAATGACTCGTGTGATAAGCCATGCCCTAAGGAACGACTTCATGCTATCGCAGTGTTTTCCAAATGTAAACACATAAATGAGATTTTTCATATTAATATTTTTATATCGTGGTTTTTTGTCTATTTTTTACCAATAAAATTATGAGTTTCCTGATTTGGTTCTTTTGTGGGTAAATTTTCGTTGGGTTATTTTATTAACAATTGTATTTTTTTTGTGTGTGTTTTGGGGCGTTTTTTGACCGAATTGCATTAATGGTAGCCAATCATAGATCTGTATGTTCTCTGGTATATTAATTGTATCTGTACCATGCTTAACAAGATTGCAATTAGGTGTCTTTGATATATGCTCACAAGCTTGTTGTTTTCTGCCGCCGTCACTTTAACACCTGCGGAATTGTTCAAAACGTTAAACCAACTGAAAGACCTGAATGACAAAAATCCAACTCAGGCGGTCACCTTATTCCGGGAGGTGTATGACAAACTGCCTGAGGAACCCAGTAAAGGGCTATTGCAAGTTTATCTTGCCGGATTGGAGTCGAGTGTACGCTCACATGACGCTGCATCTGTATCGGGTATCATCAGTCAACTGAATCAAGATCAGTGGCAAAGTTATCTGCATGGAGAACACATCCATGTCATTGGCTCTTTAGCCGTATACCACAGGCGTATGCACGACTACCAGTATGCGCAGCTGCTTAACGAGTGTGCATTGAATTATGTAACAGATGATAAGCAGTACGCCCGGATTGCGAACAATCTGGCGGTGGTTTACCGGTTTACAGGTCAGCATAAAAAGGCCACAGGTATACTGAAAGAAGCCATGATGCTCTCAGATGACAGAGAGATCATTGCAAACATTAAGAACAACCTGGGTAATCTGTATTTTGATAGTAGTAGCTATCGAAATGCCCAGCTGATGTATATCCGGGCATTTTTATTTCACTCAGAAACTGAACAATTTGGTCATGCTGCTGGTACAGGCCTGAATTTACTGAATACACAAATTCATTTACGCGACTGGGGTGGGTTTATGCGCTTTAAAACATCCGTCGCGACTCAGATAAATGCCAGTGGACAGGCCGTGTTCAATGACTTCTATCGGTGGCAACTGGCGGTATTCGATACAGTGGTTGAATCACGGGTACTGCAATCGGATATGCGGGACAAATTAATGGCCTCAATGCCGACACTGATCAATTCAGAACTAACACCTTCTATCGATCTTTATGTTCAGTTACTGGCAAATAAAGCCATTGCCGACGCCTGGTCTGCGGCAAAGGAAAAACAGCGACCCGAGCAAAATGATAAGCCAGTTACTGCAAGGATTTCGTTACGACGTTGGTGTGGTCAGGCTGAAAGTACACCCGGTCAAAATAGGGTGGCAGCGTTTTGGTAATAAAAATTTAAATTTGATAAGTTGTAAAAATATGGTTAATAATTAAGTTCCCAATTTCATATCAAACCTGATATGGAAGGGGCTATTACACATGTAAAGGAACTTAATTATGCGAACACTACACGCTTTATTGGCTATCAGTGCGGTTACTGTGACCGCACTGGTTCAGGCTGCAATCCCCTACAATAATACGAGTTACCAATTTACTCAGCCGGATGGTCAGATTGTGACCTTATACCTGCAAGGTAATGATTACTATGCAGAGCAAAGGACCGCGGACGGTCGTTTGGTGGTTTTCGATGAAACGCTCAAAGGTATGGCTTATGCGAAGGTCAGCGCGGATGGCACTACTTTGGTTTCAACCGGTCGATTAGTTGAAAGTCAGCACTCTATCCAACGCCTGTCTGTCAGTGAACCACAGGCAGGTCTCAGTGACGCCGCAAAAGCTGCGTTAGTGGCATCAAAACGCGCGCAAATGCTCGGCAGCGATAAACTCTCTCACTCGTCCATGATTCGCACTCAGGGGGCAGAAGAGATCAGCGGTCAGGTGAAAGGGCTGACGATTATCATCGACTTTCCGGATGAGCGCGGCACCATTTCCAAAGCGCAGGTAGAGCGCTTTTTAAACGACTTAAATTACAATGAGTTTGGTAATGCGCAGTCGGTGAGGGGCTATTTTCGATCTGTATCAGGCGACAAGCTGGATTACACCAACACGGTGACACAGTATTACACCGCGAAAAAGAACAAAGCATATTATGCCGACTCCAGCCTCAGCTCGACGGTCCGCTCTCAGGAGCTGATCAATGAAGCATTACAATGGCTAGAATATCAGCAGGGGTTTGATTTTTCTCAGCTGACCACCAACAGCAGTAATCAAATTCGTGGTCTGAATATCTTCTATGCAGGCAACTCGGACAGTGCCTGGTCAAAGGGCTTGTGGCCTCATATGGCAAGACTTAGTCCGCGTTTTTGTGCCGATGGCGTTTGTACCGATCGCTACCAGATCACTGATATGCGCGCCAGCCTCGCGATAGGCACGTTTGTCCATGAATCGGGTCACTTAATTACCAACTGGCCAGACTTGTATGATTATGATGGCAGCTCGGAGGGCTCCGTTGCCAGCTTTGGAGTGATGGGATATGGCGCAATTGGCACAACCAATCGCTATAAACCAACGCCGCCAGTGGCGCACTTCAGAGCCATTGCTGGTTGGGACACAGTAACAGAATTAAATCCCGCGATTAATGCCAATGCGCCTTCGGGCCGGTTAAGTCATACCTCAGACAGCGGCACTTCTTATAAATGGACGAATCCGGCCAACAGTAACGAAGCGTTTTACATCGAAGCCATACACAAGTCAGGGCAAAACTCTGAACAACTCGATCAGGGACTGGCTGTGTGGCACGTAGACAGTCGAGGGAGTAACTCCAATGAATGGTATCCGTATATTCAGATGGAGCATGGTGACGGCAATCGGGACCCGGAATACAAACGCAATCGTGGTGATGGCAGCGACTTATTCGATGTGGCGGGAGAATTTACCCAGGCTTTACCTAATGCACAAACGTCTCGTGGTACCAATGCGCTGTGGTGGAATGGCAGTGACTCCGGACTCAGGATCCGTGACATTTCCGATCCGGCACAAACCATCTCTTTCACTATCGAATCGACCACACAACCTGAACCGGATACTTACACCGGCACCTTGAGTGATAAGCAAAGTGCGATAGAGCCGAATGGCACCTGGTTTCAGTATGGGGGTGGCACCATTGGTTTGTCGCTAAGTGGCCCGGCGAGTGCCGATTTTGATTTGAAAATAGAGAAGTGGAGCAATGGCCGTTGGCAACAGGTTGCCATTTCCGAATCACCCAGTTCCACGGAGTCGATCAATTACAACGCATCATCTGGTTATTATCGCTTTGTGGTCTATTCCTACTCAGGCGCAGGCAGCTATACGCTTCGTGTAAGTAAATAGACGAAAAGAGGTAATTAGACGTGCCTGGGAAAATTGGCCAGGCACGCTCGCGCTTAGTCGGCCGTATTGGGTAAAAAAACCGCATAGTTTTACCATGACTTTGAAATCTCGGGCTATGCTTAACACAGCAATATAAAATGCTGTAGGAGCGATACCACTTCGTGTCTAGTGTTTTGCCATATCAAGGGCGAGTACTTCTGACTACTTATCTGATGTAAGTGTATTACTAAGACACTTGTATCGCTGATAGCAGCAGAGCGAAAGCCTTACACTGGCGAGACGTGTCAGCGAGTTGGTAGCTGTCGTACTCCAGGGATATATAGCACTTGAGAACTTTACCGTCAGAAATAATAAGGTGAAATCATGTGCAACTCCTCGCTCAGAGCCCCATCTCTGCTGTTGCGGGCCCTGCCTATACTACTATGCCCGGCTCTGGCCGTGGCTGAGCAGCCAACTGATGTCCAAGATAAAGACCAAAGCGCCATCGAGACTATCACAGTAACGGGATCGCGGATTAAACGCTCTGTCCAGTCACAGAGTGCATCTCCTATATCGAGTACAGAGCTGAGTGACCTGACGGATATTGGCGCCAATAATGTCAGGGATCTTATAGAAGTTTTGCCGTTTAATGCCGGCTCGCAAAACAACTCAGATAATTTGTCGCAGAACTTTACAGCAGGCACCTCGAACGTCAACCTCCGGGGACTGGGTGTATCATCTACGCTGGTGCTGCTAAACGGCATCAGACAGGTCACATCCGCGGTGGTAACCGATCAGGGTGCAAGCTTTGTTGATACCGCCTCACTGGTGCCAACCCTGGCAATTAAACGAGTCGAAATACTCAAAGATGGCGCATCTGCTATATACGGCTCAGATGCCGTTGCGGGGGTTGTGAATTTCATCACCCGTGATGATATGGAGGGCACAGAGATCCAGTATGAGTATCGTACGCGCTGGAGCGATGGAGATCAGGATGACACCAAAATAGACTTTGCGCATGGTGGTTATGTTGGCGACACGGGGCATATGCTCTTTGCCGTCAGTTTTCTTGAGCGTTCCAGCTTATTACTCGACGAAGTAGATTGGTTACAGCCTGCAACCAGCAGTTTCGGTAATCCCGGCAGTTTTGTTATTCCCTCTCTTGCCGACGAGAACAACCCCAATGGTTTGACGGTGGCAGACCCAAACTGTGAAAAAAATGGAGGGATCTTCTCTGAAGGGTCAAATGGTAATTCGTTTTGTTTGTTCGATTTTGGACCTCAGATAACCGCAGTACCCAATGAAGACAGGCTACAAGCCTACGCTCGCGCATCCTGGGACTGGAGCGATACCACACGCTTATGGGCTGAGTTTGGTTACGCCAGAAATAAAATAACGCGAGAAGTGTCGCCCAGCTTTCCCGTGCTTAATGCGCCCAGCGTACTGGCCAGCCATCCTGACAACCCTTATGGCGAAGATATTTTCTTCAGAGGCCGCCCTTACGGTGTTGGAAAACCGACCGAAATCAATTACTACGACCATACTACATCGCGCTTTGCGATAGGCGGAGATGGTGAAATCACCGAAGGCATTTACTGGCAGTTTTCTTTTGTTGCGGCTGCGAACGACGCCATACTGAACCCCAGAGACGTGATCACAGATAACTTCCAGGCTGCCTTACATGGTTTCGGCGGGACAAAGTGCAGCGGAGCATCTCAGGCTGGGCAGGGCGAGTGTTTCTATTTCAATCCTTTTGATCCGAATGACCCGGACAATGAACGACTGAGAGACTACATTATCGGTGACTACATCGGCGATGCTGAATCAGAAATGCGCGTTTATGAAATGGTCATAACCGGTGAATCTTTGTTTGAGATGGGCGGAGGAGATGTAGGGTACGCGCTTGGTATGCAATATCGTGATGAATCTATCAACAATGTCTACGATTCATTCACTCAGCAAGATAGTTTTGCCTTTTTGATTGGTAACCAGAACTTTTATGGAGAACGAGACGTAAAAGCGCTGTTTGCTGAAGTACTTGTGCCTGTGACACTCGACTTAGAAATAGGCGCGGCTATACGTTACGAGGATTATGGCGAATTTGGCGGTGACACCACCAACCCTAAGGTTTCCTTCTTGTGGCTGGCCAATGACATGTTTTCGTTCAGGGGCACCTATAGTACTTCTTTCAGGGCGCCATCTGTGCATCAACTTCAGGGGGTACAGACAAACTTTGCGAACATAACCGACCCCGAAGATGGGTCCACAACCTTTGGTGGCAACAGAACTGTGGGTGATCCTGATTTGGTGCCAGAAACCTCGCAGGCGGTTAATCTTGGTTTGTCATTCTCCGTTGATGAGTTGTCTGTGGATGTAGACTATTGGGACTTTTCTTTTGAGGATGTGCTAACACGAGAGAGTCACCAGGCAGTGGTCAATGCCAATCCTAATGACCCAAGCCGAGTGATCCGCACCTCTGCCGGCACTATTTCCATCGTCAATACCAAATTCATCAATGCAGAGGCCATTGATACTTCTGGTTTGGACATCAGCGCCACCACCCTTTATCGCACCGATATGGGGGATTTCAGGCCACAACTTAAAGCCACCTATTTGCTGAGCTACGATTTGATGGATGCATCTGGTAACACCAGCGATGGACTGGGCCAGCTCAACCGAAATACGGTGGGCAATCCGGCACCACGTTTAAGGGGAAGCATAGGTCTGAACTGGTCTGATGGTGAGCATAGTGCCAACGTATACCTGCGTCATGTTGCCAGCTATGAAAACGACGTCAGTGGGGAGTCTATTGGCTCTTTCAATACTCTTGATTTGCAATACAGTGTAAATCTCGGCGAGGTTATCAGAGATGACTCCGAAACTCGGCTTATTGCAGGAATCGTCAATGCGACTGACGAAGATCCACCCTTCGTGAGTATTGCGGGCAGCTATGACCCCAGAACTGGCGATCCAAGAGGGCGTCGGGCATACATTAAGATTCAGCTGAGCTTCTGAAATATGACCAGATGTTTACGTGAGTTACTGTATTGGTCTGAATACTCTTTTGCGTTCAGAATGTTACAGATAGCCCGACGAGAGACGGAGTAACTATGACCTGCCGGGCGTTACTTCACTTCTTCGCGTTGCTGTGTTTGCTGGGGGCCAGCCTACCTGAGGAGCGTGTCATCAAATTGGTAACGCTTGAATACCCGCCCTATGAGTTTCAGGGGAAAAATGGCCCCAGTGGTATTGCCGTTGAACTGGTACGTGAAGTGTTCAAACGCATGGAGCAGCCCTATACCATTGAAATTTTACCCTGGGGCAGGGCCATCAGAGAAGTCGAAACGGGACGCTACGATGGTATTTTTACTATTTATAAAACCCCACAACGACTCACGTTTTTAGATTACGCGGACGAAGTCTTGATAGATCAGTCTATTGCGTTGTTTACCCTGAGGAAAAACAATATTCACTTTGATGGCCGACTCAATTCTTTGGCGCCGTACCGGATAGGAGTGATGCACAAAGTGAGTTATGGAGCTGAAATCGATAAGGCCATCCGCACCGGCGTATTTGAGAGTGTGGTGACGACAAATACAGGTCGCAGGAGCTTTGAGCTGCTTCTTGCCGGCCGTGTTGAGGTGGTGATCATCAACAAATTGGGAGCACTTGAGATCATCAAGCAGCTTGGCATTGAAGAGCTAGTTGCTGAAGTCCCTAGCTATCGCTACGAGATACCGAGCTTTATCGCATTTTCTATGGCTAAAGCCCTGAATAAAACCAGGCTGGAAGTTGAGCAAACGCTGCGGGAAATCAAAAAAGACGGGACGTACGATAAAATCCTGCAAGAGTATCTTAAACACTATAACAAGGAAGAGTCCATATACGATACGTCGCCGCAGACCGGCAAAGATGTTGAAGAGCGCTCCTAGAGTAGCGCAATAAAGAGGCTGAACAGCATGAAACTCAAAATAAAATCCAGGCTGATCTTGTTGTCATTGATCCCTGTGATCATCATCTCATCGGTTGTGACCCTGATTACTTATCTTGAGGCCAAAAAGCTCAATGAGGTACAGGTTGACCTGAGCCGTAAAGAGATGATGCGGATGAAGCGCGTTGAGCTCAAAGCGTATCTGGAAATTGCCAAATCAGCATTAACACCTTTGATGCAAGGCGACTATCCACAATCAGATGCCATCGCGCTGCTTAAAAACATTAAGTTTAGTGGTACAGGCTATTTGTTTGGCTTTAAACCCGACGGTACGCGGGTTATGCAGGGAGACAGTGAGCAGGGAATTGGTAAGAACTTTATTGATTTACAGGATAAAAGAGGTAACTACCTGGTGCGGGATATTATTAATTCTGCAAAAACAGGTGACGGCTACTCGGTTTATTATTTTCCCAAGCTGGGTCAGACTGAGCCTCTGCCCAAGCTGGCTTACAGTATTTATATTGCCAAATGGGACCTGGTCGTGGGCACGGGCTTTTATACCGATGATGTAGATGCACTGGTTAAGTCCATGCGAGATAAGAATGAAGTCCAGCTTTACGAGAGTATCACCAATATCCTGTTATTTACGCTAGTGGTATCCGTTGGCGTAGCAGCCCTGGGCCTGATCATCAGTAAGAGCATTACAGTGCCATTATCAAAGTTCGAAGACACCATCCATATCTACGCGGCAAGAGATGCAGATTTAACGGTACGCATTCCGGATTTTACCGTTCCGGAGTTTGACAGTCTGAGTCGGGATTTTAATATTTTTCTGGGGCAGCTTCACGAATTAATCAAAAAGGTCGCTAAGCTGACCAATGAAGTTGTTGATGAGACTCAGCAAATTTCTTCGGCCTCCGGAAATATCAATTCCATTTTGCTTCGCCAGCAGTCAGAAACCGAGCTGATTGCGACGGCAATGACGCAGTTAACAGCATCGGCAGAAGAAATCTCGCGTAATGCCAACGAGGCAGCAAACTCTGCTAAAAATGCTGATGGCAGCGCCAAAGATACCCGTCACTCTGTTGATGAAGCGATGAACTCGGTGAATACTTTAGCGCAAAAGCTGGATGAAGCCAGTGGTGTTATCTCTAAACTGGAAGGGGATGTTCAGGGGATCTCCGGATCTCTATCTATCATTCAAGAAATTGCTGAGCAGACCAACCTGCTGGCGCTGAATGCAGCCATTGAAGCGGCACGCGCGGGAGAGCAGGGGAGAGGATTTGCTGTAGTTGCCGATGAAGTGAGAGAGCTGGCTACCCGGACACAAAAAAGTGCAGCTCAGATCCTGAGCGTGATTAACACGCTGACAGACGGTTCAAAAGAAGCGGTACGTGCGATGGATTCGAGTAAAAGCTACAGTGCCATCACTGTCGATAAGGCTGCATCTGCAGCCGAGTCGCTCAAGCAGATAGTGTTGTTTATCAATGAAATTATGAATGTGAATGAACACATTGCCGATGCGACGAAAGAGCAAAACATCGTAGACAAAGAAATATCGGAGCGTACAGAGTCTATTTCGCAGCACAGTAAAGAGTCTGTCTCAATCGGTACCGAAAACTTAGCGATAAGCACCAATCTCAGCGAAAAAGCAGCAGAGCTGGCAGCCATCGTGAATCGTTTCAAAATTTAATCGGGGTGAGTTAAGTGGATACCAAAGTACCTGTCAGGAAAGCGTGAGCCATGCTGAAGAAAATACAGAACCTGGGGCCGGGTGTGATTGTAACCGCAGCCTTTATCGGGCCCGGCACAATTACCGCCTGCACGCTGGCTGGCGCTCAATTTGGATATGCGTTGCTGTGGGCATTGGTGTTTGCAACCATAGCAACGATTATTCTGCAGGAAATGTCGGCTCGGGTGGGAATCGTGACACAAAAAGGATTGGGCGAGGTGATCCATGAGTCGTTACGAGAATCTGTCTGGAAATGGCCGCTCTTTGCTTTGATTATTGTTGCTATCTGTATTGGCAATGCCGCCTATGAAGCGGGCAATCTGGTGGGCGCGGCACTGGGTATCGAGGCCATTACCACGCCCGGCAAGTGGGTATTCAGAGGATCAATTATTGCTTTAACAGCCCTTGGTGCGGTAATTTTAATGCTCGGAACTTATAAGCAAATTGAGCGCATTCTCATCGCGCTGGTCTCGATTATGGCGCTGGCATTTGTGATCACTTTCTTTTTGGTGGGTCCTGATTTGGCTGCGTTACTGAAAGGATTGGTCACACCTCAGTTACCTGAAGGGTCTTTACTTACAGTCATCGCGCTGATCGGAACAACGGTGGTGCCCTATAATTTATTTTTGCATGCGTCGGCCGCCAAAACGCATTGGTCGGATCCTAACGATATTCCTCAGGCGCGTACTGATACCGCAATTTCAATTGGTCTGGGTGGCCTGATTGCGATACTGGTGACATCAACGGCTGCAGCCAGCATTTTTACGCTTGGCCTGAGCGTCAATAACGCCGTGGATATGGCCAAGGTGTTTGAACCCTTGTTTGGAAGTTTGTCTAAATACCTGCTGGGCGTTGGGCTTTTTGCTGCGGGGTTGAGCAGTGTGATAACTGCGCCATTGGCAACCAGTTACGTGGTATCTGAGCTGCTGCAGTTGAACACTGAGGTGGATGGCAAAGCATTTCGCCTGATCAGTGTGACTATTATAGGGATTGGGGCAGTGCTTTCCATGGCTAATATAAAACCCATAGAGATCATTTTACTGGCCCAGTTTGCTAACGGGCTATTGCTGCCGATTATTGCAGGCTTCCTGCTCTATGTTATGAATAATACACGGATGTTAGGGCAATACTCAAATACGCGAGTTTCAAATATTCTCGGGTTTTCAGTGCTGATTTTCACTGCAATGCTGGGTATTCGGTTAATAGGAAAGTCGCTGGGCTGGATTTAACTCAAGTAACTTTACTTTGAACCGTTATTATTGCACATGATTTGAATCTCTCATTCGTGCGCAGCCAAAAGTTATCTCACTGTGATGACTAAAAGGCCGCTTAATGCCAGCGCGACAGTATCGCATTTTTGCCTGTAGCCTCTTTAAATACATGGCAAAGATGAACGATACTGTCGGTTTTTGTGGCAAAATTATTGGGCCAGCTGTGCTTTTAAGTATGTCACGGCGGCTTCCAGTTGGTTATCTTGCTGTGCTCTTACACTGTCAATAGTTCTGGGGACCAGCATGTCTATTTCAACGCCCGCGTTTATAAGGGGATCACCATTGAGGCGGTTAGCGAGCATATTGGTGAATACAAAGATGTGCTCCAGAGCCAGCTGATGTGAGAAGTTAAAAAAGTCAGCTTCAAAGATCTCTCCATTAATACCGGATGTCGGTTCGCCGAGTACTTTCAGGCCACCGCTTCGCGCAAATACCAAAGCATGCTCATTTTGACTCTGGCTTTCCCGTGAAGCCAGAACTATCGCTGGAATGTTTAAAGAGTTGCTATCGACATGAATAGTCTGTGACAGGTTTTGTACGAGAGTGTCGCTCTGATCTGGGGCGCCCTGCCAAAAATAGGTGAGTGTGTTGTTAATGGCATCACGTTGTATAAACCAACTCAGCACGCCTTGCCAACCACGCCAGCTGGTTGGGTATTGCCGTAAATCTAGTACCACCGCTTTGGCATCACTCAACTGGGCTTTCAGGTCTCCAAGGGCTTGTTGTTCGACATTGTAGACATTGACCCGATAAATATTATCGCCCAGGTGCTCAAGTATATCGCGACTCGTTGGTACGTATCGCATGCCGTTGAACGTGAGTAGGCCTTCAAGCTTTATCGGTGTGACAGTTTGCTGAATCTCGCTGCCATCTGGTTTTTTGAGCTGATACACAATGGGCGCATCAGATTTTTGATACAGGTGCTTTCGTGCTACCCAGTTAAGCCGGTGTAATTGATTTCGCAGTGAAGTGGTTGCGCGGCTTTGCAGATAAGCTTGAACAGGTTCTCCATCAATTGAGATGATTTCGTCGCCTATCTCAATATTTGACGTATTTTTTTCTTCTGTCCGGGTGATCACCGCTTTCCCTTCAACAAGCTCGAACAGGAAGGGCATATAGTAACGATAAGGCTGGCGCTCAGGATCCGGCAACGCGATCGAAAGGTGATTGTCATTGAGTTTTGTGAACTCAGAGAATATTTGAGACTCTCGCTGAGTATGACTGGGTTCAGTACAGGCAGTGAGGAGTGGCTTTAAACTCTGTGACCAGTTGACTTCTACCTGTTGAAAGTAAGGCCAGAAGTGCTGGATCATAGCCCACATACCAGAAACCGTAGCCATGCATATTTCCGGTTGCGCGAACGCTTCTTCCAGTTGCCAGCGACCTAACTGGGAGAATGTTTCACCTGATAACGTCGTCTGCACAGGCAGGTACAAAGGGAAATACAAGGTTTGCTGATCATAGGCTTGCGTTGTATATGGGTTACTTGGCAGATACGCCCGATTACTTAGTGAAGCATAGGTGCCTGACAGTAAGTTTCTGTCATAGGTGACCTGAGAAAAGGGCGCATTTTGCTGCCAGGCTGCAACCTGAGTTTGTTGCTCTAATGCAGGCAACTGATTTTGCGCGGTTGTGATGTATGGTGCTATTTGACGCAGTAGCTCAATCCCTTTATCTGAGCGTTCAGCCTCATTGGTCTGGCTTAATTCGACAATACTCTCAGCAATAAAAAGCGGCCAGTCTGAATCCCTAACCTCTTCAGAGGGATAAAAATATTGCACCGAATGCGCGAGAGTTACAAAGTCTTCTATGTCGTCTATCAGGATTTCATTGAATGTTACGGCAGGACGGGGCTGAGGCGCGCTGGGCAGACGCGTGTTATCGGGTGGTGTTCCCTGACTGACTTCGGAGGAAGTATTTTGATTTTCACTATTTCCGCCGCCTCCACAGGCTACCAGACAGAGGCTTATACATATAAAAAACAGCTGACGTCGCATGATGCATTTTCCTTGTTTTTATCTTTATCAGGTACGAAGCTAGCGTTAATTTGAACGTATGTAAACCACCACTCAGGGTTTGATCTTTGAGAGTATCAGGTCACTGTCGGTGTTTTTCCAGTGTGAATAATAATAAATAAGGGCGTTTTGCCCGGTATAGAAAGCACTGCTCACAAACTGGGCTGAATCAGGCAGCGGCCGCTGAGTAAGCTGGGTGAGCTGGTGGTTAAACTCGAGCAGCTGAGGAGTATCCGAAGCCGCTATCTGTACCAGAATACGCTCACCCACGGAGAAGGCGTGGCGTATTTTTCCGCTTTCGGGTTGCCAGCTATGCCCGGCAGATGTACTAAGTGTATTATCGTGCCAATATACTTGTAACTTCGAGTTTGCGTAGACAAGGTGCCCAGAGCCTGGCAGCAACTTCACGTCACCGGAGTCGATTTCATAGCTCACTATATTGGCTTGCCCGGCATCGGTAAGGTAAAGCACCTCGGACCCTGACTGTTCAGAGGTTTGCCAGTATTCGACTCTGCTGATCTGTTGCCCAACAGCTAACTCTGAAAGCTCACGCGTCGCCGGGGTATACTCATAGACCTTGTTGTCAGCTGCAAACACCAGCCGGTTATTTGATGGATGCCAGATAGCGCGTGAAATAAAATCTTCTCTGAGCGGGTTAGAAAAAATAACGTCGGGGTGGGTGTGGTGATCTGTCAGATAAAGCTGAGGGTAACCGCTGCGATTCGAAACAAATACCACACGACGGCCGTCAGGTGACACTGAGGCAAGGTAGTCTTCATACTTACTGTCAATGAGCGCTGTGTCAGGATTACGGCTGCTAAACACCTTGATATTCTGACGCACCTGAGTGCTGAGAAGCTTGTCCTGAAAAATGTCCGCATTGGCGACGCCTGTAGATAAATCATGCTCAACAGGCACGAGCTGGTTATCGTCAGAGAGTGTAAATACTTCTGGCTTTAAGCTGTCCAGCAACACCAGCGTTTGCAAGCGCTCAGCCCAGGCCAGTTTATAGAGTCCATCAAGTTCTGAATGTACGGGGGTGACAGTTTTGAGCTCAGGTTCAATCTTCGCCAGTGTGCTATTGGATTTATGTTCAAACAATGAAATATAAAGGGCATCAGGTGCAGCGGCCAGGTCCACCACTCTTTGTGTTTCAGACAGGGGCATCAGCGTCGTTAACTCAAAGCTGACCAAGTTGAGCTGCACAATCGCAGTGCCTAATCCGTCGATTTGATCAGAAGACAACGTATTGTTTAATTGATGTGCAACAAAATAGAGCGCAGAGCCGGGCCCCTTATGCAGGTGGCTAATATCACTCAGATGCTCGATTGTAGGGAGGCTCTGCTGAGATTGAATGCCAGATTGTGTTAGCGTATACCTTGTCAGCTTTACTCCATCAGAATCTGCCAGTGCAACTATTAGTTGCCCGTTCGTAAGCCATATAAAATCGCGGATCTGTTTATCGGTCACGTACAAGTCCTGAGTCGGCTTTTTAAGTTTCCTGACAATCAGGTTAGTTTGCTTTTCAGTCCCCTTGCGCAGAAAGGCAATGGCCTCTCCATCAGGCGAAAATTGACCACCAAACTCTGCCTCAGAAGTAAAGGTAAACGGCTGGGTCGAGGAGATAGATACAGCAGGGCTGGAGTAAATATAAGTAATAATAACAGAGAGTAACAAGGAAGCTGTGATTGCATATATGATTGCTCTGGACGGTATTTCAGAGCGGGTTTTGGGCTTTGAAATTCTGGCTTCCAGGCTGTAGCCCTGTTTGGCATGAGTAAAGATGATCGTGGGCGACTTGCTGCTGTCTCTGAGCGCCTTCCTTAGCAGTGTTATCAGACGCTGTAACGAACTGGGTGAAAAAACACGACCGGGCCAGACTGCTTCATACAGGGTCTCTTGTGCAACCACTGTACCTGGCTTTGCCGCAAGTACACATAATAAGGCCATTGCTTTTGGTTCCAGCGTGTTCATACCGTCCGGGTGCTGTACCTGATTACGCAGAGGGTCAATGACTATGTCGTTTATTGCAAAAGCGTTAGTGAGTTTTTCCATGTTTAACTTATTGATTTGTATGACCTAAGAAATTCCTAAGGTAAAAATTAGGACGACTGCATCGCCCCAGTACCTGTTTCATGCTCTATTGCGCTGCGCAGTCGGTGTGAATGGTCAAACCGGAATTTGCCCTCATTGGGTGCTTTCGTGAATTCACATCATTGCACCTGTTTGTGTACTCATGCGGATGAGTATTTAAGCGCTTTTTAATAATAAATACAATGGAGTAAATGGAAATGAAGCAAGTTTGCTTAGTACTATTGTTACTTTTGTCTGGCGTATCCTGGGGCAACGACAGAGACATAGAGATACCGATCAGTTCAAAGGTGTTCAAACAACAACGGACAGTGCATATCTCTTTGCCAACGGGCTATTTTAGCAGGGAAAACAAAGCGCGGCGCTATCCGGTGCTTTACCTGACCGATGCCAGCGCACAGTTAGAGCATGCTGCCAGTATGATCCATTACCTGCAAGGTGGTATTTCTGAAATGATAGTTGTAGGGATTGAAACGCGTTCTCGAAGTCGGGATTTGAGTCCGTACGGGGATAACGGGCAGGTTATCACTAATCCGGAGCAACATCAGCTGCTTACCTTTATTCGCACTGAGGTTATGCCGCTTGTCGAACAGCGCTATCGCACCAACTCATTCGATTTACTCAGCGGGCACTCTCTGGGCGGCTTATTTACCTTGTACAGTATGTTGTCAGCTCCAGAATTATTCGATGTCTACATTGCGCTATCACCGGCTTTGGGCTGGGGGAGTCGTAATTTCCTGCCTTTTGTTGAACAGCATCCACAGCGACTAAAGCTGGATAAAACGCTCATCATCTCGACGGAGGGGGATACACCGTTTGAACAACAAATTCCGAACTTTATTCGCCTGAGAAAGAATCTGGATGCACATGCCGGACCAAAGCTGAACTGGCATGCTGATATTTATGAGGCAGAAGACCATATGACCATAGCACATATTGGCTTGTATGATGCTGTGCGTTACGTTTTTCGTAACTGGTGGATCACCGGTGAGCAGATCAAAGGAGACAAACGCCAATTTGATAAGCACTATCAGGGATTGTCTGACCGTCTTGGCTATCAGGTGGTGCCTGAGTTTAATGAACTTTGGGGGTTGAGTAATTATCTGATTGTTAAAGAGTATTTGGAAGAGGCCGAGTACATCGTGAACAAATGGATTGACTATTATCCGCACACTGCCGAGCCTTACGGCATGTTAAGCCGGGTGCTGATGGCCAAAGACTCGCCGCAGTTGGCCATGGAAGCGGTGAATACGGCAATAAACTTGTCTGTGGATGATGCATCTCAGCTGGTCTGGCTAAAGAAGCAAAAGACTAAAATCCAACAAGCATTATGATGTGAGGAAAACAGCCGGATACCCATCAGATGAGTTACCGGCTGGTGTTAATTCAGAGCTCGGCTATTGACACTCATTGACCAGAGTACTAGCTAAAAACTGATTAACCTGATCTTGTACATCGCGGTTAAAGCTGTAATGGCCACCTGATAATTCAATGTGTTGATATGGGTAAGAAAAGTCTGCTTTTTTGAGCGAGGCTATGAGCTCTTGCGCCATATAATAAGAGGGCCAGATTTCATCTTGCCTGGCAGAGACCAGCAGTACCGGGCCATTCGTTTTTTCTACCGGGATCCGCGCAGCGTTCAGCGTCTTGGTGTCAGCTCTGTCTAGTGCAGCAGAAAATGCGGGTGTGTAACTTCCGGTGACCACACCTTTTTGCATATGCCAGGAAAGTAAAGGTGCATTCACGTAAGGGAGCGGCGATCCGTTAAGCTGCCACCCCGGCTCAGAAGACAGTGTCTTTACAGCGTTCCAGCTGACGTGACTTGGCATAACGGCAACCGCATGGTTGATATGCTCAAAATGACTGGCCAATAGCAGCGCCAACTCAGCCCCTTTTGAGAAGCCATACACGGCGATACAGTTTTTGTTAATGCCCGGATGCTCTGCGAGTTTGCTAATACGGCTGGCGATGTCATCCAGTGGCAGTGAGATCTGCCGCTGCGGTGTGCCCGGCGTGCCATAATAAGCCAAAGAGGCAACCGACATACCGTGCTTATGAAAGCTATCCATGAGCGGCTTAAAATGTGGCTGAGCCAGTGTATTTCCGCCTTCGCTGCCGCCGAGCAGAATGACCAATGGATGAGGCTGACCGTCTTCGATAAAGTGATGCTTTACATCAGGGTCGGTGGACGATGTGCAGGCACTAAGCAGCCCTGCCATTAAAATTGGCATTGCAAATTTCATAGAATTTTCCTGTGTTTATTATTGTCAGTTATGAGATTGAGTGGACAGGGCCCACTCAAGGTTTAAAGCTGTAATTTTTGACGAAGGAGTTTGGCGCCACTGCGGCTGCTGATCACTTGCTGTTCACTTTGAGTTAATTTGATCAGATAACCTCCGGTTACCCAGCGCTCTAAGGCACTAATACTGAGGCTGTTAACTATGGCATTGCGGTGAATGCGAATAAACTCATCGGGCAGGGTGTCCATCAGCTCTTCCAGCGTTAAGTCTATGGGATATGACTGTGTGCCGCTGTAGGCTATGGCATGGCCATGCTCTAATTTAATGACTTCTATCTGGTTTGCTTCTACGCGTGTTACCTTATCGCCCACTTTACTGGTCAGTACGAGTGGTTCGGAATTTGGCGAAAGTTGCGCCTGAACCCGAGACAGCGCCAGAGCGAGCCGCTCATTGGTGTAGGGTTTAAGCAGGTAATCAGTTGCGCCCAGTGTAAAAGCATCTACAGCAAACTCGCAGTAGGCCGTGGTGAAAATAATCTGACCTCTAAAGCCTGCATTTTTTAATTCCTGACTGAGTTGTATGCCATTGAGCCCTGGCAGGTTGATATCAAGAAAAACCAGATCGACAGGATGTTGCCGGAAGTTGCGCAAAAAACTTTCCGGATCTTCACTGTGATAAACAAGCTGATAGTCACATAACTGAGTTAACTGTGCTTTGAGCTTAACAAAGGCTGGCTGTTCATCTTCGATGATCGCAATATTCAGCATGGGAGCTCCTGTAACATAAACTGCGCCCTGGCGCCGCCATTTGGTTGGTTGGAAAGAATCAGTTTAGTGTTGGCCTCCAGCTCAAGTCTTGACCGGGTGATTGCCAGTCCAAGACCAGGTTTGACATCGCCAAGTAAAATATCTGGCCCAAAGCCGACGCCATTGTCGGACACGGCGATAGTGGGGTGACCGGCATCAATATACGCATGAATGGTCACATACAGAGGCCGCCGGTTGCCATGTTTTATGGCGTTTTCAATAAGTGGTTGTAACACCATGGCAGGTATGGGCGCACTTAGCAGCGCTTCATCAATGTCAAATGCCACTTGCAGATTATTGCCAAACCGACATTGCTCGATTTCACACCACTGATGGAGCATCAACAATTCATCCGATAAGGAAACGAGGCCAGACGACTGATGGTCTGAAATAGCGTGTTTGAGCGAGTAGCGCAGTATCGCTGACAGGTTGTGTACAAGCGTTTCAGCCTGACCCGGGCTGGACTGTACTAAGGCCGCGATAGTATTCAAGCTGTTAAATAAAAAGTGTGGGTTGAGCTGACTGTGAAGTACCTTTATTTCAGCCTGCTGACGCAGCAACTGCTCATCTTTTAAGTGCTTTCGTGTGAGGTAGAATTTTACCAGTAATAGTATTGCGCTGCTCCAGGGCAGAGCGATGATGAGTGCATCGCTAAGCATAAAGGCAGGTATGCCCAGCAAGTGTGCTCTGAGTGCCCCAAATATCCATCCACCAGCGACCATGCTCAGATAAAGGCAGGAAAATTGCAGTATCCAGTGCGCTATTTTTGCCCTTTGTATCAGTACATAGCCCAAAATCATGGGTAGCCAGTACATAAAGATGACGGCACAGATGGACGAAAGTACAACAGGAAGTGAGAGCGCAGCAGCGCGTTGTGCCCAGTCGGTAAAGCTAATAGACAGACTCACCATGGCAATAATGGTTAATGCGCCGATTTGCTCATTGCGTTGTAAAGAAACTACTGACATCTCAGTCTTCCGGGTAAAAATCGTGTGGACATCTTACCCTAAGTAGAGACGCGTGCAGCAATAAGCTAAGTGAACAGTCATTTTTCCTGGCTGAATGGCACAAAGCCATCAAACCCCTCGCATTGTTTGTCAGGGTCGAGATGGCTGAGCGAGGGGAGCTGTTAGCGGAAAATCCGCCTGGTGGCAGCCCCTGTGCTGGCGGTATCTATACCGTACAGCGCTGAGACGCCTTGGGCGACAGGGGTCATAGGAAATGTCTGGGCCACGTTGGCGTTATGTGCTGCGTTAGACAGCGCCTGGCTTGTTGCAAGCATAAAGTTACCCATGGCAACTGTAGGTGGATCACCAAGCAGCTTGGTATTGACTTGAGAAACTGAATCCGTGATCTGACTGTTTACAGCGGTAGGAAATGCCATCATACGACTCCTTTTTGTAGGTTGTATACGTGTACTTTGTAACTGTAGCGCTTTCCCTGTAGCCGTACGATTACAGCAGATTACACCATTCTATAAAATAGAACGAATCTATCGGGTTTTACGTAATTACGTTCTTAATCGACTATGTAATCATAGCCATGGTCTACAGGCACTCGTGCCTATACTTAACGAAAGAAGTGATCACACATGTTTAGCTGGTTAAAACACATGTAGCTGGTATCGCCGCAAAATTAAACTAACCCTCCTTGATAAAGCGTAGTGAAGTGTCATTACGCTTTGTTCTTGCTCATATAAATCTTTCCTACTTGCAGACGTAGTCTGGCGCCATACTAAGCTATTCAATTTGTATTCGATGTGTTGAGGTCCGTGTTTATCTTCCAGGTGTAACGGCTTGTAATGGAATAATTTTAGTTTCTCTCTAGACTTTAGCCCAGTTTTTACGACTGAGACCTATTCGCAGTTGAATGCGTTGCCAGTCGGTTTTCATGCATATGTACGGCAATTTCTTAAGGAGGAATTATGTCTAGTGAAGCGGTTCAGGCTCCCCTTTATCCACCCTGTCGAGTCGTAGGCGATTTGGTCTTTGTGTCTGGCCAGAATGCTGAGGTAAATGGCTACATTCAGTCAGACAATATCGTTGACCAGACCAAGACAATTTTTGAGTTACTGGCTGTCACCTTAGCCGGCGCCGGGTGCACTTTTCAGGACGTGATCAAAGTAAACGGGTTTTTACATACCGAAGATGACTTTGAGCAATTCAATCAAGTGTACAGAGAATACTTCGGCCCTCAGCATGGCAGCTATCCCGCGCGTTCTATGGCATTGGGTGTATTGACTCAAAAGCATCAACAACACAAAGCACTTATTGAAATCGAGTTAGTGGCGCAAAAGCGTGCTTAACCAAGTGCTCTGATTACATTCATTGATTTACAAGGCTAAGGAACTAACATGTCAAACAGCAAATACAAAATCTATCCGCCTTTAGGGATCGCGCGCGTTGGTAACGGACCTGCGTTAAAATCCTTGGCAATCCAGACTCCTGAAGTGCCCTGGGCACATTTATACGATACTGAGGTTCAGTATCTGGTCACCGAACAAGAGTTGTCTTCATTGGTTGACGATGTGCTAGAACAAGGTGTCAGAAAAGAACTTGAAGAGGTTTATCAGTCCCTCAGTACCAGTGGCAAACCAGTATTGGATTCAGCAAAAACAGCGAGGATTGTCGCTTTACTGAGTTTGTCCCATATTGTAGCTGCACCCCAAATTATTCGAGAGCTAGACGACCTGGCACTGGAAACGGTGAGCGATGCCGGCGGGTTTATTACGCTTATCAGACAAGCAGTACTCAAAGTTCTGAACAATCATTACTTGCATGCGGTTAAGAAGCAGGCTCAGAATTTTTATATTTATCAGTGTGATGAAAATGGTAACCCAACCGAGAAGCTCAAGCTTGAAGCGGGAGACAAGGTAACCTGGCATGTTGAGGTCGCGAACAAAAAGTCGTTCTGGTACGACTATAATAACGCGCTTGATTTGTCTTTAATGACAGAAGGCACTGGTAACCTGAGTCAGAATGTCAGTAAACATCGTCTTGCTCCCGCACAGACTGCGAAAAGACGTAACCCTAATGTGATCACGCACGGCTTGCGCAGACAACTCGTCATTGCCAGTCAGGGTTGTGTGTCTAGCGAAGCTGAAGCTCAAGTGCCACTGCGCGGCAAGTTTCCCGCCAATGAGCCGGATCCACAAAATCGCCTGAGTGATTTGCTCAATATGTCGCAACGGCACAACGTGCTTCAGGGAACCATAGAGTGTAATAACGAGGGCGTATTAACGTTTTACGCAGGCGATGGTATTTCACAGGCGTTATCTCCGTCTTCCTTGAATACGGACTTTGCGGATAACTCCAACTGGTTCGACGATATCTGTGATGGCCGGGTTACTGCCGTGGTAGAGCTAAAAAATGGCGATACTTATACTATCGACAGTGAATCGGACAGTGCTTGGGTTGCGACCACTCCACCGGATTATGCACCTCAGATAGAACCTTTGGTGACTATGTATGACATGGTGTCTGGGGCATCGCTAAAAGAAAAAGAATTGGCTCAGTTAAACACGCAATTCAGCGACGTGTTCCCTATTTTGTATCGGTTATACAGAATGCAATGGGTTAATCAGGCAGACTTTACTGACAACGCTGTGAACACACAAATTCGTGAGCTTAACAGTGAGGGCGCTTTTGGTCGCTTACTGGAAAGTTCGGCGACAGAAAAAACACTCCGAGAGAGCATTTTCAAACAGTTCAGAAACCCGCTGTTTGATCAGGATATTGACAGAGAAGACGCGGGCCAGTCGAGCAGTGAGTGGGTTAGCACCAGCCGTATTATTCCGAGTAAAGATGCCACTAATATTGCAAACGAGCCAGCAACATCCCGATTGCAAATCCCATTTTATCCCAATGATGGGGTTGATTACCCTGGCAGTCCGGTACAGTGGTTTGCAATTCCTCCGTTTATGTATCAGCACCTGCAAAACTGGGCGAACGGTGACTTCAGCGTGACTGATGCCGAAAAAGCCAGTGCAGCAACCATAGATGAACTAGGTCTGTTCTACAGTGAGGTGTTCCAGCGCTCTGAAAACAGTGCATTACTGTGTGCTCGCGGTGCACTGGACGCCTTGTATGGCGGTGGGTTTCATCCTGGCGTAGAGCTGACCTGGCCTATGCGTCATGATCTTATTTACAGTGACAACCAGTACCAGGGCGGAGTCACAGCAGAGATTAACCTGCTGGGTTTGAGAGAGTTCAGACTGAGACAAGACCCGGACGGTCTGGCTTCTGTCAATATGTATCAGGATTTTGGCCATATCATCAGTGTCGAGAATGTTGCAGAGTCAATTATTCCCGACTCTAAAGCTGCCTGGCTTTGGCAAAATACCCCTGGCGATCTGACTAAATGGATGGGGATCCCCTGGCAATCGGATGCTGCAAGCTGTCAGGCCGTCTATACGCCGGAAGACTTCCCCATCCCGTCGTGGTGGGCGGCGAATCTGCCTGTTCATATTTTGCCACTGGCCAGATATAACAAGTTTAGAGACAGTCAGTCAGTGGATGCGCCGACTATCAACGGCATGCAACACTCTGTGGCACAAGGAATGTCTCAAGAGACTTTTGAACACTTGCGTCTTGAGCAGTTTTCGCAACGTCTTGATTGGTTACATACCGCTGACCTTGGCTTTGTGGGCTACCATGCTGAAGGTGGTTATACCAATGGATTGATCCAGATGGTCAGCCAGTGGAAGAATATGGCGATGGTTATGGCCCGGCCGGTGGATAATCCTGGGACGTCTGGCATACCAAATGTGGTGTATGTCGCATACAGCGAAGCCGACAAGGACTAGTAGTAAAGTGAGAAGCACTTAGGTGCTTCTCATCAATTGAGGAAGTAATATGTGTGTGAGCAATAAGTATGATTGCGTTATTGTAGGTGGCGGGATCTCGGGCACTGTCACTGCCTGGCAATTGTTCAAGCAGGGTCTGAAAGTGGTAATGGTCGACCCCCGGACAGCACCTGTTATGCGTCTGGCTGAAAGCTTGCCCGCCAGTGTGGAGCCTATGATGCACCGACTGGGACTGCTTGAATTACTCCAGCAGGAGCCGCACTCTATGCATTCCGGACAGGTTTCGTCGTGGGGAGAGTCCGTGCTGCGTAAAGCGCCTCTGAGTGATGGCCATCACGGCTGGAAAGTCGATAAGTCCGTGCTGACAACACAAATACAGGCACAACTACCAGAGCAGTGTCTATTTAGAGGAAAAGTCGTCGAGGTGTCTGAGCATAAGGAGGGGTGGTTTTGTCGGGTAAAATCGGCGCTGGATGGCTCTGAACATACTCTGGAGAGTCGGTTTGTTGTTGATGCCAGTGGCCGACAGGGGTACCTGCCCCGAGTATTAAACCTGCCGAGGCATACATTCGATAAACTGACCGCTTTTGTCGCTAACGTACCGAATAAGCTCAGTCCGCAGGATTTATTACCGTCAGTGGTGGTTGAAGCCTTTGAGCATGGCTGGACACTGATATCTCGCCTGAATGCAGATGAAAATATGCTGGCGATTTTCTGCAATCAGCATACTCCCGGCTTCAGTCAGCTCAAACATAGTCGCCATTGGCATAATCTAGCACTTAACACTTCATGCTTTTACAACGCATTGCCCGAACAGCCTTTTACGGTGAAGGCCATCAATGCAAGTAGTCATATTATGGGACGTTTGAGTGGCAAGAACTGGTTGCTGGCAGGTGATGCTGCTATGGCTTTTGACCCCTTGTCTTCTCATGGTATGACAACGGCAATTTATATGGCAGAAAAAGCGTCGCAGGCTATCCAGGCGGCACTCACCGGTGAAACTACCGCTTTACAACAATACAGTAAGTCTATGACTGAAATCTACAACAGTTATCTCAATGAGTTGTTTGGTTATTATCGCCGTGAACAACGCTTCCCCGACTCCGAATTTTGGAGAAGTAAGCAAGGTATTCAAGAGCCTGCTGTTTGTAGTGTAGTGGGGTAGTCGCAGTAAAAAACCAATGATTGTACCGGCTAAAGGCCACGGTTATTACCTAACTAAAGGCTGTTTATAACATGGTTATATGAGCCAAATAAGCTTGAGCTGTTTGACTGGCTTGAGCCAAATCCGCGGCCAAAAACTTCACCATAGGTGCGGACACTGCAGCCATACGACTTTTATTGCGTGCTGATCGCAGCGTTCGATACGCAGGCTATTTACACCATTTTCGGATACCCAGCCCTTTTCGTTAAAAAGCCGACGAACTATTTAATCGCAAAGCATGCCTCACCATACAAGTGCTTAAAACCATTTTGTTTGTAGCTTGTTTAAAGTTTTTTAAATTTTCTTGATCTTTGTCTCACAAGGTTGCGTATTGCTCGATTGTTAACCACCTTGATGGAGAATATCGTGAAAGTACTAATAAAAATAATGTTGATCAGTACCCTGGCCTTGCTCGCGGCTTGTTCCGACGATGATAACGATGTCGTTGTAACACCAACAGAAGAAAACTCGGTCTATGACGCCGCTAAAGCTGCTGGTAATTTTAACACCCTGGTGGCGGCAATTGACGCGGCGGGTTTGACATCTACGCTAGACAATACAGACAACACCTTTACTGTGTTTGCCCCAACTGATGCTGCATTCGCTGCCTTGGGGGAGGCTACTATAAACGACTTACTTGCAGACCCCGACACACTTAGCAAGATTTTGACTTACCATGTTCTGGCATCTGAAGTGAAAGCCGAGACAGCGCTTACTCTGGCCGGACAAACCACCGAAACAGTGAATGGTGCCAGGCTTGCCTTGTCTCTGTCGGGCGACAACCTGCTTATCAACACAGCGACGGTAACGCAAACCGATATCATGACCGACAACGGTGTGATCCATGTTATTGACGCGGTTTTAATGCCGCCAAGTGACGCAACGTCGTCAGCGAATATTGCACAGGTAGCGACTCAGGCTGGCAATTTTACAACCCTTCTGAAGGCGGTCGAGACAGCCGGTTTGACAAGCGCCCTGACGGGCAGTGATGACCTGACAGTCTTTGCGCCTACCGATGCTGCATTTGCTGCGCTGGGTACTAAAACCATCAATACCTTACTGGCAAACCCAGACGTGTTGGGCAGTATTCTCAAACAACATATAGTGTCGGGTAAAGTTGATTCAGTGACTGCAATGTCACTCAATGGTAAAAGTGCGACGACGCTGGAGCAAAACCAACAAAGTGTGGCAATTGATGCTGCCACAGACATGCTGAAGTTTGCGGGTGTGACAGTGACTCAAACTGATATACCAGCTTCAAACGGTGTGATTCACGTATTAGATGCGGTAGTTGTTGGCGATATCAGTGTACCAGAGTCACTGGGCCTCATTCCTGAAGTAGCAGCTGGAGCAGGTTCATTCAATACACTACTGAGCCTGGTGACGGCAACAGGACTGGACGCGACACTTGGCGACCCGATCACTAAGTTCACAGTTTTCGCACCCACTGACGCGGCGTTTGCAGCTCTTGGCCAGGCGACACTCGACGCAATGGCTGCTGACACCGACAAACTGAAAGACATTCTGCTGTATCATGTTGTTGCAGGACAGAGTGTAATGTCAGACACCGCCGCTGGTATTGCGTCTTCCGCAGACAATATGGTTGCGATGGCGAATACCGATAAGAGTGCACTAAGCATTGTGGACAGCAAGTTGTTCATCAACGACGCTGTGATCCGCACTGCTAACGTTAAAGCAGACAATGGTGTTATTCATGTACTCGACAAGGTGATTATGCCGCCAATGGATAAAATGGCGACAGACAAAACCATTGTAGACGTAGCGATGGAAACAGATGATTTATCGACGCTGGTGACTGCACTTGAGACTGCTAACCTGGTCGATGCGTTATCGGATACTACCAAGCAATTTACCGTTTTTGCGCCCACTAACCGCGCATTCCAGAAAATCCCGGCGGCCGATTTAAATGCGCTATTAGCTAACCCTGCCGGCCTGACTCAGGTTTTGACTCAGCACGTGCTGCCACTGGAAGCCTCTTCCTCTTTGGCTTTGAGCCTGAACGGCAAGCAGGTGGAAACCCTGGCTACTAACATGTTAGACCTCAGGGTAGTTGATTTTGTCTCTACCGCTAACACAGATACAGACATGGTAGCCTATGATGTGACCAACCAAAGACTGGTCTCTGGTAATGGTGCAGCGATGGCGGGCAAAACGTTGTACGTATTTGACGATGACCTGACGTTCGCAAATAGCCAATGTGTCGACGCATGTGCTGCCAACTGGCCACCTGTTATTGCGACACAAGCACAGATAGCTAATATCCCGGGCTTGTCACTGATTGCAAGATTGGATGGCAGCATGCAAGCAGCTTATCTGGGCCGGCCTCTATATATGTATGCTCAAGACACAAATGCGGGTGACGCGATGGGGCAGGGCGTTGGTGGAAAATGGTGGCAAGTAAGCCTGCCTACATCTGGTCTGCAGGTCGAGGGTAGCAATATCACCCAAGTTGACATTTATACCGCAAACGGCGTGGTTCACCTGATTGATACGGTGATCACCGCCGTAGATTAATTCCCTTCCTCACTCCTTTCCTATGAGGTTTTGGCGCAACTCCAAGGTTGCGCCTTTTTTATTTGGCGACTATTCGTCCAGAGTCAGGACTATTCGGCCATTTATCTCGTTATTTAGCATTTGCTCAAAAACGTCATTAATGGCTTCAAGCGGCTGAGTCTCAATAATGGCTTTAACTTTGCCCTGCGCTGCAAATTGCAAACACTCTATGAGATCCTGACGAGTTCCCACAATGCTACCCACGACACTGACGCCTTTGAGCACAGTATCAAAAATAGGTATTGGCATGTCCTCGGGTGGCAGGCCAACAAGCACACAGACCCCGCCACGTTTAATACTGTGAAAAGACGAGGTAAAGGCGGACTTAGAAACAGCCGTACAGACCACAGCCTGAACACCGCCGAGCTGAGTTTGTATCGCTTCAGCGGGATCCTCTTTGGTATAGTCGACAACCAGATCTGCACCTAAAGAGTGTGCCAGTAAAAGCTTTTCCTCCCCGCTGTCTACCGCTACGACATTCAGGCCCATCGCTTTCGCGTATTGAATGGCCAGATGGCCCAAGCCGCCCGCGCCAACAATGGAAACCCAGTCGCCAGGTTTTGCACCTGACACTTTGAGTGCTTTATAGGTAGTGACACCGGCACAAAACAGGGGGGCAGCTTCGACAAAAGGCACATTATCGGGGATTTTAACCACATAATTGGCGTCAGCTTTGGTAAATTGCGCATAACCCCCATCAACAGAGTAACCACTGTTTTGTTGCTGAGGGCAGAGGTTTTCGTCCCCTTTAAGACAATGCTCACAGTGACCGCAGGCGCTGTGTAACCAGGGCACACCGACGCGGTCTCCAAGTTCAAGATGGGTCACATCGTCTGCTTTTGCTACTACGGTACCAACTCCTTCGTGGCCTGGGATCAGAGGGAGTTTAGGTTTGACGGGCCAGTCTCCGTGACAGGCATGCAGATCGGTGTGACATACCCCACATGCAGCGATTTCAACCAGCACCGAACCGGGCGATAAAGTGGGTTTTGGAACAGTTTGGATCTCTAACGGCTGTTTAAAGGCATGGACGAGTGCGGCTTTCATATGCTTCTCCCTGATAGGTATTTGCCATGAGTATAGTGATTTGTACCTGTCATAAATTGATCCGGCGCAAATTCAGCATCAACAAAGTCAGTAAATTGCTTCGGCCACCTTTTATCGACTTCAGTTAGAATGTAACGATTGTCATACACTGTGCCCAAGATATCTGTGCGTTTTTCAAATGAGCGGCTAAACTTCATGAAAAATAGCAGCTTGTGTCACTGACAGCTTGGTTAGGCTAAAGTGATCAAGCTAGGTTTAGGTGGGTAAATCGGTACGTAAGCCACTGTAATTTACCCCAGCCAATTGCTGAGTTAGCATTTGACGTATGCGCTGAACGGTTACTTATCGCTATTTTTATGCTGTTCAACGCCATGTGAGTTCTGGCAGTGCGGCTGCTTAAACTCAGCGTATGGGTAATATTTGCGTTACTTATTTGTTAAATTGGTGGTTGGTTTTGCTTTATTTTTTAGGGCTTTGTGATAGCATCAAGTGGTAAATCATCAAACAGGAGCCTGAAAGCCGATTTTTTAAACGGCTTAGCAGAAGATAAAAACAACATTAGGGAATGGTATTTTTAGTTCAGTTGTCGTCCCGCTAGATTAACACTATCAGAATATTTTAGCCTGATTGAATGCAATAGATTTAGATTGTTTTCAAGGATAATCAAAGTTTTATGCTCTTCAGGCGAAAAGGTGTAGTTGATTAGCATAGCTTGCGGTTTTAAGCGGTTAGTTAACCTTTAAAACCACAATGACCGTGTGCTGCGTTTTCGCGGTCAGGTGTGATCAGAGAGGTCATACTTTGTCATTGTGTTTATGTAATTAATTGGTTTTTTCCAATTTTACGGGTCGGACAACTGTACTCAGCCTCGATAGCGGCACGGCGTTGTATTGCCTGCTCAGGGTCATTGAGTCAGATGTTCTGATCAAAGGAACTTACTCAATAAACCTTGTATGGGTATGGCATGAATAACGACTTAGTGGCTACATTAGTGACATTGGCCCGGACACGTGGCGATGACATTGCATATCAGTATTTCTTCGAAGACAACCAACCGGCAGTTTCCCTGAGCTACGCAGAGCTCGACCTGAATTCCAGACGGATTGCGGCACGCTTACTGACCTACTTTGAAAAAGGTGACAGAGCTTTGCTGCTGTACAACTCAGGGTTTGAGTTTGTAGAAGCGTTTTTTGCCTGTCTGTACGCTGGCATTGTGGCCGTACCGGCATACCCACCCAAAAAGAACCAAAATACCGACCGCCTGAGAAGCATTATTGAAGATGCCGGCGCAACGGGTGCACTGACCAGCAGTAAGATTTATGAAATTGCACAGCCGCTATTTGAAGCCGAGGCGAGCCTTGGCAATGTGTCTATCATTGCCACCGATGGTGAGGGGGCTGAGCTGGTTGAGCCCATGTCCTGGCAGGATATCCAGATTGCGCCACAAGACCTGGCTTTTTTGCAGTATACCTCCGGCTCGACGGGGAGCCCCAAGGGGGTAATGGTCAGCCATGGCAACATTATGGATAACGAAGAAATGATGAAGCTAGCCTTCGGTCATAGTGCGCAGACGCCCATTGTGAGCTGGCTTCCACATTTCCATGATATGGGGCTGATCTTCGGCATTTTGCACCCTATTTATATCGGTGCTCCTGCCGCGCTGATGAACCCGACATCGTTTTTACAAAAACCATTGCGCTGGCTGAAATTGCTGAGTGAGACCAAGGCCGTTACTTCAAGTGCCCCCAATTTTGCCTACGACCTGTGTGTAGACACAATCAAAGAAGATGAGCTGGCAAACTTAGACCTATCGCATTGGCAAAGTGCGCTCAATGGTGCCGAGCCGGTTCGGGCCAGTACTCTTGAACGCTTTTACCAGAAGTTCAAGCGTTGTGGCTTCCGTCGTGAGGCGACGGCACCGTGCTATGGCATGGCTGAAACCACCTTGTTTGCAACCGGGGGCCGTTTATTGACCACGCCAGCGGTCCTTACGCTTGATAGTAAAGACATGCATCAGGGCAAGGCGTCGCTGTTAAATACGCGGTCCGCAAGCCGTGCTACGTTTTACGATCTTGATGATAGCGAAACGACTCAGACAGACAATCAACCCTATTATGCGGTGTCATGCGGCGGTACCTGGCATGGCCATACCCTGGCCATCGTTGACCCGAATACAAAACTACGCTGTGAAGACGGTCATACCGGTGAAATTTGGGTGAAAGGTGCAAGCGTTGCACAGGGCTACTGGCGCAAGGACGAGCTGACCGAGGAGATTTTTAAGGCGCGTATTGCTGATGACAATGACGGGCCCTATTTGCGAACGGGTGATTTGGGGTTTGTCTACCAGGACGAACTCTATGTAACCGGGCGCGCTAAAGATGTGATGATTTTCCGCGGTAAAAACTACTACCCCCAGGATATTGAGCTGACTGTGGTAGAAGCCCACAGCGCTATGGACAACAACGGGGGCGCCGCGTTTTCTTGTTTATCAGAGCAAGGAGAGGAACGTCTGGTTATTGTGCAGCAGGTCAAGCGTACCGCTGTGCGCAAACTGAACGAGCAGGAGATCTTTGCAGCGATTACGGCTGCGGTCACTGAGCAACATGGTATTACCCCGTATGAGGTGGTGTTGATCAAGCCCGGCCGGATCCTGAAGACCTCCAGTGGCAAAATTCAACGACAGGAAAACAAACGTCATTATCTTGCCGATACTTTCGATGTACTGGCGCGTTCACGTGCGCCGCTAGCGCAACCAAAGAAGGCCCAAGATAACAGCAAAGTAACTGATTATTCGGGCGTTGAAGCTGTATTACGTAAAGTTTTGCAGGAAGTCGTAGGACTGGAAGTCGACCGTCAACCTGGTAGTCTGGATATTGACGCCACCTTTTTATCTTTGGGTGTAGACTCAATGAAGGCAGTGCGAATTTCCGGCGAGCTGATGGAGTTACATGACATAGAGCTTGAAGCAACGGTACTGTATGAGTATCCGTCGATTGCTCAGCTGGCTCATCATTTAAGTCAATTCGAATCGATACGTGAGCGCCTGAGTCGTGATAGTCACATTACGTCTGAGCACAATGCAACGCACTCAGAAAGTTCAAAAAGCAGTTCACAAGGTGATGCTTTGACTGACGAGAGTGAAGGTGACACCGATGTTGCTGTAATTGGTATGGCGTGTCGCTACCCGCAAGCCGCAGACCTTAAAGGGTACTGGCAGTTGTTGACTGAAAAGCGCGATGCCATCAGTGTACCCGATGCCGTGCGGCAGGCTTTATGTCCGGCACTGAGTAAGACCCGGTTGGGTGGTTACCTCAATGACATTGAGCAGTTTGATGCCGGACTATTTGGTATTTCACCGGCAGAAGCCAGATATATAGACCCTCAGCATCGTTTGCTGCTTGAAACCAGCTATCATGCTATCCAGTCGGCCGGGATGATGCCCGCCGAATTGGCCGGTCAGCCCGTTGGTGTGTATGTGGGCATTTCTCAGAATGACTACTTTAATATGTCGAACCAAGCGCAGCAGGGTAATCCCTATCTTGGCACTGGAACGGCGCTGAGTATTGCTGCCAATCGCTTGTCTTATACCTATAACTTCACAGGTCCGAGTCTTTCGGTAGATACAGCCTGTTCTTCCTCTTTGGTTGCTTTGCACCATGCTCTGAACGGGATCCGTGTTGGTGATATGCCTATGGCCCTGGTGTGTGGCGTCAACCTGATCCTCAGTAATGAGGTCACCGATGCCTGTGACAATGCGCAGATGCTGGCTGAAGATGGTCGTTGCAAAACGTTTTCTCGCGCTGCTGATGGTTATGTACGCAGCGAAGGCGTGGGTTGTGTTTTATTAAAACCTCTGGCACAGGCAATGGCCGATAAAGATCCCATTTACGGGGTGCTTAAGGGCAGTGCGGTAAATCAGGATGGTCGGAGCAATGGTATTACAGCGCCTAATGGGGCATCGCAGCAGCGCGTGATCAATTCAGCATTGCAACGTGCAGCGGTGGCTCCGGCAGATATTCAGTACATAGAGACCCACGGTACAGGCACAGAGCTGGGCGATCCTATTGAAGTATCGGCACTGGCCAAGGTGTATGGCGAAGGACGTGCGCCAAATCAGCCCCTGTTACTGGGTTCAGCTAAGGCTAATATTGGCCATCTGGAGTCTGGTGCAGGTCTGGCGGGGTTGATCAAAATGCTGTTATGTCTTGAGAAAGCACAGCTACCTGCACAATTACATACTGAACAGCTGAATGCGCATATTCCATGGCAAAAGCTGCCGGTTGAGGTTGCTACCCGGTCTCAGGCATGGCCTTCGCAGGAGAACAAGCCCAGACTGGCAGCGGTGAGTTCGTTTGGATTTGGTGGCACCAATGCCCATGTTATTTGTGCGCAACGGCCAGAAAATGTTGCAAAAGCCGATAATGATGCATCGCAATATGCGGGATACGTGCTGCCATTATCCGCAAAATCAGCCAACTCCCTGACTCAGCTTGCACGCCGCTATGCGGATGTTTTAAGTGCTGCCACCCCAAATGTGTTCGATACATTGGTGAGCCAGACTGCGAGAATGCCCCATTACAAAGAAGTGCGCCATGCCTTTGTCGGCGAGAGTCGCGAAGCACTGGTCGCTGCGCTGACAGCTGTGCAGGACCTTCCGGAACAGGCAAACCAAACGTCGGCGTCAGCGCGTGAGCTGGTATTCCTTTTCACCGGGCAGGGGGCACAATACCCTGATATGGGTAAGTCGCTCTACGACACGCAACCCGAGTTTCGTGACGCCATTGATGAATGTGACCGCCTGTTGGCGGACACTTTAGGGCCAAGGCTTATTACTGTTTTGTACCAGGATCCCAACGAGGAATACCTGGCCCAGACCCAGTGGACGCAGGTCTGCTTATTTGCCGTTGAGTATGCTCAGGCGAAATTGTGGCACAGCACCGGCTTGCAACCAGATCAATTAGTGAGTCACAGTGTTGGAGAATATGCGGCAGCCTGTATTGCGGGGATTTTTTCACTTGCCGATGCGATAAAGCTTATCTCAGCCCGTGGCCGGCTGATGAATGCACTTGCGGACAACGGCCGTATGGTGACTGCGCGGTGCGACCGTGAGCAGGCTGATGCGCTGGTGGCTGGCATTGACGGTCAGATATCGGTATCGGCTTATCATGGTGAGTCGGGCGTGGTGTTTTCGGGCCACAACACCGCAATGGACATCCTGTGCAAGGCGCTGCAAGAGCAAAACGTGCGTCACAAAGAAATTAATACCGCACGGGCATTTCATTCACCTCTGATGCGGCCAATGCTCAGTGAATTTGCGCAAGTGGCGGCACAGGTCAAGTATAGCCAGCCTGCTATTGCGTTTGTCTCTTCTGTGACTGGCAAACAAGAAGCGCTAAGGGTGTGTGACCCCAGCTACTGGGTTGAGCAGATCTGTGCTCCGGTGCAATTTGCTGCATGTATTGCTCACTTGTCTCAGTCAGAGGCTTATATTGCCCTTGAGTTGGGTCCTAAACCTGTGTTGTGCGGTTTATTGCAGGAAAATCGCCCTGCACAGCAGTGCGAGTTTTTGCACGTATTACACAATAAAGGTGCTGATTTACCGCGTTTACTGGCGGTTCAGGGACGCTTGTTTGAGCTGGGTATAGAGCTTGACTGGACTCATCACCATGGTGATGACACCCAGCCAAGAGTCCCTTTACCTTTATATCCTTTCGATCGCAGCCCTTACTGGATCCTGGATATCCCGTCACAGTTAAACGCTGCACAAAACACTGACTTTGAAGAGTCTGATGAAGGTGCCGTTGGCGCCTCACGTGATGATGCTATCCGGGCCTTTGTGCTCAATACCCTGTCACGATTATTGGCTATGCCCGTCAGTGATATACAGACTCACATTCCTTTACTGGAGATGGGGGTCGATTCACTGATGATCATGAATGCGGTACGGACCTACGAGCGGGAGTTTGGCCTGGAGTTCAGTGTGCGCCAGTTCTATGAAGAGCTTAGTACGGTAGAGTTACTGGTAGCATATATCATAGAACACAGTGATTATCAGTGCGAAGCGACAGCGCCAGTGGCAGTCACCACTGAGCTTCCTCAGCCAAATAGAGATGTGGCAAGTCCCGCGGCAGTTGAACAAGGTGCGCTGAATGTCTCTTCAGAGCTTGTTGCAAACATTTGCCGAGAGCAGTTGCAGGCCGCTGCATCTGTCTCTAATACGACTGCCGCGCAAAGCGTTGAAGCCGTTGCTGCCCGCCAACTTGCGATGTTGCAGGGTCAGCAGAATAACTTTGCTATTTCTAACCCGACCACTCGTCTTGCAACACAATCTACAGAGCAGACCATTAAGACGCATGCTCCAGCCACGTCTCAAAGCGCGCAATCGGGCAGTGGTGCCAGAATACTCCCAGGCTTTGGTCAGAAGCAGATAACGTCGGCTGCAAGCAGCAGATCTGTGCAGCGGCATCTGGCCTCACTCACAGACAGCTATTGTGCTAAAACGCCCTTATCAAAAAATCTGGTGTCTGAACATCGGGCGCACCTGGCGGACTGTCGAGCGTCGGCCGGGTTCCGCCTGTCCAGTAAGGAGCTACTTTATCCTGTATTTGGAAAACGTTGTGAAGGTAGCCGCATCTGGGATATTGATGGCAATGAATATATTGATATTACCATGGACTTTGGGGTTAACCTGTTTGGCCATAAGCCCGCGTTTGTAACCCAGGCGCTGGCACAACAAATTGATGAGGGCCTGCAACTGGGTCTGGCAAGTCCGCATGCCTGCGAGGTAGCTGAGCTTATAAGCGAGCTGACCGGGCTTGAGCGAGTCACCTTCTGTAACTCAGGCACTGAGGCGGTGATGACAGCCGTACGCCTGGCACGCAATAAAACCCGCCGCAACAAAATCGTCCAGTTTGAAGGGGCTTATCATGGCCACTATGACGGCACGCTTGCGCAGAATGTGCCCGGTGGTGACTCGGTCGAGCCTATGTGCGGCGGGGTCAGGACTGGGGCAATCAGTGATAATCTGGTACTGGAATATGGCGCTGACGCTGCGCTGGACGCCATCAGATCACAGGCTAATGACATTGCAGCAGTGTTGGTTGAACCTGTACAAAGCCGCCACCCGGCCCATCAGCCCTGGGCATTTTTGCAGGCATTAAGAGCACTGACGACAGAGCTGGGCATTGCACTTATCTTTGACGAGATGATCACCGGATTCAGAGCACACCCAGGTGGGGTGCAGGCGATGCTGGGGATCGAGGCAGACATGGCTACCTATGGCAAGATTGTCGGTGGAGGATTGCCGATTGGGGTGGTTGCCGGTAGTCACGAGTATTTGGATGGCATTGATGGCGGCCATTGGCAATATGGTGATGCGTCTTATCCGCAGGCCGATACCACTTTCTTTGCCGGCACGTTTTGCAAACACCCACTGGTCATGGCCAGTGCTAAGGCGGTTCTGAGTGAGATAAAACAACACGGGGCCCAGCTTCAGGAAGCGATAAGTCGTAAGACCGACTTTCTTGCCAATACCCTCAATACCTTCTTTACTGCGCAGAATATTCCAATACAAATAGAGCACTTTACGTCTTTGTTCCGCTTCCGTTTTAGTCAGAACCTGGACGTGTTTTTCTATGAAATGCTCAACCGTGGCGTGTTCATTTGGGAAGGGCGGAATTGCTTCTTATCGGCGGCACATACGGATGCGGATGTGAACACCATTATCCAGACCGTTAAAGACAGTGCACTTGCCCTGAAAGCAGCGGGCTATTTTGGCGAGCCGGATCCTGCGGATACGCTGCCTGTGCAATTCCCGTTAACCGGTGCGCAGCAGCAGTTACTGGCGCTGGCTTTAAAGTCAGAACAAGGTGCGCAAGCCTATCATGTGCAGGCCGTGTTACGTCTCAGCGGTCAGCTAGACAAGGCACGTCTAGTGCAGGCTGTTGCCCAGCTGCAAATCGACTATTCATTGCTAAGTTATTCGGTTGACCCGGACACCCTGTCGCATGTTCAACTTGAAGCGTCGGCTGTATCTTTGACTGAACATACGAGTACAGAACAGTCATTGCAGGCCAGGTTAGCGGATGTGCGATACCGTACATTTGAGTTTGGTAGTAAGCCACTTTGTCGCTTTGATTTGCTGCAAGACGGCCCGCAGGCACATGTGCTCAGTATTACGGCGCACCATGTTTTGTATGACGGACTCAGTCTGCAACAAATGATGAGTCGTATCGCAGACAATTATACCTGTATTGGTGGTGACTTAACTGCGCCAGCCACCGTTCATTTCAGTGCCTATGTTGAAGGCGTGGCAAAGTACCTCAGCAGCACTCGCTATCAGCAGGACAAAGGCCACTGGCTTGATCGACTGGCACAGTGCGAGGCGCTGGCGTTACCAACCCGTCCGGGAGCAGGCAGGCAGGAAAGTTTTACGGTTGAAAAACAGATACTAGAGCTTGGCGAGCTGCCTAATATTGCGGCGCTGAGCAAAGCTCAGGGCTGTGGTCAGTTTGCAACCTTACTGGCAATTTATGCGCTCTGGTTACACAAGTTGACGGGCCAGCAATATATTGCAGTAGGTATTCCAGTCTCTGATCGTCAGCTGCTCAGTGATGTGTATGATCCGGACTGTCTAGATCAGCATTTACCGGGCTACTGCACCAACATCTTACCTGTGGTAGCTGATTTCTCGGGTCCCCTTACTGTTGCTGCCCTGGTTAAGCAACTGCAAAACAGCCTGCTTGAAGCCTTTGAGCATCAGCACCTGCCTTACAGCGAGCTAACCCATGAGGCCGTGTCTTTGCCAGAGACTTTGTTCAATCTGGATAAAGTGCAAAAGCTTCCCGAATTTGACGGACTAACGGTATCAAGTTGTCCAACGGACACCCGGTTTGGTCAGTATGAATTAAGCTGCAATTTATTGTGTATCAATGGCCAGTGGACACTGGAGCTAGAGTATCTGAGTGCGCGCTATGACAGCGATATGATGGCGCAATACGCCCAGTCGCTGGTCCGCTTATTTGCGGGTCTGCAAGCTAAGCAGGACTGTGACAAGGTGAGTCTGCTGGATAGCCAGATGCATGCGCAGCTAGTCACACCTATTTCAGAGACGATCGGACAGCCACTACTGTTGGAAGCACTGTCGGCACGGGCGACTCAGCTGCCACAAAACACCGCACTTATCTGCGCAGAACAAGCACTGTGCTATGAGCAACTGCAAGAGCGCGTTAATCAACTGGCAAACTATTTATCTGCCAGAGGAGTTGGTGCCGATTCTCTGGTGGCCATTGCGCTGCCGCGGCGCACCGAACTGCTGGTTGCCTTATTGGCGGTATTGAAAACCGGTGCAGCCTTCCTGCCGCTGGATTTGGCTTTCCCTCAGGCCAGGTTAAAAGAGATGCTGAGCGACAGTCAGGCAAGTTGTTTGCTGTGTGACGCAATGAGTGAGGCTGCCCTTGCCATTGCGCATACAGACATAGACATTGTTGATTTAGATGTCAGGCAAGCTGAGATTGCACAGTGCGCCAGTGACTTTGATGCTCAGGTAATTACGCCACAGCAGCGTGCGTATGTGATTTATACCTCAGGCTCCACAGGCAAGCCAAAAGGGGTAGAGATAAGCCACGGTGCGCTGGCAAACCTGTTACACACAATAGTCCGCCAGCCCGGGCTGGAACAGTCAGACTGTTTGCTGAGTGTCACCACCATCGCCTTTGACATAGCCTTGTTGGAGCTGTTTGGTCCACTTATGGTTGGCGGCACTGTATTGCTGGCCAGTGAGCAGGCCTGTAGTGATCCGAATGCGCTGGCTGATCTGATTGAGCAACACCCGGTCACTGTGATGCAGGCTACCCCGACCTTATGGCAATTATTGTTGTCGACATGTCCCAACTTTGCGGCGGGCTTAACTGTGTGGAGTGGAGGCGAACCTTTAAGTTCGGTACTTGCTGCTCAGTTACTCAGTCAGGCAAAAGCGTTGTGGAATATGTACGGGCCTACTGAAACCACTATCTGGTCAGCAACCGGGCAAATCTTCCACCCTGAAGACATTACCATAGGCCAGCCGGTAGCCAATACCAGCCTGTATGTGCTGCCCGAAAATGCAACATACAGTGCCGCTGTGCAGCCGGTGGGTGTTTGGGGAGAGCTGTGGATCGGTGGAGCTGGTCTGGCTAATGGCTATCTGGCAAGACCTGAGCTCACACAAGCCCGTTTTGTTGTCCACCAGTTTGATGAACACCACACTGAACGACTATATCGCACTGGGGATCGGGCACGCAGGCTGGCCGATGGCCGCTTTGAACTTGATGGTCGACTTGACCATCAGGTTAAGCTGCATGGCCACCGGATTGAGCTGGGTGAAATTGAAGCGCAGCTACGCAACGTGCTGGGAGATGTAGATGTTCGGGTATTCATCAAAACAACTGACCAGAATCAAGCCGCATTGTGCGCCTACTGCATTGAGCAGGGCGAATTGGCGCAGCACTGGACTATCAGCACATTGCGAAGTGCTCTGGCAAATCAGCTGCCGGCTTATATGTTACCTGAATACCTGTGCTGGCTTGGAGAGTGGCCAACAACAGCCAATGGCAAGCTTGATCGCAATGCGCTGGTGGTGCCGGATAACAACCACCAGGCACAGACCGAGCTGTGCCAACCTGCCAACCCGGTGGAAGCGAAGATCCTGACCATTTATCACGAGTTATTAAATTCAGAGCAACTGGGAACCCATCACAATTTCTTCGAATGTGGCGGTAACTCAGTGTTGGCTATGCAATTGATATCAAGGCTGAATCAACACTTTGCTATCAGGGCCACGGTCGGTGACATCTTTGATAACCCCAGTGTTGTGCAACTTGCTGTCCGGGTTGAAGACCTGAACAGTTCAGGCGCACCGGCTGCACCTGATGGCGTTGCGCGCCTTAGTAACATTGTCAGCGGTCGTGATATTAGCGTGGCATTTGATGATCAATCCATGACGGAGATGGACTTGTAAGTATGGAAAATTCAGCGATTGAAGCACTATTGGCCGAGTTGGATGGTCAGGGTATTTATGTTTATCTGCAAGAAGGCCGCCTGAAACTGCGTACCCACCTGGCGACCGTGCCAGAGGCGCAGCTTAATAAGATCAAAGAAAATAAGTCGGCATTGATTGACTACATGCAGGCGAATCATCAAAAGCAGGGCGCTCTGTCATTTTCTCAACAAGGGATTTGGCTGATTGACCAGTACCATGGTGGGGAAGTGGCCTATACCATGGCTGGATTACTGAAACTGTCGCACCCGATAACAAAAGCGCAGCTTGAAGCGGCGTTAAACACCTTGCTTGTGCGCCACGACATTTTGCGTAGTCAGTTCTTTGCCACGGAGCAGGGAGGATGTCAGCGCGTCAATGCTGAGTTGTCTCTTAAGGTTATGTCGCTGAGTGTGGCTGAGCCTGTGACCCGAGCAAAAATTGAAGCGCATGTGCAACCCTACCTGCAGCAAGGATTTGACTTACAAAAAGCGCTCCCCGTGAGAGCAGCACTGCTCAGTGGCGATGAACAAACCCAGGGTCAGTGGGTTTACCTGATGTTGCACCACCTGGTAGCTGATGGCTGGTCGGTGCAATTATTGGTCAATGAGCTGCTTGATGTATTACAGAATACACCGTCGGAACAGGCGGCACCGGCACCACTACAATATCTCGATTATGTGCATTGGGAAAAACGCTTTGTCCAGTCTGAAGCTTACCAGCAACAGCATGCATATTGGCAAAAGCAGCTGGAAGGGTTCACGCCTTTTGCTCTGCCAACCAGTTTTGCCAGACAAGCTCAGCCTTCATTTCAGGGGGCCAGTCATCAGTTTATATTGAACGACGAGCAATTCCCGCGTTTTGAAAGTTGCTGTCAGCAACTGGGGATCACTGTGTTTGCCGGGTTGCTGAGTGTGTTTTACGCGTTGCTCTATCGCTATAGTCAGCAACAGGACATTACGGTGGGTGTGCCGGTGCTGGGTCGGGAGCACAGTGAATTTGAATCCATGATCGGCTGCTTTATTCACACTCTGCCACTGCGTCAGCAGATAACCGCAGAGATGTCCTTCAGTGAGCTTGCCTGCAATACCCTGACACAAGTGACCCGGGCGCTGGAAAACCAAAGCGTGTCTCAGGATGCGCTGGCTAAACTTGCCGACACCTCACAGCTTTTTAGTGTGTTGTTTAATTATAACGCCGTACCCACAACGTCATTGCGTTCAGGGTCACTGGAAGCAGAACTGTTCACGCTGAATAATCACAGTGCAAAATTTGATCTGACGCTGACCCTGACTACTCAGGGTCAGGCAATGATTGCTGAGCTTGAATACAATGTGGCCTTATTTACACACGAGCTTATCACTCAAATTGGTGAAGACTTTCGGGCATTATTCCAGGCGTTTAGTGGTGACCAGAGCATGCCACTGTCAGACGCTCAGTTACCCTCTGTGAAACTGGCTCAGCAGCTTCTGACGACAGAGTCGCCGCACAGAGCTGCGCCTTTGGTGTTACCTCAAATTCTGGCTCATGCCCAATCGAGACCTGCTCATGCTGCGCTGGTGTCGGAAAGTGACCCTGCTCAGTCCCTGAGTTACGCTGAGCTGGATGAGCACAGTGCCAGTCTGGCCAGTGCGCTCGATGACACAATACAGAGCGATGATATTGTGGCTGTACTGGTTAATCGACAGGTTAACAGCCTGGTGGCCTTGCTGGGCGTAATGCGTGCCGGGGCGGCTTATCTACCCATTGACCAGGAAACGCCGGTTCAGCGGGTGATCGAAATTATGCAGCTGGCAGGGTGTCACACCCTGGTCGTGGTCGATACTCAGGCAATACAGGCAGATACAAAAGCCACGCTGGATGAATATGAAATCCTTGTACGGGGCTATGATGAGCTGGTACAGCAAAATAACAACGCGGGTATAGTAGATAAAACCAGTCCGCGTGATCTGGCTTATGTGATCTTTACCTCAGGCTCGACGGGCAAACCAAAAGGGGTGGCGATAAGCCATGGTGCACTGGCCAGTTACTGTGATTCTATTTCTCAGTGTATTGAATTTTCATCGCATACCCGCTCTGGTGTTGTCACTGGACTTGCCACCGATCTTTGTCTGACCGGCATTTATCCGGTTCTGATGCAAGGGGGCACCGTGGTGATGCCAACCGGGCAGGCGCTGCCAGATCCTCAACAGCTGGTTGAGATGCTCAGTACGCAGCAGGTTAATACGTTAAAGATCACGCCGTCTTTTGCCCGTGAATTGTTGCCACACATAGCCGCTCAGGGAGAAAACCAACCAGCCATTGAACAGTGGGTGCTCGGCGGCGAAGCACTGGATGCCTCTCTCGTTGATGATTTACGAGACCACTACCCGTCAGCACACATTGTCAACCATTACGGCCCCAGCGAAACCTGTATAGGGGTGACAACGCACACTATCTCGGAGCAGGCTCCAAGCAACATTGAACATTATCCCATTGGTAAACCGCTGGCACATGTCAGCGCACAGGTACTGGATAAACAGGCGCATCCTGTGCCGGTCGGTATGCCGGGTGAGCTCTATATTGGTGGTACCTCGCTGGCCGATGGTTATTTGCGAGCGCCACAGTTGACAGAGCAATATTTCGTAACTTGCCAGAGCGAAAATACAGGAGCTGAGCGCTTCTATCGCTCAGGTGATCGTGTTCGTCTGACGCATCAGGGCACGCTGGAATATCTCGGCAGGCTGGATAGTCAGCTCAAGATCCGAGGTTATCGCATCGATATCAGTGAAATTGAAGCGAAACTGACCGCCCTCGTAGACGTAAAAACGGCGGCCGTTGTCGCCATTAAGCAAAGCGGTATTGATACCCTGGTTGCCTATTTTGTCGCAGCGGATCAAGAGACACCAGTCACCGCGGCCGCTTTACGAGATACCTTATCAAAGAGCCTGCCTCAGGCCATGATACCCAGTCATTTCGTGGCGCTGGCACAATTGCCCGTGCTGGATAACGCAAAGGTAGATCGTAAGCAATTAGCTGCCCGGCCGCTGAATTATGAGCGTAGCTACACGCCACCGAGTACAGCATTACAACAACAACTGGCAACCTTATTCAGTGAGCTGACGGGAGTGCCCCAGATTGCAGCTGACGATGACTTTTTCTCTATTGGTGGTCATTCCTTACTGGCCATGCGTCTTGCTAACTGTATCCGTGCCCGATTCGACCGGGTACTGTCGTTGCAGGCTATTTTTGCTAACCCGACGGTTGAAAAACTGGAACTATGTCTGTTAGCTCAGGATATTCTGGTCGGTCATACGTTGGCGTCGATTGATCAGTCAGGTGAGCATCCTTTGTCTTTTGCACAGCAACGGATCTGGTTTGTTGATCAAATGCAGGGTCATAGTAAGCAGTATAATTTGCAAGGCGCGTTTACCATTAAAGGCGCGTTAGATATTGAGGCCTTATCGCAGGCATTCGAACAGGTGGTGCAGCAACACACAATCCTGCGCTTTAATTATGGTCAGAACGCACAGAATGAACCGTTTCAGTATCTGAATTCCGGCCTTAACTTCGCGTTAAAACAACAGGACTTAAGTCATGTTGATGACGAGGTGCAGGCTGATACGCTGCGCACGTTATTGGCTGAGGATTATCACACTGCATTCGATCTGAGTCAGGATCTGCTACTGCGCGCTCAGCTACTAAAACTTGATGAGCAGCTTTTTGTATTGATAGTGACCATGCATCACATAGTGTCTGATGGTTGGTCAATCGGCGTGTTGTGCCGGGCATTAGAAGCGGCATATCGAGCAGCGGTTGAACACCGCACTCCTGCGTGCACCCCACTGATCCATAGCTACATAGACTATGTGCACTGGCAGCGTCATTTAGTCTCCCAGCCGCAGTGGCAAACCAGCGTTGACTACTGGCAAAGTCAGTTGGCCAACTTGCCTCGGGTACATGAATTACCGCTGGATAATGCCAGAGAAAATCGAGTGATCAGTGGCGGGGCGCTCTACTGCTGCGAACTACCGAAGGAACTGAGTACAACCCTGAGGCAGTTTGTTTCGACCAATGGACAAACTCTGTTTGGCGTACTCGAGTGTGTGTTTGCACTGTGGATGAGCCGTTTGTCCGGGCAGTCAGATTTGGCGCTGGGTACTCCGGTTGCAGGGCGTGAACTCAGTGAACTGGAAGCTGTGATAGGCAACTTCATCAATACACTGGTATTGCGCCATCGCATTGAACCTGAGCTGACCTTTACTGAAGCATTAACTCAAAGTAATGAAACACTGCAAAATGCGCTGAGCCATCAGCATATTCCGTTTGATGCACTGGTCGAGACGCTGAACAGTGAGCGTAGCCTGGGGATCCATCCTTTGGTTCAGGTGGTTTTCCGGGTCAATAATCAGGTAAATGAAGCGCTGAAGCTGGATGGCCTGGATGTCACCGTCAACGACACCGGCGTACGCAGTGCAAAACTGGATCTCGAAGTATCTGTTATCGATAGTGGCGATACTATGGTGGTCGAATGGCTTTACGATAGTGCTTTGTGGCAGGAGCGCAGCATTGAGTCTTTCGCGCGCCAGTATACCCATTTGCTCCGGACATGCCTGCAAGAGCCGCAGCGACGCATCAGTGAGATGAGTTTGTGCGATGCCAAATTGCTTGAGCAACTGCTTGCGTATAGCGAGGCCGACAACGAGCAACACAGCAGCGATATTGGCTGGCATCATCATTTCAGTGCCATTGCTGAAATACAACCCCATAGCGTTGCGCTGCGCTGTAACGGTGAAGCCTTCAGTTATCTCGAAGTGGAACAGCGTGCCAATCAGCTTGCTCACTGTTTGCTGGAAATGGGATTTGATGAGCAAAGTCGAATTGCACTGCTATTGCCTTCGGGCCCAGCCATGGTTATTGCTGTACTGGCGATACTTAAAGCGCGTCATGTGTATGTGCCATTGCATTATGAAACGCCTGAGAAATCTTTGTCTTATATTGTTGATGATGCCGACATTGTGATGATTCTGGCATTCAGTGAAGATACCGAAAAGCTGATAGACAGCGGCACTGATTTTCTTTTTCTGGATGACTTATTTGACGTGGAGTCCAACTTTGCTGGTTATCCGGTCTCAGTCCCGGGCAATGACGAGCTTGGTGAGTCAGAAACCTCTGATGCAGAGCGTTTGTGCTACATCATTTATACGTCGGGCTCTACCGGACGACCAAAGGGCGTCATGATCACCCATGGCAACCTGAACGGGTATTTATCACATGCGATGGATACTTACCTGGATGCGGATGTCACTTTGCCGCTGGCGGTAGTGAGCACGCCTTTGGCTTTTGATGCCACGATTACCGCGCTTGTTCCCCCGCTGTTATGTGGCGGGGAGGTCGAGATAGTGACTCAGGGACCTCATCAGTTGGCAGCCATCAGTGAGCTCCTGTTCAATTCCATCAGGCCACGCTTATTCAAAATCACACCTGCACACTTACGTGCGATCCAGGCCTTGATGGATGAGCTTGGCAGCAATAGTGCGCCACACACTCTGGTAATTGGTGGCGAAGCGCTGGATAGCGATTTATTACTTGCGTTCCGCAACAAGTTGCCAGCCTGTACCTGGGTAAATGAGTATGGTCCGACCGAAGCAACCGTGGGCTGTAGTGTGTTCTCGCTCACGCCTGATCAGAATCCACAAACCACTTTGTGTTATGCGGATGTGCCGATTGGCCTGCCTAATGAGGGTGTGGCAATGCTGGTTGTTGACCAGTTTGATCAGCCTGTGCCCGACAATGTACCCGGAGAGTTACTGATAGGCGGCCCGGTTATCAGCCCGGGATACGTCAACCTGGATACGCAGAATCAGGCTAAGTTTGTCACTCTCAACGTGGCGGACAAAAAGCCGATGCGCTTTTATCGAAGCGGTGACCTGGTACGATGGCAAAGTGATGAACAGGGAAGGCTTGCATATCTCAGATACTGTGGCCGTACCGACGAGCAGATTAAGCTGCGTGGCTATCGAATAGATCTGAATGCGATTTGCCATTATCTGAGAGAGCTGGATGGTGTGCGTGATTGTGCGGTGACCGTCGATGAATCCCAGGCGTTGTTGCAGGCACATGTACTTTACCTCAATGGCAAAGTGCCATCAGACAGTCATCTGAGAAACCATCTTGCGCAATTTCTGCCTCCGTATATGATCCCGGGGCAGTTTAATCGGGTCGAAGCGATCCCCCTGACCGCCAATGGCAAAGTAGACAGTAAAGCGCTGATGGCGTTGGCGCAGCAACGAGAAAGCTGCACCAGCAGCAGGGCGCTGGATTTGACGACGCTGACTCCCATGCAATCCTATTTGTATCAGCTTTACAGTGATATTTTACTCACTGAGCATGTGGATCTCGAAGACAGCTTTTTTGACTTGGGCGGGCATTCTCTGCTGGTCATCAAGCTTATTAGTCAGATCCGGCAGCAAAAAAATCTCGATGTCACACTGCCTCAACTATTCAAAACGCCTACTATTGCTTCGCTGGCTCAGGCGTTAGAGCACTGTGCACCGATTGCAGCAGTGCATGCGATTGTGCCTGTATCACGTCAGCAGGCTTTGCCTTTGTCCTTTGCCCAGCAACGGCTCTGGCTGATTGAGCAATTACATGAGTCGAGTACTCAGTATCATATGCCTGCCGGGTTTAAATTCAGTGGGACGCTTGACAAAGGCGCGTTCAGTGAAGCGCTTAACGCCCTGATCTCACGCCATGAAGTGTTACATACTCAGATTATTCAAAGGCCGCAATCTGAACCCGTTCAGCAAGTCAGCGCCAGGTTTGATTTACCGCTCACTCATCTTGACCTGACTAAACTGGGTGAGCGAGCCCGGCAACAGCGTTGGGAGCAGGCGGCCCATGCCAATGCAACCAACCGGTTTGATTTGAGCAGGGACCTGCTGATCCGAGTGTTACTGGTTGAATTCGCACAGGACGATTATCGGGTGCATTTTAATATGCATCACATTGCCAGCGATGGCTGGTCTATGGCAATTTTAGTCCGAGAGTTCATTGCGTTTTATCGCCATTTTGCGAAAGAAGCGCAGTACCAGCTGCCAGCCGAACTGACTCAGCCTCTGCCTGTTCAGTACGGCGACTTTGCGTACTGGCAACGTAATACCTGGACAAAGCATGCTAATCAGGATGCGGTGCAATATTGGCTGACAGCCCTTGATGGCCATCCCCCATTACATCAGCTCCCACTGGACTACCCGCGCCCCGCCATGGCTCAGCTAAGTGGTCAGCGTCATACCCAACGCCTGAGTGCGGCATTGACGCGGGCAATTCATGAACACTGTAAGTCTCAGGGGGTGACCCTGTTTATGTGGCTCAATACCGTGTTTTCTTTACTGATACTGCGCTACAGTCAAACGGATGATGTGGTCATTGGCTCACCGGTTGCTGGCCGTGAACACAATGAAGTGGCCAATCTGATCGGCTTTTTTGTCAATACCTTAGTAATACGTACACGTATTCAACCAGGGCAAAGTTTCAATCAGCTATTGGCTTTGCAAAAGCAGGTTATTCTGGATGCGTTTAAACATCAGGCACTGCCCTTTGAGCAATTAGTTGAGGCGCTTAAGCCAGAACGAAATCTGGGACACCAACCGATTTTTCAGATTTTGTTTGCGCTACAAAATAATGAAACCACCGATCTGGTACTGCCTCAGTTGCACATTGAAGTTGAAGCGCCTGCCGAGCCCATGATGAAGTTTGATCTCGAAGTGAACGCCATTGAAAAAGGCGATGGCATTGAACTGGAGTGGAACTATTGCTCGGCTTTATTTAAGTCCGCGACAGTGGTAGCTCTTGCTGAGTCTTTTGAAATTCTGATCAGTGCCATTCTCAAGGCGCCTGAACACAAGGTACAGTGCCTGCCTGTGATGACGCAGCAGACTCAACATCAACTAGTCAATATGCGTGGACCGGTCACTGCGGTCCCGGCACAATGCATTCACAGCCAGATCAGTGCAAAGGCACACCAAGCGGACAGCCAGCTTGCGGTGCGCGATGCTGACAACTGTATGCTCAGTTATGCAGCGCTTGAGCAAAAGGCCAACGCCCTGGCTAGCTATTTGCTGGAGCAGGGGGTAAAGCCAGGCATGCGTATTGCGTTGTGTCTGAATGCCGGGTGCGATCAGGTGGTTGCTATGCTGGCTGCATTTAAGATTCGTTCTGCATATGTGCCGGTTGATCCGACACTGCCTGCGTCACGTGCTCAGTTTATTATTCGTGACAGCGGCGCCTGCTGGCTGCTCACTCATAGTAAGCTCATGACACAGCTAAAACCGGTTATCGATGCTGCTACCCAGCCTCCTTTGTCAGTGTTGGAAATAGATCAGCCGAATAGCTGGTTGCCAAAGCAAATACGTGAACAGTTCCCACGCAGTGAACATTCAGATCTGGCTTATGTGATTTACACTTCGGGCACGACAGGGCAGCCCAAAGGTGTCGCCATCACCCATGGCAATCTGGCGCTTTATCTGGATCATGCTCGCCATGACTATTTTAACGATGCGATAAGCTTTAGTGTTGTGAGCACACCTTTGGCGTTCGACGCCACCGTCACAACCATCTGGCCAGCATTGTTACAAGGTGTGTGCATCGACATGCTGGCAGATGACGAGCGAATGCTCAAAGACTTGGCAAACCGATTGTGTCAGGAGATTGCCGGGGTGTTTAAGGTGACACCAGCACATCTACAAGGGGTCGCTGCTGTACTGAAGCAGTGCGCGCTTGCAGAAGAGCGGTGTTTTAATGGGGCGCATCAGGTGGTTGTGGGTGGCGAGGCGTTACCGGTTTCGCTTGTAGCTCAGCTTAGCAAACGGTTACCCAATGTTGAGTGGATCAACGAGTACGGCCCCACCGAAGCCACAGTCGGTACCAGCACCTTTCGCTGTGATAAGCAGAAAATAGCTGCGCTTAAGGCACAGTCCTATAGTCAGGTCCCCATTGGTCAGCCAATAGCTAATACGCACTTATTGGTATTGGATGAGCAGATGCAGCCTGTGCCTGTTGGTGTAACCGGTGAGCTCTACATCGGCGGCAATAACCTGGCTCACGGCTACCTTAATAGAACCGAGCTCAGTGATGAAAAGTTTGTGTGGCTGCCTTTTGGTGCAAAGCAGAGTGAGCTGCGCTTCTATCGCAGTGGCGATGTGGTGCGCTGGTCTATAAATGATGATGGTACCCCGGGGAGCTGGTGTTTTGTCACCGTGCAGACGACCAGATAAAGCTGAGAGGCTACCGAATAGAGCCAGAAGAAATTGCCCATCAGTTACAGCTGTTGCCTGGTATTGAACAGGCTGCGGTGTTGCTTAATGAAGCAGGAGATAACCTCGAAGCTTATGTGCAACCGGATCTGGCAGAATGCCCCGATATGGCGACGCTTGCCGAGCCTGCGCTGGCCTCAGGCTGGTCTGCACACCTGAGCGAGTCTTTGCCCGCCTATATGCTGCCATATCGCTATGTTCTGATAGAAACCCTGCCTTTAACGTCGAATGGCAAAGTGGATGCTCGTGCGCTGCATGCCTTAGGCGCGCAATGCGCATCATCAGCTAATGTTGTTGCACCAAGAAATGACGTGGAGTTGACGCTGGTCGAGATTCTGGCCTCGGTACTCAATGTCGAAACGCTCGGTATTGAAGACAACTTCTTCAGTCTGGGAGGGCATTCGCTGCTGGCGACTCAGTGTATTGGTTTGATTGAGGCACAGCTTGGCGTAAGCATGTCGGTCAGAATTCTATTTGAACGCCCTACAGTTGCGGCACTTGCGCAGTGGATTGAAATCCACCAGGCAATGGCACAACAGGCACAGGACGATAACGAAAACGATACTTCAGAAGAGATGTTTTTGTAATGACGGAACAGGTGAGAGTAATTGAGCAGTTGATAGCGGATGCATTGCGTGCAGGGATCACCTTGTATGAGAAAAATGGTGCTCTGGCATTTAAGCAAAAAGGGGAGTTTCCCGCTGCGCTGAAGCAACGAATTGTCGCCCACAAGGCTGAGATCATTGCCTACTTTCAGCAGCAGCGTGACGCCACTTTGGAGCAGGCTGAGTACTCAGCTATTGCAAAAGCAGACCGCTCAGTGCCATTACCCGCGAGCTATGCACAGCAAGGGTTGTGGTTTATTGAACAGTTACAAGGCAGCAGTCAGTACTACATGCCTGCTGAATTTGTCCTCACCGGACAACTGGATATTGCCGCGCTCAAAGCCAGTATCGAAGCATTAATCGTCCGTCATGAGTCGCTGCGCAGCCATTTCGTTGCCAGTGAGGGCTCTCAGCAGGGTGTGTCTGTCATAGTGCAAGAACAGTTTGAAACGCCATTGCAGTGGTACGATGCCAGTCAATGGTCGTCACATGACAAAGCACAGAGAATTCGTGCGCAGCTTAATGAGTTTTTGTCCCTGCCATTTGACTTAACGCAGGATCTACTGATCCGGGCATTGGTGATATCTGACCAGCAAACCCACTATTTGGCGTTTAATATGCACCACATTATATCCGATGGTGCATCCATGCAGGTGCTGGTCAGGGAACTGGCAGTCCTTTACCGTGCAGCTTTAGAAGCGGACCCTGTATCTCAATTGGCCCCACTAAAGGTGCAGTATGGGGATTTTGCGGCCTGGCAGCAAAAGACTCTGACGTCGGCCCACCTTAGCGATAAGCTGGCGTATTGGCAGCAGGCACTGGCCGACCTGGATCCCATCCAATCTTTGCCCGGTGACTTTGTGCGCCCCGCCGTACAAACCCAGCGTGGGCGGGTCTATCGTCAGGCGCTGAGTCCTGCTCTGACAACCCGCATTCAAACCCACTGTGCACAACAATCCGTAACGCCTTTTATGTGGTTACTGAGCAGCTTTATGCTGTTTGTGGGTCGGTTAACTCAAAATGAGCAGGTGGTAGTGGGGACGCCTGTACTGGGACGTGATCATCCCGATCTGGCGCCCCTGATAGGTTTGTTTGTCAACACTGTGGTGATCCCGGCAAACATAACAGAATCCTTGTCCTTTAATGCCTGGTTACAGCAACAAAAAGAGCAGATCCTGGCTGCGTTTGAGCACCGTGAAGTACCCTTTGATAAGGTGGTCGAAGCGCTAAATTGTCCCCGTGATATGAGCCACCATCCTTTGGTGCAGATCTTATTCACTCTGGATCAAAGTAGTGCGGCACACGCGCTGCAACTACCCGGGTTGACTGTGTTGGAACAATCCCGCGCGGATGGCGATGAGATTGACATTAAATGTGACCTGGAACTCAATGCCGTACTGGATGAAAATACCAAAGCACTGACTTTAAACTGGAAGTATGACAGTGACTTATATCTTGCAAAAACGATTCAGCACTGGTCAGAGAGTTTTGAAGTACTGTTGGAGCAGTTAGTTCAAACCCCGCAAACACAGATTGGCCGAATTCCGTTACTGAATCAAACCCAAACGCAGTCCATACTGGAATATGCTCAATATACACAGACACAGTGGGACAACACGCAGACACTGGTTAGCTTGTTCGAGGAGCAAGTAAAGCGTTTTGGCCAGCGCATTGCCGTGGTCGATGAACACGAAAGATTAAGCTATCAGGCATTAAATAATCGTGTTAACCGGCTTGCCAGAGTGCTGGTTGCCAGCAAAATAGAACCACAGACCATGCTGCCCGTCAGTGTGACACGCTCAGTCAATATGGTCGTGACCTTACTGGCGATTTTAAAAGCGGGCGCAGCGTACGTGCCCATCGATCCGGATTACCCAAAAGATCGGATTGAGTACATTATAGGTGATGTGGACAGTCGCTGGCTGATCTGCGACAGCGTTACTGAGGCTCGTTTTGCCGGGTGTGCTCAGTCGATGATCAACATTGATGACGAGGCTATTTACGCCGGTATTGCCATCGCCGACAATCTTGAGCTGGATATTCAGCCGGACCACCTCGCCTATATGATCTATACCTCAGGGACCACAGGCCGGCCAAAGGGAGTTCAGATAGAGCACCGACATGTTGTCCGGCTATTGCACGTTGAACCTGCATTGTTTGATTTTAACGAGCGGGATGTGTGGACCCTGTTTCACTCCTTTTGCTTCGATTTTTCTGTCTGGGAAATGTACGGCGCCTTGCTGTTCGGCGCGAAGCTGGTGGTTATCAGTAAGGCAATGAGTCAGGACACCCAGGCTTTTGCATCCTGCCTGTTGAGTGAAAAGGTCACTGTGCTGAACCAGACGCCCGGTGCCTTTTACGCGCTTCAGTCTGCGATGTGCGACTTGGAGGAAACCGAGCAGGCACAATGTCAGGTACGCTACGTTATTTTCGGTGGAGAAGCATTGCAACCAGGCAAACTCAAACCCTGGGCCAAACGGTTTGATGCCTGCCAGCTTATTAATATGTATGGTATTACCGAAACCACAGTACATGTGACCTTTAAACGACTCAGCGATGCGGATCTGGCACTTGGGGTGAGTAATATTGGTCATGCCATTCCTACTATGTCTTGTTATGTGCTTGATAAACATCAGCAGTTGTTGCCGATGGGGGCCGTCGGTGAGCTGTATGTGGGCGGTGAAGGGGTGTGTCGTGGCTACTGGCAAAGAGAAGAGCTCAATGCCCAGCGCTTTATTGCAGATCCTTTTGCAAACACCAGCGGCAAAAAGCTCTATAAGTCGGGTGATCTGGTGCGCTTTTTACCAGACGGTGAACTAACTTACATCAGTCGTGCCGATGATCAGGTAAAAGTGCGTGGTTATCGCATTGAGCTGGGGGAAATTGAAAACCAGCTACGCCAGCACCCTGATCTGCAGGCGGTGTGCGTATTACTTAATCGCGACGACCCACAGGGAGCCAGGATCAGCGCCTTTGTGGTTGCCCGTAACGGGGTTGAGCTCACTGACCCAATTTCACAGGTACAACAATATCTGCGCAGTGCTTTGCCAGAGTTTATGTTGCCAACCAATGTTGTTGTGGTAGAGGCTTTGCCGCTGACCAGTAATGGAAAAATAGATAAAAAAGCGTTGCTGTCATTAGATATTTTGCAGCAAGAGGCGACGTATCAGGCACCGGATAGTGACGTTGAACGCGCCATTGCACAGTGTTTTTCTGCGTTGCTTGGTGTTGAAAAAGTGGGTCTGAATGACCACTTTTTCCGCTTGGGCGGTCACTCATTGCTGGCCACCCAATTGGTGAGTCAGCTACGGGAACGCCATGGTTTTTCAGTCTCGCTAAAAGAGGTATTTCAGAGCCCCAGAGTGGGTGAGCTGGCGAAAGCGGTATCTGTGGCCGATACTGCAACGAGTTTGTCCGTTGACATATCTCGCACGCAATCCGAGTTACCAGTGCCCTTGTCTTTCGCTCAGGCGAGACTCTGGACCGTAGAGCAGATGTCGCCCGGCTCGGCTCAATATCATATGCCCGGTACGTTCACGCTGACCGGCTCGCTAAACCTGGCGGCGTTCAGGCAAGCCTGGCACGCTATCATCCAGCGTCATGATGTGTTACGCAGCAAAATTATTCAGGACGATACACTCGGTCCGCAGCAACAGGTTGTGCCAGATTTTGAAGTGCCTCTGACTTTCATTGACGCACGCACTTTGGCACCACATGCACAACAGCAAAGCTGGCTCAGAGCGCAGCGCGACGATGCTATGAATCCGTTCGATTTGAGTCAGGGGCTAATGATCAGGCTGACCCTGATGGCGGTTGCTGATACTCAGTATCGACTGCGGGTGAACCTGCATCATATTGCTGCGGATGCCCACTCTCTTGCTATCTTGAGTGAAGAACTGGCGGCTTTTTACCAGCATTTTGCGTGTGACCAGCCATTACCTGAATTGCTTGCGCACCCATTGCCCATACAATATGCCGATTATGCGCAGTGGCAGCGTAACACTCTGAACACAAGTGCTTTAGAGTCCCATCGTACGTTCTGGCTTGCTCATCTGGCAGACGCTCCGCCGCTGCATCAACTGCCGCTGGACAGGGCCAGAAGCAGAATGTCTGTCGCCCGGGGGGCACACACATAACGCATCTTGATAACGCAGTGTGTGAGCAAATTCAGGCGCAGTGCCGCCGCCATGACGTCACCTTGTTTACCTGGTTACAGACTGCCTTTGCTGTTTTTGTTGGCAAATACAGCCACACCACGGATGTGGTGATAGGCGCGCCTTTCTCGGGCCGTGAACACAGTCAGTTGCAACCTTTGGTCGGGTTTTTTATCAATACCTTGCCCATACGTACACGGTTTACGCCGCAGCTCACATTTACCGAGCTGCTGGCACAACAAAAAGCCGTTATGGTTGATATTCAGGCACATCAGGCGATGCCGTTTGAGCAGATTTTGGATGCGCTTAACCTGGAGCGTTCCCTCAGTCACCAGGGCGTCTTTCAGCTGAGCTTTGCGCTAAACCCACAACTGGATACCGATTTGCGTCTTGCTGATATAGAAGTACAGGCTGAGCAAGCGATCTCAGTGGCTGCCAAGTTCGATATTGAGCTGAGCGCGGTACAGACCGCGGATGGGATCCGCTTGTCCTGGTGTTATAACACGGCTTTGTTTGACGCCGTCAGTATTGAACGTATGAGCCAGTCATTACTGATGATGCTGAATGCACTTGCCAGCAATGCAGATACTCGCATAGCCGATTTACCACTGACAAAGCGGCGTTATGACGCACTCAAAGGACAATCTTATCCAGTATTAAAGCCACAAACTGTGGTTACTCAGCTGGGCACACAAAACCCAGACAAAATTGCACTTAAAGACCCTCAACGAGGCGAAATACTGACTTACGGTGAATTAAACGAGCGTGCCAGCCGTTTAGCAAAGTATTTGATTGGGCTGGGGCTTAAGTCACAGCAAACCGTTTTGGTAAGCTGTGACGCCGGTTGCGATCTGGTCGTGGCTATGCTGGGGGTGCTTAAAGCCGGTGGTGCGTATGTGCCTGTGTCGGCTCATTACCCCGAGGCACGCATCGCGCATATTATTGCAGATAGCAACAGTCAGTGGCTACTCACACAGCAGCGCTTAGCCAGTCAGTTTGAACAGCACACACAGTGTCAGACCATTATGCTGGACAGCCCTGAACTAGATGTGCAATTGGCGTCTTGCGCTACGGCTCCGTTACCCGAGCTCAATGCCGAACAACTTGCCTATGTTATCTATACTTCAGGTACAACAGGGCAACCTAAAGGGGTGATGATCCCTCATCAGGGTTTGGCTAACCTGTGTGCCTGGCATCAGCGAGCATTCGCACTGGATGCTGATAGCGTGGGCAGCCAGACTGCGAATATAGCCTTTGACGCGGCAACCTGGGAGATATGGCCTTATCTGAGCGCTGGTGCACAGCTGGTGTTTGTGGCCAGCGCCCAGCTTACGGATCCGCAGTCGCTATCGGCATGTTTGACCCAAGAGTCGGTAAGTCACTGTTTCCTGGCTACTCCCATCGCAGAAGTGATGCTGGCAGACCCCCGTTTTACGCCGACATCACTTCAGTATCTGCTGGTGGGTGGCGACAGGCTCAACCCGGTTAACGGGTCGTTTCCATTCAAGCTGATCAACAATTATGGTCCAACCGAAGCCTCCGTGGTGGCGACATCGGGTCCGGTTGTCTGTGGCACAGAGGCACTTCCGGATATCGGTCTACCGGTCGACAACTGCGATGTCTATATTGTCGATGAGCGGAATTGCAGTGTGGCGGACGGCATGGTTGGTGAGCTGCTGATTGCCGGTCAGGGGCTGGCACTGGGTTATCTTAATAAACCTGAGTTAAGTGAGGAAAAATTCACTGAACTGAATCTGGACAATGGCGAGTTAGTGCGTGTTTATCGTAGTGGCGATTTGGTACGGCGACTAAGCAATGGCCGTATTGCTTATATTGGCCGCAATGATGCCCAGGTTAAGATACGCGGTTATCGCATTGAACTGGCTGAAATTGAGCACCAATTGCGTGCGCAAGACGGTGTTGCTGAATGTACGGTGCAGATAACCGAAACACAGTCAGGTAATAAACAACTGACGGCCTTTGTTGTGCCAGAGTTGACGCATACGAGACAAAGTTTAGCAGCGCAACTGCGAGGACAGCTGCGCTCGGTTTTGCCCGAGTATATGGTGCCAGCGAGCTTTTTGATGTTGGAGGCACTGCCTCTGACCACTCATGGCAAATTAGACCATCGGGCGTTACAGGTACTGGCACAGCAGGCCCAGGAAGTGGCAGCGGAGCACCCGAAAGAGCCGGACGCTAAAAGTAACACGCAGGCACAGCACAACCGTATTTTAATCCTGATGCGGGAGCTGTTAAACCAGCCTGATCTGCAACCCGAGGATGATTTTTTTGCCAGCGGTGGCGACTCTATTTTAGCCATTCAGCTCGCCAGTCGGGCCAGAGCGATAGACATGCCAGTCTCTGTGGCTGATATTTTTGCTCACAGCTGTGCGGCAGCATTGGCGGAAAATTTCGCAGCAACTAACGTGTTCTCTGAGCCATCGGCGGCCGATCATGAGCAGCAACATTTTGTGGGCAAGCTGAGGCCTCAGCCTATTCAGCAGTGGTTCTTCGAACAAGCTTTTGCTGTACCGGAACACTGGAATCAGGCTGTGATGCTGAGCCTCGACAAATCGGTGTCTTTTGCGCACCTGTGTGAGGCTGTTCAGGGGCTTATAACATGCCATGATGCACTCAGGTTGTCGGTTAAAAACAAAGATGAGCTTTATATTGTTGATCAACTGGATAGCACAGAAATATGCCAACATCATAACCTGAGTGAAGCAGGCGAGCAGTGGCAGGATGCTCTTGCAGAGCTAAGCAACTTGGCACAGGCAAGCTTTTCGTTTGACGGTTCACCTTTACTGCAATTATGCCATATCGCGACTCCCGACTCAGAGCTGGCTGATCGGCTGCTGGTTATTGCTCATCATTTATTGGTAGACGGCGTATCCTGGCGTATTTTATTGGCGGATCTGGAGCTGGCTTGCACTAAGGCAAAGGCCGGACAGCCAGTAACACTACCGCCGGCCAGTGCCTCGTTGGATGCCATTGCCTTTTATCTGCAGGAGCGTGCCTGTGACGCCAAGCATCTTGAAAGGTGGCAGGGGGCTTGTGCGACGGCCAGGTATCAGCAAGCTTTGGGAGCCAGCTTGTCTGACCGTGCAAGCACAAGTGTGATCCGCACGAAATTTCAGCTGAGTGAAACGCATACCCGGCAATTGTTGAACGATGCCAACAGGGCGTATAAAAGTAATATTCAGACGCTGCTGCTTAGTGCCTGGCAGTGGTCCGGGTTACGCAATTATCAGCAGGCGGAGCAGGTTGTTTTGCTTGAGAGCCATGGCCGGGCAAAACTCAGCGGTGTGCACGATGCCAGCCGCACCATTGGCTGGTTAACCGCGCTGTTTCCTTTGCGTTTACACAGTCAAAGCGGAGCATCAGACAGTGCCCTGGCTCAGACAATTTGTGTAGTGAAAGAGCAGCTGGCCTGGGCCACGGAACACGGCTGCGAGTTTGGTGCGCTGCGTTATTCTCACCCCGACCCGAAAGTGAGAACGTCACTGACAATCGATACGCGCACTCAGGTCTTTTTTAATTACTTGGGCCAGCTTGATACTGTGTTACAGCAAAGAGGTTTGCTCGGTGATGCCTGCGAACCCACGGGTGCCATGCGTAACGAACTGGATGATGCGTTTGCCGCTTTGCAAATTACGGCAGCGGTGACGGATGGCCGTTTGTCGGTCACACTGGAATGTGCATCGGGTTACTACACAGAACAGGATGCACTGCGGTTAAGTGCGCACTTTGAACAGGCCATTGAAACTGTGCGGGCACATTGCCTGACGCAAACCGAAAACTGCCCGACCCCCAGCGATTTTGCGCTGTTACCGGAGCTCGAACGCTTGCAACTGCAACAGCTGCTCGACAAGGCTGAGCAGCCAGTAGCCGACATTTATCCCATGACGCCTTTGCAGCAAGGGATGTGGTTCCATGCCCGAAGTACAGAAAGTCCGGTTTATCGTGAGCAGTCAGTGATGTTGTTGCAAGGTGCGCTGGATACGGAAGCCTTTGAGTACGCCTGGACCCAGTTGTTGGCTAAACATTCCATCCTGCGTACCGCATTTTTTGTCACCTCACAGCGGCCTGTGCAGCTAGTCTTAGAGTATTGCAAGTTACCACTGCAAATAGACGAACCTCAGCATTACGACGATACGGTTAACGCTCGTCTGGCGCTGCTTGCTGAGCAGGAATACCGTCAGCCAATCGATTTGAACAATGCGCCTTGTATGCGGTTGAGGTTAGTACCATTTGGTGAGCATTGTCATGGGGTTATCTGGACTTACCATCATATGATTATGGATGGCTGGTCCTTGCCTGTATTGTTTGATGGCCTGATAGAGTTTTACCAGGCCAGGATTGAAAACCGGGTTGTGGAGGCGGTCGCTGATCCATTTCGTGATTATGTGGCTTATCTTGAGACTCGTGATACACAAGCAGAGAAGGCATTCTGGCAAACACAATTGGGCCATATTGACACACCAACCTTAGTGACAGAACACCTGACACTGAGTGCAGACAAAGACCCTGGCGTGAGTGAGCTGACTCAGATGCTCAGTACTGAGTTCACTCAGCAATTGAACCAGTTTGCCAAGCACCAGGGACTGACGCTCAATCAGGTGATTCAGGGGGCCTGGGCCTATTGGTTACGTACCTGTTGTCAGAGTGACACTGTGCTATTCGGCCAGACTATTTCAGGTCGCCCGGACACTTTGCCAAATGTGGAGCAGCGGGTAGGGCTGTATATCAATACGCAACCTGTTCTGGTCTCAACACCGGGGCATATGTCAGTAAAAGACTACCTGCGACAGATCAAAGAGCACCAGGCTCAGCTGACACGGTTTGCCCATACACCTTTGTCGCAGATCCACCAGTGGAGCGGCATTGACAACAGCAGCGAACTGTTTGATGCACTATATGTCTTTGAAAATTATCCCAACGATCCGCTAGCACAAGAAAGCGCACCATTTAGGGTAAAGGTCTGCTCGGAGCAGGATCAGACGCATTATCCCATCACATTTGTAGTGGGTGTAGCGGATCAGCTGTCGCTGACGCTCAGTTATAGCGAAGCAATACTGACAAACACACAGGCCAGACAGAGTCTGAACCTGATCACAGATTTACTGGATGCCTTTATGGCGCAGCCTGAAATGGCACTGGCTCAATTGCCTCTGGTCAAGCCAGAGCAGGCTACTCAGATCCCCCATTTCGAATTGCCAGGCGCACAGCCGAGGATGGATCAGCATCAGACGCTACATCAGGCATTTGCGCAGATCAAAGCGGAATATGAGACATGTCCCGCCATTCGCTACATTCAGCAGAGTAACCATACTGAGGTTGTGCTGAGCTATGGTGAGCTGGATGAGGCTGCCTGTCAGCTGGCGAATTATTTGTCGTCGCACCATTCGCTGTGCGCAGGTCAGGCGGTAATCGCGGTTTGCCTGGACTCTGGCCCGCAACTTATCATTGCCATTCTGGCTGCCCTTAAGCTCGGCGCCTCTTACCTGCCAATTGCTCCGGCATTGCCCGAAAAAAGGCGCCATTACATGCTGACTAATGCACAAGCTGCTGTGCTGATAAGCGTCGAGCCTGCCTGGGTGGGAGGGTTGCCTGCTTGTCCGGTCGTGGACCTGACTGCAAGTCATGCAGCTATCTCAGTGCAGTCAAACGAGTTTGTGGAACCGGATTGTAACGGTGAGTCTGCTTGTTATGTTATCTACACTTCTGGCACCACAGGTGAGCCAAAAGGCGTGCAGGTTGCGCATCGCAGCGTGCTGAATTACGTGGCCTGCCTGCAAAGTAATTATGCGATTACACCTGACGATAATTATCTGCAATTTGCCAGTTGCAGCTTTGATGTATTTGCTGAAGAAGTGTTTTGTACTTTGCTTAGCGGCGCAACGCTGGTAATGGCAGAGCAGGAACAGTTGCTTAACAGTCAGGCGCTGGCTGAATTATCTCGCCAGAGTCAGCTGAGCCTAATGAGCCTGCCAACGGCTTACTGGCACCAGTTGGCGGTGAGCCCTGTGGACTTAGGTTCGGCTATGCGGATTATCACCGTGGGTGGTGAGCAAATGCAAAGTACGGCGCTAAGAGCCTGGCAGCACCACTACGGTACAGGCATCCGTGTTATCAACGCCTATGGCCCGACAGAAACCACCATTTCAGCCACACTGATGGATGTCACCCGGTATCAGGGAGACATAATTCCGATTGGTCAGCCTCTGACTGGATTAACTGTGCATATTCTCGACAAGGAGCTCAGATCTGTGCCGGATTATGTGGCAGGGGAGCTGTATGTGAGCGGCGCGGGCCTGGCGCTTGGCTATCTGGGCGACAAAATTAAAACAGACAAAGCCTTTGTGTTTAACCCGAATACACAAACCCGTTGCTACAAAACCGGCGACAAGGTCCGGCTTGAAGACGGGTCGTTGCACTTTTTAGGGCGTCTGGATGAGCAAGTTAAAATCAGAGGGTATCGTATTGAACTGGGCGAGATTGAACGGGCATTGCTTGAACACCAAGAGGTTAAAGCGTGTGCTGTCGTAGTTAAAAATGATAAAGCGGCGGGCGATCAGCTGGTTGCTTTTATCGAGTCACATGACCCAGATATCACTTCGCTAAAAGCGACTTTGGCCGAGCAACTCCCCAAATATATGGTACCTCAGTGGATGGTGCCCCGTGCCCAGCTGCCACACAACAATAATGGCAAACTGGACAGAAAAGCGCTGGCCCGTGAGGCTCAGACTCTGTCGTTGGCCGCGCCTGAGTGCTATGTAGCGCCGACTACACCACTCGAACGCCACCTGTGTGACTACCTTGCTGAGTTGCTTCAGTGCTCTCGGGTGGGCCTAAATGATGACTTTTTTGAGCTGGGAGGTCATTCACTGCTGATGATGCGATTGCATACTGAGCTGTGCGATACGCTAAAGGCAGAAGTACCGATAGCTATGTTGCTGCAACACCCTTGTGTCGGTGACCTGGCCAAAGCGTTAACTGAGTTTCAGTATGCTCATCAGGATCAGCACTTATCTCCTCAGAGCCTGTTGTGTCTGCAAACTGGCAGCAATGGAGTCACGCCTGTAGTGTTGATAGCGGGAGCCGGCGGACTACTGATGGCCTTTCAGGCATTGGTACAGGGTCTGGATACACGGATCCCTGTATACGGTTTACAGCCAGATCTGATAGCAAATGACCCGGATACCGTCAGATCTGTAGACGCGACTGCCCGGCATTATGTGTCGGTGCTGACACAAGCAGGAATTGGCCAGGTCAATCTGGTAGGTCATTCATTTGGCAGTTTTATTGCGCTGACAATGGCCCAGCACCTGGAGCAAATAGATGAACTCGTTTCGGGCTCGCAGGGAGCGTCTGTTGCCTCCATCACGATTTTAGACACGCCCAGACCTTTGCAAAGCACGGTTTCAGTTACAGAGCAGCAGGCCAGCCGCCTGATGCTCGAAAATATGAACGCATTTTTTGCACTGCACTTTGATGACGCTCAGCTGGAAACACTCATGACAATGTCGACCGAAGCGCAGGGTCAGACCTTAGCACAGTCCATGGTTCAGTCAGGTTATCACTTTTCCTCAGCTCAGTTACAACGTTTACAAACGGTATTTTGCGCTCAGCTGATGGCTGATGTGTGCCTGCCTGAGCAGCTTAGCTGCCCAATTCGGGTAATTAAAGCTTCGCAGACCCAAGAGTTTGAGGGGCGAACGTTAACGACTGATATGGGCTGGCAGGCACTTTATGACAGAGTGCGCGCATTTGAAGTTGCAGGGGAGCACCTTTCAATTTTAGGCCACAAAGAGGTCGGCGAAGTCGTAAAAATAATAGAGAGTGACTATGTTTTGTAGTCTATTGTTTATGAATATGTTTTTAAAATGTTTTATTTGATGTTGGTTGAGCTTAAAAATTAAACAATTAATGTCAAAATTGCGATGTAAATTTTACTTGTTACCTTACTTAAAGGATGGGAATAAAATGGATCAGTTACTATCACCAGATATGGATTTAAGTTCCGCCGATACAGATCAACGGATCCATGATCTCTCAGGACAAAAGCAAAGTGGTCTTGCCTGGGTTAAGGCGAATGTTAAGGAAATTAATGCCTGGGTTGACCGCGATGGGTTTGCACTGTTGCGTGGACTCAATATTGTGAGTACCAACCAGTTCAGCACCATTTTGGAAACGATTTTTGGCGAACCGCTCAGCCAGTATATTTATCGCTCTTCTCCTCGCACTGCACTGCGTAACAACATTTATACCACCACGGAATATCACGCCGATCAGGTGATTTTGCAACACAATGAAAATGCCTACTCCAACTGCTGGCCAATGCGGATGGGCTTTTTCTGTGTTGTCCCCGCTAAAACGGGGGGCGATACCCCGCTTGCAGATAGCCGCGAAGTGTACAAGCGGCTGCCTGATGACCTGAAAGCACGGTTTGAGGAGCGCGGCATTATGTATGTGCGCAATTACGGTGACATAGATTTGCCCTGGCAAGAAGTGTTTCAGACCAGTGATCGCGATGAAGTAGAAGCATATTGCTGGAAAAACGATATTCAGTGCGAGTGGTTTGACGATGGCAGGCTACAGACCCGGCAGTTCAGACCTGCGGTTATGACACACCCGCAAACCGGCGAAAAGGTCTGGTTCAATCAGGCGCATTTATTCCATTGCTCTGCGGTAGACAATGAAATGCCCGACAGCATTGGAACAGATTACTTGCCTCGCAATGCCTATTACGGCGACGGTAGTGAGATTGCCAAAGAAGACATTGATGTCATCAATGATGTCTACCGTGCGCTCACTTTTTCTTACCCCTGGCAGCGCAACGACATTTTGCTGCTAGACAACATGCTATTCACACATGGCCGTCAGGCTTATACAGGTACTCGCAAGGTACTGGTGGGAATGGCAAAAGCGGCGCGTTAATGAGCGCCACCTGGGGTTTGTTAGTGGTGATGAGGTTGGCAAACAAAGTGGTCAAAATTGAGGAATCCATACAATGAACCGGTTATACCCTTCAAGACTCAAGATCATGGTGATGTGTTTGATCAGCCTGATCCTGGCATCGTGTCTGCAAAACAAAAGTTCAGCAAAAGACACTACTATCACAGCCTCGCAACTGGAAATGATAGATGTATCCGTTAAACAGTATTGCGACGCTATGGTGTTTTTCGGGACTATCTATATTACTTCTGTGGACAAAGTGGTTTATGAATATCACTGTGGCCCGCAAAATATGCAATACAACGTGGATAACACGGTAAAGTCTAAGTACCGCATTGGTTCAAACACCAAAGCATTTGCTGCTGCTATCTTGATGCGCATGTTAGAAGGTAAGGACCTCAGAGCTGAAACTGTTGGTGACTATTTGCCTTGGTACCCTAAAAATCAGTGCGCAGACGTTACCTTGCATAATCTGTTGGCGATGTCGTCGGGGATCCCTAACTACAGTGACAACGAAGAAGTGTATAACAACTGGGGCTGGCGTCCATATTTGTATGACGAAACGCTCAACCTGAATGGCCCTGAAGGGTTTGGTAACCGCTTTTGTACGTGTGAGGAGCAAGGTGGGCAGCCTTCTTTTACCCAGGGAAGCAAATACGAATACAGTAACTGTAACTACTACCTGGTTGGTAACATCATTGAGCAGCTAGCGGCGGGTACACAAGGTGATATCGACCGCAGTTTCTGGTTTAGCAACATTCTCAAAGAACAGATCCTAGATCCGCTGGATATGAGTGACAGTGGCTCGTTTAGTGCCATTGGCATTTATTCTGATATGACAACAGGTTATATCTACAAAGACAACCAATACCTGCCACTGGCCAACGGCCGCCCACCTGCAACCGGTGGCCCGGCACCTTATCAGGATATCCTGGTTAATCCATACAGTAACCCCTTAGTGTTGTACTCGGCCGGTGATATGTACTCCACCGTTGAAGATATGCACAAGTGGGATCAGGGCTTATATACCAACAAAATTCTTAATGAAGCGCAAAAGCTGGCTGCGTTCGCGCCTTATTCAAATACCGGGAGCTCAAGCTCATGTGAATACTACGGATATGGTTGGTTTGTCACCTATATCGACCCCAATCAGTACGGCAAAGTTGCAGACTGCCCGGATGATCCCAGCGAAACAAACCTCAGAAAGTACGAGAAGTTTTTACAGTATTCGGGCAGCTACCCTTACTCATGGGTGACCAGCTTTAACCGTCTGCTGGAGCGGGATCAGAACGTGATGGTGTTCAGCAACTATGTGAAAACGGGCACTGAGTCGGATTGTATTGCAGAAGAAATTCGCAACATTATTTTCTACAGCGACAAGCACCGCACCGAGGCATGTCAGACAGTATTGGATGAAGCGTAAAAGTGCGAGCAACACAGGTGTTCATCGGTTCAAGGCCGGGGTGGCAAACCCGTCTCCCCGTAACAACACCTTTGTCACCCTTCAACAACTCCGTTGTCATCCCGCACTTGATGCGGGATCTACTGACAAACAACGCGGTTGTTGGGGTGTTGGCGTTACCATTGAAGAATGAATGGTTCCCGGCTCGGGGGCCGGGATGACGGATTTAGCCGTGGTGCTGAATGAGGATGACGGGGTTTGGAGCATAGGCGCTAAATCAGGATGACGGGGTTTGATGCAGGTGGATTTGGTCATTTGGCAGCAACGAGCCGGGTAGAAATAAAAAATATACTTGCGGTGAATTTAGGCATTGTAATGGCGTATCCCCCGCATTTTTAAGCATTTACTTGCTGTGTTTTAGGACATGGAAAGTGAAAAAGGGCAAGTTAGGGTCTAGGCTTTACCTGACTTGGTGGGTTTAACAACTGTTTATGCCAACTGAGTTTTTAACGACGTTGGTACAATTCCAATCATAGAGGAAAAAACATGACAGCGACAAAAACAGCGAAGGATGACAAGGCAACAACAGCTGCTGAAACTGCTGCAAAGCAGGATACAGTCAGTGTTGAAGCTGAGAATCGCGAAGCCGTAGCGCGCATTATTGTCGATAAATACACCAAATGGTCTTTCGGTACCGGTCTTATTCCAGTACCTGCGATTGATTTGGTGGCGTTAACTGGGGTGCAAATCAAGATGATCAGTGAGATCGCCAAGGTTTACGGCCAGTCATACAGCGACAATAAAATCCGCGGTACGGTTAGTGCGGTGATTGGTGGCTCATTCCCACAATCTTTGGGCGGTGCTGGACTAAGTAGTTTCTTAAAGTCAGTTCCAATCATTGGCACGCTTAGCGCAATCGCATTTATGCCTGTGGTATCTGCTGCTTCTACCAATGCAGTCGGCTCCACATTTATTCGACACTTTGAAAATGGCGGTACTTTGCTAGATCTGAATCTGGCAAGTATTAAGGGAGACATCTCTGAAATTGCAGCAAAGTATCGTAAAGATAAAGGCAACAGCACTCAAGAGAATCAAGCTGCAGTGTAGTTGAGACGCTAAATCTTAAATAAACCAGCAGTTTACTGTTGGTTTATTTTCGTTTGTTAAACCGAGCTGCAAAGCAGTTCATAGGAGCAAAAAATGTTAGTTACTTTGTATCTGGTGTTATGTGTACTTTCTGGCTACTGGGGGCGTAACACGTTTGCAGGTCCGGTCGGGTTCTTTTTAATTGGCTTGTTCTTTACGCCTTTAGTCAGTTTGCTAGTGCTGCTATTGGCGCAATCACGCCTGGTTGAACCGAAAGAAGTTGAGGAAGAGTAGTCAAAAATAATCGCATTGCCAGCATTCATTACTTGATTGTGGTTGAAAAACAGGCAAGCTAAAAAACAGAGGAAGCAGATCCTCAAGATAAGATAACAAGGATTGCAGTATTTTGCTGCGTCGTAGCGCTCAGTATTCTGACCAATGGCGGACTTTCAGGCCATTGGTAACACAATGAAAAGACAATAAAAATGGTATTATACGATTTAATAAGTCGAAACATTAAAATTAAGAAAAGGACCTTTGTATTACTCGGTTGTATCTCTGGCCTGGCGAATGCACTGGTGCTTGCTCTCATCAACAACGTGGCAGAAAATATTTCTGATATCCACAAAGAAAACTTTATCTTTTACTACCTGGTCCTGTTCACGCTGACTGTACTGATCTACGGCTTGACGCAACAAAGAGTTATGACCAAGGCTGCAAAAATGGTTGAAAAAGCCATCGACAAGCTGCGTGTCGAACTATTTGAATCTGTCCGGCATACCGAGCTCTCAACTCTGGAAAAAATTGGCAAAGAACGTATTTTTAACACCCTTAGTAAAGAATTGCAGACCATTTCTCACTCTGCGCAGCTGTTTGTGATCATCGGCCAGTCAATAAGCTTGGTATTTTTTACGTCTTTATATATTGCTTATCATTCAGTTGCAGCATTTCTTGTGCTTGGTGTGTTGATTACCATGGGAGGGTTTATTCATCGCTTTAGATCTGATGAGATCCAGCGCAACATGCAGCAAGCATTTCAGAGCGAAAACCAGCTGATCCAGCGCCTGTCTGACTTGCTTGACGGTTTTAAGGAAGTAAAACTGAGCACACCAAGAGCTGATGATCTGGAGCATGAGTTTGCTATGTCTTCAGGCAAAGCACGACGCGCCCAAACCGTCACAAAGACCTTATTTGCCACCGACTTCGTGTTATCACAAATTACTTTTTTTGCCGCAACCGGCGCCATGGTGTTCTTTGTTCCGGTGTTATCCGATGTTTATCCGGAAGTGGTGATAAAAGTCACTACCGCATCGCTATTTTTAATCGGCCCGATCACCAGTATTGTGGGTGGTATTCCTATTTTTACCACAGCCACGGAGGCCGCACAAAATGTGCTGGCGCTTGAGGCCGATTTAAAGCAAGAGCAGGCTGAGTCCTTAGTACGACGCAATTATCCGGTAACCCAAATCGATAACTTCGATGAACTGCGGCTGGAAGGTGCCTATTATCAGCATAATCGTAAGCCGGGTGACAGACCATTTTTCGTTGGACCTGTCGATTTGACAGTGAAAAAAGGGCAAATCACCTTTATCACCGGTGGCAATGGTAGCGGTAAAACCACATTTATCCGTATGTTGACGGGGTTATATGAACTTCAGGCCGGGCAAATTTTCCTCGATGGTCAGGCAATTAACGACTCTGAGCGAGAGAGTTTCCGTAGCATATTTACATCAGTCTTTGCTGATTTTCACCTGTTCAAGCAGCTTTATGGCATACGTACAACTTCACAGGAGGAAATTGACGAGTGGCTGGCCTTTTTAGAAATGAATACCAAGGTCAGTATTGTAGACGGTGAGTTTAGTACCATTGAGCTTTCTTCCGGGCAAAGAAAACGCCTGGCGTTGCTAAGTACCATTTTAGAAAACCGGCCTATCTATATCTTTGATGAGTGGGCTGCGGATCAGGACCCGATATTCAGAAAGAAATTCTATGAACAAGTGCTGCCCAGGTTAAAGGCTCGGGGTAATACGGTAATCGCTATCACGCATGACGACGCCTATTTCCACCTGGCTGACGTACATTTGAAGATGGTAGAAGGACAACTAATGGAACATCATGAAGTAGAAACTGATGGAGTGCCGTCATGAATATAATTTTGCCGCCCGATCTGATGTTGATGGCACTGGCGGGGATTTGCCTGCTGATCCTTATTGCCAATCTGGTAATGCGAGGCCTTAGACGCTACAAACCCGCATGGCGTAAACGTATATTGTCCTGGCGGTTTAGGGCCGGTCTGACCTTGCTGATCTGTTTGTTCTTAATTGTTGCACTGGTGCCTTTCATTTTTGTCAGAGTCGATTCGGGTGAGGTGGCAGTATTGTGGAAACGCTTCGGTGGTGGTACCTACCTTGATAAGCACTTTAGCGAAGGTACCGTACTGGTCATGCCCTGGGACAAACTGATTATATACAATGGTCGCTTTCAGACTGCACACGAGAACATTGATGCAATTACCAATGAAGGGTTAAGGATCACCTTGAATGTCACTGTGAGATATCGCCCGGTGATTGAGCATGTGCCATACTTACACCAGTTAGTAGGACCCAAATATTTAGAGGAAATGGTATTGCCAGAAGTGGCATCAGCGGTACGTATGATAGTGTCTCGTTATCGTGCTGAGCAGGTTTATAGTCATCAGCGAATAAAAGTGCAAAAAGAGTTACTTGAAGAAGTGTTGCATGAGTTACACCTGCAGGAAGAAACCATTTTGGAGCAAACCGGGCATATCAAAGACGGTCATACACTAGTAAATCTGGATGATATGCTAATAAAAAGAGTGGATGTTCCGGATAAGGTCCATGAAGCCATCATCTCGAAAGTTAATCAGAGTTACCTGAACGAAGAATATGCAATGCGCCTCGAAGTCGCGAAGAAAGAAGCTCTGCGAAAGAAAACCGAGGCACAGGGGATCGCAGACTTTCAGGAAACTGTGGCCGGCGGTATTTCAGAAACCTATCTGAGGTGGCGTGGTATTGAAGCCACGATTGAACTGGCCAAATCAAACAACAGTAAGGTAGTGGTTATTGGTAGCGGGAAAGACGGCTTACCATTGATCCTTAACACTGAAAGTAGCTTAAGCGGGCCAGCTCCGACTCTAGGGCAAGATGCGTCTACTTTAGTGATGGCAGAGGAGACAACACGGCCTCCGTCCGAGCACTTAAAAAGCGCCATCAAACCCGGTGAACCAATGAGCTCGCACCATATGAGCTCAGCAAAATCGGGTGAGCCATTGAATAAACATTAATTGGCAGTAATCAGTGATGTTAGCACCTAGGGCTTGGGTGCATTACTTAAGGTTGGTGTAATGGGCTGGGTATAAACTCAGCCCTTTTACTTTTTTATTCCATCAGTTTCCAACTGGCAATGGTAATTCATAGACAAAGAGCTTACTTCTTTGAGTGATGAACGCCATATAAAGAAGACCTTGCATTATCAGATTTGAGGTTTTGAAAGACTTATTGTAAAGGGGCTTTACAATGAAAAAAGCGCCTCAGTGGCGCTTTAGAATATGAAGAAAGTAATGAATGATTTCTTAGTTTACACCTCGGCAAGTCCATCCCATGCCACACGTATTTGCGTACCAGTCTGTAAAAAACGGACAACCTCTGTCAAAGCGAGTTTCAATGTCAGTTGTAGGGCGAGGTCCACCGCCTGCGATCATGGGAGTAGCCTTGCTATCCACTGCTTGCGTTGAAGAAAGGTTCTTTATCTTAGTTTTTTGTAGTTTAAGTTTCATGTTTCTAGTCCTTGGTAAGTGATGGTTGAAAAATTAACCGCCTTTGAATTTTTTGTCAACAATATATTGTATATTATATTGAGTGTTAAACATATTAGACATTTCTGCGTGGTTTACCAGGCTGGAGAGATTCAGGTCTGGCAACAACTATCGGCCTGTAACTCGATTACCCGGATAAAAAGTCTGCGTTAGAGTCGGAGCTTGTGTAAAGGGGACAAAGTTTGCAAGAAGGCACACAGAGTGCGCCTTGACTGGAAATTACGCTTAAAGTGGCATGTTGCAAGTGTAAACCTGAACATAAGTGTGCCACGGACACCCTTTGTTTACTTTTGTTGGTGGGAATGCGATATCACCACCACCGGCAACTTGTGGTGTTTGTTCTAAGCCGACGCTTTTACTGCTAGATAAGTTTTTGAATTTCTTTTTATTTAAACTTAGCTTCATGTTTATCTCCTTATGATAGGTTTGGCAGTGTGCCATGTTCATTTATGTCACATTTAAGAATAATTGTAAACGTGCTGTGTTTTTAAGAGTTGCGAACTGGCTTTTTATTTTATTCAGAGAGGGGTTTCTTGCAGGGGGTTACAAGTGGGCTGGCAGAGCCATCCGGAATACTGAGAAACACCAGGGCGCCCAGAGCACCCTGGCTGTAATTGCTTTAACGCGGGTTACAAGTGTTCAATGGGTAATAAGAGAAATAGGGACAACCTTGCTGTACTCTGGTGGGCGGGATAGCGCTGGCGCCACCTGCAATCATTGGCGTTTGCTCTTCGGCCACAGTCTTTTTGTTACATAAGTTTTTAAGGTTCTTTTTGCTTAGATGTAATTTCATATTTATTTCCTTTTTTACATGTTGATAGTCGTGGTTATTTTTTGCACACAATGTGGCTGGTGTAAATTGAAAGAATTTAATGTGCCATTAACAGGGATCTCTGAATCTGCTCTAAAGTAAAGTGCAAGTTGGTTGTGGCTGTTTGCGATGTAATTTTACCCGGTGAGTACAGCCGTAGCCTGGGCCAATTATAAGGATGTCACACATCCATATTTTGTTCTTATTTATTGGTTAATCTTTCGGGACGGTCTAAGGGATTACTGTTTGCTGACAAATCGCGCCTTTGTTGTCGGGTAATTATCTTTGTGCAGTTACTCTGTGTTATTCCAAGTAGGATTACTGCACGCGTTCATTGCCAGATAGCATGGTACTGGTGATTTTTATCAATTCCGCCTCGACGGATGAGACATGGTAATTAGCTACAGTCTCTGATCAGGGTAGCCTGAAAAGGTGATCAGAGTGATACGACTGTAATGAGAGTACTTGTATCAAGGCACACTGGATGTGCCTTTCTTAAAAGTAGTGCATAGCCGTGAGACATAAAAACGTTTATTGCTCAATCAGTTTAATGCCAATGGCATAGCTGCTCAGAAAAGCCCCCGCAGGATATAAATACTCTTTTGCCTTAGCGACTACTTTGGAACTTTTAGCAAATTTTTTAGGTGCTACGCTATAAAGTAGTACATTCGGCTCTATCTCTTTGTTTTTGTCAGCACTTAGTTTTGCTCCAACTCCGGTCAGAATATAGTCATTCTCCATAAATACTTCAGACTCGATTCTGGAGCTTGCTAACTTATTGACCGCACTCATTCGGTGGATGGTATCAATATAACCAAGATTGTGGCCCAACTGCGCGTTTGCAAGGTCCTTACGAATACCCACAACACAGCTGGCAAGGGGAGGGTTGTTGCTATTCTTTAACGTCATACTGGCCGCAGTCCACAGGTTCCAGCCTCCTGGCGCAGAAGAAAACACAGGCCCAGGCTCACGGCCCGCTTTTAGACTAGGCTTTGCGCCTCCGCTTATCATAAGGTAGTCATTGTCGGGGATGGTTATGGATGGAGCACGCTTTGCACTGACACTGTTGTCCTCACTATTACTACACCAGGATTTAACGATGTTGTGTTTGCTTATATCGCTTCGGGAAATACCATCTATTCTGATCCCTATGGCATAGGCTGTAAGCTCATACTCTGCTGAGCTTTTGTCGGCTCGTGTAGATACAATCCATGATTGTTGAGTGTCTGTATCAGGATACGAGGCGACAATCAGCGCAGAGCTATTGATCTTTAAGTCAACACCTCCACCGACAACAGCCCAGTCATGCGGAATAGTGAGCTTGGCAGTGTGATTGCTTCTTGTGCTATCCAGTGTGTACTTCCATACCTGCATGTGAATGCGTCCGGAGCCATCTACGTCACTATAAACCGGGGTCGCAGCATGTACATGTGTGTTCGCCGCTAGTAATGCACCAGAGATTAAGAGGAATTTGTAATTCATTTTATACGCTCCATTTTCATAGGTTGTCCTTGTTATAACGAGGTTTTTCTAATTCAATCCACTACCTGTGTGTGGGGTTGTAGGTTATGACTGCTGGCTAGTTTTGCTGCCTCCCTGCTCAGGGGGTGGCATACCAGGCATGTTCAGCGTAGCCTGTGTATTGAACGTGAAGACCCCTGTTCAGGTTGTAATTTCGATTTGAATTAGAGTATTGAGGTAGATAAATGTCAGCGAGCTGCCAATCCTTGAGCGCTCACACTGGGTTTAGGGGATGAGCAGGCTTTGTTTTGCTTTTAATACCGCTTCTGTTCTGTTTGCTGCGCCGAGTTGAATGAGGATCTGGCTTACGAGTTCTTTGACTCTATCCTTTGAGACCTGCATTAGCTCAGATATTTCTGGGTTTGTCATACCTTTAGCCATATATAATAAGCATTCACTGCTTTTTGGCGTAAGTGATGGGCGCATAAACAAATAGTCCGGGCACTCGTTGATTATTCTTGGCACGAGCGTAAGTGTAATGTCACTCAACAGGGTGCCGTGTTGTTTGTACAGGAATTCTATCTTTTCAGGGCTTTGGGACGAAAAGTAATTCACAAACACAATGGCGCTGTTGTAATGAACGGGTATAACAATCCCGCCGCTAACGTTTTCTTGTTGTAGTAGGTTGCCCAGGCTTTGTGGCGCAAGTATTTTGCGCATATAGTCGTCAGTGCACCAGTATCTCGGGGCCAGTGTATGTTGGCAGTAATGCATTAACTCGTCGGAGAAACAGTGACCTTCAGTAAAATAAGCATGCAGAAACTGTTCTGAGCAGGTTGAGAGGTATCTGAATGTAGGTTCTGTACCATTTACACCTACGATAAGAAACCGGTCCATACCCAGCGGCTCTGAGAACCTGCTCAACGCACTCGTGATTGCTGTTTCCGGGTAAAGTGAAAATGCTTCCGTTTGGGCAGTTCTGTTACCTGAGTAGTCCATATAAACTCCTGTGTGCTTTTTGTTGTCGTGCAGACTCCGTTGTTGGGCCTGCACCGTTAAGCTAGTGAGTTTTGTGGTTTATCCGTTATAAAAAATGCGACACCTGATACTGAAAAAGCGACATATAAAAATATTAGCTTATAAATCATGTTGTTGTCTCTAGCCTGGTTTTAGTTTTCATTATGTGACCTGGTTGATTGTTGTGCAAAATGAAAGTGGGCGGGTTGAAAGTACTGAATATATTGTCAATTTTTTAACATTTAGGTTGACTGTACCTGTTAAAGGTTATAGAAAGTCATTACGCATTTTACAGTAAGGACGTAAGCGCAATAATGCTGAAATGGACCCTGGTAATTATCTTCTCATTTATCATTCAGTGCCATGTACAGGCGCGTGAGGTGGCCCAGCTCAGACTGCATCTTCAGTCTATAGACAAACTTGATATGGTCACTATCATTAACTCGGTATCACAAGACAGTCAGGGTTACTTGTGGATCAGTGGCACTTCCGGCGTACTCAGGTTTGACGGGTATCAGTCCATATTTTATCCGCACCCGCTAGCAAGAAAAGTTGTTGAAGACGCTCAGGGACGCAGGTGGTTGCTGACAGGCCATGGGCTATATTTACACAATGACCAGCAGGACAGTTTCATGCCTTATATGGACACTCTGCGGCAACAGGTACCTGAAAGTACAAATTTGTTCAAAGACAGCTTTCTTTCTGTGCGTACCATGGATAACGATGCCTTCAGGCCAGCAGCTTTGTATCAGGATAGTCAGGATATGTTTTGGCTTGTGGGCGATGATGGTCAGTTAGTTCATTTTTCTGCGGATGAAGACGCCTATCAGTTATATGACCTGCACAGTTCGGGAATCAAACACAATCTTCGCTTTAGTGTTACTCTGTATAAAGATGCCCCTTTGTTTATCTCGAAACTTGGCGAAGTGTTCTGGTTTGAAAAATCTACCGGCACTTTTATTAAATTGTGGCAACACGCTATCCTTGCCGATACCCGAATTGTAACGACCGGACCTGATGACACTCTATATGCGGTGTCTGAGCAAGGTTTTTTCAGGCTCGAACAGCCTGATTCCGGGCAGCCTTCGCTTACCCATTTAAGTGATATTGATCATCAAGCAATTACCTCTGTGCGCTCAGGTCTTTACGCTACTTATGTGGGAACGAACACTGAGCTTATCGTATTAGACTCCAATGACAGAGTAAGTCGGGTCAGCAGGTATCACACAAATGCCCGTTCTCAGCAGATATTTCTGATAAGTAATGTGTTTGATGATCAGGGAACGGTCTGGCTTGCATCCAGCCACTCCATATTTGAGGTCGAGCTTATACAACCTGAGTATACCAATGATTCAGTTAACGCTATTTCTGTTGTCACCCAGAAGCCACATATCGATGGTTTGCAGTTTGATGAAGAAGATAATCTTTGGTTTGTAAGCCAAAGCCGCGCGTACGTTCAATATAAAGGTTATGCAGAGCCAGAGCCTGTGTACCTGGACCCGACTAAGCCGGAACTCGATGTTTACACTATTTATACCGGGAAAGAAGGTACATTGTGGTTTGGCGCATCCTCAGCTTTATACCGACTTGAAAAAGGCGCGCGTTCCGCAACTAAGATCAATATACCTCCCGGCAGTGCGGATAATGAATTTAAGATCAGAGACATTGAGCAGTCACAAAACGGGCATTTATGGTTACTGACCTTTCAGGGAATTGTAGAATATGATCCGAAAACTGCTCAGCGTGTATCCTTTTTGCCCGGACATTTTAAAAACCTGAAAAAAGGCGGCAATGATGCCGTATTAGCCTGTGGTTTTGAGACTTACATTTTGGGCCAGGGCGAGCCACAAAGGGTGCAATTCCAGATTTCGAAAAGCAATAAAAAATTAGTAGTATATGATGCCGATACCGACTCAAAAGGACGGTTATGGGCGGCAACTTCCTATGGACTGTTACTTCATGACTTGAAAACACAGCACTCACAGCAGTTTGATGTCAATGGCGTTTATCCCAACGTCGCATTTGGCTTTGTATATCGGGTTAGTACAGGGCATATCTGGGTGTCTGACATGACTAATCTATATAAACTCTCGCCAGATACCATGCAGGTGGTATTTTCAATGCCAGTTAAAAACATGAATATTGGTGCAAAAACATATGACAGTGCAGATGAATCGAGCTCTGGAGTTCTGTACCTGGGTGGAATAAGTGGGATTGCTGCCTTATCAAAAGTACAAGCCAAGGAGCCATATGGAGTACATATAAGCAGAGTCTATGTGCAAGGGGAGCGCTATGCAGTGTATCAGGATCCCCAGCATTCGCTGAATGCGATTATGCCGGGCAGAAGGTTTAATAGTGCACAGCGAAACTTTAAGTTTGAGTTCGTTAATATCAAACGCGACTGGGATGTTGACGTTTATTATCAATACCGTTTGCTGGGCTTTGATACAAACTGGACGGAGGCAGAACAAACCCAGCGTAGCGCAACTTATACCAACTTGTCGCCGGGCAGATACGAGTTTGTGATTAGAAGTCGGGCGATTTCGAGTGACTGGACTGAATCGCGCTTTGAGTTTGAGGTTGCAACCCCCTGGTATTTAACCGGTTGGGCTTTCACTCTTTATGTTTTTGGCGCTGTCGTGTTGATTGGACTAATCCTATTCGCCAGAACACATCAGCTAAAGCGGCGAAACCTGCACCTGGAAGAACTCGTGCTGTCGCGCACCGAAGAAATAGAGCAAAAGCGTGCTCAAATAGCCAGTTTAATGGAAAGTAAAAACGTGTTTTTTGGTAATGTATCTCATGAACTGAGAACGCCTCTGGCAGTGATCATGCTGCCAATTAAAGGTATGTTGAAGCAGGCAAATAATGACGGTAACAGCAAGTGGCATGCAGCATATTCGCAGGCTTTGAGGCTGGAAAAGCTCATCGACAACCTGATCCGCTATGCCAGAAAAGACGATGTCTCTCCTTTTGAGAATCATCACTTTACTGCCAAAGAGGTATTGTTAAAGCAGGCTCATGCGTTTGAGCTGCTCGCCACTGAAAAACAGATCCGTTATGAAGTAAAACATACTCTGGATGCACAGGAAGTGTTGCTTAATGAGGCGGACTTTGAACAGATAATCACAAACCTGCTGTCTAACGCTGTGAAATATACCCCTGAGGAAGGCGAAATTATTATAGAGGCGCATCAGCGTGGCGATTTCCTGCAGTTGGTGTTTACTAACTCCGGACCCGGTATTTGTAAATCTTTACAGGCACACGTGTTTAAACGATATGTGCGTGGAGAGCACAGTGAAATAGGCGGGCAGGGGATTGGCCTGTCTGTGGTGCATCAGCTCATCAGCGACTGTGGAGGCGAAATAGCGCTGTGCAGTGAGCCTGGAGAGGGATGTCGGTTTACTCTGACAATTCCGCTTTACTGCGAAGCATCAGCACAAGATATCGATAGCAGAGTGCACGCAGAAGCCATAACAAAAGCAAAGACTCAGTCTGAGGTGACTGACAAACCTGAGCCCAACGCCCAGGTGTTAATTGTAGAGGATAACCCCCAGCTAAGAATGATGCTTCAGCAGACTTTGTCTGAATGGTTTGATTGCTCAGTTGCCTGTGATGGTGAGCAAGGCCTGTCACAAGCAAAATCCGAGTTACCCGACCTTATTATCAGCGATGTGATGATGCCAAAAATGTCGGGACTGGAGATGCTGCGAGAACTCAAGCAGGATGACACAACGAGCCATATTCCCGTCATATTGCTGACAGCAAAAGAAGACGACGACAGCCGGATCCTGGGGTTTGAGGCAGAAGCAGATGATTATATAGGTAAACCCTGCGACCTTGATGTACTAAAGCATAGGGTGGAAAACTTGATTAAAGGTCGCAAGAAACTGGCGCGATTATTTGCAGATCAGATCCTGCGCTGTCAACCGCAGGCTGATCTGCTCAGCACGACAAAGCGGCTCCCCTTTATTGATAAAATTCAACAAGTAATTGCGCAAAACTACCAGGACCCCAAGTTTGATACGGAGTGCATGGCCAGTCATGTATTTTTAAGTGTGCGACAGCTGCAACGCAAAACCCGAAATCTGACAGGGCTATCGCCAAATGCTCTGCTCAGGCAATATCGTTTAGAGCAGGCACGCACCCAGTTGAAAGCGGGCGGTTTGGTGGCTGATGTTGCATATCAGGTTGGGTTTTCATCTCCAGCTTATTTTAGTAGCTGTTTTAAAGCTGAGTTTGACATGTCACCGCAGCACTATGTTAAGCAGCAGGAAACAGAATGGCAGTGACGAACACAAAAAAGGCACACTTAGTGCGCCTTTCGTTTGAGCTATGCCCGATAAAGTCTGGTCAGTCCTTTATTTTTTCCAGCTTTCTTCAGAGCAAGTTGTAACATTTGATCCCGTGGCAGGTGGGTTGTCATTTAAGAGGCCAACCATTGCGCCTCCCTGTACCAGCGGTGTTAGCTGTGCCAGCATTGCGTGATTTGCTGACAGGTTTTTCATTTTTTTTGTTTTTAGAGTAAGTTTCATAATGGTCTCCGTTTTGTTATGTCACCGGGGTCACTTTTACACTTTATCTAATGATTGTAAACGCCCAAAATACCAAAACAGGTACTTCGTATCACCCCCATCTGGGGAGTACACATTTTTCAGAAACCATGTGCCGTGCAAAGATAAGTTCACTCATACAATAAAGGACACAAGCAGCCACCAAACGCAGAGCAACTATCCTAGTATAGAACTGCCTCAAAAGCCCAGTCCGTCATCCCGGCCAGCGAACCGGGAACCACTCACCGCCACCGAGAAAGCCTGTGATTTCCACGCAGCCAAAAGCCCCAGCCCGTCATCCCGGTCAGCTAGCCGGGAACCACTCAGCGCCACAGAGAAAGCCTGTGATTTCCATACAGCCAAAAGCCCAGCCCGTCATCCCGGCCCCCGAGCCGGGAACCACTCACCGCCACCGAGAAAGTCTGTGATTTCCATGCAGCCAAAAGCCCCAGCCTGTCATCCCGGCCAAAGAGCCGGGAACCACTCACCGCCACCGAGAAAGTCTGTGATTTCCATACAGCCAAAAGCCCAGCCCGTTATCCCGGCCAACGAGCCGGGAACCACTCACCGCCACCGAGAAAGTCTGTGATTTCCAAGCAGCCAATAGCCCCAGTCTGTCATCCCGGCCAACGAGCCGGGAACCATCCACCGCCACCGAGAAAGCCTGTGATTTCCACGCAGCCAAAAGCCCAGTCCGTCATCCCGGCCCCCGAGCCGGGAACCACTCACAGCCACCGAGAAAGCCTGTGATTTCCACGCAGCCAAAAGCCCCAGCCTGTCATCCCGGCCAACGAGCCGGGAACCATTCAACTAAAATGCTGTAATCCGTTGTAATAGCATAGTGCTGAAGTGTGGGTTACTATTATCGGTTAACCAAAAGCGCTCAAAAACTCCCAGTACTCAAACATTTAGCACCCAAAATCCAATTTGTAATCAAAAGTTGAGCGATTGTTTTGAAATCGCTAACAGCAGCGGACAAAAAGCTACTCAACCAGACAAAAGTGTTGTAAATTATTCATGCGCCTGCACCAAATGATGGTCCATCTGATTACGTTTTAACTGATCGCCATTTAACTCGTAATCGTCTAACTCTTAACCGTCAAAAGAAGGGCTGGCACACAACAAGAACAGTTTTAAAGTGTCGCGCAAAGGAAGTTGTAACCGCCGAACAGCAGGAAAAGAGCCGAGAAAACACTCAGGCACCAAACCTGTCCCATGCATCACCTCCTTACCAGCTGCACCATAGAGTAAACGGGTGAGTGATGTCAGACTCCACATTAGAATATTACAGTCGCAACGCCGTCAGCTTTGCCGAGGCAACTTTTGCAGTGAACATGCAGCCTCTGTACGACGAGTTTTTACCCGCCATACCCGAAGGCGGCAAAATCCTCGATGCCGGCTGCGGCTCTGGACGCGATGCACTGGCGTTTAAAAACCTCGGCTACCGGGTCGATGCCTTCGACGCCTGCGCAGAGCTTGCTAACATCGCCAGCTTCCACCTGGAACAACCCGTCGGCTGCTTCAGCTTTGACGAACTCAGAGCTACCAATACCTATGACGCCATATGGTGCTGCGCCAGCCTGCTGCATGTGCCAAAGGCACTGCTGCCAGACGTATTCCAGCGCCTGCAAAACGCACTCAAACCAAACGGCATCATCTATATCTCATTTAAATACGGCGAAGGCGAACGCACCGCGGACGGCCGTGCATTCACCGACCTCACAGAGCAAAGCCTGAACGCCTTACTAGCCCAAAACACCGGCCTTAAAGCCAGCAAAACCTGGCAAACAGGCGACCAACGCCCCGGCCGCGAACACGAACGCTGGCTTAATGCTTTGTTGGAAAGGGTGAGTGGTGAATAGTTTTAGTCAGAACACCGTATTACAAAGTAGTGCGCGTCAGCTGACGGCGGGTGGCACCGATCCCTTATTGCCAAAGCTCGTGCATGCCATTAACCATGCCGACGAAATTGAAATCACAGTCTCTTTTATCCAGCCAAGTGGGCTGGCGCTGTTGTTTGACCCGTTACTGGAGGCACTGCGCAGTGGTGCGCAACTCAGACTGCTTACTTCTGATTATCTCGACATCACCAGTCCAGTGGCATTACGCGAATTAATGACACTGGTTGAGCGAGGCGCCGATATTCGCATTTATGAAAGTGAAAAACACCAAAGCTTTCATATGAAGTCGTACATTTTTGTTAAAACGCAGCAAAACAGCGCTGAAATTGCAGCAGGCTGCGCCTTTATCGGCTCAAACAATATTAGTAAAAGTGCACTGACGACAGGGCTGGAGTGGTGTTTTCGCCATGACTATACCCATCCGCCTGGCAGCAAGGGGGCCTGCGAATTCAATCATATTCGCCGGGTATTTGCCGAGCTGTTTGCTCATAACAAGGTTAAAACACTCAGCCATAGCTGGATTGATACCTATATACAAAGACGAAAAGCGCCGCAGTTTATTGTCGCCGGTGAAGCGGAAGATGCCAGCGATGCAGAGCCCGTAACACCGCGCGCCGACCAACAATTGGCACTGGACGCGCTGGCAGAAACGCGCCGCCAGGGCTTTAAACGGGGCCTGGTGGTGCTCGCAACGGGTATGGGTAAAACCTGGCTGTCGGTATTTGATGCACAACAAATGCATGCAAAGCGTATTTTGTTTGTAGCCCACCGCGAGGAGATCCTGACGCAGGCCCAGCGCACCTTTGCGCGATTATTGCAATGCAAAACCGGGCTATACACGGGCAAAAAGAAAGACTCGGACGCCGATTGCCTTTTTGCTTCAGTCCAGACGTTAGGGCAAGCGCGTCATTTGCAGCGTTTTGCGCCGGATCATTTTGACTATGTCGTGGTGGATGAATTTCACCACGCCAGTGCCCGGGTTTACCGCGCATTACTCAACTACTTTACCCCGCAGTTTTTGCTGGGCTTAACCGCCACGCCGGAGCGTACCGATCAGGCCGATATACTCGGGCTGTGCGACAACAACCTGGTGTTTGAACGCAACCTCACTCAGGGAATAGATAACGGCACACTGGTGCCATTTCGGTATTATGGCATTTGGGATCAGGACGTTGACTACAGCGCAATTCCCTGGCGCAACGGCCGGTTCGACCCGGACGCGCTGGAAAACCAGTTTGCGACCAGCAAGCGGGCAGCACATGCATTAAAAGAGTGGCAAGCGCGCAAGCAACAACGCACGCTGGCTTTTTGCATATCTAAACGCCATGCCGAGCACATGGCGGGTTACTTTAATCAAGCCGGTGTTAAGGCGCTGGCCGTACACAGCGACTCCTTGGTGCGCCGTAATGATGCGCTCGAACAGCTTGAGCAAGGGCAGATTGAGATTTTATTCTCAGTGGACTTATTTAACGAAGGCACCGACTTACCCAGCATTGATACCGTACTGATGCTGCGGCCCAGCGATTCCAAGATTCTATTTTTACAGCAGCTTGGCCGGGGATTGCGCACTTGTGAAGGCAAAACCCACCTCACCGTGCTGGATTTTATCGGCAACCACCATAGTTTTTTAAATAAGCCTGCGGCGCTGCTCAACGCGCAAGGCGCAAAGGGCGTGACACAAGCACTGAGCGCCCCCAAATTGCCCGAAGGGTGTTTCATAAACTTCGATTTAGAGATCACTGATTTTTGGCAGCAACTGGCCAAAATACAACGCACCACAGCACTGGAAGATTACGAGCATCTGGCTCAGCAGCTTGGTCACAACCCAAGTGCAAGCGAGTTCTATCGCCACTACGGCGACCTGAAAAAAGTAAATAAGCAACACGGCAGCTGGTTTGCGATGCTGGCCGATATCGGAGACGAAATTAACGCAGACTGGTTAGCGCCATACGCAGACTTTCTGTTTAATGCGGTACAGCAAACCAGTATGACCAAATGCTTTAAGGCCATTTTACTGCAAGCGTTTATACAGCTCGATGGTTTCAGAGCTGCTCCAACCCTGAGCGAACTGGCCAAAGTCAGCGCAGCAATTTTGGCACGCTATCCGCACCTTAAAGCGCATGACCTGCCAGAATCCAAACGAACGCTGGAACCAGACAGCCTGGCCTGGTTCAGCTACTGGCTGGGCAACCCCATAGAAGCCTTTACCGGACTCAAAAAAGCCAAACAAGGCACAACCTGGTTTAAGGTCGAAAAAAACGGCGAAGATCTGAAAACAGCTCGGCTGGTTGCGAACGTACACACTGATCATCTCCCGGAGCAGGATATCGACAAGCTGGCCGACTGTGTTGCAGAGCTTATTGAACTCAGACTAGCTGAATACACCCAGCGCATTGAGAGTAAGCGCAACTTATTGGGGTTACTTGCAGCGAAGCCTGAGCTCGGTACTGATGCCGGCGAAAAAGATCAAATTATATCAGAGCAGCAAAACAAAACGGACGGCACCAACGTGGTTCAGTTGCCATATTTCCCCAATCTGAAAATTGCCTGCGGCCACTTTAAAACCGGTGACGACAGCGACATGACATGGCGCCCGGCACCTGACCGTGCTGGCAGGGTAGACCCGGACAAGCACTTTTTAGCCCACGCCAGCGGCAACTCAATGAATGGCGGTAAAAACCCCATTCTGGATGGTGATTTACTGCTACTGGAACGCATCAGCAGCGACAACGCCGGTTCACTCACGGGCACCACCATCGCCATCGAACGATTTGATGAATCGGGCAACGCCCAGTTTTTACTGCGCGACGTGCAAAAAGAATATAACGAACAGGGTGAAGCCAGATACCTGCTGGTCGCCCGCAACCCGGATTACGAAACCATTATCGCGGACGAGAGTTTAGTGACGTTTGCGCGGTTGAAGCAATAGGAAAATCATGTGAAATTTTTAATAATCTCTGATTTACATGCATCAATAGATGACGATAGCTACTCAAGGCTTGTGTTTAAAGGAGCTGAATCTGAGTTCGCGAGAAGGTTTTTGAACTATGTCAAGGGCTTGGAAAAGAATATAGATTATCTTATTTGTCCTGGAGATATTGCGAACAAGGGATGCTCAGAATCATTCAATATTGGATGGAGTTTCATTAATGAAGTAAAGGAAGCTTTAGGAATAAAGCAGCTATTTTGTGTACCTGGAAATCATGATCTTCAGTCAAGGCCGAAATCTAGCTTCTCACCGGACCACGCAATTAAATTCTGTTCACCAAAATTTCCTACAGCAGATTATGAGCTAAATACACATTTTTGGGGTTGGAATTGGGTACATATTGAGCAAGATGAATTTAACGTTTTCTTAATTAACTCAAGTGCTTACCATGGTATCAATGAAGAGTATCATCATGGTAGATTTCCGAGAGACTCAGTAAAACAGTTGTCTGACTACATAAATGAAAAAGTTGGCGATAAATGCTTTAATATCATGCTCTGTCATCATCACCCATTAAAGAGAGAAGATGCCCGAATTCAACCCTGAAGTGCGACACTCTTACCTAAATTAAGCGGCCTGCATCATTTCTTTGAATACTACAGCTGGCTGCTTAAAACCCAAACACTTTTTCGGTCGATAATTTATCCGCGACATCGCGAACTCGACGTCTGCATCACTTACTTCTCGCAAATCAGTGCCTTTCTTTATATATTGACGCAGCAAACCATTTGCATTTTCGTTTGCCCCACGCTCCCAGGAAGAGTAAGGATGCGCGAAGTAGAAATCCGCCTCTAAAGAGGCCGAAATGAGTTCATGAGCGGCAAATTCGCCGCCATTGTCTGCCGTGATTGTATGCACGTACTTTTTATAAGGCGAAAGCAGTTCTATCGTTGCCTGTGCAACATCTTCCGCTGATTTCGATGCGGCTTTTTTGACAAGATAGAAGCGTGTTTTTCGCTCCAAAACAGTGACCAGGGCACCAGTTCCTTGCTTCCCTAATACGGTGTCAATCTCCCAATCCCCGAGCCGTGTTCGCTCTTCCACGACTTCGGGTCGTCCATCAATTGACATTGCATTTAAAATCGCAGGGCCTTTGTCATTTCTACCTCGTCTATATCGCTTATGCCCTTGACGTAGGTGACGATAGAGTTTTCCGCCATTGCGTTTATCAACAGCAACATAACGATAGATCCACTCATGACTGACAGGCTGTTTAACGCTCGTCAATACTGCTGAAATTTGTTCCGGACTCCAATCTGATTGCAGTAGTATTCGGATGAAGTCGATTCGTTTTTGAGGGATACGGTATTTCCGTGCCGTTTTGCGTTTCCCTATAGCCATTACGTGCGCCGAATCAGGGCAATATGACTCGTTGATTTTATGCCTTCTTAACTCTCGATAAACGGTGGAGCGATGACATTTTACTTTTTCTGCGATTTCAGAGGCAGAACAACCCACTTCCAATAATGTGGAAATCTGGTATCTTCTGCCCTCGGTCAACTGCTGATATTTCATGGTAGTACTGCTTGTTTCTTTGGCGAGAAGAGCGTACCACTTTCAGTAGTTGGCTTCCTCTTCTATGCGTTACCATGAATGTCGCACTTATTATCTGAAATCAGGTGTAGACTATGATTCAGATTATGAAGTTATGGACGGTGGCCAAGGATTGATCTATGAAATTGCAAAGAAAGATATAGGATCCTGGCTAGTTGTCCATGGCCATAAACACTTTGCTAGTATTAATGAGGCAGCAGTTGATACGCATGATAAACCACTAATATTTTCCGCAGGGAGTTTTAGCGCAAAGCTGTATCCATCTATTAATGAAAGAACAAGCAATCAGTTTTATTTAATAGATATAGACATTGAAAAAACCGAAAATGAAGGGATTCTTACAGGAACATTTGAGACTCATTCTTGGAATATTGATCAATCTTGGCACCCTTCAACCGTGAGAAACTTACCATATCAAGGAGGGTTTGGCTCAACTATTTCACCGATGAAAATAGTTAGAAAAATTAATGAAATGCTTGATGAACAACCATTCTTAAATGAGAGGGATCTAGCGCCAGTTCACGAGATGTGCAAGCACTATACACCAGGTAGGTTTGAGGAGTTAGTTAATAAGCTGGATAGAGCTAATATAAAACTAGAAATAGCAAACAATAGGATAATTGAGGCAAGCAAATGATAAATCATATATTCCATTTTAGTCAATCTTTTAATGCTAAATCAACCTCAAAGAACAGCTTATGTGAAAGTTTTATCCCGAATGACTATTTTGATAGGCTTATTTCTCCTAATCATACTATTATGATTGGTCCTAGGGGAAGCGGAAAGACTACACTTCTAAGAATGTGTGATATTGAAGCTATGGATATTTGGAAATCTGAAAAGTCAGACGACTATAGAAAACGAGTAGAGTTTACGGGGGTATTTGTTCCAACAGACCGTTTTTGGAAAGTACAATATGACCGAATTAAAGATTTTTTCAATAATGATAAAAGTGTGATGAAAATATTAAACTCATCATTTTTATACCATGTCCTAGAAAGCTTTTGTAATTCTCTTATATATAAAGTTTCTTATTTTGAAAGTGGGAGTGTAAGATTTAGAAATGTAAGTTTGTCAAAGAGCCATGAGGCAGAACTTGTTTATACTTTAGCTGATATTTGGAAAGTTAAATTTAACATTCCATCATTAAGGGGATTGGCAATAGCACTAAGTATTAAGAAATATGAGATTTCAAATTATATATCTTCAATGGAAAGTGAAGGCTGTATAGGTGAGTTTTTTGATGTGCTTGATTCAAATATAATTCAACTTCTGGAAGTTTCAGTTCAAATAGTTAATCAATTTATAGGAACAACAGATGAGAAATGGTGTTTCCTGTTTGATGAGTTAGAGCTTGCCCCTGATATTTTTGTTCAGCCACTAATTGATGCTATGAGAGGGGGGCCTCAAAATATACTCTTTAAATTAGCTTTATCTCCTTATCATCGTGGTATTTCAATAACCAGTGATCCCAGTAGCACAATGCACAAACAAGATGTTTCTTTTATTAATCTTAGTGGTGTCAAATACGAGGGGGAAGGATTTGCTAAAGCTCTTGCGGAAAGTGTATTTAGAAGAGAGGGCTTGGTTGATGATATCGAATCATACTTTGAAGAAAATGAAATTGATAGAAATAAAGATATTTCTGAACTGAGTTATAAAGACAACTCTTTCAGTGATTATTTAGAAAGGATGGGGTTGAAAGGTTGTAACTATAGCGATTTGAGTACTGAGCAAAAAAGTATTATAAGAAGAATTCAGTTTAACGTTCATTTAAGGAATTATTATAAAAAAGATCAATTAAGGAAGCAGGGTAGGAGGCGGCCATCACATTATTATTCCGGTTTTCTTAATATATGTAGAATATTGGAGTATAACCCTAGGATGATTATAGGTGTTATGAGTATATTCTCTGGGGTTGCTAAGGCTGAAGGTGAAGTGAAAGTTTACCGTCAGCTTAAGTGTATAGAAGATTATTATAAGTCTTTTAAATCTCTATTAAACACTATTGCGATAGAGTCAGAAAATAGGAAGTATGAAACTTTGTTTGATGTTATTGAATCTATAGCAAAATATTTTGCTGATGAAATTCATGGTGAGCAATTCTCTCCTGATCCAAGGGGGTCTATAGTTTTTAAAAATGAATTTAATGAGCACTATTTTGAGGCTGTGGGATTAGCCATGAATGCCGGGGCGCTGATTTCGGATAAAGTCGGAACAGATTCATTCTATGACATTGATAACGTAAAAAACTCTAAAGTAAGGTTATCCTATATTTTTGCCCCAGAGTTTAGATTGTTAATGAATGCTCAAAGGCATGTGGATTTATTCGAAATCCTTAATGAGAATAAAATTAGAATACTTGATGTAACTAAACGTTCTGAAAGCCAGATGGAGTTACCAATATGAAAGTTCTAAAGGAACCAATAGAGAATTCATTCGATTACGCTATATTTGGGTTGGGATATGAATGTCGTTCCGTTACAGCGTACTTGAGCTATCGAGAAAAGTCTAAAAACATAATAGTTTTCGGTTACAACTCAAATCAAAAAGAGCATAGCTATTGTAAAAATAAAAAAATATTTGGCTCTGAATCTATCAGAGAAGTTGATTGCAATGAAATTAAAGAGAGTATAGATTTATTTATAGGTGATTTATGTAATCCTGTGAGTGTTCTCTTGGATATCACAGTTATGACACGGCATAGATTGGCTTTGCTTTTATATGTTTTGTCAAAAAAATTACCAAAAGGTTCCTTCTTGAAGGTAGTTTATAATGCTTCAAAATACGTTACTCCAGATGCGGATTTACAACCAGTTAAAAGTATCGGTCCTATTATAGAAGAGTTGAAAGGTGATTTAGGAAGCTTATCTTCAACAACAACACTGGTATTTGGTCTAGGGTATGAGAAGTTGAAAGCTCTTGGTGTATATAACTACTTAGAACCTGATAGTGCTTATACACTATCTCCAGAAAGTGATGACTCTAGGTTTTATTGTGATGTTTTAGAAAACAATAAAGAGCTCCTAGAGCTAATACCAGAGGGTAAAAAGTATACATATAATCTCTATAGGCCATATGACACTTATGTTGACTTAAAGTCTTTAGTTAACACAATACAAGAAAGATCTCGGGTTGTACTTGTGCCATTGGGTCCAAAACTTCTGTCCGCACTAGCAGTAATAGTTGGTATTGAATTAGCTCCAAATTTACCTGTTTGGAGAGTGTCATCTTTGCACTCAGAATCGCCTGTCGAAAGAGCAGCTGATAAAGAAGTGCACTTTACCGTTGTGATATAACAATTTTTTTAGCTACATCGTATGAGCATAAATATAAGTTAAGGTGTTATTGGGGGATTTTAAATTCACCCCATCGCCAATTTCCCTGCCTCATGCCAGATACCATTCGGCATGGGGTGGTGTAATTTCCAGGTGATATCCATAGGCTGGCTACCTTGGTGCTGAACATAGCCAACCTCCCCGAAATTGACAAACCCCATGGTTCTGCCGTTTTCGTCGGTGTTCTGCTCGCGAACAAACAAAAATAGCCGTTTTCCTTTTTGTTTGTGCTCGATATAACTCAACCCTTTACCGCGCTCTGGGCGTGCGGTGTTCTGGCTTTGCCAGTGGAAAAGGGTAGGGCTGATGGCGTAATCGTTGTACAGAGTTGTGGGTGAGTAAACTTTCTCGCACTTATTTAAAGTGACAAACAAAACCTCAATATTTAGAGACTTGAACTCTTTCACGCCTTCCCTTGCTGATGAGCGCTTTTCAAAGGTGTGTTCGCCCATGGCCGCAAAGATCTGCTCGCGGGTATACCGGCTGTGTAGTTGCAATGCCTTGTTTGGTAAAGACGACAATGGCTGTTCTATGTGTTCGATACGATTGAGTAAGATGACCAATACGTCTCTTAACTCAGTTGTTAGAATGGGGTGGGCCAATGCTTGGAGGCTCTCGGCCACAGACTTTGAGTTTGCCTGATTCTGTGGCGTTTCCCAAAAGTTGTAAAACGCCATCATAGCCATCGCATCTTTTGTTTTACTATCAAACTGAGTGATTTGCGACATATCAAAGTGATTGTCACACAAAGCAAGCAAAAAGCTCAGATAGGTAAGTGAGTTACACGCCAGCAGTTGTGTATTAATTGCTCGGTTATAAGCCTTAATGAGTGATAACTCATGCTCGACCAGTTCAGGTTGAGTGAGGCTATGCCAACGGCTGACTCCAGATTGTGTTGGCTTATAGAGATCTTCAAGCGTGACGCTGGGGTTCACTTTTAGGAAATTGGCCAGGGTCAATGGCAGGTTGGTGTCTTGTGTAAAGCGATTAACTAAGGCTCTGAGCCTGTTTAAGTCATTCGTTGCCTTACGAATATTATCGAGAATAACGTCTTTGCTTTGTTTTTGTAGCTCTATGCGACAACCGAGCGGTAAATGCGGAAATCCGTCTTTAATCTCATGCCCAATTGCTGTGTTTGTTTTGCCAACCAGGGCTCTAAATTTGGCTGCAAAATCGTATTCTGGCCTGGCATTGCCGACAAAATCGAGCACGGTGCAGCATTCTTTTTCGTTATTACTCAGGCGTAAACCCCGGCCCAGTTGTTGTAAAAACAGCGTGAGACTTTCTGTTGGACGCAGGAACAACAAGGTATCAACTTCTGGAATATCGACACCCTCATTAAAAATATCGACCACACACAAAATATTGATGTCGCCGTTTCTTAAAGCGGTTTGCATTTTGTGTCTTTCTTGGGTGTTATCACTGGTTAGAATGCCTGCACTTATACTGTTTAAATTGAACTGCTTTGCCATAAACTCAGCGTGAACCTTACTTACACAAAACGCCAGCGCCTTGATTTTGTGTACATCGACGAGAATATCCTGCATATTGGCGATAATCTTACGCGCTCTTTGGTCGTTATACGTATAAAGCTGTGTCAGTGCGGCTATTTCATAACGGCCTTGTTTCCAGGGAATGGTGCGCAAGTCAGTGTCATCATCCACCGCAAAGTAATGAAAAGGGCATAAATGTCGTTGGTTTATGGCCTCTGGCAATCGTAGTTCTGCTGCAATTACCCCACCAAAATCATTAAGTATATTGCCACCATCTTGTCGCTCTGGTGTGGCTGTGAGTCCGAGCAATATATGTGGTTTAAAGTGCGCTAAAATATCGCGGTAGCTACGTGCTGTAATATGGTGCACTTCGTCGATAACGATGTAGTCAAAGTAATCGACCGTCAGGTTTAGGGAATCTAGCTGGTTGTTGAGTGTTTGTACCGACGCAAACAGCTGTCGATAGCTACCTGGCTTGTGATTGCCCACCCAAAGCTCGCCAAACTGGTTGTCTTTTAAAACGGCTCTGAAGGCGCCTCGGGCTTGTTTTAATATTTCTTCGCGATGCGCCACAAAGAGTATGTTTGCATTCGGTTTGTCTTTAATAAATCGCTGGAAGTCGAACGCGGAAATGAGTGTTTTACCTGTGCCGGTTGCTGCCACCACCAGATTTCTAGTGCGGTTGTGCAGCGTTCGCTCTGCACTGAGTTTATCAAGTATGGTGCGCTGGTGAGGCTTAGGTGCCAAGTCAAAATAATAGTGACTGCTGGTATCACTGAGCTGATCTTTGTTGCCTGACAGGGCTGTTTTGAGCTTTTGCTTGCAGGTTTCCTGACCTGTATACAACTCAAATTCGTCGGATTCCCAGTAGGTTTCGAACGTGCTGAGTGACTTTTTAATTATGTGCGGAATTTCCTGGTTGGTGATCTTCAGGTTCCACTCAAGCCCGTTTGACAGCGCTGAGTAAGAGAGATTGGATGAACCAATATACCCCGTATGAAATCCATTGTTACGCAAAAATAAATAGGACTTGGCGTGAAGCCTCTCCTGGCGCGTGTTGTAGCTGATTTTAACTTCGGTGTTTGGTAAAGCTGCCAGAAAGTCGATTGCACGCTGATCTGTCGCGCCCATATATGAAGTGGTAATGATCTTTAGCTGCTTGCCGCTATGAGTGAAGTCTCGTAACACTTCTTTGAATATGCGGATCCCTGTCCAGCGTATAAAAGAGACCAACCAGTATATTGTATCTGCTGATTGTATTTCTCGCTTTAGCTCGCTTTCTAAAGATAAACCGGCATTGGCGCCAGAGAATAACTCACTTTGCGTCAGTCCTGTTTGAGGAAAGATGGCATCACTATACTGCTCCAAGTCCGCCGCTAAGGGGTTACATTTGTCGAACAGTGCCGTGAGTATTTTCCCCTTTGTATCAACTAAGTTCTCCTCAATACAGTGCGTTTCACTTAGTTGATCTTTAAGCCAAAAAACAAACTTATTAGCAAGTTGGATCTGTTGCTCCAGGCGGTTTTTGTCCCCTGCGGGGATGCTGTCGATAGCAAGTTGCATCAGCTTTGACATAAAACGTGATAACCAGATAGCCGCTTCGCCGCTTTCTAACTGACGTTCTCCGACGTAAAAGCGTTCTCGATCAAGCTGTTGCTCTACCACCTGAGTGATCAATTGTTCGTAAATACCAAACTGCTGCACGGGTTATCCTTATTGTTTTTATGTGCTTGAAACTCAGTTAGTTTAAAGGCTTTATGTAGTTCGATAAAGTATTTAAGTTTGTTTTGAACGCAATTCCAGTAACTCTTTATTCATATTTATGCAGCAAAAATTAAACCTGCTCACTTTACCATCAGTTTGGGTAACAAATTACCCGCTAACTAAACGCTAAAAATAAGTAAAAGGATTAAAAAATGAAAAAGCTAATTATTGCTGCGGCATTGAGTACGTGTGCGTTTTCTTCTGTGGCTGGCGAAGTAGTGCTGCACAATGTAAGCGTGTATGCAAACAGCACAGTAAAACTGGATGTATGGGCAAGTGCCTACAATGCTTATGGCTACTGCCACGTAAATGGTTTTGACGATGCAGTGCGTTTTACCACTAAATGTGGTGAAGACGAGTCTACTTTTGCCCGTTATGCCGGTGGCACTAAGTGGGTTCAAAAAGACAGCGGTTCAAAAAATCAGTGTTACGCACTGCTTGAAACGGTTACCTGCGTAAACTACTAATAGCTGCGCTTTTGGTGGTATTGCCGCCAGGTTTTAGTGACACTTTGATAGTGAATATTGGGCTGCGTTTGCAGCCTTTTTTAGGTCCGCTTTTTACCTTTCGTTGTGCAACTTGTTCTGAGTTTAATTTCTTTACTGATTTTTGTGGCGAGTCCTCTCGCTGATTGATATAAGACCAAAATCTAATATCGACAGGCTTTTTCATGTACCCTTAATATGGTTATATTGTAACCTCATGTAATTGAGGTGGCATCGACTTTGTGAAAACATAGCGTGTATAGCGAGCGAGACGAAAATTGACGCTGTATGCTGTGGTTGTCATTTCATCAAACATGAATTTATTCATCACGGCAACTAAGGAAAAACAATGAAAACTAAAAAAATGACGCTAAACCTGAGCAAAAAAGTCATTAAAAATCTGGACAACGCAGCAGTGAATAAGTCGCTTACAGATAAAATAGCGGGCGGCACAGGTGGTGGCTCTAACAGCTATAATGGACCTTGCTATACACCAGCAACATCTCAGCGCTATTGCTAATTCTCATTGCGATTTTCGCTTAAGTGATAGCGCTTAAATGACAGCGTTGTTTTAACTGCCTGAGCGAGTTGAACTACGAGATAATAAACGCTGCTGGTGTTTTATAATTACCTTGTCAGTACAATTTATGCGCTAAGGTATTATAACGATTTTTTGGAGGTTAAGGATGCAGATTAAATTGAATAAAAAAGTCATCAAAAAGCTCGATGACTCTGAACTGGGTGAACCTGCGACTAAGCTAATTGCAGGTGGCCTGGTCAGCTCTATGTACACCATGTTGAAAACAGGTGTGTGCTAATTCCTGTCTCATGTGAACCATCTGTATTCAGATGGCCTTTTAGCAATGCCAAGCTCCCTGTGTGGCATTGCTCTTTTTCTGTGTTTAATATTCACAAGTTTATACAAGGCTAGCCATCTTTATTGCTGCTTAAGTGCATACTTAATGACCGAATAGACGCTTTTTTTGTATAACAGCTGTTATTTAATGGTTAATGCCTTTACCTTCGCGCTGCTGGGCGGTATAACACTCTAAACTTATGCAAAAACAAATTTCTATGTCTATTCAGTTGATTAAAAAGGCTGTTAAAGCCCTCTCGGCAAATAGTGAGCTCCAACCCGATATTCTTTACATTGAAGGGTATTTAATGGGGCTGGGTGTTGCTTTGCAACCTCCTTTGCCAAGTGAATGGCTTGAGCACTTATTTGGTCACTATGAGCTCGACAATTCGAAACCGTTAGAAGCCGTTATGGACTTTCAGGCTATTTGCATGCGTAAAATGATACGAGACGAAAACGCCTTGCCCAAGTCTTGTGTGTTGTCTAAGTCTGATCCGCAGGAGAGTTTACAGGCGGGTAAGCCACTGCCGCTTTACTGCATGGGTATGCTACGTGCGCTCACCTGGATTAATATGGAGCACATTAATGCGGAGCAGCGCCAGCAGTTACAATGGCTTAAAGAAGTCCTGCGGGGCTTTACCAGTTATGAAAGGGCCCAAAAAGAGTTTGATGATGGCGAGAGCGACTTTGCAAAGGTGCTCATTAAGCAGCGTCGAATGATCCCAACCTATGTTGCTAATACTGCTTATGCGATGCGATTTGCCGACGATATGGTCGAGGTACTGGGCGAGTACGGGATTACCGATGAGGAAATGCTGGAGCAGGCCAACGAAGTATTCAATGAGATGCTCGAAGAAGTGTTAGATCGTGACGACGAGGCCGCGATTGCGGAGTTTGATGGTCTGGTAGAAAAGTTTGAGGCCAATATGATCACCCCGGATTTCGTGACTGAAAACATGGGGGTATTCTGGAAGATGCACGAAACCAGGCCCTATATGATGTTGCGGGCTAAGCGGGCGCATTTAAACTTGTCTTACGGGCATGCAGATAAGGCAGCAAAAGAACTTCAGGATTTGTTGCAACTCAACCCAAATGATAATCAAGGAAATCGTTATTTATTAATTAATTGCCTGATTGTCATGCGCGACTGGGCACAGCTTAGAGATTATCTGGGCCAGTTTAGTGAATGTTCTACCTTTACCCAGGCCGCTCATGCACTTATGTTGTTTGCCACCGAAGGTGACTCTGCCCATAGTCGTGAGGCTAAAAGAGCGTTGAAAGACTATAACAGCCATTTTCAGATGGTTGCTACGGGGCAGAAAAAAGCAAAACCTTATCTGGACACCTACTCGCCAGGTAGTGAAGAAGAAGTCGATTACTACCTCGAAGCAGGCGGCAAAAAAGCCTGGCTGAGTGTAGAGGGTAGCTTGTTCTGGCTCAGGCAAAAATAGACGGCAACGAGGTGGGCATGTTAAGTACACTCCGACAGGTATTGGCTAGCATGTTTTCCACCAAATCCAAGAGTTGGGCAGCTCAGCCCTTCGAATATAGCCAGCAATCAAATTTACGCCACGCCCCGTGTTTTAATGTCATTACCAATCAAGATGATTCATTGACCCAGGCATGGTTGAGTGCACAAATGACCACGCCACATAAAACTGTCGACATAAATACAGGTCTATTTGAAGCCCGAAACTACGACTGGCGCAAAGATCCCGATAACACACCTTAGCTGGTTTTAACCTGCGCCAACGATTGTTTTTTTATATCTCTTTTTCCGCGTTTGCTGGGGGTCAGCTATCGGGCTGTGTGGAACCGAGGGTTCTTTGGCACTGGTGAGCAAACGACCGTATTGGCACCACACGCCGTTGGATGGTTCCCGGCTCGTTGGCCGGGATGACGAAAGGAGGTAGGTTAGATGACGAGTTGGGGGGCGCAGTGGCGTGACTTTTCAGTCTTGTGTATGTCTGTGTGTCGGTAGAAAGCCATCTAAAGCTGGCTGAGAAACGCTTTTGCTGTTTTACGTGCCAGACATTGGGTGACAGGGGCGCTACTAAAGTCCTCTTGGGATATGCTGACGTTATTGCTTTCCAGCACTTTGTTGTTGGAATGCACCTTTACACGGCAGGTGGTTATACTGTCTTCTTCGCTGTAGATCAGCTCTACACGTTCGGCTTTCATAATTAAGTTTTTGTATGGATACCCCTCGCTGGTATAGACCTTGTCTGCCATGATGGTCGATTGGGCATATACACCGTTACTGACCAGTAAACCAATTAATACAAAGATTAGTAATAGATAAGCTTTCATTATTTTGCTCCTGTTGTGTGTTTTACAGCTGCAAGTATTGCTCTGTGATGTAGGACTGACAAACGAGGAATTGTTTTCTATAATTAAGAAAAGCTTAATTATGAGGTGCGCAATGGCGTACAAAATGCCGCCATTTAAAGGGTTATGGTACTTTCATGTTGCCGCGCAGTTGGGGAGCTTTAAGCTCGCGGCAGAGGCGTTGTTTGTGACTCAGGCGGCGATAAGCCAGCAGATCAGAGCATTGGAATCGGCTTTGGGATGCGAACTATTTGACCGTCAGGTCAGAAAAGTCACGCTCACCCGTGAAGGGATGGCATTGTTGCCACATCTTACGCAGGCGTTTGCCCAAATAGAACAGGGGGTTGAAGCGCTTCAGGCGGAGCCTCAGCCTAATGTTCTCAATCTGTCTGTGTTGTCGTCATTTGCAACGTGCTGGCTATTACCCAAAATGCCTTTGTTCAATCAGGTAAATCCGCATCTGCAATTACGTATTGACCCCAGCGACGCTCAGGCCGACTTTAGAAATGGCGACGCCGACATTGGTATTCGGTTTGGGCTGGGCGAATATCCGGGGTTAAAAAGCGAATTAATCGCCGAAGACACGGTCCTGTTAGTATATAAACCCGGGTTGATCGACCCTGATAAACCTTTACAAGCGCAACTGGTGTCATTGCCTTTTATTCAGGATATTTGCCCAGACGCACAGCAGGCCTGGACGGCACTGAATCATGAATTGGGAAATCCCGAGCCTAAACCCAGTCAGATGGGTATAGATAACGCTGCTCTGGTGCTACAGGCCGCGGTTGCTGGTCAGGGGGTAGCTATGTTGCGTAAAAGCTTACTGGAGCAGGCTATCTCTTTAGGTCAGCTTGATGTTTATCCGCACTTTTCGTGGCCGTGTCGCTATAAGTATTATCTGGTTGCGCCTGCTGCTCATTTTGAATGGCCAAAGGTTCAGGCATTCAGAAATTGGCTTATTACGCAGTTTATGACAGGTGATACGCATTTCACTTAATTTAGCAAATTGCTATAAACAAAACACCAAGCTCTGGGCGTTGGCGGAGTGTTGGGTAATTTTATGCTAAACTCAGCTTAGAATAAGTTCTGACAAGGCGCTTTCTTGATATGGCTGATGGTTTTAAGTTTTTGATTAAATTGCTTATAACTTCAAACTTATTATTCGTTTGCCATGATGCATTTGCAAAAGAGCTTACGGTGGCTTTTGGTCTTAGCCGTCCGCCATATGTAGATGAACGCAGTGGCTCTGGGATCAGTGTTGAATTATTTAAACAGGCAGCCGAGCCGCTGGGGTGGCAATACAAAACATTGTTTGTATCAATCAAACGGATGAAACGCCTGGTCGAGCGTGGGGATATTGATGTAGCCGTTGAAATGTCTCGCGCTCAGCCCGGGTTGCATTACTCTGTTCCTTTTATCTCTTACAGCAATTATGCAATACATAGCCGCAACCCAGACTTTACCCTTAGCTCGATGCAAGATTTAGCCAGCCATAGCATTTGTGCATGGCAAAATGCATCTGAGCACCTCAAACTGAATGAAATAGTGGCCGGAAAAGAAGATTATCTGGAGTTTTCAAAGCAGCGCGATCAGGTTATTGACTGGCTAAATGGCAAGTGTGATGTGATTTTGATTGATGACACACTACTGCACTGGCACCTGTCTGAGCTTAACCAGTCGTCTTCTGTGTTCATTAATAAACAATGGGGTAAAGTGCTATTACCTTTTGAAAACAATCCGCTGTGGTTTTACGTTGCGTTTGCCGATGCCCAGCTAAGGGATGAGTTTAACGCCAGCCTCAAAAAATTGGTTCAGACTGGTCGATACCAGCAAATAAGAGAGCACTGGAGTAAGGCGACAAAAGACAGATAAAACAAAGGAGTTAACTTATCAGAGTAGTACCTTTATCGATTATTCATCGTGTATCATCTTCTACATAACTACTTCAGTCGCCAAGGAGGCGCTTTAATAAATGAAAGACTGGATATCGAATCTGCTGTTGCTGGTATTCGTGCTGTTTGCACTGTATATGAATCGTGTATCTATTGCCGATTTTTTGGAGGTGAGCATCTTTACTGAGCCTGCCGGACAGAATAAAACCGCTTCTGAGACAAGTCAGCTCCAGTACAGTACCCAAACTACAACAAGACATACATCAAACGAGCCTGAAGCTGAACATTCGGAGTTTTCTTCATGTGGCACACCGGCTTTGTACCAGTGTGACAGCGCTTCACTGGGTAAAGTGAAAATGCAAAATGCCGACGGTATTTACACCTGGCAGGACGAAAGAGGGATCACGCATTATAGTGATCGGCCACCAGAGCAGGGGGCGATGCAATATCGTTTTAAGTCAAATCAGGCGCTGGATTATTTTGAGCTGGATCTTGACCCGGGTGCTCAGAGTACGGACTTTCGAAATCGCCTGGAGGCAAAGCTTAATGCTGTGTTTCGCACTTATAGCGGGATAATTGGTCTTGAGGCGATGCGTAAAGTGAAGCTGCGCATAGTCGTTGCTAATAATCGCAGCGCCTATATTAAAATGCTGGAAGTTTTGGGTGCCAGCCCAAAGGGGAATCAGGGCGTTTACGTGTCTAAGCACAATGTCGCTGTCGTGGAGTATCGTAACGAAGCACAGGCCATGCGCACCGCTGTACACGAAGCGGTTCATGCGATTAATCAGGCTGTGCTGGGTAACTCGCCGCGTTGGTTTAACGAGGGAGTAGCAGAATATTTTGAGTACATAGAAACTTCGATGAACCTGAGCAAGTTAAAACCCAATAAAACCTGGGTGCGTAACGATTACCTGGTGGGTACTTTGGTGCATCCCAATAGCTTGTTTGAGGCGGCCGGTTCCTGGCGAGGTAAAGCACAAAGCCGAATGTACAAAAGTAGCTGGGCATTTATGTATTACCTTATGAGCTCGCAACGCGGACGTTCTCAGCTGAAGCACTATATGCGGCTGGAGCAGGATAACCCCTGTGATCTGCTTGAATACAACCAGATCCAGTCCATTTTTGAGACCGGAGCAGGGCAATTCGCGAACAGTTACGCACAAGTGACAAGGCAAAAGCTAATAGCACATCGGTTCTAGGCGGTTATTAGGCTGTAAGCACTAAAAGTTGTAGGTGGTTCCCAACTCGTTGGCTGGGAAGACGAGAGCAGGTGAGGAGCTGGGGGAACGTTGGCACAGGCGATAAAATGACTCTGCGTTAACTCTACACTCCGTCATCCTGCACCACTTTTTGTCATCCTGCACTTGATGCGGGATCTACGTACAGGCGACGCGGTTTGGAAATTTTGAGCGATATCTGAAAATCCATGCTGCTATATATGGCATTTGAGCTGGATATAGGATGGTTCCCGGCTCGTTGGCCGGGATGACGGCAAGATATCTTTAAATCGTCGATGATTCCGGTGCCTTGTTCGTACGATAGAACTCTTCTCTGGCTCTTGCTTTAGCAGCGTAGGTGACGAGTGCACAGAGCGTGAAAAAGTTTATAAACAGTACAACGTTTAATCGGATGTTGTTCTTTATGAAGAGCTGATCCAGAAATTTCCATTTATATAACCAAACTTCGATATAAACGATGAAGTTAATTGCTATGTCAACCCCGAACAACATCAAAAGTCCTATTTCCTGCAGTGCGAGGTGATGATTGTTATAGACTCGGCGGAAAAAATTCCAGTGTGTTTTTTGATATATCCAGTAGGCGATATGTTTTCTGTAAATGATAGGAATACAAAATATCAAATCGAACACGATGCAATAAAGGTAAAAGTGCGTTGTCCAGGTCAAGGTTATAGGGAGTATGGCATCATCGATTGCCTCAAGACCAAACAGAAATAGTAAAAAGTAGCGAGAGCACTCATATTTCCATGTTGAAACAAGTGCAACTATCATCGCAATAAATGTTAGATAATAGACGAAGTCATATATACTGATATCCATTTTATTTATCCTCCTCGTCTTGTCCTTCATCGGAGTCTTTCGCTTCATTATTAGTAACAAAGCCAAAATACATGCTGACCATGTCCTTACCAAAAATTAGAAACAGGTCGAGTAGCTGTGCACTGGTCATTTCGGTTTTACCGCTTTCCCAGTTGCTGACGGTGGATTGGTCTACTTTTGAGGTCATTTTGGCGGCGAGCTCTCGCTGACTGAGCCCCATCTCCTGGCGCATCTGTCGAATAGAGCGTTGTAACTGCAGCTTGAACTTATCAATTTCCTTTTTGCGCTTCCCTGATGTTGTTGTCATTCTTATATCCGCAAGTTTTATGTGGAGAAGAATTTTACACAACGTAAACTGCTGAGCAACAATTAAAGAGGCGTCTACTGATTTTAATGAATATATTAATCAGCAGCGCCGTAAGTGAATCCAGTTTTTATAGAAATCTAAAGCTCTTTAAAAATTTTAACGAATTTAAGTCTTGTAGCTAAATGAGGGCTAATCAAAGCCGATTAATATATTAATAACTAGATTGAGCAATTAGCTCACCCTTTACAGCCGTTATCTACTGGTGGTGGGGGGCTATATGTGGCCTATAGGGGTTTTCATAATCCCCAGGATTTCCACCTACGCCGCCACATACGATAGCAGACAATTTTTTAGATATTTTCTTCATAAAATTTTTCCCTATTTGGAGTTTTTAAGGCATAAGTCAGCAAAGAAAGAAGCATTAGAACATGCAAGATAACTAAAACAGGGTTCCTTACATTGTCTTTAATGTACAATATATCTATCACGTAGAGCTTGTACAACCAAACTTCGATATAGACGACAAGGTTAATGACGAAGCTAACTAAGCACAACGTAAGTATACCGATCTCTTGAAGTGCAAAATGATGATTCTGATACACTCGTCGAAAATACTCCAACCCCGTTCTAGTGAAAATAAAATTGGCAAGTTGTTTTCGAAAAACTATAGGCAGGACAAAGAGAGTATTCATAACCATACTGAAAAAATATACGTGAGTTGTCCAGTTAAAGCTCACTTCATAGAAGGCTTCATCTATCAATTCAATAACCAGTAATAGACATAGAAAGTATCTAGAGCTTTCATATCTCCATGTCAGGGTTAGCGCGATTAGAATTGTTGGTAAAGTCGCATATGATATAAACGAATAAAAATCCATCCTAAGACTCCTTCTCTTCTTGTTCTTTTTTGGTGTCTGACTCTTTTTCTGCGTTATTCAAGAAGCCGAAGTACATCGCCACCATATCTTTACCAAAGATCAGAAATAAGTCCAGTAATTGGGCACTGGTCATTTCTGTTTTTCCACTTTCCCAGTTACTCACAGTGGATTGGTCAACTTTTGAGGACATTTTGGCAGCTAATTCCCTCTGACTCAAGCCCACCTCAATGCGCATTTGCCGGATAGATCGCTGCATTTGTACTTTAAACTTGTCAATTTGCCGTTTTCTCTTCCCTGGACTGTTCTTCATATTATTTCCTGTAAGAGGTATATTGATTATATTTTACTTTATTGTAACGTTGCTGCAATGTTTAATACCATGCGTCCTGCAATTGATGAAAACATTCATCACTTCTCAGCTTTTAGGTTTGTACGGTTATTATTCACTCTGTATACGCTTTGGTTTTCTACTTTTTATACATTTAGGCCGGAAAATGTTCAAAGGTGTACGAGAAAGCACTCAGGAACAGCGTCGTTGCGTATTTTAGCGCAATGTAAGCTTGAGGTGAATTAGTTTGTATAATGGATATTATTTTGGTGCGCGATTGCACGGGAGTAATACGATGAGGTTGGCATCCAACCGAATGCAATTAATCAAGCTTAACGGGCAAATCTCAACACTGCAAAGTGAGATGTTTAAAGCAGCTCACTTCGTATGATTCGGGCAATGGAAGTTAAATCTGTCTGACGTTGTATGGCCTCGCTTTTACTGATCCCTTTGATGGCCTCGTAATCATCCAAAAAGAACGCGGTATCATACTTGTTTGAACGGGTGCATTTAACATAGACCAGCACATAACAATATTGAAATATTTGGTCTAATGAGCGGAAAAAGTCGATATCGCTGGCACTGATGTTTGGCTTTACCGTGTCGTGTAGCCTGTTCAGATAGACATGCTTGATATAGACCGAGCGGCCGTTGCGGGAGTACTTTGCAATATCGTGGACCCCTTGATTAAAAACGGTCTTAATCTGTACATCGCTGAGTGGCACCAGGCTGGAAGTAAACATGTCTGTGCCTGACTTGTGCGCCGATGTGGCCCATGACTTAAATTGTTCAAACATATCTTGGCTCCTTCAAGTATTGTTATTCAACGGGTTATGTACCTGGTTGCTATGTCCTTTAATTCATTTTTTTGCAGAGATTGTTATGCAACCATGTTGTTATAGTGTTAAATCATAGCCTAATTGAATATTAATGTGTTCATTAGTTGTAACTTTTTTAACGGGAAACTTACTACCCAGCACCAAACGGCTGTGCTGAACGTGTTTTACGTTAGCAAAATGTTTCTTTTTTGACCTGTAAGCACGAGCTCTGGTATCGGTTGCTCATAAGCACAAGTAATCAAACTAACACTGCAATAGCCCCACACACCGTCATCCCGCACAACTCCTTGCCACCTCGCACAACTCCCTGTCACCTAGCACTTGATGCGGGATCTACTTAACGACAACTCGGTTTGGCAGCGTTTGAGTGGTATCTGAGGAACCATGTTGGCTACAGGATGGTTCCCGGCTCGTTGGTCGGGATGACGAGGTGAGCAGGACGAAGAATTGAGGTGAGCTGGATGACGAGCGTATCGGAAGCCGTGGAGAAGTTCAGAAGCGAATCACCAATCAGGAAGCGTTAAGCAGCTACCCTCAGCCTTGCTATTCATCAAACCACCGCGAATTGGAGAATTGTTTCTGTGGTCAAAAATTATCAGTGCCCTAGAATTACTTAATTCATCAGGTGTTGAATTAACGTCCTGCTCGTGTGACTGGTACGGAGCGAGCGGGGACATACAGGAGCATTATGAAAACCCGAGGTCGTCCCGACAAAAACGATGAAGATGGCAGAGCCCGTCTGGTGCTGGCCGCCAGACGCTGTTTTACCACAGCACCCTATTCACAGGTTACTACGCGCATGCTGGCGCAGGAGGCTGGTGTCGATGCCGCATTGATCCGCTACTACTTTGAAAACAAAGAAGGTCTGTATAAGGCTATGTTTATGGAGGTAACCGGCGAGGTTATTGCGGGCATTGAGCAAGCAATTGGTGATGATAAGCCATTTGACCTGGAAGATATCTTTCACATTTTTTATGACGTGATCAAACAGTCGCCGTCATTTCCTATTTTAATGTTTAAGGAAGTTGTGCTTGAACAAGGGATCTGCCGCGACTATCTGATAGACAAACTACAAAACACCCGCAAGCCGTTTTTCTTCGGCATGCTCGCCCAGTTTAAGCAGCAAGGGCTGATCAAAGATGAACTGGATGACAGGTTACTTATTTTGAACCTGATGGGGTTGTTGATTTTCCCCTGGTATATGCGTGAAGGCATGGCCAAAGCCATGGGCATTGAGTTTAACGATGAGCAGCTATCAAAAATGGCAACTCACAACGCCAATATGTTCAAGTATGGTTGTTTTAAAGAGCGAGATAAAAATGAAAATTAATTGGCAACAAAGACGCTGGCTGTTGGTATTACCTGTGCTGGGTATTGCGATTTTAATTGCCCTGGCTTCGGGTAAAAAGCCACCTCAAAAACACAGTAATGGGGTAGATGCGTTACTGGTCGAAACAGTAGAAGTTAAAAAGACCCTGATAGAGCCTTATGTCACGGGTTTTGGCCGAGCACGACCAAAGGAGCGTTGGCAGGCGCTCTCTGAGGTGACGGGACGGGTTATTTACCGTTATCCTAATCTGGAAAAGGGCAAAGCACTTACGGCTGGTACTGTGCTACTGAAAATAGACCCAATTGATTATGAGCTTAAGTTGGCACAGGCGCGCTCCGATCTGAATTCTGCTAAGGCTGAATTGTCTCGTACTCAGCTTAACGACGAAAAACTGGCGTTATCATTACGACTGGAAGAGCAGCGCCTGAGTGTGTTGCAAAAGGAGCTTAAACGAAAGCAGGGTCTGCTTAAATCAGGTTCAGTGTCTGTATCTACCGTTGACTCCGAACAGGCTAATGTCTGGGCTCAGGAACAAAAAGTGCTGGATGTGAAAAACGCAGTGGATCAGCACCCTGACAATATGGCGGTTGCCGAGGCCAAAGTGAAACTGGCACAGGCCAGACTGAGTGAGGCTGAGCGTAAATTGGCAAAAACTACCATTACTTTGCCATTTGATGCCCAAATTGCGGCCGTGAATGTTGAAATGCAACAGGTCGTCGCAGAACGCGAAAGCCTGGTTACAGCACATAGGACCGACTTGATGGAGATCCCTGTACAGGTTGCGCTGAGCGATATGCGTTATTTTGGACAGTATATTGCCCCTAAGCTGATTCAGGGAGAGTATCCGGATGTGCAAACCTGGCAGTTGGACGCCGAAGCCAGTCTGTACGTTGGCAGTAAGCAATTTAGCTGGCAGGGTAAGCTAACCAGTGTGGGTGAAAGTATTGATCCGGAAGGCAACACAGTCACGCTGATTGTCGATGTGGCATTTGACTATAAAGCGTTTGAACCCGGTAAACGTCCTCCTTTGATTAGCGATATGTACGTCCAGGTTAAAGTAAAAGGTGCGCCATTGCCGTTATTATCGGTACCATCCGATGCACTTCATGGCGACAGATTATATTTGCTCGAAGACGGAAAGCTGGCGATCCGTCATGTGGAAGTGGCATTTGAATCGAATGGCCGGACTGTGATTAAAAGCGGCGTTAGCGAAGGCGATGTCATTGTACTAAGTGATGTGATCCCCGCCGTGCCCGGGCGCGCTTTGCGTACGCAAAACCAGGTGGCCAAGGAGCAAACGTTATGATTGCATACTTTGCCCGCCACCCGACGGCAGCCAACTTGCTCATGTTGGCCATTATTGTGCTTGGACTGAGTGCATTGCCTCAGCTAAAGCGAGAAACATTTCCAGAAATTGCGGCCAGTCAGATCCAGGTTAATGTGCCATATCCCGGAGCCAATCCGGAGGAGTCGGAACTGGCATTGTGCGTACCCCTGGAAGAAGCAATGGACGGGCTCAGCGACATAGAGCAGATCAGCTGTGAAGCGCGCGAAAGCATGGCCAAAATGATAGTCGAAATGCAAGAAGGTGGTGACATCACCCGGCTGATGTCGGATGTAAAAACCGAAGTAGATGCTATCGATACGTTTCCGGACAAAGCTGAAAGCCCGGTCATTAAGGAGCTTGGCCGCACTGAGTCTTTGATTACTTTGGCCATCAGCGCAGACTTACCTTCGGCGGAACTCAAAGACTATGCGGAGTCGGTTAAGCATAAATTGCAGCGATTACCCGATATCTCTTTGGTAGAAATTGAAGGCTTTTCTGATCGTCAGTTACGTGTTGAGTTGTCTTTATCTTTGCTGCGCCAATATGGGTTGTCCATTAATGATGTCGTGAGCCACATTGAACGGCAGAATATCAAGCTACCGGCAGGTAACTTAGAGACCAAAGGTAAAACCCTGCAAATTCGGTTTGACCAGCAAGGGGTGACGGCCAAAGAGCTGGGCGAACTGGTGATCGCCAGCACTCAGTCTGGCGGGCAGTTAAAGCTGAAAGATCTGGGCCAGATCACTGAAAGGTTTGAACTGGATGAGGCGAAAGTTGAGTTTAATGGCAAACCTGCTGCACTGCTGAAAATTAAGAAAACCAAAGCTCAGGATGCACTCGACCTGGTCGAACAAGTGTACAACTTTGTTGAGTCAGAGCGTCAGCAACTGCCGGCAGGTATTGAGATGGCATTGACCTCTGACCAGGCCAAAATTGTCTCTGATCGCCTGGCCATGCTAACGACCAACTCCTGGCAGGGGTTTTTACTGGTCTTTGCCGTGATGTGGCTGTTTTTCACCTGGCGCTATTCGTTTTGGGTGTCGATGGGGCTGCCTATTTCCTTTCTTGGTGCATTCTGGCTGATGACCGTGCTGGGCGTGAGCATCAATATGATCTCTATGGTTGGCATGCTCATGGCTATCGGTATTTTGATGGACGATGCGATCGTAATTGCCGAGAGTATTGCCAGCCACGTTGAGCGAGGTGAAAGCATTGATGAAGGGGTGATTAAAGGCGTAAAACAAGTGGCGCCTGGCGTACTGTCGTCTTTTTTAACCACAGCTTCGGTGTTTGTCGGGTTGGCCTTTATCGCCGGTGATATTGGTCAAATTATGAAAGTGTTTCCGCAAATGTTGCTGGCGGTGTTGGTGGTGAGTCTGGTCGAGGCATTCCTTATTTTGCCTAATCACCTGTTGCATTCATTGCATAAAAAACAGGATGAGCCGGAATCTGGCTTTAAAGCACGATTTAATCAGCGCTTTGAACGTTTTCGTACCGAGGTGCTCGTTGAATGGGTTGAGCGGGTGGTAACTTATCGCTATGCGGCTGTTGGTGGTGTGTTGGCGCTGTTCTTTCTGAGTATTTCTTTGATGGCCGGGGATTTTTAAAGTTCAAAGCGTTCCCCGAGCTGGAAGGTGATATTCTTGAAATGCGACTGCTGATGCCACAGGGCACGCCGCTATACGAGACCGAGCAACTGGTAGTTCACGCAATAGAAGAGCTCAATACGCTAAATCAGGAATTCACACCCGAGCAACCAGACCAGCAGGCACTGGTGCAAAATGTGATTGTTGAATACAACAACAATCAGGATGCTGGTGAAGAGGGCACACATGTTGCCACGGTACGTGCCGATTTGCTCACGGCTGAAACGCGCAATACCAGTCTGTTGGTGCTTCAGGACCGCTGGCGTGACGCAGTTGGCGAAATCCCGGGCGCGCTGGCGCTGGCATTTAAGCAACCAGCAGTTGGCCCTGCCGGACGGGCAATCGAAATCCGCCTGTATGGTAACGATCTCGCCATGCTATCGAGTGTTTCGTTTGAAATCCAACAGGCGCTGGCCGAATACGATGGCGTGCAAAATTTGATGGATGATCTGCGCCCGGGTAAGGAGGAGTGGCTGGTACGTCTGTTGCCGGGGGCTATGTCCTTGGGTGTTGATGGGGCAACGATTGCCAATCAGCTCAGAACTGCTTTTTTCGGTCAAAAGGCCGATGAGTTTCAGCGTGGAGACGAGACCATTGAACTGGACGTCCGACTAAGAAAAGAAGATAAGGCATCCTGGTGGCAGTTGCAGAATTACCCAATCACACTGACCGATGGCAGGCAGATCCCCTTATCGGCAGTGGCAGAGCTGATCCCTGCCCGGGGCTATGCACGGATTAATCGCTTTGATGGCCAGCGTTCGGTGACCATTATTGGCGATGTCGACGCTGCGATTGCCAATACCGGCGAGATAATCGCCGCAGTCGATAAAACCGTGGTCGCCCCTTTACTGGATAAGTATCCGTCACTGTCTGTAAGCTATGAAGGAGAGGTGAAAGAAGGGGGCAGTTCATCTATCGGCAAGAAGTTCCTGATGGGTCTGGTTGGTGTGTTTATTATTCTGAGTTTTCAGTTCAGAAGTTATATGGAACCTGTGATGGTCATGTTGGGAATTCCGCTGGCACTGATTGGCGCACTATGGGGACATGTGTTGCTGGGCTACGATTTTACCATTCCCAGCATGATGGGATTTGTATCTCTGGCGGGCATTGTGGTTAATGACTCTATTTTGCTGGTGACTTATATCAAGGAGCATCAAAAAGAAGGGCTGGATGCCCATCAGGCTGCGGTACAGGCTGCGCGCGAAAGGTTCAGAGCGGTATTTATCACCACGGCGACCACAGTCGCAGGTATGCTACCTTTGCTGTTGGAAACCAGCTTACAGGCGCAGATCTTACAGCCTCTGGTGGTCAGTTTGCTCTTTGGCATTGCGGCTTCGTCATTCCTGGTGTTGTTTATTTTGCCCTGTCTGTACGTGATCCTCGAAGACAGAGGCCTCGCAGCTCAACATCATCTGAGTGAATCACAGGTAAGAGCTTAGGTTGTTCAATTGAGTACCGTACTTGGTACTGGAGGCCAATCTGACAGCGGAATGAGCTCATACGCGCTCATCCCGCACCACTCTTTGTCATCCCGCACTTGATGCGGGATCTACTTACCGGCGGCTCGGTTTGGCAATCTTTACTCAGTAAAAAGCGCACTGCATCTCGTTATCTGACAGTCAGCATTATTATCTGTAGCACTTGAATTGACTGCCAAATGGTTCCCGGCTCGCGGGCCGGGATGACGAAAGGAGGTGAACAATTGGGTATTTTTTTAGCTCAGGCGAGCAAACTTGTATCGAAATATACCCGCAGTCTGTCATTCTGCACAACTCCCTGTCATCACGCACAACTCTCTGTCATCCCGCACAGCTCTCTGTCATCCCGCACTTGATGCGGGATCTACGAACAGGCAGCGCGGTTTGGCAATTTTTACTCAGTAAAAAGCGTACTGCAGCTCATCATCTGGCACTCAACGTTATTGTCTGTGGCACTTAAAATTGACTGCCGAATGGTTCCCGGCTCGTTGGCCGGGATGACGAAAGGAGGTGAACAATTGGGTATTTTTTTAGCTCAGGCGAGCAAACTTGTATCGAAATATACCCAGTCTGTCATTGATAGCGAAGCAAATTTGATTATAAAAAGTCATTGACCTAAATCTAAGTTGAGGTTTTATCTTTGCTGGACCTTCAGCGCAATACCGCGTATGAAAAATAAAAAGGATGAAAATTATGAACTTAAATCAGGTAACTTTGAGCGTCAATGATATGGACGAAGCGGTTGAGTTTTATCTTAAGCTGGGCTTTACGCAAATCGTAGAAACGCCCCATTATGCGCGCTTTATGTGCCCGCATGGCGATGCTACCTTCTCGTTATTATTGTCTGAGGACGAGATCCTGCATAACACCACCATTTATTTTGAACATGAAGCGCTGGAGCAGTGGATTGCAATGATAGAGTCTCGTGGCATCACTTTGTTACAGGCACCCACCGAAGAGTCATACCTCTGGCGCGAAGCCATTGTGGCAGATCCATCAGGTAATAAAATCAAACTATACTGGGCTGGCGAGAATCGCCTTAATCCGCCATGGCGGGTAGAAAAGCGTTACAGCGATCTGTGTAACAGCCTCTGACTTGTATAAAGGATAAAAATGTTTTCTACTGGCGCTTTAGTTTATCGCTGCAAACAGGAAAACGACAATGATAGATTTCAGATCCGATACCGTAACCAAACCGTGTACAAACATGCTTCAAACTATGCTGGAGGCAGAAGTTGGGGACGATGTATATGGCGATGACCCGACGGTAAACCAGCTTGAGCAGTTTGCAGCGCAGCGTCACGGGTTCGAAGCGGCGGTGTTTGTGAGTTCCGGCACACAGGCTAATTTGTTGGCCATTTTGGCACATTGTGAACGCGGCGATGAGTATTTGTGTGGGCAAAGTGCGCATAACTATCGCTATGAAGCGGGTGGTGCGGCAGTACTGGGGTCAGTGCAGCCGCAACCTGTTGAAAACGAAACCGATGGCAGTTTAGACCTTAAAAAGTTGGCAACGTACATCAAACCGGATGACTTTCATTTTGCCCGTACCAAGCTGCTGAGCCTGGAAAACACCATTGGTGGTAAAGTTCTCAGCCTCGACTACCTGGCACAGGCACGTGCCTTTTGTGATTTACACAAACTACAGCTCCACCTGGACGGCGCTCGCGTCTATAACGCGGCGGTGGCGTTAGAGGTCGACATTCGGGCAATCGCGCAACACTTTGATTCGATGACTATTTGTTTGTCGAAAGGTTTAGGTGCGCCAATAGGCTCTTTACTGCTGGGAAGCAGTGAGCTGATTTACAAGGCAAGACGCCTGAGAAAAATGTTGGGAGGCGGTATGCGTCAGGCGGGAATACTGGCCGCAGCAGGCATGTACGCACTGGAAAATAATGTTGAGCGATTACGTGAAGATCACGACAATGCGCGTTATTTAGCTGAGCGGCTCAATGAGGTGGATGGATTCAATACTTCAGCTTATCCGGTGCAAACCAACCTGGTTTATGTGGATGTAGCAAATCAAATCGATATTCATAAGGTGGCTAAAGATTTGGTTGAGCTGGGGATCCAGATCACGCCAGGCTATCAGGGAATGCGTCTGGTTACGCATCTGGGTGTTAGCCGTGCAGATATAGATACCCTAATTGAGGCGCTCAAAACGCAGTAGCTTTCAGGTACCGGGGTGTTGCTTTGTTGATTAGTTGTTTTTATTGTGTTAACAATGGGTTTTAATATAAGGAGAATTACAATGAAACTGACACTTAACAAGAAAAAACTCAAAGGTCTGACAGCTGACGAAAAGTCGCTGCCAAACAATATGACTCCAAAAGTAGCAGGTGGTTACCCGACCGATTTTGCGCCTTTATGCGGACCAACTATGCAACCACATTGTAATACGGCGGTCTTCTATGGTTGCCCGACCAATGGAAACTGCTATTCAAATGAGTTTATGAACTGCCCCGATCCAAGTATCTGATTGTTCAAAAACGTAATAATAAAAGCCAGGACATCCTGGCTTTTATTATTACTGGAGCTGTGCCACTTCGCTAGTAAGTTAATTCGTCACCAGGGTAAGGTTTTCGAATAAATACAGCCGATTACTGTCTACTTGTGTTTTGCCTGTATCCAGGTATTTTTGCTCAAGCACACCATTGGTGGACCAGGTAGCAAAGTCGTCATCATTCAGTACACCGAGTCTTGTGTTGTCAATCAGCCACATGCCTTCCAGCTTATCGTGTGGATAGCTAACCTGATCAATCAGATCGAGCACCAGAGATTTAGTGACAGGTACAATCCCAGCGTCACTCAGGGCTTCCCAGCCTTGCTCCATGACCACCTCTTCCAGTGTTTTGCCTGAAATAACCAAACCGAGTGCGTCATCTTGCACTATCAACGGCGATGAAGCGATGGCTTCCAGATTGGTTGCGTCGCTCAGGTTGATTTTGTAGATGCGCTTCATGGCGTCCGGATTGGTGCCATAAAATGCACCGTCTCGCTCAATAACTAAAAATTCTGAGTCAGACAATGCGACAATACCAGAATTTGAGTTCTGATTTTTTTCCTGCTTATACAGGTATTGTCCCACGGCTTTGGTTTCCAGGTTGATGGTGACAATACGAACGATATCCAAATCTTTTACAGTTTTGGATGGATTGTACAGAGTAGATTGCATTATACCTACCAGCGTTTTCTCATCCGGCGTGATAGCCAGGCCTTCCATACCGCGATTGGCACGTCGGTTGGCGAATTCAGCTGGCAGGTGTAGTGCGACCCGGTTATCTTCTGCGAACGCGTTAATTCTGGCCAGTTCAACGCCGTTGGCATCAAAGTGAACAATATGCGGGCCATATTCATCACTGACCCAAAAACTGCCATCCTTTAAGGCAACCAGACCCTCACCGTCAAGGCCATAGTCGTCTAGTTTAAGCGGGTTGTCCTGCTCATGATATGGCTGAGCGTTGTCGACTAAAATAGGTGCACCTTCTGCTGTATAAGGCGTTTCTCCTGTGCCCCCAAGGTCTGAGCTATTGGGCAGACCTGTAATCGGCGTGCCATCCGGGCGCTTGAGCAAAATCTCTTTTAATTTGATCACGCGACCATCTTGTTGTAATTCAAATAAGCCGATGCGGGGCGTATAGTCAGGTGTCGGAAACTTCTTACCTTTTCCGTACTCTCCTGTATAAGTGGCATTGGGCCCGCGGTCTGTCAAAGCATAAAACTGTGTATTGTTGGTAGGGTGGGCAACCATATCTGAACCATAGCCGCCGTTACGGATTTCGAAAGTGCTACCAGCAATATCGCCATTTTGCAGATCGCTGCGCAGAGCGGTATGAGGCAACGCAAACCCTTGCGTTGAAAGCGCAGAAGGTTGGCACACATAATTGGTCTGGGTGATTTCCGCGTCACTGAGTTGGTTATCACTGTCCTTGTCAACGCCAGAATGCAGTGCTACACCTCCAAAATAGCATTGGGTATCGCCCATAGGCAGGGAAACCTGAGTTAGCAGGCTGGTTAATCCTTTCGCACCGTTATTGCCATTTACGCCGTTGACGCCATCTTCACCATTTGTACCTGTTTGCCCGTCTTTACCATTGTCGCCATCGCAGGCCGCAAGGGCAAAAATCACTGATAAAGCCAGCAGGCTTTTAGTACCACGTTTCATTGTTGAGTCCTTTTGTTATTGTGCTCAGAGTCCGCAAACTCTGACTGATTGAGTATTGGTGCAAATAAGAAACAATCTAAACGGGTACAATAACGAAATGATGACAAAGCTTAGCCAAGTGAACTGGCACAATTGAGATATATTTGCCGAGCGGGTGATTCAGGTATGCCGAATATGTCACAGGTATTGTTTAACCTGCGGCTGATAAAAAGCTGCACTACCATGGTTATTTGTGAGAGTCTGGCAATATCAGAACAAACACAATGGGATAACAGCAATGAAGACAATCGGACTGATAGGCGGTATGAGTTGGGAGTCAACGTTAAGCTATTACACTTTGCTGAATGAAGGGGTAAAAGCACAGCTGGGCGGCTTACATTCGGCCAAAATTGTTTTGGTCAGTGTTGATTTTGCAGAGATAGAAGCGCAGCAGCATAAAGGTGACTGGCAAGGAGCAGCTGAGTTATTGGCGCGAGCAGCGCAGTCTGTCGAAGCTGCGGGGGCTGACTTTGTATTGATATGCACCAACACAATGCACAAAGTTGCAGACGAGGTTCAGCAAGCCATTTCCGTCCCTTTGTTACATATAGCCGATGCAACAGGGCAGGCACTGGTAAGAGATAACATAAAGAAAGTTGGGCTTCTCGGTACACGTTTTACGATGCAGGAGGCCTTTTATCGTCAGCGTCTGGAAGAAAAATACGCTCTGGAAGTCTGTGTGCCAGATAGTGCCGACCAGCAGCGCGTTCATGATGTGATTTATCAGGAACTGTGCCTGGGTAAAATTAATGACAGCTCACGGAACGATTATTTAAAAATCATAGCGGCACTGAAAGCAGCCGGTGCCGAAGCGGTTATTTTGGGTTGTACTGAAATAGCATTGCTCATTGGCGACGCTGATCTGGATATACCCCTTTACGATACCACGAGTCTGCATGTACAAAGCGCGCTTAAATCATCGCTTGCATCGTAACAGTCATTGTCTGGTGGCGTAAAAACGTGAGCATATCGGCGTAACACAGCGTAATTGCTATTTTAATGACAATAGGCAATGCTAAGTTATTGGTTATAAGACAAAGAAAGAGTCAGGTTATGGCATCAATAGAAAAACAAAAGCTGGGCTTTTATGAGCAAAATGGGTTTGTTCGCTTTGAACAAGCGTTGTCAAAAGACTTGTTACAGCGTCTGAGGGATTTGTCCGTCAAATTGGAAGCGTCGGCAAAGGAAGATTTGGCAAAAGGGGCATTGCGTAATCAGTACTATATATCTACTGAATCAGGCGAGCCAAAACTGTTTCGTTACAACGACCTGTTGTTTGATGACCCTGAACTCATCATAGACTTGCTTGCCAGCCCAACTATGATGGCGATTTGTGAGCAAATGGTTGGAGAGGGCTGTGTGCCTATGCAGCTTGATTTGGTATACAAGTATCAGCACCCTCATCCACATATTTCCTGGCATCACGGCGCACCACACCCGAGGAATTATCCCTATCTGAATGTTGGCGTATATCTGGATGATGCTGATCTTGATGATGGCTGTTTGCGTTATATCCCGGACTCGCAACATGAGATTTTAGATATCTATGAGCTTTCAACTCAGTATGGCTGGAATATTCCCGGCGTAGTACAACAACCTGCGAAGGCGGGTGATATTTTGGTGCAGGATATGATGATCCTGCATAGCTCTGAGCCGAAAAGAAGTGAAGGACCGCGACGCACCATCTATATCGAGTTACGGCCTGTTGAAGGCATTGCAGAGAGTGAAAAGCAATCTGCACAATGGGCTGAACTCAGAAAGCAATGGATGGCGCATGTGGTCCAGGCGGCAGAGCCGGAAGATGTGCCAGCAGGCTGGCTGGATTATTATGGTAAACCTGAACATGACCTGGCAACTCTGGTCAAGTTGATTGAAGAAAAATGGGAGCCAGCTATCCCTGCTGTGTGGTCTCAAAAAAATGTTGAACATCCGGACTATCCAACTCCGGCAGACTTACGCTGATAGCCCTGCGCTCTAATCAATCACCCTTGCTCGAGGTTGGCAAAGATGCAATGTGTTTGTGCTAACCTCCTGATTTCACCTGGCGTGATAATCCTGACACATTACCCTTGTTCAACTCCCAAACAATCAATGTAACGAGTAAGTTATCTTTTTTGCTTTCCACAGAAGCCATTTCTTCAGGCACATTTGATGAATTTATATACTGCAAATAGAGTTTAAACTCACTAATTATTCTTATTTTTATGATTTGCGTGAATTTTTTATGTTTTTATTAAAGATTTCATATTTCAATTGTGTGACAATGATGCGGCTAAATTAATTAAGGAGTAATTATGAAGTTAAAATCTCTTGCCTGCTTTGTTGCCATTGTAACGAGTGCTCAAGTCACGGCATTTACTCAGCTGGGTGGCAGCGGGGTGATGCCTATTGGCCATGAATGGTTAACCCGAACTTCAGCCCTTGAGCTGTTGTCACAAAACACTCAGGTAGAAGATGCGAATGACCCTCGCCTGAGCTGGAACAAAGGCTTAGCTAAATCCACAGAGCTCAATATCGCACAAGCTGAAGTCACCAAAATTCTCGCCAGTCGCCGCAATGACAATACCTATTACTCAGAATACGACGCAATCTTCGCAGCGATAGTCGGCGAGCGCTGGGTGGACATTGCCGGTTTCAATGTTACCAATGCCAGTATCGATCCGACGGGTCCAAATTGTTTTAATGCCGTAGCGCAGGAACCTGCTGACTTGCAGCAGGATCACTTTATGCGCCGTTATGACGATGTGGGTGGTGCAGGTGGTGTAGACGCCGCAAAGCGCGGACAAGCTCGGTTTATTGACCATTTCGTTAATGCGGCAATGGCGCAAAGCAAGCAGATCAAAGTGTGGGATGGGGGCGGCTATGCCAGTGCGGTAGAGGTTGACCACAACTACTTCCTGTTTGGACGCGCTGTGCACCTGTTCCAGGATTCATTTAGCCCCGAGCATACGGTTCGTCTGCCTGAAGACAACTATGAAAAAGTCTGGCAAGTAAAAGCCTATTTGTGTTCCGAAGGGGCTGAGCAACATACCCATGCAACCGGTGACGCCATCAGTTATGAAAGTGGCGATGTGATTTGGCACCCGGGCACGCGTACAGATGGCAGCTGGGATGGCTATCGCCCGAGCAATATGAAACCTGTTGCCCTTGTTGCGCTCGAAGCCAGCAAAGACCTGTGGGCGGCATTTATCCGCACTATGGCTATGCCGGTTGAACAGCGAGAAACCTATGCTCGGACCCAAGCCCAAATGCTGGTTGATGCCTGGTTATCATTTGACGAAACGGCCATGCGTCAATGGTACGATGACGAAAGCCGTCGTGATCACACTTATGTTCTGGCACCGGGTGAATCGGGTAAAGGGAAATCTCTTGAACAGTGTATGGCAGAGTTGAACGTTGGAACGGTTAGCCAGCTAGAGCGTGTCGCTCAGTTGGACGAAGAGCGCCGTCAGTGCCTATACAATGTTGAAGCCGTTGAGGGTTACGAAGATCTTAACGATCCTCTGATGGATATGCCATACAACTGGCAGTGGAAATCAACTTTCTGGAAAACGGCCCCTGAGGGCTGGCAAGCACCAGACTTACCTGCGGATGCAGGGCAGGCTATGATCCTGAAAAGTGCTGAAACAGGGCTTGCGGTATCAAGCGAGTCAGGCCTGGAGAATCATGCCAGACTTAAGGCCAGTGGCAATACAGCTGTTGAATTCATCAGTGTGACTGGTAAAAACCAGCAAGTGTATTTTCGTGCCAGGGAAAATGCAGAGCTGTTCCTGAGCTACAGTGCCTCTTCAAGTGGCTATGTAAAGCTGTGGGATTCTGCAAAAGACTCGGGGTTTGATCTAATTGATCAAGGTGGAGTGTGGAATCTTAAAAACACACGCTGGGAGCAATATGTCTGGCTTGATAGCAGCTCGCAGCAACTGCACCTGAACCGTCATGGTAAGGCCGGTAATGACAATGCAAAGTGGGTGATAGAACAACGTTAAAGACATACGGCTTGCCACACTTATGGCGCTTCAGAGCAAAGTGCCATAAGTGGGCTTTTTGACATTCCCAAGGCTGCATTGATATTCTTTACAGTAGGGAACATCAGAAGGAGTACCAGATGTTTTTATTCTCTGAAAAGAAAAACACCATTAAATCAATAGCATTACGTCTTCCAGTTTTACTCGTAGAGTCCTACACCAGACAAGCTAACTACTCTGTAGATCAGGTTAAAGAGATTTTTGCTCATGCCTTTGACAATGATGACAATCAGATTTATGCCTTTGCAATGTTTTGCTCCAGGGACGATTTCGATGCGCTTCAGACGGAGTTTAACTATACCGATTTGCGGGCTGAGGTCGGCAAGCACTGCTTTGATGACTGGCCAAGGTTTAACTTTGAGTCGTTGCTAACTTATGCTCGCAGCTACTGCAGTGACAGCGGTTTTAGTGCTGGCGTTGAAGGTGACTTCTGTGGTGGGGGAGAAGGAGGTGGCGATTAGCGTGATAATGTTTTGTGTTTGCAGTTTAACGAAACGGTTGTGAATGTCGGCTAAAACAGGGCCCGCCAGAGTCAAAATAGGGCAGGCCTGATTCGATTGATGCTTTAATCAGAAGTACAAATAGGAGTCGCAGTGGCACTGCGGGTCATCTTTAAGTTCGTCAATATGTACGTCGACTTTACTTTGTGAGCGCGCATCATAAATGGTCACCATATTATGCTGCTTGTCCACGCTGAGCACCTCGACCGGGTGTTTGTGATACTCAACCCATTCTCCATTGCGGACATCTTCAATATTCATCTTTTCTACCTCATTAGTCAGTGAACCTGTGCAAAGAGTCATGATTATATTGTTGTAATAAAGAGTTTAGTGATAAAAACGAAAAAGCCCAAGCATAGTGCCTGGGCTGTCTGGCTTTCAGGGAGTTAGAAGCTGTAACTTACACTGAATTTCACACTGCGCGGCATAATATAGCGACCGTTTGGTGCGTCGGCATTACGGGGGTCACCTTCGGTGATACCTTGCTCGTCGGTCAGGTTGTCTATCGAGACCATCAGTTTTACCTGCTCAGTTGGCTCTAAGGTAAAGCCCAGGTCAAACTTTTCGTAGCCATCCAGCACCACAGTGTTTTCATTGTTGCCGTAACGGTCATCTACGGCAGAAACTGTGCCATATACAGTAGCGAACATATCACCCAACTCAAATTCATAGCTAGGTGTGACACGTACTTGCCAGGCTGGCTGACGCTGTGCTTCGTTGCCTACATTGTCGGGACTTTCTGTGATTTCGGTTTTCTGCCATGTGGCATTCATGTTGACACTAAAACCAGAGCTATGATTGAAGTTATAATCGACCTCAATACCCAAGGCTTCGTTAGTCAGGATCTCTGCAGGGTCGCCTGGTTTTCTGACGAAAGTATCACCCTGTACTTCGTTGGCAAATAAAGTCGCGAACAGATCGCTGCTTTCACCCATGTATTTGTAGCCAATTTCTGCCTGTGTTACTTCTTTGATCAGACGTTCGCCGTTCTGGTAGGCACCATAGTTGTCGCGGAAGTCGTCAAAGTAAGGCATTTTATAGCCTTTGTTCATACGCGCGAATACACCGCTTTGGTCGTCCAGTTTAAAGTCAGCGCCCAGAGTCCAGGAAGTTTTGCGTTCATCATAAGTAACAAACTTGTCGATAGTGCCGTCAAGACCTTCATCAACTGAGTAGTCTACTTCGTGTTTTTCGCTGCGTAAGCCCAGATCCAGAGTGAGCGTATCTGTGGCGCGATAGCTGTGTGTGGTATAGAACGCCACTGTGGTTGCATCGCCGGTACTATTGATATCGTAATTGAAACCACAGCCGTCATCGCTGCTGTTACAGTCGATGCCATTAAGGGCCTCACCGCCTGCCGTCAAAACATGGTAAGCAGAGTTACCCAGGCTCCACCAGTCTTTTGCAGAGGTGGTTGCTGTGTAAATACCAAATGCGCTGTTAACCTGTGAAAATTCTTTACTGATGGCTAAGTCATTGGTGAAGGCATCAATCTCTTTAAGCACAACCCAGCGGCCATAGTTTTGTACCATGGTATTGCCGTCGTAGACAGTTCCAGTCACTGAGCCTACTGCACTTGCGCCATTGTCTGCCACGCTTGCCAGGTTAGTTGCTGCGCCATCGGGCACCAGGCCATAGGTATTGGCATCGCCCTGGGTCAGGCTAAAGCGGTCGATCAGCTGCCAGCCATTAGGTAATTCGAGTTTCAGGCTACCGCCGGAGACGTGACCTTTCCAGCCACGACCTTCGCCCAGGTCAATCTCCATATCCTGCCCTGCAACGTGGATGCTTGCCTGACGGTTAAGTGTACCCAACTGAGTAAAGCCAGCATCCACGCCATCAACATTTAGCGGTGTCGGCAGATACCAGGCGCCGGTGTCATCGGTTTGGCGGGTGTAAACATTAAACTCACCCTTATCAAACTCTTTGGTCAGGTTAATAGTAAACTGATGACCTTTTTCGGAGGTAAAGCCTGCGTCACGGATTCCTGAGGAACGTTTTGCGTAGCCGCCGATCATGTAATAGAAATCGTCGCTGAGTTCACCGCTTAACACGCCGTCAATACGCTGAAGCCCGTAGTCAGAAGTGGTGTATTTAACTGTGCCTTCCGTTTCTTCTGAGCCACGCTTAAGGTGGAAGTTTGTGGTCAGACCCGGCTGACCATTTGATACAACCGGGTTTGGACCGCCGCGCAGGCCTTCCATACGCGCAATGGTTTCATCAAGACGGAATATTGATGAGTTTTCTAAAAATGATAAAGTGGGTGCCGGATAAATCGGTGTACCTTGCAGGCTCACTGTCAAAAAAGGCGCATCGCCGCCGCCTGGAAATCCGCGCACGAATACATTGGCCCCTGACTCTCCGCCTGAACTTTCGACCCAGATCCCAGGCACCGACTTAAGCAGATCTGCTGTGCTTTTCGGCGCTAAACGTTCAATTTGTACGGCATCGACGTTGGTAACCGCAAAGCTGGCGTCCAGCTTACGAATACCCGCACCACCTGGTGTACCAGATACAATGATGGTTTCGACTTTTTTGTCTTGCTTCGCGTCTTGTTGCTCTGCGTACGCTGTACCCGATACCGTAATTGCGGCTGCCACCGCTGATGCGATTAGAGAATATTTGTTGCCTAGGTTCACAGGAACTGCCCCCTTGGTTGTCATATGTGTTGTCAGTGTTTGCATAGCATTGTCTATGCATGCTCTTTGCTATTGTTATGCGCCGCCAATTGCCTGTTAGTTCGGCTTTGGGCCCCAAAATCATTCTGTGAATGGATAAGTGGAAGCGTCAGGTTGCACGCGGCGTCATTTTAAAATAGAACTTTATGCAAACGTTTGCAATAGGGGGTTAGCAACTTTTTCCCGACTTTATTGCAAACTGGTTACTGGACGGATGAGTGACAGTTCACGCAGAGAAAAGGTGCGACAGGTAAGCAGACGCTGCGCTATAATGCCAAGTCAGAGCATTGACTCTGTCTTAAAAATCAATATATTCAATTTGTTACAATAGCTCTTTGGTGGTGCGTTATACATGCAGTCAAAAAAAATGAAACTGGCGGATCTGGCAAAGTTGGCGGGCGTGTCTACGTCAACGGCATCCCGGGCGCTGAATAATAATCCGCTGATTAAGGAAGAAACCCGCAATAAGTTGCAGGCGCTGGCTAAAAAGCACAACTTTAGCCTCAATGCGGCGGCCAGCCGCCTTAGATTACAAAAAACCAATGTGATTGCGGTATTAATTAACTTTGATGCTGAAACGGAGCAATCAATCGACGATCCGTTTTTGCTTAAAGTGGTCAGTGACATTAATCTGGCGGTTAATCGCCAGGGCTACGAACTTTTGCTGTCTAACTCGTATATGGCAGGTGACGACTGGCACGGGTACTTTATTGATGGTCGTCGGGCCGATGGCGTGATAGTGGTCGGTCAGGGGAAGCAGCAGGCACGCATCGAACGTGCCGCCAGCGAGGGCACCCCTCTGGTCGTATGGGGTGATCCCAAAACACAGGGAGAGTATGCCATTGTCGGGAGCGATAATTATCTGGCTGGCTGTACCGCGACCCGACACTTGCTGGACAGGGGAGCTCGACGCTTGCTATTTATGGGCGATCCTGCCCATGCAGAGTTGGCAGAGCGCTACCGCGGGTTTTGCGATCAAATCAGTAAAGAGCCGGAGGCTTCGGCTTCACTATTGAAAATCGACATCACCAGTTTGGCGGCGTATGAGGTGATTAATCAGACTTTGCTGAGCGAAGGACTGAGCTTTGATGGTATTTTTGCTTGCAGTGATATGGTTGCCCTGGGCGCAATGAAAGCCCTTAAAGAGCGTTATGTCAGCATTCCCAATGATGTGCGACTGGTCGGGTTTGATGATATAGCGATGGCAGATATCAGCTCGCCTTCACTGACCACCATCAAACAGAATACCCGTCTGGCAGGGCAAGTGTTGGTAGATAAGCTTCTGGCGCAGTTAAAGGGCGATAAGCCTGATTCTGCCCAACTGGATGTTGAACTGGTCATGCGTCAGTCAAGCTGATTACGGCCGTTGACTCTGTAAACAAACTGAGCAATTTTTTTTACTTTAGAATTGCAAACGATTGCAAAAATGAATTCCCGCGGCTAGACTGACTGTTATTGAATAGTTACAGAGTCATCCTATGAAGCACACCAGAGTCGTGCTGGCCATGGCGGCCTGCTACTTTTTGTTTGCGATTTTACTCAACAGTGTCGGCACCGTCATTTTGCAGGCGATCAACACCTTTGCAGTGTCAAAAGCCCAGGCTGCCAGCCTGGAAGGGTTTAAAGATATCCCCATTGCTATTGTGTCGTTTCTTGTTGCCTCGTTTATTCCCAGGATCGGTTATCGCTTAGCGTTATTAGGCGCTTTGTTTGTGGTTGCGGTTATGTGTTTGCTAACGCCTGTACTGGGGGCTTTCTGGGCTTTAAAAGCCTTATTTGCAAGCGTTGGCTGTGCATTTGCGATAGTCAAAGTAACGGTTTACGCGTTAATAGGTCAGGTAACAGACGATGCAAAGGGGCACTCGAGTTTGCTTAACACCATTGAAGGCCTGTTTATGGTTGGGGTACTCAGTGGTTACTGGATCTTTGCCGCGATTATCGGCGAGCAGGCTGATTCACTGGCATGGCTCAATGTCTATTACCTGCTGGGCGCACTGACCCTGGTGACCGCATTGTTAGTGATCAGTGCACCCATGAAGAAGCCCCAATACAGCAAAGAGCAGCCATTAAAAGACGAATTTTTAGGCATGCTGAAACTGGCCTATCAGCCTCTGGTATTGGTTTTTGTGTTATCGGCGTTTTTATATGTGTTAATTGAGCAGGGCGTAGGCACCTGGCTGCCGACTTTTAACAATCAGGTACTGAATTTGCCAGTGGATATCGCGGTGCAGCTGACCAGTATTTTTGCAGCCAGTCTGGCCATTGGGCGTTTGCTGGCCGGTCAGTTACTCAAGCATATCCATTGGTACAAGCTGCTAAATGTGTGTTTAGTTGGTATGGCGGCGCTGGTATTGCTGACCTTACCTATGACGGAAAATCTACATCCAAAAGAAGTGAACAGTTTGTTTGAAGCGCCGCTGGCAGCCTACCTTATGCCTTTAATTGGACTACTGATGGCACCTATTTATCCGGTGATCAACTCGGTAATGCTGAGCAGCCTGGATGAACGTCAGCATGCACCAATGACAGGTCTTATTGTGGTGTTTTCGGCTCTGGGCGGCACAACTGGCTCATTAATTACCGGGTTTGTTTTTGAATACATTGGTGGTCAGCAGGCGTTTTATCTGTCTTTGATCCCCATGAGCGGCATCGCCGTCACGTTATTTTTGTTTAAGCGACGCGCACAGGCACAGACCAGCGCTTGCGCACTCTAGGAGTTACAGATGCAGTTTGAACAATCAAACTTGTTTAAAGCGGTGCAGATGCAGGGCATTTTTTCGGATAGTAAACAGTTTGCAGATGCTATTCCAAAACAGAGCTGGGAGCAGGCCTGTGCGCTGTATGACAGCGAATGCCCTCAAGATCTGACTGAGTTTGTCGCACGTCATTTTGATTTTGCGCCACAGCCAGAACTGACTGAACTCCATGCTACCTCGGTCAAAGACTATATCGACCAGCTATGGCAACGCCTGGCGCGTGACCCACAGACGGGCAATGTGTCGTCATTGCTTGATTTGCCCGCGAGCTATACGGTTCCGGGTGGCCGCTTTAACGAAATATATTACTGGGACAGTTATTTTACGGCTTTGGGCCTGATGGATGCCGGCCACGTCGAGCAAGTGTCGAATATGCTGGATAACTTTGTCAGTCTTATTGAGCGTATTGGTCATGTGCCAAATGGTAACCGCAGCTACTACACCAGTCGATCACAGCCGCCAGTGACAGCATTGATGGTGTCTTTACTTTGGCAATCGCATCATCAGGATAAGACATGGCTAAGTAAAGTGACTGATGCGCTGCAAAAGGAGCACAGCTTTTGGATGGCTGACAGCGACCAGCTGAATGATGAACTGACTGAAAGCCGCAGAGTCGTGCGTATGCCTTGTGGCGGGGTAATGAATCGCTTCTGGGATGACTGCGCACAGCCAAGGCCTGAGTCCTACAAAGAGGATATTGAGTCGGCCAGTATGCTGGAGCCTGAATATCGCGCATTGTTTTATCGTAACATTCGCGCCGCCTGTGAGTCTGGCTGGGATTTCAGCAGTCGCTGGTTGGATGACCCTGAGCAACTATGCAGTATTAATACGGTTCAGCGCATACCTGTTGACCTCAATGCCCTGTTACAACAGTTGGAGTGGCAACTCAGCGAATGTTACGCAGCACTCGGTAACAGCCCTCAAAGCACCCACTATTTGCAACTATCCCAGCAACGTAAACGGCTTATTCAGGCCTATTTATGGGACAAAGAGCAAGGTTGGTTTATGGATTACCATATTGCTTTAAAAACGCGCAGTCAGGTGATGTCACTGGCTGGAGTGGTACCTATGTTTTTGGGACTTGCAAGTCAGTCTCAGGCGGAGTCTATGACACAGCGGCTGGAGCTGGACTTTCTAAAAGCCGGGGGCTGGTGACCACGCTAACCAATACAGCGCAACAGTGGGATAGCCCAAATGGCTGGGCACCCTTACAATGGTTTGCCGTGAAAGGCATGTTGAATTACGGCTATGTGAAGCTGGCGGTCACAGTGGCCAGACGATGGCTTGCTATGCTGGAGCGCGACTTTGAGCAACACGCTTGCCTGCTGGAAAAGTATAACGTGGTTGAACCTGGTGTACGCGCAGGTGGCGGTGAATATCTGGTACAGCAAGGCTTCGGCTGGACCAATGGGGTGACCAGCCGCTTATATCGTTTACTGGAAGATTAGCGTTCACGGGTCATGATGTGGCGGCTGTCATGACCCGTTTTACTTGCTCAATCCATAAATACAATGCGCACAATAATGGCGACCAGAACAATAACAAACAGTACAAACTCAAGTTTGTAAACGATTGATTTAGCTTCTCTCTCCGCCTTGTTTTTGGCAATTTCCTTCTTTATATTAGTTTGCTCTGGGTGCTTCTTTTCATAAGCCTGATTTGCTTTCTCGGCAAATTTTTTACGTTTGTCAGCGCTAAGCGCCTTATTCATAGCGGCACCATGATCAGAAACATGACCTTTGGCTGTGCGCCTTGGGGGGGCGGGCATGGAAACCTCCTGAATTAGCATTTAAAGTTAAAACTAATTCGCATACATAGAAACCATTCTTGAGATGCTTAAATCATGGGCGATAGCCAGGCAAAATTGACTCTTTAGTTGCGCTAAGTTGAGAAAACCTTAACAGTCGGCAATCAGTTTATTCTCCCAAGTTGGTAATGTGTTTATGCTTACCAATATAAGTATAGCCACAGATGCAAAAGACTGGCAGCAAACCTCGCTGCCAGGGGAAATAAGAGACGCTGCCAAATGAACCAGTTCACGGCAGGCAGGTCAAAATCTATAGGTTTGTGCAATATTTGTACATTACAGCACATTACAGGTTAAACAGGAGGTGAGGCTGGTGACTCAATTAGCAAAACAACTCTTCGTTGGTTTGTGTATGGCTATCGTCTTGAATTTGACCGGATGTAAGGATCCACTTCAGGATAATGACACTCAATTGGTCAATTTAGAGCAAAGTGGGGCTCAAGGTCAGTTTTCTGCTGACGGTCGTTATGCCGTCTTGCATGACCCCGGAGATAAACTTGCCGTTTTTGACGTCGCAACGCAACTGCGTTTGTTTCAGCTAGCCGATCTTGTCCCCGTAAGCGATGCTAAAAAGGGCAATATTCTGGCATTCAGTCTCAGTGAAGATAACACACAACTCGCCATCGGCTTTCGCCAGCTGGTCGAGTTGTGGGATATTGAACAAGGAAAGCTTGTTGGAACCTACACGGTTCACCCTACCGATGAGCTGGCAAAAGTGTCAGCACTGCGTTTATATACCCGCCCACACCACCTATTGGTTGGACTAAACGACGGGACCTTTAATTTACTTGATCTTGAAAATCAGCTGGTTAAAAAAGCCAAGCTTCATGATAGCAAAGTGATACATGTTGCTAAGAGTGCACAGGGCCAGACTCTGTTGAGTGCAGGTCACGATGGTCAGGTACTGCTGTTTGATAGCCACACCCTTGCGACAAAGCGTGGCTTTTCGTTTGAGCGCCGTATAACCAGCATTGCACAGAGCCATGATAATACAAGACTATTTGCGTCCGATGCACTTAATGAGCAGCGTATCTTCTCGCTTTATTCTGGCACAGAGTATGATATTAGTCTGAGTTATCCTGAGCGTTTCAGGTGGTTTCGAGCCGCAGCATTTAGTGACGATGAGCGTTATTTAGCGACCGGATCTTCAAAAGCCTGGTGGACCCTTTGGGATGCCCAAAACGGTCAGGAAATTGGCGCTTATTTTATCAAATCGCACAGCAGAGATGCGACAATACTGGACATGCATACCAATTCACAAGGTGAACTGCTCACACTCAGCAGTGATGGCTTTATTGAATTATGGCAGATCAGCGCCTTAGTGCGTGACCGGCGGTGAATGGTGCGGTTCTTGCTTTTGATTCTTCAAATGGCGTGTTATTGAGATGTAATGGAGCGAGAGTCCCATTTTGGATAATGTACGCGTAGAGGCGAGTGTCTTTGCAGGTAGTATATATGTGTACTTTTTACTCTCAGTGAATGCACGTATAATGGCGTTTTTGTGGTGTCACGAGTAAAGTTATGTGGTTAAGGGTGTTGCTGACAACATTGTGTATGGTCTTTTTGAGCGCATGCAGTGAAGAGATTCAGCTAAGTAAGGGTAATGTTGGCAGGCTGAATGAAAGTGGCATTGCACTGGGTCATTTTTCGAAGGACGGCAGTAAACTTGTTACGTTTGACAATCAAAAGCAAATTCAGGTTTGGGATGTCGCCACCCAGCAAGTGGAGTTCACCGTTCCCCAAGCTAAAACTCCCGGGTTTGTTAGAGATGTGGCACTGTCGGAAGATTTGCAGATGCTGGTGATCGCCAGTGAGACAGAGCTGGCATTTTGGTCACTCGATAAAGGCAAGTTGGTAACAAAAGTCGCTTTTGGTGGTGTGACTCCTGGCGCGGTGATCACCGCAATGGCCATCTCACCTAAAAATGACAAGGCCATTGTTGCTATGGCCGATGGCACCATCAATATGGCGGATTTGCACACCCAGATAAACAACCGGTTTGCGCCTCATTCCCGACCTGTTCAACATGTGTTCTGGGACGATAAAGGAGAGCTATTTGTCACTGGTGCGCAAGACGGCAAGCTGGCGCTGTGGAAATTTGGCTCAGCAGAGCCTATTTTTATGAAAGAGTTTGATCACAGAGTAACCAGTGTTGCTGTCAGTGATGATTTCTCAGCACTGTTTGCCTCGGATGCATTGAATGAGCAAGTTGTTACATCGCTGACGGATGGCCAGAGTATTAGTGAATTGCAGTATATGTCGCGTTTTAAGGTTTTTCGCAAGGCGCTGTTTATCAAAGGAAGTAAGCTACTTGCAACGTCGTCGTCGAAATCTCATTTAAGTATCTGGAATACACAAAATGGTGAAGAGCTTGGCACGTGGCAAATTAACTTTGTGCACGATGGCGCCACTATCGTAGATATGTATGCGGCCGATAGAAACTCACTTCTGACATTGAGTAGCGACGGTATTTTGCAGGCGTGGACGCTTAATGCGTTGGCTCAACGCTAAAAAATAAGGTGAGGGCATGAAAAGGTGGATGTTGGCTTGCTTGTGGGTTATCAGTAGTGTTGTTTCTGGTGCGACTACCATGCCAGATACTGCGGTGCAACCTGTGACTGAGCAGGTATCGAGTATTACAGCGTTAAATCTGATTGCGTTATGTTTTTGCATTTATTTGTTGTGGGCGCTGGGTCGGTATTTGTATTTACGACCGCGCCACTCTGACAAAGAACAGTCCGCAAAATATAAGTGGCAGGTTTATCAAAACCTGGCAACCTCTCTTGATGCAAAAAACTATACCATCCTCAGCCGTCATTTATACCCGAGTCAGCTGGAAGCGCTGTCCCTCGATTGCGTCGTGTTATCGCCTTTTGGTGTTTTTGTTGTTGTGGTCATCGACCAAAAAGGGCTCATTGCGGTAGAAACGGATAGCCAGGTTTGGCCCTGTCGCTATAAAAATAAAACCCATTACCTCGCAAACCCGCTTTCGGCGGCCGCGCAGCGCGCGTCAACACTGGCCAGTGTGCTCAATACGCCGTTTGGCGTGCGCTGGATAGTGGTTTTTCCAGATGAGGCTGAGTTTAGCCCAACCCGACCAGCAGATTGCTGTACGGTGAGTGAAGTGGCACTGGATATACTCAGGTATACGCGTTGCCAGTTTAGCCATGAGCAAACTCGCTTATTTGAACAAGCTGTTTTAGCCTATGGTGACCATCACAAGCGCCTCAGTGCGTGAAATATAGCGCAGCGCAGACATTTTTGATGCGCAGTCATTGATTTCAGGGTACAATTGCGACTCTTTATCATTTCCCCTGCTGTATTTTATAAGGCATTAAACTGCTCGAATGACCGATCTGACTACACACCAAGCGTCTCGTAATCGACTTCTAATCGCACTTGCACTCACATGTACCTTTATGATTATTCAGGTTATTGGTGCATATTACGCCAATTCACTGGCTGTGCTTGCCGATGCCGGACACCTATTTGTGCACAATAGCTCTTTGTTTATTGCGTTACTGGCTTCGGCTGTTGCTATTAAACTGGCTAAAACCTATAACGATGGCTATAAAAAAGCAGAGTATACCGGCGGTCTGCTCAATGGCCTGCTGTACTTATCTATCGCCGTGATTATCTTACTTGAAGGTGGTGAACGCCTTGGCCATCATGGTCAAGGTCATGATTTGAATGTAAATGCATTTGCTATGTCGAGTATTGCAGCGGTCGGATTCTTATTTCATGGCGCATCTGCCTGGGTACTATATAAAGGACGCAAAGATAGCATCAATGTTTATGCGGTGTTTTTACATTCCTTTTTTGACTTACTCTCCACTATTTCAACGTTTGTCGCAGGTGTACTGATCCACCTAACGAACTGGGAAGTCATCGATATTGTATCGAGCATGCTGATCTCAGTGTTTGTTTTGTTTACCGGTATCAAAGTGATTTACACCTGTATTCAGGGGCTGAGAGAGAAAGCGCAGCTACTACCAGATGTTGAAAAATTGGAGCAGTCAATTCTGTCAACTGAGCATGTCGACAGTGTTCATAATGTCACAGTGACTATGCTGGATAACCAATTGACGGTTGGCGCGCATATCGTGTTGAAGCATCATTGTACCAATGAAATGCACGATGAGGCTTGCCGGTTGGAAGTTGAGCGCACTTTAATGAAGGGCTTTGCGGTCAAACAATGCGTTCTGCAAATAGAAAGCCACGATTGTCCCGACCACTAAACTTGGCAAAACTCAGTTTTTCCTTTACTTTTTAACAGTATCAGTAAAATTTGATTCATAAGTCAGCGTCAGTCAGGCGACATTTGTTTTGAATAGATGCAAGCGGTTGTTTATACCAATTTGCTTAAGTAAGTGGTCTATTTTGAGGCGAGAAAATATGCTCGATAACAAGGCGAAAATTTTGCTATTTAGTTGTTCTAAATGAGAAATTTTTAACACCGTTAGCGTCATATTTGCTCCTTCAAATTGACTAGGTATTAAGTGAAATTGGTATCATATAGCTGCATGAAAGTGTTTAGAGCCAGAGGAGCCTGAGTATTGTTTGGGAAAATTAAAGCATTACCTAAGGTAGCAATTGCGGTTTTGCTCGGGTTGTTGGGTGGTTTTGCAAACCTGTTACCTTTGTGGTTCCTGGATAGCTCCGAGTTTTTGCTTGGGCAACTGTTTGTAATTCTTGCATTAATGTCGCTGGGTTGGCGTTACGCTTTATTGTGCGTGGCAATTGGTGCGGCTTTCATTTTTTACCGTTGGGGCCATTGCTGGCCCTCTATGGTGTTTCTGCTAGAGATTGCCTGGTTACAGGTATTCTGTGTCAGGCCTAACAAGCCCTTGTTTATGCGAGGCCTCGCATTTTGGGTATTATTTGGTGTTCCGCTGCTTTTCCTGTTTGGCAAGTTTGCGCTGGATCTCAATCTGCTAGTGATCTTGACTGCACTGGCTAAGTATTTCATTAATGCCGCAATCTGCCTAGTTATTGTTGATTTGCTGTCGTTATTTTTGTTCAAACAACTTTGGCAAGCCAAGCCTCTGTATCGCATCTTAAATTATATGATCAGTCACCTTATCATTCTGGTGGTTCTGGTTACGACGATTATGCTGACTAACAGCCACTATGAGCGCATTGAGTATGAAGTCAGTGCGCAGCTGAGCGACGTGGCAAATACAACGGCAAAACGAATAGACAGCTTTTTGGGTAATCATCGCAGGGCGCTGGCCGATGCCGCTTACAATATTGAAAGGGGGTTGGACAAGCAACAGACGCTCACACGGCTGGTCGAGTCTTATCCAAACATTCGAACTGCTATCACGGCAGATCAGTCCGGACTGGTAACTCACTTTTATCCAGACACTTTAAGAACGAGTCTTGCAGGGGAAATGCCCGCAGTTTCCGATCGTCAGTATTTTATCCAGGCGCCTTACTATCCAGATGGATTTGTCTCCGGAATTTTCCGTGGCAGGGGCTTTGGTGATGATTCGATAGTGGCAATATCGGCACCTGTTTATCACCAAGAAGAGTTTGTGGGAATTGTCGAAGGCTCAGTATTTTTTCACACATTTGAGCAGTTTATCCCTCGAGTGTTGTCTCATATGGGCCATCTGATGATACTCGATAGCAACAATAAAGTGGTGTTTAGCTCATTAAAGTCAGACTTTAACACCCAGGATGAGATCAATGACGCCACCCTAAACATATTAACCAATGACAACCAAAATCTGTATATTGGTAAAACAGAAGAAGTGTTTTATCGACGCAGTGTTCGCTCAGAGCAATTTGGCTGGCAGGTCATCAGTTTAATCGAGCGTAAGTATGTTAATATGGCGGTTGCATCTGCCTGGGGGCAATCATTCTTCCTTGCCTTGTTTATTATCGCACTCAGCAGTGTACTGGTGAGCAAACTGACCCGTATGTTAATAAACCCAATGCATGACTTGAGCAACCGACTCAATAGTTTTGATCCTGCCAGTAGTAATGATGACTTGACGCCCAAAGAAGAAGCAACATTTCTTGAAGTCATTACGTTACAACAACAATTTACCCAACTGGCATTTAAGCTCTCAATGAGTTTTAAAAAGCTGCAAAAAGCCAATCAGGAAAACCAGTCTCTTAATGCTCAGCTGACAAATTTTAATGCTCAATTAGAGACTCAGGTTCAGGAGAAAACGGAAGAGTTGATTGATGCCCTTGATAGGGCAAACAAAGCCAGTTCTGCTAAGAGTTTATTCTTGGCCAATATGAGCCACGAAATTCGCACGCCACTCAATGGTATTATAGGTATGACTGCTGATATGCAGCGCAATACACACGACCAGTCTACCGCTGAGTCGTTGCAGATTATCTATCAGTCGGCACATAACTTGTTGTTGATACTGAACGATATTCTTGATTATTCAAAAATTGAAGCTGGTGCATTGCAATTAGACAAACAGGATATTGCCTTTCACAAGGTACTTCATGCTCTTACAACCTCATTTTGCAAAACAGGCGTGAAGCAAGGGGTATCGTTTAGTTATGATGTTGACGTGTCAGTACCGGAATATCTGTTACTGGACGAGTTGCGAGTGACGCAGGTTATTAATAATTTGCTTAGCAATGCAGGAAAATTTACGGAGCAGGGCAGTATTAAGCTGGTTGCTCGTTATGTGGATGATGCTTTACATATCTCTATTAGAGATACCGGTGTTGGCATTGCGAAGGAAAAGCAAAAGCTGTTGTTTGGCGAATTCATACAGGCTGATGTTTCTACAACGCGTAAATACGGTGGAACCGGTTTGGGATTAACGATTTGCAAGCGTTTGGTCGAAGCCATGGGTGGCTCTATTGAGCTGGAAAGTGCGTCGGGTCAGGGCAGTACTTTTTCTGTGATTATCCCGGCCGAACCGGGAGAAGCTCAGCACCAAGAAAAGCAGCAGGTTAACGCGCCAAACTTGCGTGGCGTCAATGTTTTATTGGTTGAGGATAACCCGATAAATCAGATCGTTGCAGCTAAGCTTATGGAACATACAGGATGTAGTCTGACCAAGGCCAACGATGGCCTGGACGCACTGGCTCTGTTGAAAGGGAGTAATATACCTCTTGTCTTGATGGACTGTCAGATGCCAAATATGGATGGCTTTGATTGCACGCGTCGGGTCAGACAAAACCCGGATCTCTATGGCTCGCCATACATTATTGCTATCACAGCCAACGCATTTAACGAAGACAGGGTCAAATGCCTGCAGGTAGGTATGGATGACTTTGTTTCTAAACCCATTGAGCCTGATGCTTTGTATCAATGTTTACATAGGTGGCAGCGTTAACCCATTCCTGAGCGGGCATACGACCCGGTATGCCCGTCACGTTAGTTAACTCACCTGAGCAACATCGGGTGGGTACTTTTCAAATAGCTCTTTTACACTAAGAGGCTTAGAAAAATAATATCCTTGCATGTATTCACATCCTAAATCCCTGAGAAAGCTGAGCTGTTGTGCTGTTTCAACGCCTTCGGCAATACAGGTCATATTGAGGTTTTGTGCGAGCATATAAATGGTTTTTACAATCGAACGATTGTGTGGGTGTGTTTCCAGAGTTCGAATGAAGCTTTGATCGATTTTTATAATATCGATTGGAAACTGGCTCAGGTAAGTAAGAGAAGAGTAGCCGGTGCCAAAGTCGTCCAATAGCAGCGTAAAGCCAAACTTTTTAAGTTCAGAGAGGGTTTTACTCGCTTTATGTCTGTCGGCCAGAAAGCTGGTCTCAGTGATCTCTAACTTGAGCTGATGATTACTCAAATCAAACTCAGCGACAATGCTGTTCAGTGAAGCCGCCAGATTATCACGCATTATGTGCTGAGGAGACAAATTCAGTGATAGATAAAATGAACTCTGTTGCTGAAAAAACGGGGCAAGTTCGTGCAGTGCATTGCGCAGCGCTTGTGTTGTCATTCGTTCAATCAAGCCCACGTCCTCTGCAATGGGAATAAACTCGGCAGGTGAAACGGGTGTTGAATCTAATTGCCAGCGCATCAGGAGCTCTACGCCCGTAAGAGCGTGATTGGTGGTATTCATGATAGGCTGATAGTGATTATAGAACTGGTTTTCTTCCACAGCCTCCTTTAAGGCCGCTTCGAGATTCAGCTTTCTGCTTAGATGGGCGTTCATCTCACTGGTAAAGAACTTAAAGTTATTTCTGCCGCTTTGTTTGGCACTGAGCATGGCGATATCCGCGTTTCGAAGCAAGCCTTCGGCTGTTTGTTCATCGAATGGAAATATAGCGATTCCAACACTAGCCGATATACTCATCGAAATACCATCTACGTCATATTTGTTACACAGATTGTTGATCATCTGCTGTACCAGTTCAGTGATCTGTTCAATGTCTTCGAATGTCTTAACTAATACAATAAACTCGTCGCCACTTTGCCGCCCCAGTATACATTGCTGCGTCAGTACACTGTTGATCCTTTTGGTGACGGCGATGAGGAGTTGATCTCCGGCATAGTGGCCATAGGCGTCGTTAATAGGTTTGAACTTGTCCAGGTCGATAAACAGCAAGGCGCATCCGGTATTATTTTTGGTGGCGTTATAAATGGCGAACTCAATGTGCTGGAGCATCAAATTTCGGTTGGGCAAATCGGTCAGGGCATCAAAGTTAGCCAGGTAACGAAGCTCATTTTGGGCCTGTTTCTGTTGTGATAAATCAGAGCCTACAATGACCAAAAATTCAATATCGTCTTGCTCATCGGCAATGGCATTAATACTGAGCTGAACTGTACTTTGTCTTTCATCATCAAAGGTGATGTCCACCTCCTGCTTGATGTTTTCGCGAACTTGTATTTTTCTTAGTGCGGCCAGTAACTGGCCAAGCTGCTGTCGTCCTAGTAGTTTTGTTAATTTCGATCGGGTTAGTTGCTTCTGGGGGTCTTGATCACCGAGGGCAAATGCTGCGGATAAGCTTTGGTTCACAGACAATAGCTGCAGGTTGTTATCCAGGATCAATAACCAATCCTGTATCTGGGACAGGGCTTGTGCAAACATCGCGGCATTGAGCTGGTTTGCTTTGTGCTCAGTAATATTGCTGTAAACACCAGATACCTTAAGCGGCACTCCAGAGGGGTCCCATTCGCTGACTTTGGCTATATCGTGATACCACAGCCAACCTTGCTGCTGAGAATAAATCCGGTACGTAATGGACAGCTGACTGTCCGGTGCTGCCAGAAAGCGTGCCCACTGACGTTGTACCATTTCTTGATCCTGTGGGTGAACCTTGTCAAAAAATGCTTCCAGAGAGAGTGGTTTGCGTTGACTCGGGCTTTTCGAGTTATCAAGTAAGGAGATTAGCTGAGTCTGGATATCCATACTCCATAAACCGCTGTGTGTCTTTTTGAGCGCTAAGTCTATCTGGGCTTTTGCATGGGCAAGTTCATCGAAGGTGTGTTGCAAAGCACGTTGCTTGTGGCGATGTCTGCGATAGATAAACGCAAGAGAACCCATTGCCAAAAGGGCATAGCTTGCTATGGCCAGCGGTGTGTTCCACCAGGCATATTTAATTTTGAAGTGAAGTTGATTTTCTGAGAACACTTCATTTGTTCCGGGCCTGTACTCCGTCAATGACAGTGTATAGTCACCGGGTTTTAAATTATTAAAAAACAGATAGTTATTTTTTATATTTTGGATGTTGGCAGAAACAGGGCCAGACAAACGAGCGTTAATAAAATGCCGCCGGACGCCAAATACATTGAACTGACTAAACTCAAAACGAAATCCCATATCATCATATTCGAACTGTAGTACTTGGTCACGCAGTTCTGCCGGTGATACCAGGACGGGTCTGGACATCAGTTGCACGTTTGAAAATCTAATCCTTTCCTCGTCGGATGACAAGATAAAGGCTTCGGGATTGAATTTTACGGCGCCATTGGGTGTACCAAATATGAGTGCTCCGCTATGCAAAACTCGGCTTGCTCCCAAGTTGAACTCATTGGTGACCAGTCCATGCCTGTGATCATAGTGGTTGAGCTGCAGTGAGCCCAGGTTGAGAGAATAAAGACCACTTTGGCTGCTAATCCAGAGTTTATCGTGCAAGTCTCGTTCAAGCTCATACAGGGTGTTTGTGTGCAGCCCCTGCTGTTCTGTGATGTGAATAATGGTTTGATAATCGCTGGTTTCAAGCGCTACCAGCCCCATCCCATTGGTTGCCAGCCAAAGTCGGCCCTGATTGTCCTGCTCCCAGTCGTTTATTGCGGGGTAGGTATTACCTAATGTTTTATTAGACTGCCATACCGTGTTTATTTGATGATTTAGTCTGTTATAGCTCAGTAAGCCTTCAGCTGTACTAAATAGCAGTTCGTCCGGTTTACTTGGCCTGGCAGGTAAAAACAATAAATTTTGCAGGTTGTCCAGTTGCGCTTCCAGTTCGTTGAGTGTTGTGATGGATTGCAATGCCAGATCATAAAGAAAAATATTATGGTGTGTATGAAACAGCAGGGTACGCTGATCGATCATAATTGAATCAACGAGGTGATCTTCGTTTCTCACTAAGACATTGTCGCCAGACATTGTAAGCCCGGATACTTGCCCGGTTTCAATATTAAACTGCTTAATACCTGATTTGGTATCAAGCAGCAGGATATTGTCTGCCAAATAAGGCGAGGTATAGATGTTGTATACGGCGTGGCTACCGTAAGCAGACTTACGATTTTCATCTCTAAAATAGCTTTGGGTCAGCTTGGTGTGGTTATTGGCTGAAAAATGATGTAAACCGTCATCACTGCCGAGCCAGATAGAGCCGTCATTGTTCTGATGAATGGCCCAGATGTTATTGTTGAAGTTGTCTTTGTGAGAAGCCAGCAATTTAAAGCGATAGGCTGATGTTGGCCAAACAAATGCGCCACTATTGTTAGAACCCATCCAGATGTTACCATGGTTATCCAGTAGCATAGTTGGAATGGTATTTTGTGGGGTCAGGTAGCGACTTTCACTGAACGAAAAAATCTTATTGGCGGTGTGGTTGCGTCGATTAACTAGATACAAACCCGAGTCTGTAGCAAGATACTCACCATAAGGACCGTGTTCGTGTGCCCAAATATTCAAATCAGCAACAAGCTGATAAGCCTGTTCGGTTAGTAGTTGTTTGTCTTTTGCCGGCACAACAAATAAGCCTTCGACTGTTCCTACCAACAGTCCTAATGCGGGATCAGGCTTTAGCAGCTTTACATTGCTATTAAGCGCCGTTTTTTTTGTTTGGCCTAAGTGACTAAGCGAAACAAGCTGGTTATTGTTCAGCTGCATGAGGCCCGTTTCTGTGCCAATGAGTAATGTGTCATGCCATGTCAGTAAAGTCCTGATATAAGCACCACTTGGTAAAGTCGCTAAACGTTTCGACATGTAGGTATTGATATCTATTTGATACAAAACGTTTTCTATAGCAATGACGTAGTTGTTATTAAATAGGGTCACGGCGCTTACGGCGGCGTCGGGGGCGATGCCCTGACGGCTTCCCTGAGCAAATAACTTGACCAGAGAAAATGTACTGGTATTGAGTAAAAATGCCCCTGATTGAGCGGTTGATATAAAGAGCTGGTCATCATCTAACAAGCGAATCAATATGATATCGCTACCAGAGAGGGTTTGCTGGCCATCAAAAGCACTAAACTGGCTACCATCATAGCGGTTTAGCCCTTGATGAGTTGCTATCCAGATATAGCCGAAGTTATCCTGTGCAAATCCAGTTACACTTGACTGAGACAGGCCTTCTTGCGTTGACAGCCTGCTAATCTGATTCGCATAATAAGACGCTGCGATCACACAGTGGTGACACATAAATAAAAAAGACAATATAACTGCTGTGAACCAGTTGTTCATTCATACGTTCCCGGGCGCACATCAGTGAGCAGTCCATTCACGTTTTGTGCAGTAACACTCGCTGAGTCATACTTTGCTCAGATTATGTTAATTATATCAATTTATATGCTCAACTGAATGAGATTTCATAAAAATGCTGCTTTTTCTCTCTTTTGTGGGAAAAAATACAGCTAAAGGTGGAAGCATAAGCCATTGAACTAAAAGATGTCGTAGGATTCAATTCAATGCAACTACGAATTATTCTCATTATTTCTGCTTTTGTTGTTGATAACCATTTTTGTTTAGATTAAAATTGTACTCAGTTAAGGTTATTGAGAATGGTTTTCAGTTATGTATATCTGCATTTGCCACGGTGTCACGGATAAAAAAATCGCCGAGTCAATTGATGATGGTGCACGGTCAATGCGCGATTTGAGCAAAGAGCTGGGTGTGGGATCACAGTGCGGAAAGTGCTGCAACTGTGCGAAGAAAATACTGAATGAAAAGCTCATTGATATCGTTGATGTCACGGAGCAGGTTGCTTAATTCCGCCGATATATCAAAATAGCATTCTCAAGAAAAAGGGCCTTTCGGCCCTTTTTTGGTATTACATTTGAGTCTGGAGGTAGTTTTCAATGCCTGTGATTTTGATGAGGTGCTGCTGAGTTTCCAGCCAGTCTATCTGTTCTTCCTGTTCATTGAGGATATTGTCCAGCGCTTCTCTGCTGATGTAGTCCTGCTTTTCTTCACATAAGGCAATGGCGTCAACCAAATCCTGCAAGGACGCTTGTTCAAAAGCCATGTTGGCCGCAATCATTTCCTCACTGTTTTCACCTATTTTCAGTCTGCCCAGGTCCTGCAAATTAGGTAAGCCTTCAAGGAACAGGATGCGCTCAATGAGTCGATCAGCATTTTTCATTTTCTGGATTGACGTTTTATAGTCCGCTTTGTCCAGCTGAGTGAAGCCGAAATCTTTAAACATACGCGCATGGAGGAAATACTGATTAATACCAACTAACTCGTTCGCCAATACGGTATTCAATGCACTAATAACTGCTTTATCGCCTTTCATGATGATTCCTTATGCTAACTGAGATTGCAGGTAATTCTGGATCCCGATTTTGTCAATCAGTCCAATTTGTTGTTCTAACCAGTAAACATGGTCTTCTTCCGTATCAAACAATAGCTTTTCTAGTACCGCTCTTGACTGGTAATCTTGCTCTTGTTCGCAAATTTTGATTGCGTGCTTAACGCTTTCTACCACTTCCAGTTCGAGTTTCAGGTCGTTTTCCATCATGGATTTAACGTCGTTACCGATCAGCAGGTCGCGACGTTTAGTCATATTAGGGACACCTTCCAGGAACAAGATACGCTTAATCAGCCAGTCCGCGTGCGTGGTTTCTTCTTCCATTTCGTGATTTAGACGTTCGTAAAGCTTATTTAGTCCCCAATCATCATACATACGAGAATGAATAAAGTACTGATCGATGGCTGCCAGTTCGTTAGCCAGTAGCGCGTTGAATGCATCGATTACCTGTTGCTTGCCTTGCATGTGTGTCACCTCAATTCGTTCTAAATTGTCGCCAGTGTACGTATAAAAAAGTACATGTCAACAAAAAAGCTATATAAATCAACATATTAAATATTGATTATTATTCTCATTTCAGTTCAGTTTTTGGACTTTAAATAGCAATCAGATGCAATAGGCGGTTTGTACGACAGGTTGTTGATAAGGTTGTAGAGCTGAGCTGCAGCAATGTGATACCCGATCACATCTATAAATTGACGGTCAGTACGCGCATAATGGCACTATAGAATGGCAGGAAGTTGCACTTATTGAGTTCCGAATATGGCGAGTCTGGGTGCATTATTTGGTTAAACTGGGTGCAAGTTGCAAAGTTGAGTGATGACATGTTGTCTTCAGAAGTATGCGCGAATGCGCGCAAAAGTCGGGATGCCCGCTTTGATGGTTTATTTTATGTGGCAGTAAAGAGCACGGGGATCTATTGTCGGCCGATTTGCCCTGCGCCCGCCGCAAAAGAGCACAATGTTGAATACTATCAGCATGCCCATAATGCGGCACAGGCAGGGTTCAGACCTTGCATCCGTTGTCGGCCTGATAGTGCGCCCGGGAGCTATGCCTGGATGGGGACGCAAACGACAGCGGTCAGGGCTAAACACCTGATAGATAGTGGCTTTCTGAGTTCAGGGAGTGTAGAGCAGCTGGCGGAGAAACTTGGCATCACTTCGCGTTATCTGAGTAAATTGTATCAGCAATATTACGGTATCGCACCAAAGCAATATGCACTTTATAAGCAATGCGACCTTGCAAAACAGTTGTTGCAGCAAACAAGCTTACCGGTAACTGAGATAGCGTATGCCTGTGGATTTAATTCTGTGCGGCGCTTTAATGATGCATTCAGTCAGCTATATCAGATAACGCCGTCGAGCTTGCGTGATGGTGCTCAGGCGAGTCGTCAGATTGAATTAATGATGTCATTTCGCCCCCCTTATAACTGGCCAGCTCTCAGAGGCTTTTTGGCCCACCGGCTGGTTACGCCGTTGGAGTGGTTAGAGGATATGGCTTATGGCCGAAACTTTCTTTTGGGTGTCTATCAAGGCCGATTTACAGCCAGGTTTGAGGCGCAAAAGAATCGTTTCAGGGTAAGTATTGAGATCAATGACCTCAAAGGGTTACCCCTAGTTGTGAGCAATATTCGTCGGGTGTTGGACTTGGATGCAGATACTGGGTTTATAGAATCACACTTACAGCGGCAGTGTCCCGATATGTCTCTTGAGGAAGGGCTCAGGCTGCCAGGGATCTGGACGCCCTTTGAAGCGGGTATTCGGGCAATACTGGGCCAGCAGATAAGCGTCGCTGCGGCAAAAAATCTGATGATCCAGTTGGTAGAGCAACTTGGTAGTCAACAAGCGGATGGGACGTTTCAATTTCCAAGCCCGCAAGCGATAGCAGGATCTGAGCTGACATTTTTCAAAATGCCCGCGCGCCGTAAACTCGCTATTGTTTCATTGGCGCAGCACTATGTATCAGAGCTGGATTGTATGCCCGAATCCTGGCTAGCAATCAAAGGAATAGGACCCTGGACGGTTGATTACGCTAAAATGCGTGGCTTGAGCGCACCTGATGTTTACCTGGGTGGGGATTTAGGAGTACAAAAAGCAATTGACCGGGTAGGGCAGATAGATGTGCCCGGCTGTGCCCCGTTCAGAAGTTACCTGACTTTTCAACTGTGGCAGCAATTAACTTGAGCAAGCATCGATTCTGTGGAGAAAAACTATGATGATTCAAACACACTTGGCAAGCCCGGTAGGCGAAATCACCGTGCAGGCGAGTGATAAGGGACTTTCTTATGTTGGCTTTGCGCCCAAGATACGCCTGCCTGAAGGAACCAACCCGCACCTTGACAAAGCGTGCCTTCAGTTAACAGAGTACTTTGATGGAAAGCGTGAACGATTTGAAGTGGCATTGGATACACATGGTACCCCTTTCCAAAAGGCCGTATGGCAATTGCTTTGTGAAATTCCTTTTGGTGAAACCAATACCTATGGCTGGATGGCGACCGCGCTAAACAATCCCAAAGCGGTTCGAGCCGTTGGGGCGGCAAATGGCAAAAACCCAATTAGTATTATCGTACCTTGCCACAGGATCATAGGCGCCAATGGCAAACTCACCGGATATGCCGGCGGTTTGGACAGAAAGTCATGGCTGTTGGCTCATGAAGGGATAAAAATTCCCCAGTAATCTTGGTGTCGCGTAGCCAAGCCATCAGGTGGGTTATATAATAAGAGAAAGCCCGACTTAAAGTCTGTTTTAATGCGATTTATTTTAATCTCTCTGTTGTTTTTGTTTGCCTGTAACCAGGTCAGTGCAAAAGTGTCTGTGAGGCTATGCTACGAGGACAAGCATATTCCGCCTTTCTTTTTGGGGAATGGATTGGATGTACCCAGAGAAAACCCGGGAGCGACCATTGAGATTTTACGCCTGCTTGAGACTCGGGTTGGCGGTGTGCAGTTTGAATTTGTCCGCAAACCCTGGCAACGCTGCCTTTATGAAATTAAACGAAACCGGGTAGATGCGGTTATCGCCAGCTATCGTTCTGCGCGGGAGTCTTTTTTGTCATACCCGCTAAATGAAGACGGTTCGCCAAATACACTCAGCTCAATCAGCCGGCTGGGGACGTGTTTGGTTGGCATGGCGCAATTAAAAACTGCCATGAGCACCGAGCATTACCCGATTAATCTTGCTGTGCCCAGAGGGTATTCGGTGGCTGACTCTGTCGGCAGTGACAGGTACACCATACTCAATACCGACTCTCAAAGTGATGCCTTTGAACTCGTTCTTAAAGGTAAAGTACATGGCACCTTTGGGTTGTGCCAGGTAGATGGTAAGGCGGTGTCTGCATTCCCTTATCGTCGTCAGTTAGAAGCCGTTTATCCACCACTAGACATCAGCTTTGGCTATCTTACGTTTTCCAAACAGTTCAGAGAGCTACACAGTGAAACCGCACTTGCCCTGTGGTCCTCGTTAACGACCACTGAGCTACATCACATTTATATTGCGTATATAAACAGACAAAGCTATCCCGGCGATACACTGGATAGCAGTGAAGTACCTTCACAGCCGCTTTGGCATGTGTTTGAGTAAGCTGGCTAATTTGCGGTAGTTTGGGTAGACTATCGCGAATTTTTAGCGGCTGATACATAAACCATGGCGCAATTATACTTTTACTATTCAGCTATGAATGCTGGTAAGTCCACGACACTTTTACAATCTGCGTTTAATTACAAAGAACGGGGAATGAACCCGTTTATACTTACAGCGGCACTTGATGACCGTGCGGGGGTTGGCAAAGTCGCGTCTCGTATTGGTCTGGAGGCAGACGCACACACCTATGAGCCGACCACAGAGCTGTTAAGCCTTATAAACAAACATCATGATGAGCAATCGTTGGACTGCATTCTGGTTGATGAGAGTCAGTTTCTAAGTAAGCAACAGGTTTCGCAGTTGACCGACGTGGTCGATTTATTGGGGATCCCGGTGCTTTGCTACGGACTAAGAACTGACTTTCGTGGAGAGTTATTCGAAGGAGCCCAGTACTTACTAGCCTGGGCCGACAAACTGATCGAGCTAAAAACAGTTTGCCATTGTGGCCGTAAGGCGAATCATGTGTTACGACTTGACGCCATGGGACGCGCGATTGCTGACGGTGCTCAGGTTGAGATTGGCGGTAACGACCGGTATGTATCCGTCTGTCGAAAGCATTACAAGGCAGAGCTCAACAAGCTTTGAGCTCTGCCCTGATTTTAATAGCGCCAGGCGATAAAGCGGCTGAACTTCTGGCCTTGTTGCATTTCGATGACTCTGATATCGCTTGGCTTGACAGCTTGCAGTGCTTTTTTTAAAGCGGGTAGGTTGTCTTTTTTGGATACCAGTGAAGTAAACCAGCCAACTTGCTCTGCGAATATCTGACTTTCTTTGATCATGGTTTTGATAAATGCCAGTTCGCCACCTGGACACCAAAGCTCTGGTGCATGACCACCAAAATTCAATTTAGTGCTTTGTGGTGTTTTACCCAGGTTACGCCATTTTCTCGCCGTGCCCGCTTGCGCCGCTTGTTCACTCTCATGGAAAGGCGGGTTACACAGCGTAAGCTGATAGTAATCTTTTGCAGAGATGACCCCACGAAAAATTGCACGCTCATCTTTTTGCTGTTTGATTTTAATACCTAATCCATTTGCTTTGGCTATGGTCTGCGCCACTGACACTGCCACAGGGTTAATGTCCGTGCCTGTAAATTGCCAGCCATATTCAGCCTGACCTATCAAGGGGTAGATTAAGTTGGCACCAGTACCAATATCAAGACAACGGATCTGTTTACCCGTCACAGGAGTTCCCTGATTATCGTCGGCCAGTAAGTCCGCCAATGCATGAATGTAATCTGCACGACCTGGCACCGGCGGGCACAGGAAAGGCTCAGGTAACTGCCAGAATTTGACACCATAGTCACAGGCCAGAAGCGCCTGATTTAATGCTACGATAGCGGCTCGGTCAGCAAAGTCTATGGTGTCTTCTTTGCGTGGACTGGTAATGAGATGTTGTTTTAGTGCTGGATTCGCAATACAAAGCCGGGCGAAATCATAGCCCTGTCGGTGTTTATTTCTGACGTGCATTAGGTATGTGTCAATTCTCTTACTTGGTGAATTGCGTATTATATCTAAATTCTGATGTTTGCGCCGCTACTTTGCCAAAGTATGCAGACATCAGGTTAGAGTAGGCGAGCTTGCGATGACTATGTCTGGCTGGTACGATGAGTTTAAAAATGATGAATTAACCTCACATGATTAAGCAAAACTCTCTCTATGTGTCAGTGTCGGATGGACACCAGTTGCACCTTCGCCATATTTATCATGAGCAAGCTATGGGGCCGGCGGTATTGTTGTTACACGGCGCTGTGGAGAATGGAAAGATTTTTTACACCCACAGTAATAAAGGGCTTGCGCCTTTTTTGGCCGAACATGGTTATCAGTGTTTCGTGGCAGATTTGCGTGGCAGGGGGGAGAGTAAGCCGGCGATCAGCAAAGGAGATCGGCATGGACAGACAGAATCGATAGTTGAGGATATCCCCGCCATTTTAAGATTTATCACAGATAAAACAGGTAAACGGCCACAGTTTTGGGTCGCTCACTCATGGGGTGGTGTGCTATTAAATAGTGTACTTGCCCGGTTTGAACGTGAGAGTGAGCATGTCAGTGCTTGCGTATACTTTGGGACAAAACGTAGCCTCTATAATCGTCATCCAGAAAAGCTGCTTAAAGCGAATGTGATCTGGTACACACTGGCGTTTTGGCAGGTTAACAAGCATGGCTATCTGCCGGCCCGGCAGCTTAAGTGGGGCTCGGACAATGAAACGCGCAAGTCTCACGAACAAAGCGTGCAGTGGGCAAAGCGCAAACCCTGGGTTGATAGTGATGATGGTTTTGATTATGCCGCGGCACTTCGAAGTCGCGCACTACCACCGACTTTGCACATAGCAGGAGTCAAAGATAAGGCACTTGCACAGCCCATTGACATTAAAAAGTTTATGGCTGAGTCAGGCACAGGCGTTCAGGAGATCAAAGTATATGGCCGACGCTATGGTCACCGGCACGACTATGATCACATTAATATGCTGACTCATAGCGGTGCACGTCAGGATCAGTTTTCAGACCTGCTGGCCTGGTTTGAAAACTATAAAGAAGCCTGACTAGACAGGTGAATTTACACCAGAGTGCGCTGAAGCCAGCTCCTTATTGATCTGCGTCTCAAATTTTTTCCAGTTTATCAGAGGCGCTGCGTTCAGGGGTTTGCGGACCTGTGCTTTGCTTAATGTCGTGACGACTTTATGGCTTTTGTGGAACTCCATACACTCCGGCTCGTATTTTTGGTACATAAAATTGAGGGCCTTTCTAATCTCTCGTTCAGGTTCCTCAAGTAGCTTTTCATAACTCAGAGTATGAATATTTCGGGGCAGCATGGCTTTAAAATGCGTCATTACATCGTCCGTCATGTCACTGTAAAGCTGGTACTCCTGCAAAGAGCAGAAATAGGGCTCATCTTCTGCGAAATGATTACTATAGACTGACCAGGCATTGGGCATAAACTCTCTGGTTATATGTATAAAGCGAGCGTCAGGAAACATTTTATAGATCAGGCCAATATTCTGAAAATTTGCTGGCAGCTTGTTTATCACCGCCTCTTCTGCAACACGGTGTCGCTTAATCTCATCAACGTACAAATTACGGCAATGATCGAGCATGGAGGTACTGAGTGTTTTTACGCAGTCCGGAAACGGGGCCTCGTTACGCATGCTCAGATAGGGAACAATATCGTCACTGATCACCGTACTCTCGCCCATAGAGCCAACCTGTGAGTGTTGGATCAGCATTTGTTCCAGCAAGGTGGAACCTGTCCGTGGCAGGCCGACGATAAACACGGGTGTAAAAGTCGCTTTTACTTTGTCCGCAGGCTTGTTAAAGAAGTCTTGATTAAAACTCTGCTTCAGGTATTCGAAAAAGGGTTGCATAGCAGATGTATGGAAATCGCACAGTTCGTGCTGAGCTGAATTCGCTTGCTGATAATGACTAAACGCAGTGTCTACGTCTGATAACTTCTCATAGGCTTTGGCTTTTGCGTAGTGGACCACTATCTGTACTCTTGGGTTGTCGATATCGGCAGCCAATGAATCGAGTAGCGTCAGATAGTCGTTGAGCTTCTCACCTTCAGTCAGTTTGATCAACTCGTGGAGCATAAAGACGGTAATCGCAGAGTGGGGGCAGGATAAGCCGGCCTCGAAGACGTTTCGAGCGTTATCGATAAAGCCATAGTCCAGGTAAAACTGACCCAGATGGTAGTGGGCCTGTGCATTATGTCTTGCTACGCTTAACGTATATTCGAGTACAGTTTTGGCATCAACGGGCGACCCGACGGCAATAAATGCATCGGCCAGCGCATACAAGGGATCGAGCATTTTTGGTAAATGTTCGCATGCACGCTTTAAATAGTATATGGCGTTATCATATTGCTCTAGTCGCATACAGATCCTGCCAAGACCAAACAGGGCTTTGCCATTTTTTGGGTTTTGTTTCAGGACTTGTTTAAACATGAACTCGGCTTCACGTAAACGATTTTCTTCGAGTAATTCTGAGGCTCTTTCTAGCAGTAACATGTGGTTATAGAGAAGTTTTTTATACATGATAGAAATAAAAAGGGGAAATAGCTATAGCTACTTCCCCTTTGTTTCTGGGTTACAGTAAGTCGTTAGAATGTGTAGGTTGCTTTCACGTAGTAGAAGCCACCATTGATCCCAAATGGAGACGTTTCATAATAGATACCGCCCCAGTTGTTGGCTGGTGTTAACTCTGTTTTACCTTCCTCCAGGAAGTCGACAACTTTTTCAGCATCTTGATCGAAGATGTTGTTTGCACCGACTGTCAGGCTGATGTTTTCAGTCGCAAAGTAAGTTAGCTCGGCATCGAACGTGAAGCTAGGATCGGCCATGATAGCTGTTGCATCATAGTCTACGTGTACGCCTTGATACTCACCATAGTAGTTGTAACGAAGGAAGCCTGAGAAGTCTTCCCACTGTTGCGTCCAGGTATAGGTTGCTCTGTGTTCTGGCAAGTCTTTTTCCAGGCGCGCTACCTTGAAGTCACCGGTTATCTCTGAGAACTTATCAACTTTGGTTTCATTCCAGTTATATGCAGCACTGAATGTCGCAAAGCCACCCAACAGATCCATAGAATAGTTCGCAACTATATCTACACCCTGAGTTGTGGTATCGAAGTCGTTGGTAAAGAAAGAGACCTGCGCTATGCTATCCACATTTGGAACACCATCCGCTTTTAATGCCGCTTTTTGTTCCAGCGTTAAATCGACCTTTTTTGACTGGCTCAGACGATCTTCAACTTCAATATTGTAATAGTCTATGGTCAGGAACAAATCGCCCGACTGATAGACTGCACCAAAGGTGTAACTTTGCGACTCTTCCGGTTGCAGCTCACTACCACCGAGTATTTGTGAAACCGGGTTGGTTGGTGGTAATAGTGCCGAGTCAACCAGTACACCGCTGCTCAGGTTAGTTTGAACGTTACTGACATTGGCCTGGCCAACGGTCGGTGCACGGAAACCGGTACTCAGCGAGCCGCGTAGCGCCAGATCTTCTGTGGCGTGATATTGCCAGGTTACTTTGTAGTTGGTTGTTGACCCAAAGGTATCATAGTCCTCGTAGCGCAATGCCCAACCCATCAGGAACTCTTCAGTAAACGGCGTCTCGATATCGATATAGGCTGCGTAGCTGCGGCGTGAGAACTCACCACCTTGTGACGGTTTAAAGCCAGGGAAACCGTTAGAGCCTATGCCAAACCCTTGCTGTGTTAAAGGGCCCGCGGTAAATGAGGGCTCATCACCCGGGATTACTTCAAAGGTTTCTTCTTTCCATTCCAGACCACCAGCAACGTTAACATCGTAAGCGAGGCCAAAATCATAGCCTTTCGAAAAATCAGCATTAAAGTTCTTCTCAAGCTGAATATATTTGCCTGGACTGAAATCCATTGGCGTGTCAGGACCCATAGAGGCGTTAATGGTGTTGGTGATAAAGTAGCGAGACTCGTTACGGCCTACTGAACCGCTGAAGTCATAATATGCTCCTTCCATAAAACCGCTTGTGAACTCACCTTTGGTACCTATGGTAAGAGACGTATCAGTGATATTACCGCCGAAGAAAGGCGTAAAACCTGCGGGCAGCATGTTGTTAAAGGCAAAACAATTTGCCGCGGCAAGCGAATCCAGTGCTGCCTGATCCGGTAAGCCATTTGCTTGTAGCTCAACAACGGGGCAGTTGATCTGCTGGTCGTACCCATCCAGAGAACCCACTAAGATAGTCGGTGTTGCATCATCCCACAGTTTTTGCTGATCTTCGTCGGTTAGATGACGCCTGGTTGGCGTGCCATTAACGTTACGGATCACACCGTTATAAACCTGTCCACGTGTGGTTGGGTTACGATAGTAGAAGCCGCCTTTGACATCCCGCTCTGAATAGTTACCGAACATATAGAACTGGGAGTCGTTGGTCAGCTCAAGTCCGACATTACCAAACAAGGTGATGTCGTCGTTGATTTCTGGTGCACCCCAGACCTGAGCCGGGTCTCTCACACCTTCTAAACCTGCATCAATAAGAGCTTGTGCATCCGGACGTTGTACGCTGCGGCTGGTTGGATCGGCTTCTTTATACTGAAAACTTAAGTTTGCAAAGCCCTGGTCAGTGAATGGCAGACCAATGTTACCCTCTACCGTAGTTGTATCACCGTCGCCTTCATAGTATTGGCCTTGTTTGACTGAGATACTACCGCCTTCAGAGGCATCTTTAAGTACAAAGTTGAGTACCCCGGCGATGGCATCTGAACCGTACTGAGCTGCCGCGCCGTCACGTAATACTTCAACCTGTTTCAATGCAATGCTGGGGATTACGGAAATATCCGGACCCTGAGCACCATCGTTAATGCCTCCACCCAAAAACGCGATGACAGATGAGCGATGACGGCGTTTACCATTAAGTAGAATTAAGGTTGAATCAGCGGGCAGACCGCGCAAGTTGGCCGGACGTATCAAACTCGCCGCATCACTAATTGGGTTAGCGTGAACGTTTAGTGAGGGCACTGAACCTTTGAGCAATTCCAGCATGTCGTCGCCACCAGCCTGGCAGGTTCAACTTGGAAGTGCACCAACTTTTTCATTATAGATTTCAAATGGAGTTTTGTAATCAAGGCACCTCCTGGGCCTTGAGTTTAAATTATGCTCTATTTCTTGAATCTGTTTGTTGGTTACAGTTGAGAAATCAGTACCTTTGGGCAGATACCTTCGAATTAGGCTATTTATCTGCTCAACAGCTCCTTTTTCCCAACTATGGTAGGGCTGGCAAAAGTAAGAATCACACTGCAATGTCCCGTTTACCTTTATGTGCTGAGCATTTTCAGACCCATTATCATAAGTAATCGATTGAACAAATCCTGCGGGGTGTGAACTTAGGCGTTTTATTATTGCATTGCTTGTTACTAATGCACTCTTGGAGCTTAGCTTGGTTATATGCACTAGCCGTGTTGCTCTTTCTATGATGACATTCAGTGCCGATTTCTTGTGCTTAGATACTACGGAATCGCTCTCCCAGTGGCCTAATTGGGAGCGCTCATTTATAAATGTGGGCCGTTCCAGGATGCTTGTTTTCATTGAGCATTTTTTGCTATATCGACGTGATGGATACTTTTTTCTGCGCTTTTTGTGTTTTCTAGCCAAGCACGCTATGAGTTCAGGAGGCGAACTGTAAACGAACTGATAGATTGATTCATGGCACACATAGGGAGCTTCATTAGTAAGCTTGAGACGTCCTGATATAATCTGAGGGGACCAGCCTTTCCTGAGCTTATCTAACACATACAGCCGTGTCTCAGAAGTCTTCAGCTTTTCACGTTGAGCACGCTTACTCATCCTGGCCTTGTACATATCATGAGCTGGATTTGGATAGTATGTTGGCACGTAATAGTCATAGATATTCCTTTTGAGCTCTCTACTAATAGTGGAATGAGAGCGATTTAGTAAACGTGCAATTTCACGTATCGTTTTATCCTGATAGTGAGACCAATTAAAAATAAGCTTCCGCTCTTGATGACTCAAATGACAGTATTTTTGACCCATTTTGCACCTCCAAAATAGCTAACTTGAACTATAGTGGTGCACTTCAATTTAGAACATAGCCTTGCTTAAATCATCGCCACCTATGATGTCGATTGGTACGGGTGAATCACCCACGGAACGCGGTGCTGCGCGGGAGCCTACGACCGCAATTTTCTCAATTTTTTTATCAGCGCCAGCATCAGCCTCTTCAGCCTGAACGCTGGTTACAGCCAATCCCATTGTTGCAGTAGACGCCAAAGCAAATTTAATCGCACGACTTAGCGCATTTGTTTGTAGTTTCATCCTGTTTCCCCAGATATTATATGTTGTCATAATTCACAATATACATAACTTGCACCTTACTTATTAACTAGGCATGTACTCACCATTAAAGATAATTGCAAATATGTTCACTGCACAGTTAAAGGTAGCAGTGAATTTAACAAGGTCAAATTTTCAAGTAACTTTTTGTTTGTGGTGCAAAAAATGAGCTTTTTCGTTGTTTTTATGGGTACTGAACAAGTTGAAATAAACTCACCAAATTCGCATTATTGCGTATTTTGATGTGTTTCTTGGGTGGGATACTCAAAACATACCTTGTTAAAAGCTTCAACTTGCCAGCTGCACTGAGTCGTTATGTTTCTCATTGCTAGCAAAATGATGAGGCCCTTCTTAGTGTCTGAGCGCGCTAACGCCCCGTTTTTATTTCTGCTACTATTGGAGGTACTATGGTTCCCCAAAGTATGTGAATGCGATTAATTAAAGTAGTACATAAAGCCCCAATTCGGGTCGTAAGGATCAGTAAGAAACGCCAACAATTAAGGCTTCGGCGTGCGCTTGTAGGTTTAAAACTTGCTTTGGCCCAGGAAAAACAAGAAACACGCGAAATGCTGGATATTTACAAACGTTATCCGCAAGGAGGGGTGTCTAAACAAGAGCTGTCCGCGGCAAACCAGCAGTTTGTCGATATTTTGAAAGGATTGGGTCTTGGTGTATTCGCTTTATTGCCTTTTGCGCCTATCACCATCCCTTTGATTGTCAAGCTCGGACAGTGGCTGGGTGTCGATGTACTTCCCAGTTCTTTCTCATTGAATAAAAAGCCAAAAAGCAAAGAAAAATAACCTAGTAGAAGCCTGAAATCCGTTTGCCCGTCTATTATTGGCTTTTTATATCTCTTTATGCATCCAGTGAGTGAAATATTTTTCCCACCTTGGTATTCTCTTGTCAGGTTTATGTAATTCAAGAGGCACGTATGAGTCATTTACTTGTTCACTCATCACAAGGAATACCGGTACATTTTATTAAGGAAAGTCAGCTAGGCGAATGGTTAGGGGAAAACGCGCCACAAGCCAAAAATATCACGCTGGCTACCAGACAAAAAGCGCAGAAGACACTATTGATCCCAGATGTTCAAAGCGGCGAAATCAGCGCCGTTTTGTGTGTGGTGGAGTCGCTGGATGATATGTGGCTGGCAGGGGACCTGTCCGCTCAACTGCCGCAAGGTACCTATCGTTTACAAGGGGATGAGGCGTTTGTTGAACAGGCCGCGCTTGGTTACCTGCTAGGTGCATATACATTCGACGCATACAAGAAGGCCTCCGCACCGAGCGCCAAACTGGCCATTGAGTCAGAGGTCATGTTGAAAAAGTTGCAGGATCAGGCCGATGCTATTTATCTGGTCAGAGATTTGGTAAACACCCCGGCTGCTGACATGATGCCTCAGCATATGGCAGAGATCTGCATTGAGATGGCAGCGCAATTTGGCGCGCAGTTTTCTCAGATTGTGGGTGATGAATTGCTGGAAAATAACTATCCAACCATCCATATGGTTGGCAGAGCCAGCGAAAACAAGCCACGTTTACTCGATTTAAGTTGGGGTGATGAGGATGCACCTAAGCTAACTTTGGTTGGTAAAGGTGTGTGTTTTGATTCCGGAGGCTTAGATCTTAAGCCAGCATCTGGCATGCGCAACATGAAAAAAGACATGGGCGGCGCAGCTCACGTACTGGGCCTTGCCCATATGATTATGGCGGCCGGGTTACCTGTGCGTCTGCGAGTATTAATACCTGCGGTTGAAAATGCTGTGTCGCGTAACGCATTTCGCCCCGGGGATGTCATCCAGACGCGTAAAGGCCTGACGGTCGAAATTGACAACACAGACGCAGAAGGTCGCCTGGTATTATGTGATGCTCTGGCGGAAGCGCAATCGGAACAGCCTGATCTGTTAATCGACTTCGCGACCTTGACTGGTGCATGTCGAATTGCATTGGGTACAGAATTACCGGGCTTCTACAGTACTGATCAGGACGTGGCTAATGCGATGATTGCACAGGGCAATACGCTTCAGGATCCTATCTGGCAGCTGCCGTTGTTTGATCAGTATAAAGCACTGTTTAAGAGCGATGTGGCCGACATGGCGAACTGTGGATCAACCCCGTTTGGTGGCTCTATCACCGCAGCTCTGTATCTGAAAGAGTTTGTTGAACCAGAGCAGACTCCCTGGGTACATTTTGATGTGATGGCTTGGAACTTGCGCTCGCTTCCGGGCAGACCTGTTGGCGGTGAAGGACTTGGTTTAAGAGCCACTTTTGCCTACCTTGAACAGCGCTATGCATCATAGCCAACCTGTCTGAGGACAAAAATAAAAAGGGCCACAGTGGCCCTTTTTTAATGTTTCTAAATAAGGAAAATCTGGGAGGTCAGGTTGCTAAAATTTTTAAAAGTTTTACAGTATCCCAGATTTGCCTCTTATCCTGAGTATCATTTTGTCCCTATTTAAACCTCATCAGTCTGACCAGGCACCGCTCGAACCCGAGTCTTCAGCACTACCGCATTTGTCTAAGCAATTCTGGAGCTTGCAAATCGCGGGTTGGTTGGGTTACGCAGCCGTCGTGTTTTTGGCGATTATTCAGCCTCAGTTTGATTCACCAGGTTTTAATTTGCCGGGCCAGGTGCTCAACCTGAGTGTCGAAAGCCTCAGTGGGTTTTTGCTGTCTTATCTTCAATGGCTGTTTATTCGCAAAATCATCCATCAGCCGTTGCAGCGCACTTTGGTTATTAGTTTTCTTTCTGCAGCCTTGTTGGGGCTCATTTACAACATCATTAAGCTTGCCAGTTATAAAGTCATTGTTCATGACCAGCACTGGAACCAAGCCTGGAATATGCTGGAATTTGGCGGCTGGTTGTTGTTTTCATTGACCACTATGTTTGTCTGGACGTCGATATTTTTTATCATGCTGTATAACAGTAGATTGCAAAAAGAGCACGAACGTTTGCTCAGAGCACAGACCCAGGCAAAAGATGCTCAGCTACAAATGCTGCGTTATCAGCTCAATCCGCATTTTATGTTTAATACCATGAATGCCATTTCAACTTTGATCCTCAAAGAGGATAACGACACGGCATCAGAAATGCTTGATAAGCTGTGTGATTTCTTCCGTCATTCACTTGAGGCTACACAGCGCAGTAGGATCTCTTTGCAGGAAGAAGTTCAGCTGATCGAGTTGTATCTGGCAATAGAAAAAGTTCGTTTTGGACAACGGTTGTCAGTTCGCTATGCGATTGAACCTGAGGTGCAGAAGGCACTGGTGCCGAACATGTTATGTCAGCCTGTGGTTGAAAATGCTATCAAGTATGCAATTGAACCAAGCAAGCAGGGGGAGAAGTCAGCATATTGGCAAAACAGCGGGCGAAGCAACTCGTTATCGAAATTTCAGACAGTGGCACCGGTGGCAATGCCATGACCGAAAAAGGGTTTGGGATCGGGCTTAACAATGCTAAATCGCGACTGGATATGATGTATAGCGGTAATTTCACCGTCTCTTTGAATAAGAATGCAGCCGGGGGCAATACTGTGACCTTAGTGCTGCCATATGAGGTTGACTGATCATGACAAAACCACTCACAGCTCTTATCGTAGACGATGAGCCTCTGGCACTGGAAGGGCTGAGCCTGAGGTTGGCAAAGATCCCTGAAATTGAGGTGATAGGCCAGGCTGAAAACGGGGATGATGCAATCCGCTTGTGTCATGAATTGTGTCCTGATGTGTTATTTTTGGATTTGCAGTTGCCCGGTCTCAATGGGATCGAAGTGGTACAGGCAATACAGGCCGATGTATTACCTATGGTGGTTTTTGTTAGTGCATATAGCGATTATGCGCTGGAGGCATTTGAGCTCAACGCGATCGATTATGTATTGAAGCCTGCTAACCTGGGACGCTTACAAAAAACCGTGACCCGGATCCTGGAACGTCGACAGCCACGTCATGCCGAACAAGAGAAATACCGCCTGCTACAGGCACTCACTGAAACCTCGGGGCTGGCGGTCGCAGAGTTAGAGTCCTGGCTGGAAACTGATAACCCGTTGCCTGCCAGTCAGGACAAAGAATTGGTCATCAAAAACAATGACAATGAGCAGGTATTTGTGCCCATGAATACAATCCGCTGGATTGACGCAGCCGGAGATTACATGTGTGTACATACGGATTTAGACACTCATGTTTTGCGCATTACTATGAAAAAGTTGCAAACTTTACTGGATGAAACTCAGTTTGCCCGGATCCATAAATCCACCATAGTTAATTTAAGCCATGTCACCGCCATTAAACCTATGCGAAACAACGAGAGCCTGGTCACACTCAAAGATCAGGTAGAACTGAAAGTCAGTCGTAATTATAGCAGGGCATTACAGCAGTTTGTTGCCAAAAAGAAAACGCTCAGCTAGTTGACGAACTAGGATGCGGCGAGTGAATATTCGTCACGAGACGTGTAGTTTGCCTCTTGTGGTGCAACAAAAGCACGCTTTGGTGCAGTTTATTTTCATCTCACTCAGTTTAAAGTCTAACCAAAACAAGCAGCTAACCTTTCATCTTGTTTTTGTCTCGCTTTGTCGTGCACTATTGTGGCTCTCAAGCATGTGTCGCACCAGTTGCCCGTGATGGCGCGTTTCCATTGTAACATTCTGGTTAATTGAACAGGATAGCCTCAGGAGCAGACCGAATTTGGAATCTGATTCGCTGCTTATTCTTTGTAGTACGACCAGCACAACAGGCCAGCATATACCTGGTCTGTTGCAAATAACAACGACAGCAGGCCTGTGCCAGACTGTGAAAAGAACATGTTCGTACTGCACAACAATCGGTTCGATTAGTTGGAACACACATTATGATAAAAGTTGCAAAATCCCTCTCCAGTCTTGGCGTCTTGCTTGCGTTAGCGGGTGTAACCGGCTGTGGTGGCGACGCTAAAACACACACTGATCTAAGTAAAACTGACCCACAGGCACCGGTTTCTGACTGGCAGCTGGTCTGGCAAGACGAGTTTGATGACAGCCAAATCAACGCTCAGAACTGGACGCATGAAGTGGACTGCCTCGGCGGCGGAAACGAAGAGCGTCAGTGCTATACCGATGATAAGGCTAACTCGTATGTCAGCGATGGGACATTAAAAATTGTCGCGCTTCGTGCAGCGGATGGTGCTGAAAAACCCTATACATCTGCACGCCTTATCACAAAACATAAAGCGGATTTTAAATATGGCCGATTCGAAATGCGTGCAAAGTTACCCAGTGGGCAGGGTAGCTGGCCGGCATTTTGGATGCTGCCTACGGATGAAGTCTATGGGGGCTGGCCCAACTCTGGTGAAATTGACATAGTTGAAGCGGTTAACCTCAAAGCACAAGGTGCTGATGGCGCACCAGAGGCCCAAATTTACGGTACCTTGCACTATGGTAAGGATTGGCCGGACAACGTACATTCGGGTAGAGCACACATTCTGGCAGACGGTGCTAACCCGGCCGATGACTTTCATACCTATGCTGTGGAATGGCAAGAGGGAGAGATACGCTGGTATGTTGATGATTACCTTTATGCCACACAGCGACAATCAGAGCCCTTGTATGACAGTAACGGCGATGTTTTCAGTTTGAAACACCGGGGCTGGTTTGCCGAGTATCATGAGCAGGGTAGCGGCGAGCTGACCACACACTGGGATAGCGCGCCGTTTGACCAAAATTTTTATCTTATCTTAAACCTGGCTGTTGGTGGCAGCTGGCCGGAAGCGGTCAATGAAACGGGTGTGAATGCCGACGCGTTTGCAAATGGACAAACCTTTGAAGTGGATTACGTCCGAGTCTACCAGTGCCAGCAAAATCCGACAACGGGTAAAGGATGCGAAACGATTCGTGCTGGATGGGACTCGCCCCAGGACGCATTGGTTGAGGGCAAGGCGCCTACTCCACCTCCCCCGGCAACAGCAGGTGATAGCCTGCAAATTTTTGACGGCGAGCTTAACAAAGACTGGCCTGCCTGGGATTGTTGTGGTGGCAGTGTGCCAGCCTTGGTGGACGACGACACTGCGGGAACGGTCATCGAGTTTAGCGTGGGTAGCGAACCGACGGTAAATGGTTTTATTTCTCGCGACCCGATGGCGTCTGATGCGGGCGGCACACCCAGCCCATTCGATGCGTCTTCCCTGATAGACTCTGGCATGGTGCGTTTCGAATTGAAAGTGACCTCAGCGCCTGTGGATGCACAAACGCCCTGGATGCTAAAAGTAGAAAGTGCGAACGGCGATAAGGTGATTGAAATTTCTTTGTCTGAGAGCACAGAGGGCCTGCAACCCGTGGCCGGGCAGTGGCAAACCTTTACTTTTCCTTTACAGATGCTCGCTGAGCGAGGCCTGGATATCAGCAGCATTGACGCAGTCCTGATATTCCCGGCATGGGGCAGTGGCGAAGGCGCTGTTTATCGTGTCGCTGAAGTGGCCATTGCCGCACCACAAAGTGCTTCAGCGCTAGTGGTGTTTGAAGACAGTGAAAACCCTGCCTGGCCTATGTGGGATTGCTGTGGCGGATCAGTACCTACGGTTGAGCTAGACGACGATGCACACGGCAATGTTGCTGAGTTTAAAATCGGCGATACAGCGACGGTGATGGGCTTTATTTCCCGCCAAGACTTTATCACAGCTGAAGGCGTTAGCGCCGAGCCATTTGATGCTTCTTCTATTCTGTCTAATGGTGTGGTTGAGTTCGATATGAAAGTAGTGAACGCACCACAAGATACGACTGCGACCTGGTCTTTTAAGGCTGAATCAGTGAACGCAGAAAGTGTCGCTGAAGTTGCTTTAGAGAGTAGTGTTCAGCAAGCCGCACCTGAAGTTGGCCAGTGGCAAACGTATACATTCAAATTAACTGACCTGGTTGCTGGAGGTTTAGATATCAGCGCGATTGATGTCTTGATGGTTTTCCCTACCTGGGATCAGGGCGCAGGTGCGGTATATCGCATAGACAACGTCAAGATTTACGACCCGAATCAGGCCGATGACTTTGTAGGTGAAATTTTGTTTGCCGACAACGTTAAAGATAAATGGTCGCTGTGGGACTGCTGCGGTGGTTCCACCCCTACGCTTGAAAATGATGATATGACTCAGGGAATGGTTGCCGAATTTAAAGTTGGTGCCGAACCAACGGTGATGGGGTTGTTTGCAGAAGACGGCCATTACCTCGATGCGTCAGCTTATCTGGAGTCCGGGTCAGTTCAGTTTGATCTCAAAGTCGTAACAGCACCGAGTGATAGCAGTGCTCCCTGGAAGTTTAAGATTGAGGCGCTGGATGCCGATTCTGTCTTAGAGCTAAATCTAGCAGACAGTCTGGAGGGCACGGCCCCTCAGGTTGGTCAGTGGCAAACCTATACTTTCCCTCTGCAGGCACTGAGTGACGGTGGGGTCAATATCAGTGGTATTGACATCATCATGGTTTACCCGGCCTGGGGGCAGGGTGAAGGAGCTGTATATCGGCTCGATAATGTGATGATTACAGCCAAGTAAACCTAAACCGATGGCGTGGCATTGCCACGCCCAGACAGCGAAAATTATTCAAGCAGGTCATTATGAATACAGTAAATTATAAACTCTCTCATGTCGCGATTCTGATCGGTGCGGTACTTGGCACTTCTATGGTACAGGCAGAGCAAGAAGCTGCGCAGGCTGGTGAAGAAACCCCAGAAGTGATTGAAGTGCGTGGTATTAAGGGCAGTTTGATTCGCTCCATGAACGTTAAACGAGACATGTCGGGCGTGGTGGACGCGATTTCAGCAGAAGAAATGGGTAAGTTTCCCGATACCAACCTGGCGGAGTCTTTACAACGAATTACCGGCGTGGCGGTGAGCCGCAGCAACGGGGAAGGGAGCCAGATCACGGTGCGGGGATTTGGCCCGGACTTTAACCTGGTGACGCTCAATGGCAGGCAAATGCCGGGAACCGGTAATAGTCGCTCCTATAACTTTGAGAACTTGTCGTCTGACGGAGTTTCAGCACTGGAAGTGTATAAGACGGCCCGTGCGGATAATCCGACCGGTGGATTGGGCGCGACGGTGAATATTGTTACTGCACGCCCGCTCGACAGCGGTGCGGAAAAAATGTCCTTTTCAGCTAAAGCGATTCATGACTCTTCCAATGTGGCAGGCGACGACATTACGCCAGAGGTCTCCGCCCTTTACTCAAATGCGTTCTTTGACGAATCGGTGGGATTTGGCTTTACCATTAATCACCATCGTCGAGACTTTCAACAGCAAAGCGCCAATATTCAGGGCTGGCAGGCGAATGTAGACTTGCCTACCAATCTGGACGCTGACAGTGTTGTTGATAATCGTCCGCTGAATAAGGACGGGGTGCCAGCAGGAGACTACTTCTTCCCCCGGGATATGAACTATCAGATAAGCGACTTGCAGCGTGAGCGAACCAATGGTCAGCTTGTTTTTCAGTATGCGCCTAATGACGACATTGTGATGACACTCGATTACACCGGCACGAAATCCATAACCGGCAAGAACGCGATTTCATGGGGCATGTGGAATGACTATGGTGGCAACATCAACGGTTACGAGCTGGATGAAAATGGCACAGTTGTGTATGCCGACATCAGCGGCAACGACGGCTCATTCAGCGCCTCGCGCTCAACGACTGAGGTAAACGAGCGTTCCGTTGGTTTTAATGTCCAATGGCAGGCGAGTGATGCACTGAGCCTCACTTTGGATTATCACGATTCCCAAAGCGAAACCGACAATGGCGCAGACTCAGGCCTTGGTAGTGAGGGCACATTGGTATTGGGTTCAGATCAGCTAACGACCAAGCGCTACGATTTTCGAAGCTCAGAGATCCCACATGCAGAAATCCTGTGGCGAAATGGTACCAATGAGCTGGCAGCCAGCGAAATCGACTCTCACTTTAGTCAGTTTGTACACTCCCCAGGCAAAGCCACGGTTGAGCAATTACAGCTTGATGGCGTCTGGGAAAACCTTAGCGATCGCTGGGGATTAGTGAATGTCAAATTTGGTGTGGCGCGTACTGAGCAGGAGATGAGTGGCTCGAATGCCTGGAGTGGCTTAATTGGAGGCTTTTTATTTAACCCTGCCTGGCCGGAACTATTCCCCGATGGCATGTTTACCCAGCATGACACGAGTGACTTCCTTAATGCATTTGACGGTGGCGGCAGTGCGTTACAGCCTCACTATTACTACACCTTTGACTTCGATGAAGTTGCTGCTCGCTCTGAAGCCTTTTTGACCAATGACTTACTCGGTGGCAGTGACTATTTCGCGACGACAGCATATCACGATATGGGAACTGTCTCGCGTGAAAGCGTGACAGAAGAAACCAGCAGTATCTACCTGTCCAGCTTCTGGGAGTTTGAAGTTGCCAGCTATCCGGTACAGATAAACGCAGGTGTACGCTATGAGCAAACCGATGTGACCAGCAGCACTTTCCAGCCAACGCCAACGGCCGTGTGGTGGAAAGGTGGCAGTGAATGGCATACCCAGTTTTTACCTGATGGCGATGCCTTCTTTACCCTTGAAGGTGAGCACGACGTGGTGTTACCTATGGTGGACTTACGCGTAGATGTCAGCGATGAGCTGGTTGCCCGACTGTCCTGGGGTAAAACCATTTCCCGTGCGCCGCTTGGCGACCTGGTCGGTGGCCGAAGTCTAACCAACAGCCCTAAAATCGGTTCGCGCAATGCCAGTGAAGGTAATACCAACTTGCAACCGTTCGAGTCGACCAACTTTGACCTTAGCCTGGAGTACTACTACAGCGAGGGCAGCTATGCAGCTATTGGATACTTTGATAAGTCGGTGAAAAACTTCATCGGCAGTCAGGTTAACTCGACGACTGTAGAGGGGTTTCACGATATTTATCAGGGTCCCAGATGGTTGCAAGCCGTTGCAGACATCGAAAGTCGTGGCGAGCAGGCCACCAATGACGCCATTTTTGCTCAGATGCAGGCCAATGGCGCAACGCTGAATGAGCAGGGCTACATCACGCCCAACGCTGATGACCCGTTGATCGTGTGGGATTTTACACGACCTTTTAATGCGCCCGATACTAAGTCCGTTGACGGTTTTGAAGTGGCAGTACAACACCTGTTCGGCGAAACCGGTTTTGGCGTCGGGGTTAATGCGACATTTGTTAATGGCGATGTGGAGTTCGATGTTACCAGTCTTAAGCAGCAAACCCCGCTCACAGGACTTAGCGACTCTGCCAACTTTCAGGTGTTTTATGAGCTCGACGGCCTGTCGGTAAAACTGACTTACGCTTGGCGAGACGAGTATTTGATCGGAGTAGGTCAGGATCAGGGATCTTCCGATAACCCGCCACAATTTGCTAAGGCTTTTGGTCAATGGGATATGAGCGTTAACTACGACATGACGGAGCAGTTGACCGTGTTCTTCGAGGGCGTGAACCTCAATGATGAAACTGAGCAAGGCTTTGGTCGATATGAACGGCAATTCCTGTTCGCCCGCCAATACGGTCCCAGGTATGCGCTGGGCTTCCGATATAAGTTCAATTAATTCCGAGTATGCTCTGGTGGTTGCTTAGCGCGATGCCAGAGCGCGCTTTTCTTATTTTTTGTTGGAAATTCATTATGGCTAGTTCATCCGTGATACTGGAAACCAAGCATGAGTCGAATTCGGAACGGGGGCACAGATTTGCGCTGTTCACACTGACGACTCTGTTTTTTATGTGGGGGTTTATTACCTGTTTAAATGACATTTTGATCCCCTACCTGAAAGGGGCATTTTCTTTAACTTATACCCAGGCTATGTTGGTGCAGTTTTGCTTTTTCGGCGCCTATTTTATTGTCTCTGTTCCTGCGGGGATGCTGGTTGGCCGAATTGGCTTCAAAAAAGGCATCATTACAGGCTTGAGTATCGCAAGCATAGGGTGTTTGTTGTTCTATCCGGCAGCTGAGCTGGGTGTCTATGGGTTGTTTCTGGGGGCGCTGTTTGTGCTGGCTAGCGGCATTACTGTATTACAGGTCTCTGCAAACCCTTTTGTGAGTGCTCTCGGATCCGCCAAAACGGCCTCATCACGTCTGACGATGACCCAGGCATTTAACTCACTGGGTACAACGGTTGCACCATTTTTGGTGCCTGGCTTATTTTCTCTGGCAGCAGTGAGCCGGCACATACAGACGCATCCGCAGTGCAATTCCCTTACCTGATGATAGCAATCACGCTTGCGGCGTTGGCTATTGTTTTTGCATTTATCAAGCTGCCGTCGCTAGGTGCTCAACCCCAGGGCGCGCCCTCTTTAAAAAAGGCACTGCAATACCAGCACCTTAAACTGGGCGCAGTGGCGATTTTCTTATACGTAGGTGCAGAAGTCGCCATAGGCAGCTTCCTGGTGAACTTTTTACACGACCCTCGCATTGCCGGGCTGAACGAAGCGCAAGCGGCTCAGCTAATCGCATATTACTGGGGCGGGGCGATGATCGGGCGCTTCATCGGTGCGCTGGTGATGCAAAAAATCGCTGCGGGCAAAGTTCTGGCATTTAACGCGCTCATGGTCATTGTGCTGTTGTGTGTTGCTGTTATGACTGAAGGCAGTGTGGCGATGTGGTCTGTGCTGGCGGTCGGTCTGTTCAATTCTATTATGTTTCCAACCATTTTCAGTCTGGCAATCGACAAGCTGGGCGAAAGCGCCAGTCATGGTGCCGGCGTATTATGCCTGGCTATTGTCGGCGGTGCCATTGTGCCTTTGCTGCAGGGTATGTTGGCCGACGCTTCGGGCGTACAACTGTCATTCCTGTTGCCGGCACTGTGTTATGTATTTATCGGTTATTTTGGGCTCAAAGGACACCGACCTGTTTTGCTATCCACGGAGAAGTAAAGTGAAGAAAACAACCATCAAGATTTCACTCAGCGTGCTGGCTGCTGGTATCCTAACGGCGTGCGGCTCAGCGCAGCCATCGGCAGAAGTTAAGAAGGGGCTTGATATCTGGCCCAAAATACATTCAGAGGTGGGCAAAGATCCCGAAATAGAGCGTCAGGTTGCGGCACTACTGAGCAAGATGACGTTAGAGCAGAAAGTGGCCCAGATGATCCAGCCTGAGATCCGTGACATCACAGTCGAAGACATGCGGCGCTACGGTTTTGGTTCTTACCTCAACGGCGGCGGGGCATTTCCCGGCAACAACAAACATGCCAGTGTCAAAGACTGGGTCGACCTTGCCGAAGCCATGTATCAGGCGTCAGTAGATGATTCGCTGGATGGCATTAATATTCCCACCATGTGGGGGACTGATGCGGTGCATGGCCACAACAATGTGATTGGCGCGACGTTATTTCCTCATAATATCGGCCTGGGGGCTGCAAATAACCCTGAGCTGATTGAAAAAATTGCTCAGGCAACAGCGAAAGAAGTCATGGCAACAGGCATTGACTGGGTATTTGCACCCACAGTTGCAACTGTGCGTGATGACCGCTGGGGCCGCACCTATGAAGGTTATTCTGAAGACCCCGAGATAGTTAAAGCCTATGCGGCAGCCATAGTACATGGCTTGCAAGGCCATGCGGATGGAGATTTTTTGGGTGATGACCGGGTGATCAGTACCGTGAAGCACTTTCTGGGCGATGGCGGCACGGTCAAAGGAGACGACCAGGGCAATAATATCGACTCAGAACAAATGCTGTTTGATATTCATGCACAGGGGTACGTGGGCGGTCTGACTGCGGGCGCACAATCTGTGATGGCGTCATTTAATAGCTGGCAGGGCGAGAAAATCCATGGTCATCATTACCTGCTGACCGAGGTCCTGAAGAACAAGATGGGGTTTGATGGCTTTGTGGTGGGTGACTGGAATGGCCATGGTCAGATCCCTGGCTGTCGCAATGATGATTGTCCACAGGCTGTTAATGCCGGCCTGGATGTGTATATGGTGCCGACCGATGCCTGGAAGCCGTTGCTTGAAAATACCATTGCACAAGTCAAAGCGGGCTTTATTCCACAGTCTCGTATCGATGATGCCGTTACGCGTATCTTGCGGGTGAAATTCCGTGCGGGATTGTTTGATAAACCCAGTCCGGCAAAGCGTCCGCATGCAAACAATAGGCAATTGATTGGCCACGAAGCGCACCGCGAAATCGCACGTCAGGCTGTTCGAGAGTCCCTGGTTTTGCTCAAAAATAATCATCAGTTGCTACCACTGGCACCTAATCAACGCATTTTGGTAGCCGGAGATGCGGCCGATAACATAGGCAAGCAATCGGGTGGCTGGACTATTACCTGGCAGGGCACCAATAATCAGAATAGCGATTTTCCGGGCGGCCAGTCTATTTATGATGGCATAGCTCAACAGGTTCAGCTGGCAGGTGGCGAAGTTGAACTGAGTGAGAATGGCCAGTTTGTTACTAAGCCAGACGTTGCCATTGTCGTATTCGGCGAAGAACCTTATGCTGAAGGGCACGGAGATCGGGAGACGCTGATTTATCAGCACGGCAATAAACGCGACCTGGCATTACTCAAATCGCTCAAGGCACAGGGCATTCCTGTGGTTTCAGTCTTTATCAGTGGCAGAGCTATGTGGGTCAACCCGGAACTCAATGCCAGTGATGCCTTCGTTGCAGCCTGGTTACCAGGCTCTCAGGGCGAAGCCGTTGCAGATGTTTTGCTGCGAAACGCTAAAGGCGAGATACAGCACGATTTTAGTGGCCGCCTGTCATTCTCCTGGCCTGCACATCCCAGCAAACCGGTCAATCGCTACGATGAAGACTATGCCCCTTTATTGCCCTACGGGTTTGGCCTGAGTTATGGAGACCCTTCAATTCTGAGTAACACTTTATCAGAAAAGGTAGATACCGCACTTAGCTCGTCAGATGTTTATGCGCTATTCAATGGTAAAGCACAGCAGCCATGGCAGATGAGACTGTTCTCAGGTGAACAAAACCTGCCTGTTAGTGCAAGTAGCATGGCTCTGGAGGGACTGAGTTACCGAACAATAGATAAGGACATTCAGGAAGATGCGTTCAGGGTTGACTGGCAGGGTCCCAAAGCGGGTGTTCAGTTTGTCAGTGGTAATGGTTTTAGAGAAGATTTAGCTCGTTATCAGGCTGTGGGTGGTGTGCTTAGCATGACAGTCAAACGCGGTGATGGGGTTGCAGACAAGGCGATTATTGGCATGCATTGCGAAAGTGAAGGAGATGTTCCGGGAAGTTGTCGGGCTCAGGTTGATATTAGTACTGAATTACAGGGTTTGGCAGCACAGCAATGGCAGGTACTGAGTATTGATTTACAATGTTTTGCCAGCAAAGGGGTGCAGTTTGATCAAATGGTAATGCCATTTGAACTATATGCAACCGGCAGTATGAGCTTGTCGTTTAGTGACATCAGTATAATGCCTGCGGGGGATAAGCAAGCCACAGTTCATTGCCAGGACTAACATATCAATCAGGCACCTTTCGGTGCCTGAGAGATTCACTAAGCGGGGTTAGTCACGCTCAGGAATATTTTGCAGTAATGCCTGCATTTGTTGCCAATACAGGCCAACCGACTCAATGTGCACTTTCTCGTCAGGCGAGTGCGGGAATTTGATTGTCGGACCGAAGGAGATCATATCCATATTCGGGTAAGGTTCTTTAAACAAACCACATTCCAGTCCAGCGTGGATCACCATAATATCTGGCTTGTTGCCGTAAATTCCCTCATACATATCACGGAAAATATGCACCAGATCTGAGTTCGGATCCGGTTTCCAGCCCGGGTAAGCACCTGAAAATTCGATTTTCGCACCAGCCAGCGCTGCCAGTGAACTCAGTGTGCCTTCGACATCTGTACGACCCGAGTCAATCAAAGAGCGGATCAGGCAAAGCACTTCTACTTTATCTGCGTCAGTGGTGATCACGCCCAGGTTCAAAGACGTTTCTACAACACCCTGAATATCATCGCTCATACGAACAACGCCATTCGGACAGGCATTGAGCAGAGCCAACAAAGTGTCCTGAGTATTTGCTGACATTGCACCAAGGGTTGTGTCTGTGTCGTTTACGGCAAAGGTCAGATTCGTTTCAATGGCACCAAGCTCGTTACTTAGCACAGCTTGGAATTCGCTCAGACGCTGTTCCAGCATGCTGCGCTGCGCCGGTGCAATGGCAATCGTTGCATAAGCTTCACGCGGAATAGCGTTGCGAAGTGAACCTCCTTTAAAAGCGACCAGGTTGTAGTCCACATCATTTAGATGGTGACTTAATGCCCTTGCCAGCAATTTATTTGCGTTGCCGCGACCGGTATGAATATCGACGCCGGAGTGTCCGCCTTTAAGCCCTTTTAAACTGATTTCTACAAGCTGATGTCCGGCTGTAATGGGTTGGCGCTCAACATTGACGGTCATGCTGGCATCTACACCACCGGCACACCCCATGTATATCTCACCTTCTTGCTCAGAGTCGGTATTAAGCAGGATATCACCTTCCAGCCAACCAGCTTCAAGTCCAAACGCGCCAGACATACCGGCTTCTTCGTCTACGGTCAGTAAAACTTCCAGAGGGCCGTGTGGAATATCCGATGAAGCCAGTACTGCAAGGCAAGACGCCATACCCATACCATTATCAGCGCCCAGAGTAGTGCCTTCAGCCGTAACCCACTCACCATCGATATAAGGGCGAATAGGGTCTTTGGTAAAGTCATGATCTGTGTCGTCGTTCTTCTGTGGCACCATGTCGATATGTGCCTGAAGGACAACTGGCTTACGATTTTCCATGCCAGGTGTCGCAGGCTTTTTAATGAATACGTTACCCGTATCATCACGGCGCACGGCCAGGCCCTGAGATGTTGCCCAATTAACGATGAAGGTGGCCAAAGCTTCTTCATGTTTTGATGGGTGCGGAATTGAACAGATCTGGTCAAAAAATTGCCATACAATCTGCGGTGCCAAATTGGCGATGTCGGAATGAGGTTTAAACACCGGGTTCCCCTTATTTGAACTATTGTCTTCCAGTCTGGACGTTTGTGAGTACGTATCGCACTGGTAAGTGGGTAAATTGTGTGGTGAGTTTACCATCGGCGGGTGTTTAGGGTCGAGTAGATAAGGCCAATTGAGCGCGAAGGCTTAACTGGCCCTGTAAAGGTGGCTGGCCTTTACTGTTGACATGCCTTGACGGCATCGGCGATGAGCTCCATGCCTGTTTGTTCGCAAGGAGGCAAGGTTTCATCAAAGTGCGTCAGCGGAGTGACACGTTCACCCCACTTAATGTAGCTGGCCGCCCAGGTAAGACCGGCGCCAAATGCGGCTGACATAATGTTTGCATGAGGCTTAATTAGCCCTTGTTCAACAGCTTCACACAAGGCGATGGCAATGGTCGCTGCTGAGGTATTACCATACTTATCGATATTCACCATGACTTTGTCGTCTGCAATATTGAGCTTTTTCTGGATTGCCTGAATGATCCGCAGGTTCGCCTGATGCGGAACCAGCACGTCTATATCATCCAGCGACAAGTTTGCTTGGGCAAGTACATCGTCACAGGCGACGCTCATACCCGTCACGGCACGTTTAAAAATTTCACGTCCTTCGAACGCTAAGTCTGATGGGCCCGGTGGTTCATAGCGACTCAGATCTGTGCCATAGTTGGCAATATGTAAAATACCTCTGTCTTCACTGTCACATCCGGTTTTGGTGCCAAGCAGGCCACAAGGCTCATCGCTGGCTTCGAGGATAACTGCACCAGCACCATCACCAAATAGCACAGCGCTGTCGCGTTTTGCCCAATTGACGTACCAGGTCATACGCTCGGCAGCAACGACCACTGCACGTTTGATCATGCCAGCCTGGATCTGTGCTGTTGCATTTTGTAATGCATATAAAAAGCCCGAACAGGCCGCATTGGTATCACAGGCTGCTGCGCCGACTGCACCAATGTTTTTCTGCACCAATGAAGCGGTGTTGGCCACCATGGTTGAGGGAGTGCAGGTTGCAAGCAAGACCAAGTCTATATCTGAGCCTTTTAAACCGGCGCAGGCCAAAGCCTGTTTACTGGCATAAGTAGCCAGTTCAGCGGTACTGACATGACTCACACGGCGAGACTTAATGCCAGTGCGGGTGCTGATCCATTCGTCATTGGTATCGACTATACTGCTTAATTCGTCATTACTGATAGAGGCGGGTGGGATTGCTTTACCCCATCCTGTTATTTTTGCGTACTTCATTTTATCTCTTATTCAAATCCGACCAGTAGGCTAAAGCACAGTATATCGTAAACCTCATTGTGTTACACACAATTATCCCTTGTCGAAATCAATCAATTGACTAGACTGATAAGAAGTGGTGGCGTTAATTGTTTGGTTTATAATGCAAAAAATTAAATTTGATACGCTGGATATGCTAATTAGCCTGGAGCGGGAGTTGCTGGATCCTGCTGTGCGTGAAAATCCGCAGCGACTAGCACAATTGTTAGATGACGATTTCTATGAAATTTCTGCCAATGGACTGATGTTTAACAAGTCACATGTGTTGTCCAGGCTGCCTCGTGAGAAAGTCCCGCAGTTTTACAATCAGGGCTTCCAGGGACAAATGCTGGCCGAAAACCTTGCCCAAATCACTTATCATGCTGCTTATCGCAGAAATGCCTATTCTAATTTAAATTATTCAGTCAGAATGTCCATTTGGCGCAACAGGGCATCTGGCTGGCAATTGCTGTTCCATCAGGGAACGCCATGCCCTGAGTTTAAACTTAAGTATGAGTAACCCGGTAAAACTCCGGAACAGGATAGAGGTGTCTATTGATTTACGTTGATAAACTGGTCGCAGTATTGAATTACCCATTGTTTACTTTTGCTGAGCGATCGTTTACCGCGGGTAAGTTGCTTTTGGTGCCGGTTTTGCTGTTTATTGGCATTTGGCTGACTCGGTATTTCGTCAACAAGCTTACCAGCAGGCTCCGAGCTACGAATACTGATCCAAATATGGTGCACTTAGTGCAAAGGCTATGTTACGTCCTTGCTATTGCTATTACGGTTATCACTATTTTGGATGTGATAAACGTGCCCATAACCGCATTCGCATTTTTATCCGGCGCCATTGCCATTGGGTTTGGGTTCGGAGCACAAAATATCATCAATAATTTCATCAGCGGTTGGATCCTGATGTGGGAAAAACCCATCCGTATAGGTGACTTCCTTGAGGTGGAAGGGACTAAAGGAGTCGTGGAAAAGATCAATACTCGTTCAACTCGACTACGTCGGGTAGATGGGGTGCATATGCTGATCCCAAACAGTAAATTATTGGAAAATACCGTTACCAACTGGACGCTGGTCGATAAGCTCATGAGAACGTCGGTACGGGTTGGCGTGGCTTACGGCACATCTGCGAAGCAGGTTGCTGCTTTAATTCAGCAAGCGACTGAAGAGCAGCCCGAGGTACTTTCCGATCCTAAGCCTCAGGTGACGTTCGAAGACTTTGGAGATAATGCATTGATATTTGAAGTCAATTTCTGGCTTAATTCTAACGTCGAAGGAGGCCTCAGGCAGGCCAGAAGCAAAATACGATTCCGACTCGATGAACTGTTTGCAGAACATGATATTGTCGTGGCTTTTCCGCAGCGCGACGTGCACATTGATGGGCAGATAGCCATTGTCAGGCAGTCCAGGCGAGCGAGTTGACCAGACTTTAAAATATCGACACGAGGCGCGTGTCGATATGTTTTTAATCCTCAAGACCAGAGCTTTCATGTTAATTAACTTTTCACCTAATTCTGCGCTAGGCCAGTTGCTGTTGTTGCGTTCTATTGCCATCGTACTACAACTGGTATTGGTGCTGATTTCTCTGTGGTTTCTGGACAAAAGCCTGCCTGAGCAGCCGGTGTTTACCGTTATTGCAGTAGAGTCCGTTTTTCAGTTGGCCAGTATCTACGCTTACCGCAAAGCCAGTGAGGTTTCGCCCGGAGCGATGGTGATGCAGCTGGTGGCTGATATTTTATTTCTGACTGTGTTGTTGTCCTTCCTCGGAGGGGCAAGTAACGCCTTTGTTTCTTTGTTACTTTTGCCTTGCATCATTGCGGCTGTGACCGTACCGCCGCGTTTTGTGGTGTTTATCTCCGCGGCTGCTTTGTTGGCGTACGGATATTTGTATATGGTCGTGCCTATGCACCATCATGGCATGCATATGGGCCAACACTTGCTTGGCATGTTGGTAAACTTTGTCTTTATGGTGATAGTGATAGTCACTGTAGTGACATTTCTTGCAAGCCGTATTCAGCAACGCGAGCTTGCACTGGCAAAGAGCCGCGAAAAGCAACTCCAGCAGGAGCAGGTGTTGGCGCTGGGTAGCGCGGCTGCGCAAGTGACTCATCAACTGGCTACGCCCATTGCGCATCTAAACTTGTTGTTTGAGGAGCTGAATGAAGATTTTCCGCAGCACCCAGCGGTTAAAGACATGCAGGCACCACTTGCTCAGTGTAAAACACAGTTAGATGGTTTCAGAGCTCAGACTGAGTTGCTAAAACCCCACTCCCAGGTTAACAGTCAGAAGTTTGGGACCTTGTGGCAACAGCTCCATGAATTGTTGACTTTACAGTTTCCCGAACTAAGCATTTCCAGCCAGTTACCCTCTGAGCCATTTTCAGTCAATGGTGACCCTATGTTGATCCCAGCCTTGTTTAACCTGTTTGTTAATGCAGCAAAGGCCAATGAAAAGTGCTCGGCATCTAACCTGGAGGTAAGTGTTACCATATCAGAAGACAAAACCAGCAACACGTGTCTGATGTGGTCTTTGTCTATCAGAGACTTTGGTCCTGGTATCGAAATGGACAAACTGGCGCTCATTGGTAAATCTGTGGTCGACAGTTCTTCTGGTTTGGGCATGGCGCTGTTGCTGTCGCATGCTACAATCGAACGTCTCGGAGGGACCTTGCATTTGTCTAACCATCAAACTCAGGGTGCTGTATCTGTGGTGACCTTACCTGTTTTATAAATTATGAAGTTACTGATTATCGAGGACGATGTCCCTTTCGCTGCTACTTTATCACGCAGAATGACTAAACTTGGATTTGACTGTCAATGTGTACACGACGAAGCAAACATAGCTTCGCAGTGCCAGGCTTTTACACCTGACTATGTCTTGCTGGATATGAAGTTAACTGCCAGCTCTGGCTTACAGCATATCGCGTTGCTCCGGGGGATTGTTCCCGATGCTAAAATTGTGCTTTTGACCGGTTTTGCCAGTATTGCGACTGCGGTTGAGGCGATTAAACTCGGGGCCGATGAATACCTGACTAAGCCTGCCGACACCCAGTTAATAGCCAAAACCTTGTTGGGGACGCAAGTCCAGCTACGCGATATTGCTGATATTACCATGTCACCTGAGCGACTCGAGTGGGAACACATACAACAGACGCTGAAAGCGAACGAAGGTAACATTTCAGAAACCGCCAGGCAGCTAAACATGCACCGACGAACCCTGCAAAGAAAACTTCAGAAACGCCCAGTACTTAAATAATCCATGCATAGCTCGGTTTGCTCTTCCAAAGGTTATTAACTAAATTGAAATTAGTGAAATAATCGAGGTAAGTGCTGTGACTGTGTTTGATGTAGATGTGGTTGCCGTAGTCATTGCGGCGATCTCCTCTTTTGCGTTGGGAGGAATATGGTACTCACCGCTGTTGTTTCATAAGTCCTGGCTTGAAGGGGCTGGGTTGACGGATTTAGATATACAGAATGCGGACCATAAACTGATATTCAGTGGCGCGATGTTTCTGTCTGTTCTGGCTGCCTTCCTGATGGCGGCACTTTTGGGTAAAAGCCCCGCGATTCTGGATGGTGTTCTACTTGGGTTAGCCGTGGGAGTATGCTTTGTTGCCAGCACACTTGGCACAAGTTACTTGTTCGAACAACGGCCCCTTAAACTGTTCCTGATTAATGCAGGGTATCACACAGCTCAGTTCTGTGTGATAGGTTTTGTGCTTGGCATACTAAGCTAATGGTTTGTCTTATTTAATTGCTTGCTTAATGCACCTTGGCTGGACATAACCAAACGTTTTAATCACTTTGTTTTTCAACTCAAAAACACGGACATTTATCCTGTGCTCGCGAGGGCATGCCACCTATCATAGAAAGGTTTGTGCTGTTTCAAAGACTGAAAATCACCCTACCCATGGATCCGGGCCAGCGTGTTTGGGTGAGCCTATTTTATATGGACAAAAACATGATAGATATATTGTTTGATATCATTGGTATGACGGGTACTTTCCTGGTGGTTGGTGCGTTCTTTTTGCTGCAGTTGGACAAAGTGCGTCCCGATGGCATTAAGTATAATATGATGAACCTCAGTGGTGCCATTTTGCTGCTAATCAGTCTTTGCTATAATTTTAACTTAGCAAGTTTTGTGATCGAGTTATTCTGGATCGCGGCGTCATTAATCGGTCTGTACAAGTACTTCAAAAAGCGCAGGCTTGCGGTTGCCTAAAACCAGTTCGAGGCAGTGCATCTTAACGTGTACTGCTTCCACCCCTCTTAAAAGAACCTACGCTATTATTTGTTAAATATGCAATAAATATTCATATCTAGCTATCCTTTTTCGCGCTTTTTTACTAACCTGTTTCAATAACCCACTAAAAAATCACAAAAAACTTGCGAACTGTCCCTGTCTGCGTAATATTAAAATTGAGATATAAAATCGATATTTGATTTTTGTATTACATGGCAACTGTTTATGTATGAATGCGTCGTTGAGCGAATGAATATGAAAAAGATTCTGTTACCTTTGAGTATAGCTTTGCTCAGTTTTCCACTTTTTGCTCGCGAGGAAGCTCTTTTTGAATTGACGTTCGAGGAGTTGATGGATGTAACCGTGGAGTTAGCGAGTAAAACTTCCGAGACAGCACAATCAGTGCCTTCCAGTGTCACATTATTTTCTCGGCAGCAGATTTCTTTGCTCGGTATTCGCAATGTTTATGAATTAATGAACTTCGTCCCAGGTTTCCAGTCCACTCGGGGTGACTGGGTTGGTAGTGTGCCAAAAGAGCATGCAAGGGGCGTGTTTCTGGATAACGGCAATATTCTGGTAATGTTAAACGGCCAGCGCCTGAACGATGCCTCTTTTGGTAAGGCGTCGGTGTACGCGCCTTTTATACCTGTGGAAGTCGTTGAAAAAGTAGAGTTTATTCGCGGTCCCGGCTCGGCACTTTATGGCAGCAATGCTTTTTTAGGTGTCATGAATATTGTGACACGTCAGTCAGACCGTCAGGTCCAGTTTGGTATTGGTTTGCATCAGAGCAAACAAGCGTCGCTCAGTTACAGTGATGGGCAAGGCACTGAAAACGCGTTTTATGCCAATGTAAGTGCTTACGAAACAGCCGGTGAAACCTATGATACTCAGCAAGCGCGTGACCCTCAGTCAAATGTGTTTGTAGAGCTCGGCGCAAAATGGGGTGAGTTCAGTGCATCGCTTCACCTGACCAGGACAAGGCTGGATGAGTTTATTAATCTGGCTAGTTACAGCAAGGAAAATTTTCATACCAGTCGAAACATAGGTGCAAAACTTATCCATCAGACTTCGTTAACAGACGTCTTGGAGAGTGACCTGACACTGAGCTTTATTCAACATGATATTGATAGTGCAGGCCTTATTGCTACAGCTGAAGAGTTGGGATTAAAACAGGATTTCTTTAATGGACCTAAATGGCAGTCTGAAGATTTAACTTTAAACTGGGATTTGGCCTACCAGCATAGTGAGGAACTGTTGGTGCACTGGGGGCTGGAGTACTCACTGGAAGAGCAATCCGAGGCAGGTACCTATACTTCACATTATGACTCAAACAGTGGGCAAATTATTCTGGAAGACGACTACTACCTGGGCGGTATTCAGCCTCTGAATGAGTTTGCAGCATTTGATAGCCTGAAACAGGACTTTGACTCTTATGCCGCCTATGTGCAACTGAGATACCAACTGAATGAACAGCTTACTGTATTCACAGGCTTAAGATTTGATGAGTTTATAGATATAGACAATAAGTTATCACCGCGCATCGCTACCGTATACCAGGTTAATCCACATCATGTGTTAAAAATACAATACGGAGAGTCTTTTCGTATACCGGTAAGTAATGAGTTAAATTCAAATGATGACATTACCCGAGGGAACCCGCAACTTAAGTCTGAAAACATCAAAACCACTGAACTGGTTTGGCATATGGATTATGCGCGTTGGCAAGTGGACTTGGTCTTGTTTGAGAACCAACTGGATGATTTTATCAGCCTTGAACCTGTAGATGCGGTGCAAAGTCGTTTTACTTTCAGTAATTCTTACTCTACGACGATGCAGGGACTCGAAGCCAGTGCATCTTTTGAACTCAGTGAGTCTAGCTGGTTCAAGCTCAACTATACCCAGCATTTTGACGACCCATTTAGCGCCAGTTATAAGCGTTTCGGTTCCTGGCAACTTAATCATCAGTTTGGCCGCTTTCAAATAGGTCTCAATGGTGTTTGGCGTGCTCAGGTTAAAGTCTTCCCCGTCTTAACTCCGGATGATCCAGACTTTGTACATTATGAGCAAAAAGCACATTGGCTGATTGGAGGCACGCTCACCTGGCATCTTGCACCGAATAAGCAACTCAGGCTCAAAGCGCAAAATCTCTTTGATGAAAAGACCAACGCATTCGACCCCAGAGTATTTGATGGCCGTGTGCCTCAGCAGGGGCAGCAACTGATGTTGCAATATGCCTATTCATTTTAAGATGTAGCGACGGAACCTCATAAATGCACACAAAACCTGCGAATACTTGTACAGCTTTTGTATCATTGGGTGTCAGTCTTTGAAGGAAATCTCTTCTGGTCTATGCAGCATCTATGATAGTCCTTATAATGAATACACCCAATTCTCTACTTTTTTGTGTTTGAAATGAAACCTTTTTTCTTTGTGTTGTTAGTTGTTCTGAGTGCTTGTTCATCTGTGCCTCAGGTCCCTCAGGTTAATAGCGAGTTACCTGATGTCACCTACAAGGGCAGAGGCGCTGCAGCCGGCCCTATGCTAGTCGGGGCGATGGGGCCGGTTGGTATCGCAGTTGGGTTCGCAATAGACGAGGGCATAGCAAAGGAGATTGGGTTAGCACTGAAAGATTCGCAGGCGCAAGGAGAAAAAGAGTTAGCGACTGTGATTGCCGAGCTATACCCCGAAGCCGAATTGGTAAAACTTCTTTCCCTGGAATTCAAAGCGCAGCGAGGCAATGATGACTTTGCTTTTGCAACCGTTGAGCTTCTCCTGCGTTCAAAGGTGAATGAAAGACAATTATGTTTGTTAACGAACCCCGGGAGCCTGTTGGCACTTAAGGAAACGTCACTCAGCTGGTCTCTGATCGCTGAATCAATCTCGGCTAATCGTATATGTAAACAAATCCAAGACTAGCGTAAATTATATCGAAATCATGATTTGTTATAATATATCACTCATGATTTATCAAATTTAAAACAAACACCTTTGAATTTAATATCATTAGAAATGTAACATATTCCTTACATTTACTGCTTGGTGGGACTGTTGCTTGACCAGGCTTTATGCTTAAGTAAATGTAAATAAAGCTAATGTTTACGGGTATTCATCTGTAAACATAAAAACAACCAAAAGTTAATAAAAGTTTATTTTTGTAGCTTTCTAACTAGTCTTCATGTTGCGCACTCGTTAACTGGGTGCTTGGCGATGCGGTCTCAGAGTGACCGCTCGCTAAACAAAACAACAAGTAATCATGGAGCAAATTAAGTGAAACTATCAAAAATAGCTTTAGCAACCGTTGCCGGTCTGGTGTTGACGACTGGCACGGCAAATGCCGCTCAGAAGCGCTTCCTCAATACACATAATACTATTTCTGCAATGCTAGAATCTGCCGGGCCGGCGGTTTTGTCGGCACAGCCGGAGCAGCTTGTAGGCCTGGGCGCCGATAATACGCTGGTTGAGCTGAAATCATACCCGCATGCCAGTGGCGCTGTGACTAAACGCTATCAGCAAATGTATAAAGGCCTGCCTGTGATTGGTGACACGGTCAGCTTAACTTATAACAGCGCGGGTGCACTTAAACGTGCACATGGTGCTGCTGTGTATGAAATAGCAGCTGACCTGAGCTCTGTCACACCGAAAATGTCAATGCAGGTGATGAAAAATCAGCTGGAGAAGCAATTTTCGTTGCAGCAAAGGGACAATGAAGTGGCACTGGCCAAGCATAATGAAACCAGCCGGCTAGGGATTTGGCTTGATGAACAATCAACCGCCAGACTTGTTTATGAGGTGACCTATGTGACTTACGGCAAGTCGCCGTCACGTCCTTACAAAATTATTGACGCCAATAGCGGTGAACTGCTGATGGAGTTTGATAATATTCAACATGCAAACGCTACAGGCCCCGGTGGAAACCAAAAAACGGGTCGTTACCAGTATGGTACAGATTACGGTCATCTCGATGTGTCTCAGTCGGGGAATACCTGCACAATGAACAACGCCAATGTTAAGACCATCAATCTTAATCATGGTAGCAGCGGTTCAACGGCACACAGTTTTACTTGCCCAGAGAACACAGTTAAGGAAATTAATGGTGCCTATTCTCCTTTGAATGACGCCCATTACTTTGGCAACGTTGTTTTCAATATGTATAACGACTGGCTGGGTACTGCGCCATTATCCTTCCAGCTTAAAATGCGTGTTCACTACGGGAATAACTATGAAAATGCATTCTGGGATGGTAGTGCAATGACATTTGGTGATGGACTAAATCGCTTCTACCCTTTGGTAAGCTTGGATGTGTCTGCGCACGAAGTCAGCCATGGTTTCACCGAGCAAAATTCAGGACTGGTTTATCGCTATAAATCAGGTGGTCTGAATGAGGCTTTTTCTGACATGGCAGGTGAAGCCGCTGAGTTTTATATGAAAGGTAGTAATGACTGGATGGTTGGTGAGGAAATCTTCAAATCAACCGGAGCACTACGCTATATGGACGATCCCACTAAAGACGGTAACTCTATTGGCCACCAGTCAGACTATACATCCAGTATGGACGTACACCACAGCTCAGGTGTGTTTAATAAAGCGTTTTATACGCTGGCAAACAAAACAGGCTGGGATACCAAGAAAGCATTCATAGTTATGGCGAAGGCAAATCAACTATACTGGACAGCGAACACCGATTGGGATACTGCCGGTAATGGCGTAATGGATGCAGCCTGTGATCTTGGCTACAACCATGATGACGTTAAAGACGCATTAGCGGTCGTGGGTGTTACTTCGCAGCTAAGCCCGGGCAGCTCTTGTGGCACAACTGAGCCACCGCAGGATGAGCTGTTGACCAATGGCGTTGCCCGTACCGGGATCAGCGGTGCATCTAAAGCGCAAAGCTTCTTCCGTTTGGAAGTGCCGGCAGATGCCAGCAATCTTTCCTTTGTCACCACGGGTGGCACTGGTGACGCAGATTTATACGTTAAATTTGGCAGTCGTCCTTCATTGCAAACATTCGATTGTAAGAGCACGTCATCAAGCAGCAACGAAACCTGCAATATCAGTGCGGTTCAGGCTGGCACTTATTACGTGATGGTCGAAGCCTGGAATGCAATCTCAGGTGTTTCACTCACAGGCACCTACACCAGTGGAGGTTCTGGTACGCCGCCGATTGATCGTACCGAGACGAATGTCAACATCGGCTCAGGACAGTGGACTAGATTTACTCAGGATCTAGCGGCTGGCTACTCCAACCTTACTGTGACAATCAATGGAGGCAGTGGCGACGCGGATTTATATGTCAGATATGGCAGTGAATCGACCCTGTCTACCTATGATTGTCGGCCGTACCGCAATGGCAACACCGAAAGCTGTACCTTTGATAACCCACAAGCTGGTACCTGGCACATAGATTTACGTGGCTACTCAGCAGCGAGTGATGTCACGGTAAATATTAAAGCCAATTAAACACTGAATCGGGGGAGCATGTTGCTCCCTTTTTTGATGCTCATTTATCTAAATCACAAAGAGGTGTTGCGATGACAACTCAACGACCAGTTCATATCCTGAGCCTGATTATGGCTGCGAACTTTACACTCTTCTCTCAGAGCGCGGTGTTTGCAAATACGTCGTCTGAAGCTGAGAAACCTTGGATAACCATAGATACGATGGCAGGGCAGCATTATCAATTGCAAAACCTGCTCACAGGCAGACATATCGAGGCTGAGGCCAGTTCCGTACCTGGGATCAGTATTGCCCAGCTCAATGATATTGAGCATGGCGAGCTGAGCCATTTTATGCATGAAAATTACCATCGTTGTGGCGGGTTTGTGGCGCACGCCTCCAAATATGAAGCCCAGCAGTATCTGGCCGACCTGCAAGGTGCGCTCAATAGCCAGCCATTGCAGGCCTACACGATTGACAATCCAGCGATGGTAAATGCCATGATAGCTGAGGTGAGCACTGTGAGTTTGGACGGCACGGTCGCCAATCTGACCTCGTTTCACAATCGCTATTACACCCAGCAAACGGGCGTAGACGCTGCACAATGGATAAAACAGAACTGGCAGACGATAGCGCAGTCTCGCAGCGATATTAGTGTAGATTATTATACGCATAGCTGGTCGCAGTCATCCGTTGTGGCAACGATTAACGGCGCTGAAAATGCTAACGAAATTGTGATCATTGGCGGTCACCTGGACTCTATCAATCAGTCAAGCCCCTCGGCAGGTCGAGCACCCGGCGCCGACGATAATGCATCTGGTATAGCGGTGTTAACTGAGGCACTTAAAGCACTTGTTGCTTCTGGCTATAAGCCTCAAAGGACTATCCAAATCATGGGTTTTGCAGCGGAAGAAGTTGGCTTAAGGGGGTCTAAAGCGATTGCACAGGACTATAAGTCTCAGGGCAAAAATGTGATTGGCATGGTGCAGTTTGATATGACCGGAAATAATGGTAGCAGTCAGGACATTGTCATGATGACGGACTATACCAACAGCGGCCAGAATCAGTTTCTGGCGCAGCTGCTTGACACTTATTTACCAACCTTAAGCTACGGCTACGACCAGTGTGGATATGGATGCTCAGATCATGCATCTTGGTTTGCGCAAGGGTTTGCAGCCTCAATGCCATTTGAGTCACGTATGTCGGAGATAAACCGTAAGATACACACAATCAATGACACGGCTTTTGATGCCACCCATGCGAGCAAGTTTGCCAAACTGGCCGTAGCCTATTTGGCTGAAATGGGTAAGAATGCCGGGGATTTACCGCCCCCGGATCCTGGTAAGCTACAAAATGGTGTGCCAAAAACGGGCATCAGTGGGGCCGCTAAGTCTCAGCACGACTTTTCTCTTGAGGTGCCTGCGGGCAGCAGTAACCTGGTGTTCAAAACTTCGGGTGGCTCCGGCGACGCAGATCTCTACGTGAAATATGGTTCAAGGCCAACACTGCAAAGCTATGACTGCAAGAGCACAACTTCCAGCAGTAATGAAACTTGCAGCATGAGTTCGGCGAACGAAGGCACCTATTATGTGATGGTGGAAGCCTGGAATGAAATACAGAATGTCTCGCTGGTTGGTGAATATCAGCAAGGCGGTAGCACACCGACACCTATCAATCGTACAGAGAGTAATTTGTCTGTTGGGCAAGGCCAGTGGATCAACTTTTCGCAGCAATTGGGCAGTGGATATCAGTCTCTGACTGTGACCTTGTCCGGTGGAGTAGGAGATGGCGATCTGTATGTCAAATTCGGCTCACAGGTGAGTGACAACAACCATGATTGTCGACCCTACAAAAACGGTAATTCAGAAACCTGTACGTTTAATACGCCAAATACAGGTACCTGGTACATTGGGGTAAAGGGCTACCAAAGTGCCAGCGGCATGACGTTGTCGATATCGGCACAGTGAAGCGATTTTCCATACTCTGTACTTATTTTACTGGCATAATAGACACCGTGTGTTAAATCCAGGTAAAAAATATAAAGAATGGATAATTTAAAAAAATCAAAACTCTGGACCGATCGGCTGTGTTTGCTGCTCGGTCCTGCTTTTATGTTGCTGACCTGTTTTACAGCCCCGCCCGAGGGAATGAGTGTCGAAGCATGGCGCACAGCCGGACTGGCTGTTTGGCTGGGAATATGGTGGGTGAGTGAAGTAGTGCCAATTCCTGCTACTTCTCTGGTACCGCTGATCGTTGTGCCGTTGGCAGGTATTAATGACATCAAGTCTGCTTCTGGTTTGTATGCGCATCCCCTTATTTTCTTATTTTTGGGCGGCTTTTTGATTTCGATTGCCATGGAAAGGTGGCAGTTACATAAGCGAATCGCGCTGCACACTATGTTGCGAAGTGGTAATAATCCCAAAATGCAAATTCTGGCAATGATGTTGGTGAGTGGCTTTTTATCTATGTGGATCAATAATACAGCCACCACGCTCATGATGTTACCCATTGCACTGTCCGTTATTCACGTATTAAAGGACAACCAGTCTCAGGACAATAATTATGGTATTGCTCTGTTGCTTGCCATTGCCTATAGCGCGAGTCTGGGGGGCGTAGGTACAATAATAGGCACGGCGCCCAATGCCTTAATGGTTGCTTACCTGTGGGAAAACTATCAGATTAAAATTGGCTTCGCGCAGTGGATGATTATGGCTGTACCTTTCACATTTGGAATGATTTTGCTTTGCTGGTTATGGTTAACCCGTTTTGCATTCAAAGTCCAAAAGAGCAACAAGGATACCGATCTGACTCAGATATTTACGAAGCAACTGAGTGAACTGGGTCGTATGAGTCTGGCCGAGAAAAACGTACTCTTTGTGTTTATCTTTGCTGCGCTAAGCTGGATCACCCGACCTTATCTGGCTAGTTTAACGGGCCTGGATATCACGGATACCGGTATTGCGATGGCTGCCGCGCTACTGCTATTTGTGTTGCCAGCAAAAGGCGGCAGCGATACGCGTTTGATGGACTGGCAGGCAGCACAGCAGGTTCCCTGGGGAATATTATTGCTATTTGGGGGCGGGTTGACGCTGGCGTCTCAAATCAAAGGCTCAGGACTGGCTGAGTACATAGCCAACATGTTGGCAGGCGCGAGTGCCATCCCTCTAATCCTCGGGGTGCTGGCGGTTGCTGCACTCATTACTTTTTTAACCGAACTAACCAGCAACACGGCGACGGCGGCAGGCTTTTTACCTCTGCTTGGTCCTGTTGCCGAACAAGTAGCAGGCACTCCACTAATTTGGGTTATTCCTGCAGCGATGGCAGCCAGCTGCGCGTTTATGATGCCAGTGGCAACACCACCCAATGCCATTGTGTTTGGCTCGGGGGAGATCAAAATTCGCGATATGATCAAGGCTGGGTTTGTTATGAACCTGTTCGCAATTGTGGTCATCACAACGCTTACTATGGTGGTAGGCAGCAGAATATTCGGCTACTAGGGAACCTCAAAGAACAGAGGTCATAAAAAATAAGCCGCTCTATTGCGGCTTATTTTTGACTGGATTAGATAACTAACGATCAATCTTCGGTGATTTGCGATCCTGCGATATAGGTTCCAGCCTGTATTTTGTGATAAATGCTGTCGGCGATTTCCTGAGCATCTTCGCGTTGTGAGCGAGACATGCTTTTTTCATCAAGTCTGCGACTCGTTGCGGCCGGACGGTAACCGTTATATTCTGCCAGAGTGTTCCAAATGTATGAGCGTTGTATGTTTTTTTCGCCACCAAGACCCTGATAGTAGAGTAGGGCAAGATTAAACATCGCCAGAGTGTAATTGTTCGCTGCGGCGCGTTCATACCAGAATTTTGCCTCGTTGTAGTCCTGGGTTACACCATCCCCGTTGGCATGCATGACGCCAAGATTAAACTGTGCCGCGGGCATATTTTTTCTGGCAGCAGCATTAAACAGATCAACCGCTTTTTGTTTATCCAGTTTAACCCCCAGGCCCTGATCGTACATTACAGCTAGTGAAAACATGGCATCGGCACTGCCAAGCTTTACTGCCTGTTGCATAAGTTCAGCGGCTTTTCGTGGGTTTCTGGGTACCCCGTATCCGCCTTCATGCATTTTAGCTAACTCGTATATGCCAGGCGCAAACCCCATATCAGCCAGGTATCTGAACTCTTTGAGCGCAACATCAAATTGCCCGGCATTTGCAGCCGCTATGCCTTCCTCCAGCCCGGCTTTCGCAGCTGGGGCGGCAGCAAGCAAACCCGTAAGGACCAGTGCGTAAGTAAGTTTATGCCACATGTGCGTTCTCCTTAATAACCTATGTTTTAAGTCACCAAACATAATACTAAATTAGGCCCATTATATAGCCTGTCGACCTAACTAATTAGACTCTATTTGCCGCTATGGACATCCCAAGCAAATTGCTTTGCAGCAGATGCTGAGTATAGCAGTCTGGAGTTGAAACTGTTTTAGCGAGTGGTTGTACAAAACGACGAGTATAAGCGATTGAGGCATAATAAAAAAAGCCCTTTCGGGCTTTTCTGATACATATCAACCGTCACTGATATGAGCAATGTAGCAAGTAAATGAGTACGTTTACCAATGCTCCCTGTGAAAAAGCCATTGGCAGATCAACGTTAATGAAGCCCTGCACGAAGAATAAAGGCGTCTTGGAGTTCATTGAGAATGATTATCACTAATCCTTTTTATAAAGTCAATTGCAAATGATAATTAATTGCAATGGTTGTTTTTATAACTTTTCGCTTCCGGGTGTCATCAAAGTATCTTTTCTTTTTCGTTTTATAGTCAGTATATTGAGATGAATGAAATTTGTTCAGGGAGCATGTTATGCAACAACAATATACAGAATTGAAACGCAACGTCAGTCTACTTGGTGAGTTATTGGGCACTACTATTGCTCACTCCCAAGGTACTGAGGTACTTGAAAAAGTTGAGTTGATCCGACATCTTGCTAAATCATCTCGCAGTGGTGATGTGCAGGCAAGAGAGACGTTAATAGAGACTTTGCAATCTTTGCCAGACGAAGAGCTATTACCTGTATGTCGAGCATTTAGCCATTTTCTGAATCTCGCTAATGTTGCTGAGCAACAGCACACGATTTCAGACGCCGGTTGTCCGCAAGGGCCTTTTGACACATTGCAAACGACCTTGTCTGAGGTGACTGCGAAAGTAGCCAAGGGAGACACCGACCTTCAAACCGCAGCCAATGTTATTGAGAGCCTGTCTATTGAATTGGTTTTAACAGCACACCCGACAGAAGTGACACGCCGCACTTTGATCAGTAAACACGTCGAACTCAGTGAGTGTTTATCAGAACTGGCTGATTGTCAGGATAGCAGTTTATGTCGCAATGAAGTGATTTCGCGAATTGAACAATTGATCTGCCAGGCATGGCACACCAATGAAATCAGAAATAAGCGTCCTACCCCACTTGAAGAAGCAAAATGGGGTTTTGCGGTCATTGAGAATAGCTTATGGGACGCAGTACCCAAGTTTACGCGTACCCTGACTCATCTGGCTGAAGGACAACTCGGTATGAGTCTGCCTGAGGATTATGCCCCTGTAAGTTTGGCGTCGTGGATGGGAGGAGACAGAGATGGCAACCCCAACGTCACAGCAGAGGTCACTCAAAGTGTCCTTGACCATGGTCGCTGGATGGCGCTGGACTTATACTACCGCGATCTGGATGTACTGAGTTCAGAATTGTCGATGGCGCCGGCAAATCAGGAGTTAAAAAAGCTGACGGGAGACCATGCAGAACCTTATCGGGCGTTACTGAAGCAGTTAAAAGCAGATGTGAATGAAACGATATTGGCGCTGGAACATAAGATTAAATTGCTGCCCAGCTCACATCAGGACAAAATCCGTTCGACGGAGCAGCTTATGGCTCCGTTGTCTGTCTGTTATCGTTCTTTGACCGAGTGCGGTATGGAAGTGGTCGCAAACGGTATGTTGCTGGACGTAATGCACAGACTCAGATGCTTTGGGGTTCAGCTATGCAAACTGGATATTCGTCAGGATTCGGGAAGGCATTGTGACGTATTGTCTGAGGTAACGCGTTATCTGGGGCTGGGAGATTATGCACAATGGTCGGAGCAGGACAAGCAGGCTTTTCTGCTTTCAGAGCTTTCTTCTCGACGCCCGTTGTTACCTAAACACTGGCAACCCAGCGAAGAGGTTCAGGAGGTGCTGAACACCTTCGCCGTGATTGCCAAGCAGGACAGGGCTGCGCTGGGTATCTATATTATCTCTATGGCCAGAGAAGCGTCAGATGTGCTGGCTGTTGAATTATTGCTTCAGGAAAGTGGTTGCCCGTTTAAACTGCCTGTGGCGCCACTTTTCGAAACTCTGGATGACCTGAATAACGCACAGGAAGTGATGCAGCAACTGTTTGACTCGAGCTGGTACAAGGGGCATGTTGGACAGCAGCAGTACGTGATGATCGGCTATTCTGACTCTGCAAAAGATGCTGGCATGATGGCGGCGGGCTGGGCACAGTATTTGGCGATGGAGCAGCTGATTGATGTGGGCGAGAAATACCAGGTTGAGATGCATTTGTTTCACGGCCGGGGAGGGACAATAGGGCGTGGCGGCGCTCCTGCTGCGCAGGCGTTACGTTCTCAGCCGCCGGGATCATTGAGTCATGGTTTGAGGGTGACGGAGCAAGGTGAAATGATCCGCTTTAAGTTTGGTCTTACTCCGGTCGCAATCCAGAGTTTGTCACTCTATGCCAGTGCCATTATTGAGAATAATCTTTATCCGCCTCCGCAGCCCAAGTCGGATTGGCGCGATGCGATGGCGCTGCTGAGTGAACAGTCTTGCAATCAGTATCGCGACTTTGTCCGTGGTAATGCAGACTTTGTGTCTTATTTCAGAGCAGCAACTCCCGAAATTGAGCTGGCAAAGTTGCCTTTGGGTTCACGTCCCGCAAAACGCAAGCCGCAGGGAGGTATCGAGAGCCTGCGCGCCATCCCCTGGATATTCGCCTGGAGTCAAAATCGTCTCATGCTGCCTGCGTGGCTTGGTGCCCTGGCTGGGATACAAAGTGTGGTGAAGGAGCATGGAGAGTCACTACTTGGTGAGATGAGTGAGCAATGGCCGTTTTTCAGAACGCGATTAGAGATGCTGGAAATGGTATTTTGTAAAACCGACTTATGGTTAAGCGAATATTATGATGCACGACTAGTACCCACACCCCTTCAGCCTTTAGGTAAGTTACTTCGCAGTGAATTGAAAGAAGCAACGCAGTTTATCGAAAAGTATGCGCCCAAGGGCTCGTTACTATCAGCGCAGCCCTGGATCCGTGAGTCCATAGAGCTTCGTAACCCCTACACGGATCCGCTCAATGTATTGCAAGTGGAACTACTTAAGCGCACTCGAGATAAGGCCAACCCAGATCTGGACAGTGCATTGATGATCACTATGATGGGCATTGCAGCAGGGATAAGAAATACGGGTTAATTTTTATTGATGCAATAATGATTACATTGCGTAATAACAAAAACCAATCCTATAGGGTTGGTTTTTTGTTTTTATCTAGTTTTTTATGGTTGATTTGTTGACATCAATTCGTATTTAACTAGAATGCCCTGCTACCTTGTAAACGCACTTAACACGAGTTTAAGCAATAGTCAGAGGCCGCAATGTCAACGCTTTCAACCAGTATCACATATGATGAAACGACAACTCTAATCATGATGACCCTCAGAGGTAAAGCTGGGGTGGATGATGTTGTTAATGCCTACAAAGCGGCAAATAGTTATGCCTCAAAACACCAGAGCAGTAAACTTTTGGTGGATGTTTCCGAGCTGGAGCACAGGTTTGCTGCAATCGATGTTGTCAACGTCATGCCTAAGGTAGCGCATCATGTTAAAAACATGAAAATCGCCAGAGTTGTCGGCATCGAGGGGTTTATGCATGATTTGTTCCTACAGAAAGTGCAGCGTTTTGGCATCAATGCAGAAAATTTTGAGTGCTTCAAAAGTGCAAAGGAATGGTTGAGTAAATGCTAATTCGAGCGTAAACTGGTCTGCCATGAAACAAGCGCAAAAAAGCGCTGCTCAGGCAGTTGTCTGAGCGAATAATAATGATATATGGTAGACACTGACAACAAGTTAAACCCTTCCGTTTTGGAAGTGTGTAAATCCGCCAACGGGGTATTAACCCCCGATCTTCAGAACCAGATCAAGTCCCTTCTAGGATGTGATAACACGCAATTAGGTCAAGCCCTGTTACCTTATGCTGCGAGTTTTGCTCAGGCGCCTATTTCATCTTTTTTGGTAGGTGCTGTTGCTTATGACAAAAACACTGAATGCTATTTCTTAGGGGCAAACCTGGAATTTTCTCACCGGGCGCTCTCTTTGGTTGTTCATGCTGAGCAGGCCGCAATTAATAATGCCTGGTTAAACGGGGCTCAGGAAATCTCTCGAATAGATATTACTGCTGCGCCTTGTGGGTATTGTCGCCAGTTTATGAATGAGCTGAAAAACGCAAAACAGCTCAAAATCACCTTGCCAACGGGGGAGACGACCTTATCTCAATTACTTCCGGGGGATTTTGGCCCTACGGATTTGGGCAATCAGGAGGCACTGTTTGGCAGTAAACCAATGGAGATACAGAGCACTGATGGCCTGTCCGAAGAGTTAATCAATCATTTGAGTCAAGTTTATGCGCCTTATACAAAAAATGTGGCGGCGGCTGAGTTGGTGATGACAAGCGGCAGGCGTTTCTACGGCCGTTATATAGAAAATGCAGCATACAGCCCAAGTTTATCGCCTATGCAGAGTGCGCTTAGTCAGTTGGCGATGAGTGGTGAAATACTGGCAGAGGCAAAGCTCGAACGCGCTACTTTGGTAGAAACAAAGGGAAGAGAAAACCAAAGGGCAGTGACAGAAGCTGTGATAAGCAGTTTTAACGGTGCGTTAAAACTGCAGTATCATGCGATCGAAATAAAGTAGGCTAACGCCTACTTTGTTCTTTCTAGTACGATTTCGGCCGCTTTGATGACAACTGCGACTGCGTTTTTCTCTACCAGTTTGTGGTCAACATTCGGGATTTCCTGGCGTGTACGATTAACCAGTACGCCCGCTACACAGGCTGCTTTTAGGCCCAAAGCAGCACACATTGTAAAGAGCGTCGCTGACTCCATTTCATAGTTCATTACATTGAGCTTTTGCCACTCTTCGCATGAGCCCTGGAACGCTTTTGGCACGTAACCAGAGAAGGTATCATAGCGCTCCTGACCAGGATAGAATGTATCACTAGAAGCGGTGATACCGGTATGATAGGTCACACCTAACTGCTCACAGGCCTCGACCATGGCTGATGTGCTGTGAAAATCAGAAACGGCTGGATAGGCAAGCGGTGCAAAATGTTGACTGGCACCATCGAGGCGCACGGAAGCAGTACTAACCAGAATATCACCCTCATTGATATGCGGCTGAATAGCACCGGTTGTACCTATGCGCAAAAAGGTATTGATGCCAAGTTGAGCGAGTTCTTCGACTGCAATTGACGTTGATGGTCCACCGATACCAGTTGAGCAGATCACAATAGATTGACCGTTAATATCGCCAAGATATACGTGAAATTCGCGTGTCTGAGCTAAACATTTTGGATTGTCCAGTTGTTCCGCGATCCGCTCTGAACGTTTTGGGTCGCCAGGAACGATAGCCAGTGTTGCACCGTTTAGATCTGCTTTCGAAAGACCCAGGTGAAATACCTTTTCCATAAATAAACCTTGTGTAGTTCTAAAGCCCAATGGTCAATTTTACGTGCTTTTAAGTACAGGACGAATGTCCTTACCTTGGCCTTTGAGCGTTACAATTGTGTCGTTTACTAAAATCCCCCTGTGAGCCGGGGTTTATGCAATTATTTTTCGTTTAACTTTCAATGAAACAAAGGGTTGTTTGTCTGCCACTGATATCGGCATTTTAACGCCGAGCTGTAAACAAAGCGCTAATTGAAATTAACCGATTGCTTGCAACATTGTCGACTGTCTTCTAAACCTTAATAAGGAGAAAGCAAATGGGGAATACCTACTATGCCTGCAACACAATCGATAGACAAGCACAACGAGTTTGCCCGCTGTTTTGAAAGCAATAAGCTAAGCCCATTTGTGGCGTTTCATTGGCTCGCACTCGCCTTTAAAGACATTGCCCGAGCACCTTTGCTCAGTTTAATTTATGGACTGGTTTTTACAACAATTCCTGCCGCCATTATGTGGCTTGCGTTTGAAGTTGAAACACACCTTGTGATTTTGCCAGCCGCTGTTGCGTTTGCATTGATAGGTCCTGCATTTGCCGCCGGGCTATATGATGTCGCCTGGGAGCTTGAAAAAGGCCATAAGCCAACTTTAAGTCATAGCCTCAAAAGTATGTTCAGAAATCCTGCCGGCGAGTGGGGATTTGCGATTTTACTTATGGTCATTATGATAGTTTGGATGCGCCTGGCGGCATTGATACATGCATTATACCCAAATGTGCCAAACCCCAACTTTGAGCAGCTTTCAGCCTTTTTGGGTCTGGGAACTTTGGTGGGAGGAATTCTTGTGGTGACAGTTTTTGCGATTTCGGCGTTTACACCTCAGATTATGATGGAGCGTCGTGTAGATATAATGACAGCAGTGGTGTCGTCAATTCATGCGGTACGGTCTAATGCTGCAGCGATGATAGTTTGGGGGGCAACCATAGGTGTTCTAGTTATAGTAGGCTTCCTGACAGGTACGGCTGGGTTTATTGTCATTATGCCACTGCTGGCCTATGCGAGCTGGCACGGCTATATTGCGACAATCAAAACTAAAAAGCCAAGAAAATACGAATAAGCAAACACTTAGCTTGCATATTCAACCGCTCAGGCTGATATCAATGATGTCGGAGCGGTTGACTTATCTCCCAGCCATGTTATACCGACCCCAGTACAATTTATATAATCGTTTTAAAGTCCACTTGATATCCGTAACTAATTGAAAAATAAGGGGTGGCTTGGTTTTCTAGTGAGAGGTTCTTGACGCGTTTCGCTAACCGAGTATGCAGACTCTGTTAATTTGACAATTATTCTTTGAGTAACGGTGTGGCATGTTTATGCAGTTGACTGAGGAGGTCTCAATGAGTGATAGCAAGGTAAAATTTCATCAGAAAATAGAAAACTGTTTATGTCCCCCTGGCGACGGTGTGTTTACTGTCAACACGGCAAAAGAGAGAAAAGCTGCGTTGCGTGAAAAGCTTTATGGACAGACAGAAAACATTGAGCCTCTTTGGAAAGAGTCACTGAATACACTGACTGATAGCAAGTACAAAGCTGCCATTTTGGGGGTCAGTTCAGACTGTGGCGGCGGTATCTTAAGAGGTGCCAACTGGGGACCCTTGTTCCTTCGTTCCACACTGTTGACACAGCAGCCTCAAGTCAGCGCGTTTGATTTGGGTGACGTTCGGGTTATTCCTCACTTGCTGCATGATAAATACCTTAATGAGGGAACCATCAGTAACTGTCAGAAGGCCTTATATCAGGACGAAAACAGTGAATACCATGTGTCTCCGCTTTCTATCACAGAAGATGTTTGTGATGGTTTTTATGCGCATTATCCTGAGAAAGGGATCTTTGGCATTGGTGGTGATCACTCCATTAGTTACCCGCTTACCAAGGCGTATCTTAAAGCCAAACGTGAGCAGGGTAAGCGCACTGCCATTATTCACTTTGATGCACATACAGATTTGCTCGTTGAGCGATTAGGTATTGATCTGTGCTTTGGTTCTTGGTGTACACATATTCTAGAGTTTCTTCCTGCACCGCACCACCTTATTCAGTTTGGGATCCGCTCAAGCGGTAAGAGTAAAGCACATTGGGAGTCTACATTTGGCGTCAAGCAACATTGGGCACACGAAATTCGTGAGCAGGGCGCAAGTGCAATCGTAGACCAGGTGATTAAGCAGCTTAAAGAAGATAAAGTCGATGAGCTGTATGTCAGTTTTGATATTGATGCGCTCGATGAAGAGTTCGCTGCAGCGACCGGTACACCAGAATCTGGCGGTATGACACCTGATGAGGCAATGACCATTTTAACGGCGTTAAGCAAAGAGTTTCCGATCACGGGAGCAGATATGATGGAAATCGCGCCATTTACAGATAGCTCACTGTCAGGCTCGTCTAGCTCAGAGACGACGCTTCGAGAAGGGGCGAAATTGTCCGCTTTTCTGATTGACGCCATCAATAAAAGCTAATTAACCAGTGAAAGAAGGCTTTGGCCTTCTTTCACCTTATCGCCATCAAGTTCCACCGCCCTCAGCAAAATTTAACTGCTCGCTCTATTCACAGCATCCGAATATTTTCCTATATTAAAATTTGTAAGTTGATAAAAACCAAAGGAGCGAGGCTTGATACGCTGGCTGATTTACCCGTGGTTAATGCTAGGGAGTGTCGCTGCACATGCTTATACACTGACTCTGGTTACTGAAAACTTCGCACATTTTCAATATGTAAATGGCGAGGGGGAGTTGGTTGGCCATGCTGCGGAAAAAGTCGTAAAAGTATTAAATGAGGCAGATATTGAATATCAGTTATCGGTAGACAACTGGAGTATCTCTTATAATAGTGCAAAGCGCGACCCAAACACCTGTATTTTTTCTATTGCCAAAAGCAAGCATCGAAATGAATTATTTACATGGGTGTTTCCTATTGGCAGCTTTACAACTTCCTTTTACGCCCTAAAGACGGCAAATATTCGCATCGACAACCTGGAACAAGCCCGGCAGTACAAAATAGCGGTTATTCGAGATAATTTTAGTCATCAATTTCTTAAGAGCCACGGTTTTACTGAAGGTCAACAGCTTTTGCTAATTCAGTCATTTGATAAAATATTTCAGCTACTTGCCACACGCCGAGATAGTGTTGATTTGGTGATTCTGAGTGACGCCCAGTTTGACCATAAGAGCAAGAGCGAGCCAATGAGCAGTGAACTTGAGCGTGTTATGACACTCAACAAAATGAACTCCCAGCTTTATTTTGCCTGCAATAAGAAAGTCCCTCCGAGTGTCACTAGCCGTATTAAAGCTGCCTATGACCGCTTGTATTAGGGCTTCTTAATCTCCGGCCAGCTAAAGCCATGAAAAGTATCTATATAGAGTGCTTCTACTTTCTCTCTTGCCCATGGTGTTTTACGCAGAAACTTCAGACTCGATTTCACTGAAGGGTCTTTTTTGAAGCAATTGATATTTACCGCTTCAGACATTGCTTCCCAGCCGAGTTGTTCAACCAGGCGCTCAACAATATCCTGAAGTTTGACACCGTGTAATGGATTATTGGGTTGTGATCCGCTCATACTGCTTTATTCATTGTTTCAAAGTGTCTAGTGTACCCTGATTTTACCTTTCATTTCTACTCTGACAGGCTCGCCGTTTTCATCAAGCTTGAGCCACATTAGTGGACTTTGTGGCTGGTTTGCGTAGCGATGACTGCAGACATAAAGCTTATCAACTTGCTTGATGATTGCACCTTGTGTATACCTGAGATCCTGATACCAACACACCTGCTGCAGCTGTTCCAGATATAGATTTGTCTCCTCACCAAAGGCATGTCCTTTGAGTGGAATCAAAAAAAATGTAAATAAAAAGAAAACTGACCGATTTTTCATGGCATAACTCCCAGTTCAGGCTAAATTTAAGTTGGTAAGCTAATGTACTATATACCTTAGCTATTGGTAATGTGCTGGCAAGCATCTTGTTGCTGTCTGGCCGAGATAATACATGCAGAAGTTGGGCCTATTATTAGGTCTCAGGAGGGATTATGGCATTTGATGAAAAACTAATGGCTGAGTTGGAACTACTGGTGAAGTTTCCACGTAGTAGTTTGCACCAGGGGATAAAAATACACAAAAATGCAGATCAGGGTATATTAGCAGCTGCAGAGCGCTTATATGCGAAAGGGGTTATCGATCAGCCCGACGGGGGTTACTTAACAGACCTTGGACATGACTTGCTAACTCATTTAGACCAGGTACATAGTGCTCTTAAGTAAGATGTGAAATGAAAGGAGCGCAATATGCTTGCGCTCCTGCTTACGGTGTTACTGAGGTGCGTCAGGCTGATTTTCCGGTGCAGCCTGTGTAAATGCACTGAGCGTATTACAATGTTCGTAGATTCGGGCAATTTTTGGAAACTCACTCATATCAACGTTGAAACGCAGGGCATTGTAAACTTGTGGTACCAAACAAACGTCAGCTAGCGTCGGCGTATCACCAAAGCAAAAGGTGTCATCACCCAACATAACCTCCAGCTTTTTAAAACCTTCAATTACCCAGTGTCGATACCAGGTATTTTTTTGCTCATCTGAGACTGATAGCTCATTACTCAGATACTTCAGTACTCTCAGATTATCAATAGGGTGAATATCACAAGCGATAGCATAGCTAAAGTTGCGTACCTGAGCCTTTTGCCAGGCGTCATCTGGCAATAATGGTGTTGCATCAAATGCTTCCTCAAGCCATTCGAGTATAGCCAACGACTGTGCCAGCATACCTTGGTCAGTCTCAAGTGCGGGTAACAGACCCTGTGCATTTTTACTTAGATAATCAGCGCCTTGTTGCTCTGATTTCAGCAAGTTAACTGGAACAAGTTCATGATCCAGTTGTTTCAGGTTTAATGCGATGCGAACACGATATGCAGCGGAAGAACGAAAATAGGTGTACAGTTTCATGTTTGATCCTTTAATTCACGACGATTATTCTGGTCCTAACAAGAAGGCCAGAAGAGCATTTGGCTCAAATAAGAAACGCTGAGCAGAATTTTTCCCGCTCAGCGTACTCAGTTGAATTTACAAAGGGCGATTAGGCACCTTTATAATACTTCTTGATACCTTTCCAGCAATCAAGATAATTCGGCTGGCGCTCTTTACCTTCTAATGCATACTTAGTCGGTGAAATCACATAGCGTGACTCAAACATGAAGGCCAGTGTGTTTTCATAACGCTGCGGCTCAAGCTCTGCGTTAGATGCTTTTTCAAATACATCCGCTTCAGGACCATGTGGAGACATGCAGTTGTGCAAGCTCATTCCGCCGGGAACAAAGCCGTGTTCTTTGGCATCGTATACACCTTCAATCAGACCCATAAATTCACTCATGATGTTACGGTGATAGTATGGCGGACGGAAAGTATTCTCTGCCACCATCCAGCGCGGTGGGAAAATCACAAAGTCGACGTTTGCAACACCTGGTGTGCCAGAAGGCGACGTCAGAACGGTAAAAATTGACGGGTCAGGGTGATCAAAACTTACCGTATTCATGACATTGAAACGGGCAAGGTCATACTTATACGGGGCACTGTTACCTGTCCAGGCAACAACATCAAGTGGCGAATGTCCGATATCACAACGGAACAGGTTACCATTGAATTTAGCAACGAGTTCAAAATCACCTTCCAGATCTTCGAACGCTGCCACCGGGTAAAGGAAATCGCGTTCATTGGTATAGCCATTCGCGCCTACAGGACCGCGCTCAGGCAAGATGTATGGGTTGCCATAGTTTTCGCAGATATAACCACGAACTTGTTCACTGAGTAGTTCTACACGGAACTTAATACCACGCGGGATCACAGCAATTTCGCCAGGCTTAATTGCCAGCTTGCCACATTCAGTGTGCAGTACCAGCTCACCAAGCTGAGGAACGAAGAGTAATTCGCCGTCTGCATTGTAGAAATAACGACCTTCCATAGAAGCGTTAGCAACGTATACGTGGATGCCGATACCAGCTTGGCCGTTAGCGCTGCCATTCGCAGCCATAGTAACTAAGCCATCGATAAAATCAGTTTTCTCAGCAGGTACTTCGACTGGGTTCCAGCGCAGCATGGTTGGTGGCGTAGGCACCTCAGTGATTGGGGCTGTGCGCAGCAGGCCGTTATTCATCGCCTGATAATCGCCCTGAACAACTGATGGTCGAATACGGTAGAACCAGTTTCTGCGGTTCTCAGCACGCGGCGCTGTGAAAGCGGTCGTGTTGTATTGCTCTGCGTAAAGGTCGTATTTTACTTTTTGTGGTGAAAACTGACCGACTGGTAGGGCGCCGGGTAGGGCTTCGGTTTCAAATTCATTGCCAAAACCGCTCATATACTCGAATTCTGCACTCATTTTGCATAGACTCCGTTGATGTTTTTTGTAAAGATACTCTCATGTGAGAGTATTTTCAATCTTTGGCAGTTTTTAATGTGTAAATCTAAGTATACAAAAATTTGCCAGATGTACCTGGAGCTTGATAATGGCGTTTGATATCAATGAATTTCTGCCGTACCGCATGGTTAGGCTGGCCAATGCAATGAGTGAGGCTTTTTCTGAAGTGTATGAACAAGCCGGACTGACCATACCGCAATGGCGTGTATTGGTGCACCTGGCTCAGCACCCGGGTGCAACCGCAAAGCAGTTGTGCGACCTGGCAAGTATGGATAAGTCAACGGTGTCGCGAGCCATTAAGCAATTGCAGCAGCAGGGAATACTGGTTGCCGAGCAAAGTGAGACGGATAAACGCGCCACCGAAATGACATTAACAGAGCAGGGCACCGTGTTGTACGAAACACTGACTCCTGAAGCGCTTAGTTGGGAAAGTAATCTCTTAGGCGAGTTAAACCCGGATGAAAAACAAGCCTTACTGGCAACAATGAAAAAGCTGGAAGGGCATTTTCTTTCATGATGTAAAAGTTGTCGGACATAAATAAGCAAAGCTTTGTTTTACTGCGTCATTGTAACAAAAAAAGGTCAACCGAAGTTGACCTTTAGAGATTATCTAATTACGTGTTTTAGATATTAGAAGTCGTATTTAACACCTACACGGATTTCCCAAAGTGAAGGACGAACTTCAAAATCAGTACCGCTTGGGTCATTAAATTTAACGAACTCGTAACGACCGGCCTCGGTAATACGTGCAGTAACAGCGTTTTGCATCTCACTACCCGTTTCCATTACGCCCCAGTCGTCGTTCAACAAGTTACCCAGGTTTTTGATTGTGAAGAACGCAGAACCTTTATGACCATCTGCAAAGCCGGCAAATTCCTGCTCAACTTTCAAGTCAAAAGTAACCCACCATTCACCGTCTTGAGAGTTACGGTCAAGGACTTCACCACGAGTAAGGCCTTCACGCTCAACCCAAGCATCAAACGCCGCTTTATCGAAGTCAGCACCATATTGAACAGCATTGTCTTCAATGTTTGGTACGTACAATAGGTCACGTTCTGTATCTGCGAATCCGAACATACCTGTGTTATCGAACGTGTAAGAGTAAGGGTTAGTTACGCTTGCCTGGCCGAACAGGTTAAACTTAGTCTCGTAGCCGTCGATAAACTCATGCTTGTACGACAGTGACAGAGTTGCACGGTGTGGCACTTCATAGTTTGAAGTAGTCAGGTTAGGTGCTTCTGGATTTGCCGTAGCGAAGAAGTGGTAGTTCGAGAACGCTACTGAGCTTGTCATCGGGTGCACGTCTTTAGAGACAGTGTATGCATATGACAGCGCCAAATCGATACCGTTGTCGAATGACTTATTCATACCAAACGACAGGATATGAGAATACGCGTCTTGTCCTTTTACGTTAGTAAGCAAGAAATCTGAATTTCTTGGGTGCAGATCGTCAGAGTAGATTGGACGACCATCTGGTGCTGTGCCAGCGCGAACCAGGGCTAAGTTGCGAACGATAGCTGAGTTCTGCTTGTGCGTGTATAGGTAATCAATGGTGAAAACGTAGTCTTCTTCTGTAACATACGTTGCACCTAGTGAGTATTTCCACTCAGAAGGGATATCAAAATCGGGATCTGTTACGTTGGTGCTTGCATCAGCGGTACCACTGCCTACGGCATCATATAGGTCTTTAGGGATAGCATAGCCTGCTTTGCCGTTATCAACAAATGTAACCGCATCCGGACCAAGTAGCTGCATGTTCTTTTGGTTAATTTGGATGTTACGGATACCGTCGTTAGAGTAGCTGTTAGAGATCCAAACGTTCGGGTTACCGCCTGAGTACAAGCCAATACCACCACGCAGCTCTAACTGGTCGTTGTAAACCCAGTTGAAGCCTAAGCGTGGTTGAAGTAGTGATACGCCGTCAAGGTTTTGTTGGTTAGAAAAGCCGTAACGACCTTCGAAGTTCTTGTTTTCTGCAGGAACATCATCACTGGTGTACCAATCATAACGAAGACCTGCTGTGATTGAGATTTCGTAATCTTCCAGATCAAATTTATCTTGTACATATAGGGTGTTAAGCGCGTACTTGAACTCACCTGCAGCGTCTATTGGGTTATGGCTACTTGCGTTACCATAGTAAACGCGAGCTACACCATTACGGAAGTCTTCAATACCACCGAAGAAACGATGCTCACCTTCATTGTGCTGTACGAACATGTTGAAGACATCCAGCTCTTCCATTTCGTAGCCGAAGCTTATCTCATGTGCGTCAAGGTAATATGTACCAGCCAGTTTAAGAGAAAGGTTGTCATACTTTAACTTGTTAGCCTGACGTGAATCGTCCGGGCCAATGTAAACCGTTACGTCGTCAGTGTAAATTTGCATTTCACCGAAGCCAGATGCAGCGTCCAGAGAGTTCTGACGGTTATCAAGCTTAGAGTAACCAACACGTACTTCTGATGAGAAATCGTCTGTCCAGTCAGAGTATACAGTTGCAACATAAGAGTTTAATTCTGCACCACGCTCATAGAAGTGGTTAGACAGAGACATGCGGTCTGAGCTTGAGTCAGATTGGCTCAGAGAGTAACCGTCGTTGTAGTTGTATACGAACGAAGCTCGGTGCATTTCGTTGATGTTCCAATCCAGTTTGATTAGGATTTTCTCATCTTCAACAGGCATACTCGGAACCATAGTACCTGGATCGTACTCATACAAAGACTTTGAAATATCGATGATTTCATTAATTTCGTCTAGTGTAATTTTTCCGTTAGCGTAAGGTGTGTAAGAGAATACTTGTGAGCCTTCAAGCTTTTCGTAGCTGGTGAAAAGGAAAAGCGTATCTTCAATCAGAGGCATACCTACGTTGAAGCCATAGCGCTTCTCGTCATAGTCACCTAGATCTTGTTTTTTACCTTCAATTTTATCACCAGAAAGTGAGTCACTGGTGTAATCAGCAAAAACGCCGCCATGGATTTCATTGGTACCAGACTTAGTTACTGCGTTGATGTTACATGAAGTAAAGCCGCCGTATTGAACGTCAAATGGCGCTAACTCAACAGCTACTTGTGCAATAGTATCAAAAGAGAATGGCATACGCTCGGTTGGGTAACCATTGCTGTTCAAACCAAAGTTGTCGTTCATACGAACGCCATCTACGGTCAGACTGTTAAATCTAGGGTTACCACCGGCACACTGGATTGCACCTGAGTTAGACTCGTCAACAAAGATACGAGGGTCTGTACGTACGATATCTTTTAGATCGCGGTTGATAGCTGGCTTTTCTTGAAGGTCTGCCAAAGAGAAGTTAGTTGCCGGGCCAGTGCCACCAGAATTCATGGTGATAGGACGACCAGTTACAACGATTTGCTCCATTTGGCTTTTAGACTGTAGCTGAACCGTAACAGGGTAAGTTTTACCCAGACTCAGGTACACATCTTCTACCATAGTGTCTTCGAAACTATCAGAGTCAACGATAATCTGGTAAGGACCACCAACGCGCAGGCCTTTCGCTGAGAATGAACCGTTTTCACCAACAGTTGTTGTTTTCACAGAGCCTGAAGGCGTATGAATGATGGTGATTTTGGTGCCAACCGCCGGGTTTCCATTTGGACCGGTGATTTGACCTTTTACCGCAGAAGCAGTGTCATTCGCATAAGCAGCGCCACTTGCACCGACACATGCAGCGATTGCAAGTGAGAGAGCCGTTTTGCGTAGTTGCGTTTTCATTATGTTGTTTCCCGTGTTATAGGTTTATTAAATGATAATCGTCAAGGTTCACTTGCCTGCTTTTAATGCAGTTTCAAGTGGTCTTGAATTTTTGTCAAAAATTTGATTTAGCAATCCAGCCAGTCTAATCCCGCCTTGAAGAAGCCGAGACTTTACAACTGGGGTGTACCTATGAATATACGCCCAGCTGATGTCAGTTTCATTGCTATTATAAATCTTTTCAGCTATTTGGTTCGACTCTACCAACCAATCTGCCGGGCGACTATTGAGCATTTGCGCTATCTTCTTTTTATCGCGCGTTGCAATAAAGTCGCTCAATTCCCGGTAAGAAAGCGCTTGATGCTCAATCAGTTTAGTATCAAAAACGGAGTGTAGATTTGTTTCTTCGTTAAAGAAGGTTACTTTTATGAGATTGCCACCGCGGTCTTCACTACGACCTGCATGGAAGGGCTGATGTGCATCGCCGACTAAGTGAACCAGGAACTTTAGCGCAAATTGCTTGTCTTCTTTAGAGGATTTAGTATTTTCAAGCACCGAAACAGAGTAGTTGATGCCATCGAGTATGTGGTTCACATCATGCTTGTGCTCAACAGACGCATCATCATATTGCGTCATTCTGCTTGGGTCTTTGATGTTGATGTAATGCCATTTGCCTGATTGTTTTTTCCAAAAGGTTTCTGAGCTAGAACGCATTTCATCCGCCCAAGTGGAGACTTCGGCTAAAGAGTCTTCCGCCAACAGGGCTTTTACCGCTTTTTCAGTCGTTGGGGTAAGGTGCTGTTGAGCTAATTCACCAACAACTCTATGGCCGTTCATTCCCCAAGACAAAGCGCTGGTGCTGAAAATTAAAGTAGAAAACACCAAACACTGAATAGAAGCTCGTAACATCAAAAATTCTCTTTACCCAAAACGGGTATTGTTTACACCTTTGGAATGCGGCCAATTGTCCGGATTTTTTCGCAAAAGAAAAGGACTCAATAGGATTCATAATTTCTTGTTAATAAAGTAGCTAAAACATGGGGTTATATCTTTTTAGTAAGTTTACCTATTGCAATAGGTAATAAAAATTGATCTAATATAGGGGCGCGCAACTTAAGAAATACGAAGTTTTGAAAAATAATCACTCTCTAAGCAATAAAACAACTATTGTTACAGTTTTGTTTCTCTCTGTCTGGTGCTGTTGGTTACTTGCCAGTAACCTGACTGGCAAGCCGGTTGGTGAGTTACCAAAGCTGGTCGAAAGTAGTGTCTCTTGCGAGACACGTTCAACGAGTAACAGAGCCGTCTTTAGAGTACATGTACCGGTAGAACAACTGGCTCGAAAATTGGCGCCAGCTCTGTGTCAGGATGAAGTGGTAGCGAAGCAATTTGGTCGTGTAAAGATACGCTACAGCGGTGAACTGGCGGAGCAAATTGATTACATTGCTAAGGGGCTTGCTGATCTTACTTTATCAAAAGACAATGTGATGGCGGCTTTAAAGGCGCAGTCTACTTATAACTATATGCCGGTCGTTGGCTATCCTACCTATACGGCATTTTTTATTTCAAACCGAGAAAAGCCAAGATTAGAAAAAGCGTACTTTCTGGATAAGAAAATAGGCTTGCTGGATTACCCAACCAGCCGCTCAGGTCATATTATCCCAAAACAAATGTTTAAACGGCTCGATTTAGATATGCGTGTTTTGGATATCCAGTATGTAAGTTCCCATCAAGTGTTAAGAGAAAAGCTCTCAGCGGGTGAGTTAGACATTATAGCAACCTATTGGCAAGAAAGTGACGAGGACCGGTTCTCCGCAAACTACATAACGCCAATTGGTGAGAACATTAGCGGTAGCCGTTGGTACGTAAAAATGGATGTTGATAACACCGATTTGGCATGTTCTTTACAGCGTCAGCTGCAGGAAGTAGCCAAAAATAATGGTTCGAGCTATTTTGATCAGCTGGATCTGTATTGGCAGTGTGAAGAGCTACCTGTTTATTTTCTTGGAGAAAAAGATGAGTCGTAAAACAGGTTTGCTGGCATTCTCTATCTATAGTGTCATCTTTTCCCTGGTTTTTGTGTTTGCTCACGAGCGTGCTATCAGATACACAATTGAGCAAGACTTAGGGAGTATCAAGCTGCGGATTGCTCTGGACAAAAATCGACTTCCAATAGCAGATCCGCAGCTTAATTATGCTGGCGATGCTGCACGTGTTGAGGAATACATAGATGCGCTTAACAGACGGCTTAAAAAGGAAATGAGCCGGGTTCGGATCCTGAATATTTCAGTACAAGATTCCCAGACTGCCGAAGAGCAGCTGCTGTTATCGGGTGCTGATGGCAACACCGCTATCAGCTACCGAGCAAATACGAGCCACAACTATTGGTTATATATACTCCCTTTAGTGATTGCTTTGTTAAACCTTGCCTTTTATAGGTCAGTTTCTCAAAAAAGAGAGCAGGCAAAGCGACAATCGGCTACAACTATGGCTGCCAAACCTAAACCACAGCACCTGGTTGTAGACCTTTACTCAAAGACTCTGTGTCTGAGTGGCGATAAGACTCGACAGGTTCAACTGGCCAATAAACCACTGTGTTTTTACCTGGCACTTCTGGAGTTTTGTTTACATAACCCTGATGTGTCACTCAATCAGAATAAAGAGGTGCCAGATGAGTTACTGGACATCGCAGATAAGTACTTTCATCGTCTGGTTGCATTGGGTCACACAATAAGAAAACGGCCTAATTTCTCTAATAGTCTTGAGAAAACATTGAGCGAGATCCGTGCTGCGCTGGATGAGCTGCTGACACACCAGCCAGAGTTAAAAGCAAAGTTGTACCCACCTAAAGCTCATGGAGAAGGGTCACGTTCAAAATTGCACAGCTATGGGTTAAAAGCACAGAAGGCAGAGGATATCGAGGTGATCGGAAAGTAAAAAACTACGGGCGTATCGAGATTACGCCCGTTCGTGCTGGCAAGTTAGTCTGATAATGTTGAGCGTTTAATTGGAGAGTGACGTTCAATAAAGTCTCTCAAAACTTGTGCATCTGTACTATCGGTAGCTGTATATCCAGGTAAGTCAGTCAACACAGGGTAACCGTCTCCTCCGGCAGCGTTGTAGCTGTTAATGCTCATTCGGTACGTTTTGTTTGGGTCAACGGCCTTACCTTGTATCTTAACATTTGTCAGCTTGCCACTTTGTATATCGAACTCGATACCATGATATTGCAAATAGGCACCGGAGTCTGGCGGAAATGCGCTAACAACCGACATATAGTCGATCAACTCTTGACCACTCCAGTCTATGTAGGTGATTCGGTTTCGAAATGGATGTACTGTTAAAATATCTTTGTAGCTGACTTCGCCGGCTTTTATACTGGCCCTTATTCCACCACCGCTGATAAGGCCGAAATCTGCACCTACAGCTGCCATTTGTGCTTTAATAACCAAATCGCCAAGGGGGCTTTGTCTGAAACGAACTGTGTCTCTGCGGCCATCTAGAAATGCATCGACTTCCCCAACGGCGCCCGCAATTTTGCTTTCACCGGCCTTTTGATAAGGGGCTAAAAATGCTTTTAACTCGGGGTCATGCTCTATGTAATTCTGCGCCCACTGGCCTTTTTCATCTTTAAGATTTACAGGGATTAATTCATAGCTTTCAAGCGTTTTCTCATTGTCAGATATTTTGAAAACCGCTTTGCCCACATACTTGCCCCATTCATGAGCCTGCATTATCCAAATGCCGTTTTGCCGATCCGGCTTACATGCTTTGCCTGGAGCAAAGTCAGCATCTTCTTCGCCATTTTCATCTATACAAATCGGTTCCTGTGAATGACCGCCTATGATCATATCCAGAGTACCGGCAGGTACATTACGAGCGAGCGTCACATCTCCCGGTGCATTGATACCATAGGCTGCGTTATGATAGTGGCCCATATGCGTTACTGCGATTGTTACATCTGGATTATACTGTTGCCGAATACGTTGTGATAGCTGAGTTGTAATGGGAGCTGGCTCGATAAAGTCGAGGCCGCCAACGAACTCGGGGTTGGCAATTTTTACTGTATCTATTGTGGTTAAACCAATAACCGCGATTTTCAGGCCCTGCTTTTCTATTATTGTATAAGGTTGATATGCATGTTCACCGTTATGTTTGTGTAATATATTGGCAGATAAAAACGGAAAGTTAGACCAAGCAATTTGTTTGTCCAGAACATCAAGTGGATTATCAAATTCATGATTGCCGATTGCCATCGCATCATAACCCAGTAAGCTCATTCCCTTGAAATCAGGTTCTGCATGCTGAAGATCCGATTCTGGGACTCCCGTGTTTATGTCACCACCAGACAGCAACACCAGGCTATGACCTTGTGCTTGAGCCTGTGCTCTTAATTGGTCGATCAGAGTTTTGCGTGCAGCCATGCCATATTCACCGTCTTCATTATGCCAAAAACGGCCATGGTGATCATTGGTATGAAGCACAGTAAGATAATGAACTGCGTCAATTGTTGGATCAGAACTGGTTTGCTGTGTTGTGTAGCAAGCTGTCAGAGATAGTGCCAACAGCGAAGGAATAATAAGGCGCATAAGTCTACTTCAGTGGGGTCTTTCTATGCGCCATAGTTTAAACTAAAAGCTCTAAGCAAATATAGCCGATTATTGAATTTTTGATTTCATTCTGGAATCACACACTGCGTTGTGCCTGCGAGTCAGCTCTTCCTTGGCCAGAGCCTGTTTGGCATGCCCGGTTGCAACCATCCAATTCAGAAAGCTGGCTGGAAGCTTGCTGTAAGGCTCGCCACTATGAAGCCCAAAGTCACAGATAGATTGATTTATTTCCATTTAATATGCCCCTGATGATCCAACGTTAGCATTATTGTTTGCCCGTAATGTTATCAAATAGAAAAAACTGTGTGATAAAAAATTCTTTTAGGTTTTCTGGTTGTTATTACTAATCGCTATAAGGCGAAAAATGTGCTTGGGGACTCTAAACCTCATTTTAATGCCCAATAACCATTGAATTTCACTGAGATAAGATGGTAGCGTTTGGGGAGTCAGGTAGCCTGCAGGGCTGGCCTCAGACCAGAATAGTCATATTGAGATGGATAGTTAATGAAAAAAACAATGGTAGTCGCCAGCATTGCGTTCGCTTTGTTATCAGGGTGTGTGTCAACTTATCGTGCAGCAGGAGAAGCTGCTGTACCCATGGCAAAATCGCTCGTCGTTAGCCCGAATGATCAAAGAGAGTATCAGACACTTACTTTGCCTAATGGGATCGAAGTAATCCTGGTATCAGACCCTGAAGTGGAAAAGTCGGCTGCAGCATTGAGCGTGGGTGTTGGGCTACTTCATGATCCTATGTCGCAACAAGGGATGGCTCATTATCTCGAACATATGCTGTTTTTGGGAACCGAGCGGTACCCTGATACACAAGGATATAAAGACTTTATGAGCCGCAACGGCGGCACACACAATGCTTATACCTGGTTAGACATCACTAATTATATGTTCAAGGTCAATAATCAGGCCTATGATGAAGCGCTCGACAGATTTTCCGACTTTTTCAAATCACCAAAGCTCTATCCTGAGTATACAGATAAAGAGAAAAATGCAGTAAATGCAGAGTGGTCTATGCGCAGGGAGATGGATTTCTTCGGTCAGTATAAATTGTCGCGAAGCATGATGGGTGCACATCCTGCAAATCGTTTTTTGATTGGTAACAACGAAACATTGGGTGACAAACCAGATAGTAAACTACATGAAGAAACTGTTGCTTTTTATAATAAATATTATTCATCGAATATCATGAAATTGGCGATGATCTCCAATTTACCTTTGCCCGAGATGGCAGAAAAAGCACGCAGACACTTTGCAACGATTAAAAACAAACAAATTCAAGAGCCACGCGTAGATACACAGCTAGACTTTGCCGAATTTGGACAAAAACGTATTCATTATGTTCCCAATGAAGACGTGAAAACATTGAAGCTGGATTTTACAATTTCCAATAACATGAATGAGTTTGCGTTCAAGCCCAACTACTTTGTAACCTACTTGCTGAGTAATGAAATGCAGGGGAGTCCCGCGCAGGTGCTAAAAAGCAAGGGCTGGATTTCTGAGCTGACAGCTAATGCGGTACCCGATCTGTATGGCAACTATGGCTCTTTATCTGTTGATATCCAGCTGACAGACCTCGGTATGAACCACCGGGAGCAAGCGGTTGCAATAGTCATGCAGTATATCCAGCTTATCAAGGAACAAGGCATAGACCGCAAGTATTTCAAAGAGATCAAGACATCACTTGCTAACCAATTCAGGTTCTTAGAGCGTGGCGATGAGTTTGATTATGTGTCTGGTCTTGCAGACAGTATGCAAAAATTCCCTGTGAACCATGCGATTGATGCCCCTTACTTTTTTGCGGATTTCAACGAGCAGGCGGTTACAGAAGTGCTGGAACAGCTAAATGCACAGCGGCTCCGAGTTTGGTACATCAGTAAAAGTGAGCCACAAGACCAGCAACTGCACTTTTATGATGGCCGCTATAAGGTCGTTGACATTCCCGATCAAGAGCTAGCATCTTGGCAGGCAAGCATAAACCCTGAACTTGAGTTACCAAGCATAAACCGTTTGCTTCCCGAGCACTTTGATATTGTGACTCAATCAGAACAAAGTGACACAGTGAACAAGGTTTATCAGGACAATACAGTCGCTGTATGGCACAAAGCCAGCGAAAAATACAGCGCCCAGCCAAAAGGGCGCCTACAGATACATATTAACTCCCCTAAAACGCTAGAAAGCGCACAGGTTCAGGTTGCTGCCGCTTTGTGGGCGGATTTATATTCGATTGAAAAGGCAAAGTTGCTGACGGAAGCGTCGGTTGCTGGTATGGGGCTCAGGCTTGGCGTAAATAGCGGATTAATTCTGACTATATCAGGGTTTACAGATAAACAAGGCGCCTTGCTATCCCAGGCACTTGATGGTTTGAAAGTACAGCCAAACCAAAAACAGTTAGAGCAGGCTATTGACAGGTATATCCGGAATATTCAAAACCAAAGCCAGCAATTCCCGTTTTATCAGGCATTTGGCCGTTATCAGGCCTTAGTGCGTTCTGGAAACTTTGACGAAAGTGTACTAATTGATATTGCAGGAAACATGACCAGAGATGATTTCTCAACGGCGCAAAATGAACTACTTAATCATCACACAGTGCGGATATTTGGGTATGGCAACTACAATAAAGCGTTTCTGGCAAATGTGGTTGAGGTGGTTAAGGGCACCCTTAACAAGCCAGCAGAGCACAATGATTATGTGAGAGCAAAATTCCTGCAACCGGAAGCTGGTAAAGCCCTGGTCTGGCAGCAGGATACTGACACAGCAGATGTTGCCATTGTAGATATGTTCGTGCATCCCACCCCCGGTTATGCGCAAAAAGCCGCTGCACTGGTACTAAAGTCACACCTGAATAGTCACCTTTTCAATTCGCTACGAACTGAAGAACAGTTGGCTTATGCAGTTGGGGCGATTGCACAGGGAATTGATGAATACTCCGCGATCGGATTCTACATTCAGACACCTGTGCTAGATGTACAAGCCATGCAGGTTCGATTTGATCTGTACAAACAGGAATATGCAAAAGCATTGAGTGAGCTTGACGAAGGGACGTTTAATCAGCTCAAAGAGGCGGCGTTACTTTCTCTGTCAGAAGTGCCCAAGAACCTTGCTGAGGAGTCGCAGCCAATCCTTATAGATTGGTATCGCAACAACCTGGCTTTTGACTCGAGAGCCAAATTAATCGAAGCAACTAAACAGGTCACCCTAACAGACCTTAGGTCATACTTTGCACAGAGTATGCTCAATGAAGGAGCTGCAAGATTGAACATTCAGATCCGAGGTAAGAAGTTTGCCGATAAACCTTTTGCAACTGTGCCTAATGAAGTAAAAGTTAACTCAATGGATGAGCTTTATAAAAAAGTACGATTTGAATAAGCGACTATTAACCTGGCGGGGCATTAGCCCCGCTCAGTATATTAAGGGTATTAATGTATGGCGGAAATCTTAACTCAAACTGAGCGCTTGATACTGCGTCGAGCCAGTCTTAGTGATACTGAGTTGATCTTTGAGCTGCTCAACCAAAAGAGTTTTATCGAGAATGTTGCGGATAAACAAATAAGAACATTGGATGATGCGAAAAAATATATAGAAAGCGCATTCTTCACACCGTATGATTTGGCGGCGCCTAGCCCCTATATTGTTACATTGCTTGACGGGACCGCCATTGGGATTTGTGGGCTCTATCAGCGACCTTATCTTGCTTTTCCCGACCTAGGTTATGCATTTTTGGATAGGCATTGTGGCAAAGGTTATGCGTTTGAAGCAGCTGAGGCTTTACTTACGTTTGTTCGCGATTGCGGTAAATATAACGCATTAGGAGCGATTACAACACCAGAGAATAGTGCAAGTAATAAACTTTTGAAAAAGTTGAATTTTCTTTTAGTTGGCACATTTCAACTGGTGGCAGACATGGAAAAAACCAACTTATACATAAATCAGCTTAATAAGTAGAGGTTTTACTGTTGACCTGGGCAATTTCTGACTTCAAGTGTTTCATCAGGTGTTGCCAATTTGTTTGGTGGGCGGTGATCAGTGCATTAAACCCGTCCTCAACAAGAGGAGCTGTATAGTCAAACTGATGTACATCCACCAAATCTGCTCCCTTAGCTGACATGTGGTATAGATGCCAGCTACCTCGCAGTATCGCACCATGTTGGTAATGTCCAGCTAAGTCTGTCACTTCAATCAATACCCTGTATTTGCCTTGTTTCAATTCACTTGCATTAACTGAAAGGACTGGGGTAAGGCCGGAGCCATTCAAATAACGGAGCGTTTCTTTAGTAAGCAATAATTTAGGGTGCTCAGCCCAGTAATGGTAACTGGCGATATGAACTGTATGTTCGCCGGTATACTGAACAAGTGCTTGCTGGTCAGCAACTCCGATTATATTAATCTGATCTAAATATACTCTGATTTGTTCAGTGCTGTTAGCCTCTGCTGCGACTTGAGGGATGCTAAACCGGTAATAGTGATACTGAGCAGGAGAGGAGCCCGTACAGCCCGTCATCAGTACAGCTATTAATGCGATGACGCCTCTCATTACTGCTGCTTCCGCGGTTCAGGGTCCGCCAAAGAATCTTTATCGAACAACAGCATATTGGGTTGCTCGTTAAGCCCTTTTGATACTGGCTTAAGCGAGTTACTTAAGCTTTCAAGCTCTTGCAGGGTATCTGTCAATTGTTCTACCATACCTGAACCTTTTTGGTAATTGTTCAGCGTTTTCTCAAATTGTTTCAGGCTGGCTGTCAGCTGCGCCAGTGTTCCCTGTAATTGTGTTAAGTTCTTTTCCACTTTTTCTGATACTTTCGTTGTGTTGAAACCGTTTACCAGTGCTTGCGTTTCTTCAGCCAACGCTGTAAATGCCTGCATTGTTTTTTGCGCCTCGTTTAGTGAGTTATCCAGAGGTAATTTGTTGAGCTTGTTCAACAAAGCCATCACTTGCTCTGACAAGGCTGTAAAACCACTCGGTACACTCGGTAATACCGGGTACGCGTAATTCATCCCTAAACTGGTCGGATGGGTAGAATTGTAAAAATCTAGTTCTATATATACCGCACCTGTTAAAATATTACCACTTTTTAGTGAGGCTCTTAAGTCATTTTTAACCCATTGTTCTATATTTTCTTGCCAATATTGTTTAGCTTTCGCATCAACTTCATAGATACGACCGTACTCAATTTTAATTAACACAGGTATGGATGTGTTGCCTTGTTGGAAGTAAAGTGGCAGCCCATCTCGTTCTAGCCTCGCTGGTACCTGTTCCACTGTACCGACTCGCATGCCGCGGTATTCGACCGGCGCGCCAGGTTTTAAACCACGAATAGACTGTTCAAATTCAACCAGGTAGTGATCAAACAAATCAAAACGTCGCTCTAATGCAACAGCAAAATTCTGGTGCAATTTAAATGCTCGGCCTTCAGTGGCAATTTCTCCACCCCCTTGCTCGGGCGGGTAGTCGATGGAAATACCACCTTTAATCATTTTAGCCAATGAGCCAGTGTTCAGGTTTATTCCTTCACTTGTTAATGAGATCTCAACGCCTGAGTTGATCCAAAAAATGGCGTTGTGGGTAATAAGTTTGTCATAGGGTGAGTCGATAAAAATACCGTATTCCATTTGTAGTGAATCAGTATTAAATACGGCCCTTTCAATTTGTCCGATATGATAGTTGCGGAAAAAAATACCAGTGCCGACATCTAATACTTCGCCACTGGAAGAACTGAGCTGATAACGCAGGCCTTCTACATCGGTGGATATAAGGGCAGGTTGATCTTGAAGCGTATACAGGCTAGAACGTTGTTTGCTCTCGCCAGGTAGTAATTCGATGTAAACTCCGGATAACAGAGTGTTTAGCCCGCTGATCCCAGATTGATCGATACGAGGTTTTACTATCCAGAATTTGGCATCTTCTGTCAGCAAACCATCGTAGTGTTTGTCAATTCTAACAGTCGCGACAACCGCTTTTTGCTCGACTTGCAGGCGTAGAGATTCGACTACGCCAATCTTAACACTTCTGACTCTTACCTCTGTTTTACCCGCGATGACACCATCTGCATTTTTCATCTTAATGTATATTTGATGGCCCTTATTTTGTTGATGCTGATAGAGCATCCAGCCAGTTATCAATATGGCCAGTAAGGGCACAATCCAGATGACTGAAAACCTGGGTTTGGGCTCGATATATGCTTCTTTATTCATGTTTATTCAAAGAGTCCCAAAGTAGTCGAGGGTCAAAATTGTTCACTGCAAAAATCTGGCAGATAACCATGGCAGTAAAAAACACAATACCTGGCTGCGGTTCAACGCTCAGTACAGTACCAAGCTGGACAAGAGAAACCAAGAGAATCACGACGAAAACGTCTATCATTGACCATTTTCCAACCGCTTCAAGGGCGCGGTAGAATTTTGCAGTCACTTTTGGGTCGGCTGGACGCCTGACTCGGTATAGCAAATAAAACAAAGTGCCCGCTTTGAGCAGGGGAATGCAGATGCTGGCAATAAAAATCACGATGGCGATAGGGTATGAACCATTTCGCCACAATACCTCAACGCCTCCATATATTGTAGCGGGGGTATGCAAACCTAAATTGATGGTGTCCATGATTGGAAAAGACAATGCCGGGATTAAAAATACCAAAGAGGTCAGCATCCAAGCTGCGCTGCGTGCAACGGAATTGTTTTTTCGATAACTCAACTTCGCGAGGCAGCGTGGACAATGTTCGCTGCGACTGATTTGTTGACAGACATGGCATTGCTTTAACTGTTGTGAGCTCGCCCGTTTGGCGCAGTGTTCTATCGTTGGCGTAAAATGGGCTTGTTGCAGCTGCCACAATTGATGTTGGCTCAGTAGCGAGAGCGTTTCAATAAAGCAGAGCACAAACAGAATGTAAGCCCAAAAGCCAAGACCTACTTCTATTTCTGCAAATGCAGTCAGTTTAAATGCACTGATTAACACCGCGACTAAAAAAATATCAGCCAGGTTGAGCGGCCTCAGGGTCATAATGAATTTTGCAACCGCGCGCGCATTGTGGGGATTCAGCTTTTGCCAAATAGGAGTGTGAACCATCAGGATCAAAGCGCTGGCGGCGAGTGGCAAAATAACGATACTCACACTAAGCAATGCGGCTAAGAATACGCTGTAATTCTCGGCCAGCTGCATGATTGCGGCCATCAGGCTGATGCTTTGTTTAAGTCCATGCTGAGCGTAAGATATAAAATGTGGTTGCAAGCTTAGTAGCAGAAATATAATAGAAGAAAGGCTAAAAGCCGCAATCCACTGAGCATAGTTGCGTTGGGTCGTGGCAAGCACGTTACCGCAGTGTGGACAAACAGCTCGTTGCTGCTCGCCCAAATCTCTTATAGACACTAAATAATCACAATGCTGGCAGGCGACTATCACTGTTCAACCAATACTTTAACTTACTCCTCAACATAGTGTGAGTGACTTACCCGTTTTTATCAACTATCAAATACTGCTACAGTTTGTCTGCTTAATGCCAACAAAGTACCATCTTGCGAAAATAGTTTTGCATCCTCTATTGCGTAACCATGCTCTGCCTGATGTGTCACAGCCTCCATGGCAAACCACTCTGAGCCAGGCAGTTCAACATCATTAAGAAACTCGATATACCAGGACATACTGCTCGCTGGTGTTGGGCCTTTACACAATTGTAGCAAAGTGGGTGGCCAGGCATCAGCAAGCGCCAGCAAATGCAATACTGAAAGGTGAGGTTGCGCAGGGGATTTGAACTTCATCCAGCCACCAATATGACTTGAGTCGGCACCACTGAATGGCAAGGCACCTTGTTGAAGGTTTAGGTCGATATGCTGGATAAAGGCGGGCATGACACCATCTGTATAAGGCAGTGTTTGTTTAGGGTTAATCTCCTGCAGCGTAAAGGAATCATCCGCAGATACCGAGATCGACGAAGTGCGAGGTTTACCAAAACTGGCAAGGGCGACAAGGCAAACCTGATTATCTTGTGTGATGGTCGCTTGCATCTGGCTGGCGCTCTTTCCTGAGCGCAAGAGTTGGGTGTTAAGCTCGAATGGCTGCTCGCTTAAAAGCGGGCCTACGAAATTACAGCTAAAAGAAAGCAGGCGTCTGTTTTGGTCGCCCAGTTGATGCAGCATACTTTGTAACATTAGTGCAGCTGAGAGACCACCAAATACGGTTCTTCCCTGAGCCCAGCTCGCTGGCAATGAGAGCTGGGCTTGAGCATTTTTTAATGCTGGTAGAGAAATGAGTTCGTCAAATGTCATAACAGTTATTTTAAGTTAGATTGTCATGCCTTTATCTGGTCATACCAGGGTGTAAATGTCAAATCTTGGGAATTTTTGATGAAAAAAACGGCATGACGAAAAAAATTCAAAAAAAATCACTTTTTTTTTGTTGTGACGCTTGAATTACAAATTGCCGCCCCTATTTATCAAGTCATCTAACAGAACAACGAATTTTTGAAGTCGGAGAAGATTCACATGGGTAAAATTATTGGAATCGATTTAGGTACTACTAACTCTTGTGTAGCGGTACTTGATGGTGATAAAACACGCGTTATCGAAAACGCTGAAGGGGATCGTACAACGCCATCGGTTATTGCATTTACCGAAGAGGGCGAAACGCTAGTAGGTCAACCGGCAAAACGTCAGGCTGTGACTAACCCTCAGAACACACTGTATGCAATCAAGCGTTTGATCGGTCGTCGTTTCGAAGACGAAGAAGTACAGCGCGACATCGGTATCATGCCATTTAAGATTGTTAAAGCAGACAATGGCGATGCCTGGGTTGAAGTACGTGGCGAAAAGCGTGCAGCACCTCAGATTTCTGCTGAAGTCCTGAAGAAAATGAAAAAGACTGCCGAGGATTTCCTGGGCGAAGAAGTAACAGAAGCGGTAATCACTGTCCCTGCTTACTTCAACGATTCACAGCGTCAGGCAACAAAAGATGCCGGTCGTATTGCTGGTCTTGATGTAAAACGTATCATCAACGAGCCAACAGCAGCGGCACTTGCCTACGGTATGGACAAAAAACAAGGCGACAACGTTGTTGCAGTGTATGACTTAGGTGGTGGTACATTCGATATCTCAATCATCGAGATTGATGAAGTTGAAGGAGAGCACACATTCGAAGTACTTGCAACGAACGGTGACACGCACTTAGGTGGTGAAGATTTCGATAACCGCGTAATCAACTATCTGGTTGCTGAATTCAAGAAAGACCAAGGCATTGACCTGAAAACTGATCCGCTGGCAATGCAGCGTGTGAAAGAAGCCGCTGAAAAAGCGAAGATTGAGCTTTCATCTGCACAGCAAACTGAGGTAAATCTACCTTACGTAACTGCTGACGCAACAGGTCCTAAGCACATGAACGTGAAGTTGACTCGCGCAAAACTTGAGTCTCTGGTTGAAGACCTGGTTGCACAGTCTATCGAGCCGCTAAAGCGTGCACTGGCTGATGCGGACCTGTCTGTAAGCGACGTAAATGACATCATTCTGGTCGGTGGTCAAACACGTATGCCACTGGTACAGAAGCAAGTTGCAGAGTTCTTTGGTAAAGAGCCTCGTAAAGACGTAAACCCTGATGAAGCAGTAGCCGTTGGTGCTGCGGTTCAAGGTGGTGTACTTGCTGGTGACGTGAAAGATGTACTGCTACTTGACGTTTGTCCTCTGTCTCTGGGTATTGAGACTATGGGCCAAGTCATGACTGCGCTTATTGAGAAAAACACGACGATCCCTACTAAAAAGTCGCAAACTTTCTCAACAGCAGAAGACAACCAGTCAGCGGTAACAATCCATGTACTGCAAGGTGAGCGTAAGCGTTCAAGCGACAATAAGTCTCTTGGCCAGTTCAACCTGGAAGGTATTCGTCCTGCACAGCGTGGTGTACCACAAATCGAAGTAACGTTTGATGTTGACGCGGACGGTATCTTACACGTATCTGCGAAAGATAAAGACACAGGTAAAGAGCAGAAGATCACGATTCAAGCGTCTTCAGGTCTGAGCGACGATGAAATCGAAAACATGGTTCGTGATGCAGAAGCGAATGCTGAAGAAGACAAGAAGTTCGAAGAGTTGGTAGGCGCTCGTAACCAGGCTGATGCTTTGGTTCATGCGACTCGCAAGCAAGTAGAAGAAGCTGGCGACGACCTACCTGCTGACGACAAAACCGCGATTGAAGTGGCACTGTCTGAGCTGGAAACAGCGATTAAAGGTGAAAGCAAAGAAGAAATCGATGCTAAGACCCAGGCACTTGCAGAAAAGTCTCAGAAGCTAATGGAAATTGCTCAGGCGAAAGCTCAGGCGCAACAACAAGCTGGCGGTGACGCAGGTGCACAGCAAGCAAACAAAGCTGACGACGATGTAGTAGATGCCGAGTTTGAAGAAGTGAAAGACGACAAGTAATTGTTGACTTGTAAGTGCACACAGGCCTAGCCTGGAGTGCTAAACAGGGCCTGTTTATCCTTCAAATTCTCGCGAATGGCAAAGGTAAGCAGGCTCTGACGTATTTAAATTAGAGCGGTAAGTGAAAGAGCAGAGGCACTAAGTCTCTTATGTGGCACAATTAAACACTTATTCGCCAGGCGGTCATCACAGTGGCTGATCGCTCAGTAAGATGTGTGAGAACTATGTCAAAACAAGACTATTACGACGTTCTTGGGGTATCAAAAGACGCCGGTGAACGTGAGATTAAAAAGGCCTATAAACGCCTTGCAATGAAGTATCACCCTGACAGAACGGCGGGTGATGCTGAGCTGGAAGCAAAGTTTAAGGAAGTAAAAGAAGCCTACGAAGTCTTAACTGATAGTCAAAAACGCCAGATGTATGATCAATACGGCCATGCTGCCTTTGAACAAAACGGTGGTGCAGGCCATGGTGGATTTGGCGGCGGTGCTGATTTTGGTGATATTTTCGGGGACGTATTCGGTGATATTTTTGGAGGCGGCAGACGTCAGTCACGCCAGCAACGGGGAGCAGATCTGCGCTATAGCTTAGATCTTAGCCTGGAAGATGCTGTACGGGGCAAAGAAGTCGAGATTCAGGTACCAACTTGGGTATCCTGTAAGCCATGTGATGGCAGTGGTGCTAAATCAGGCTCAAAGCCAAAGACATGTTCAACATGTCATGGTGCAGGTCAGGTTCAAATGCGCCAGGGTTTCTTTGCTGTGCAGCAAACTTGTCCTACATGTCAGGGCACGGGTCAGGTTATTTCAGATCCATGCGATAGCTGTCATGGTCAGGGTCGCGTTGAGAAGACGAAGACCTTATCTGTGAAGATCCCCGCAGGTGTTGATACTGGAGACCGTATTAGACTCTCCGGAGAAGGCGAAGCGGGTATGCACGGTGCCCCTGCTGGGGACTTATATGTTCAGGTGAGTGTAAGAGAACACCCGATTTTTGTTCGCGATGGTAACAATTTATACTGCGAAGTGCCTATCAGCTACACCACAGCGGCATTAGGCGGGGAAATTGAAGTACCGACGCTAGATGGCAGAGCAAACCTCAAAGTGCCTTCTGAAAGCCAGACCGGCAAAATGTTCAGAATGCGCGGTAAGGGCGTGAAATCTGTGCGCAGCGGTGCTGTGGGTGACTTGATCTGTAAAGTGGTAATAGAAACTCCGGTTAACCTGAATGAAAGACAAAAAGAGTTACTAAAAGAGCTGGAGGAGAGCATGGGCAGTGATGCGGGTAAAAACCGTCCTAAGGCTCAGGGGTTCTTTGATGGCGTGAAGAAATTCTTTGATGATCTAACTAAGTAAGTACGCGTTTAACGAGTTTTCAGCTTACTCTTAAGAAAAACAAACGGCGCTTAACGGCGCCGTTTTCTCTCAGTTTAACAGCATGAGATGATCCATATCTCCAGTGCATTTACATGCCAGCACTGTTCGACTGTGTCCTGTTAAAAGAAGTCCATCGGTACAGCCCAATCGTTTACACTTGGACGCACAGGTCACACTGCTTTCCCAAAAGTAATACTCATTAGTCAAAAAAGATAATGCCACGTAGCTAACCGCACAAACGGCTGCGATACGAACAAGGTACTTGCTCATAACGACTCCCCGGCGCAATAATACAGTGCGTGTAGAGGTAATTAGACTTTAGTCTAATTTGGCGTTTTGTCTACCTTAAGTTAGGGTTATTCACTATGACGCGCCATTGAATTTTTTAAGACAGCCAGGTACAGGACGATAAGGCATGACACCCGCTATCCAACTACTCAATAAGCACAAAGCAGACTTCAACATACTTAAATTTGACCACGACCCGGGCACCACAGATTTTGCTCAGGAGGCAACTGAGGCGTTGGCCCTGGCGCCGCAACAAGTGTTTAAAACTTTGGTGATAAGCGTTGATGGTCGACTCTTTGTTGCCGTCACACCATCCACTCAACTTGTTGATTTGAAAGCTTTTGCAAAGAGTTGTAAGGGGAAAAAGGCGCAGCTTGCAACGCAGCAGCAGGCCGAAAATGCAACAGGTTATCAGTTAGGCGGGATCAGCCCGTTCGCACACAAAAAACGCTTACCCGTAATGTTGCACAGATCCGCACTCGATTATCAGGTAATCTATGTCAGTGGCGGTCGACGAGGCCTGGAGTTAGCGATCGGTCCGGATACGATTAAAGCACTGTGCTCAGCTCAGGTTGCTGATTTTTAACTCTTCTGGTTTGCATGTAATTCGTGGCCTCTCATTGGCGGGCAGTAGAAAAACTTACACCGACCTCTTTATTAGTATAAAAATCACTCAAAAAACTCAATTCAGCGAACACTTGTAAGCTATTAATTATTTAGAAATTTTTTAAACAACTCAGACCTTTCAGTAAAAAACCCGTTAAAAAGTAACGTAGAGTAATTGATCTAAACGAAATTTTGTGCCGTAATGTAACCATATCAATCTGGTCGGATGAGTTTATTATGAGTTTAAGAACACAACTAAGAAAAATATTGCCTAGCATTTCAGTTACCGAGCAAGAAGCGCTTGATGCGGGAGATGTCTGGCTTGAAGGCTCAATCTATCGCGGCAAACCAGACTTCGACGCATTGCGTGCGGTACCAGAAGCCAAATTAACTAGCGAAGAACAAGCTTTCCTGGACGGTCCAGTGCAGGAATTGATGGCGATGATCGACGATTCTGTGATCCAGAACGAAAAGCATTTGCCAGAGCATATCCTTGAATTTTTGAAAAAAGAGCGTTTCTTCTCTTTGATCATTCCTAAAGAGTACGGTGGCCGAGAATTCAGCCCATATGCAAACTCGACCATAGTGGGCACTATCGCAACTAAGTCTTCGGCAGTTGCCGTGACTGTAATGGTTCCTAACTCGCTTGGTCCGGGTGAGCTGCTGATGCACTATGGCACCAAAGAGCAGCAGGCACATTACTTGCCGCGCCTTGCCAATGGTACAGATATCCCATGTTTTGCATTGACCAGCCCGGAAGCCGGCTCTGATGCAGGTGGTATCCCAGATCAAGGTATTGTTACTAAAGGTCAGTACAACGGTGAAGAGGTGCTGGGTCTGGAAGTCACCTGGGATAAGCGTTACATCACACTTGCGCCTATCGCAACCGTGCTGGGTCTGGCATTTAAAGTGTTCGATCCGCAGGGGTTACTCGGTGGCAAAGAGTCACTGGGGATCACCTGTGCTCTGATCCCTAAATCGCACCCAGGTGTTGAGCTGGGCAATCGCCATGATCCTATGGGGATCCGTTTTTACAACGGCACAACACGCGGTGAAAAAGTATTTATTCCAATGGATTTCATTATTGGCGGCCAACAGAACATAGGTCGCGGCTGGCAAATGCTGGTTAGTTGTCTGGGCGCTGGTCGCGGTATTTCATTGCCAGCACTAGGCGTATCTACCAGTCAGGTTGCACTAAAATCAGCCTCTGAATATGCCGCGGTGCGTGAACAGTTTGGTCTGGCCATCGGTCAGTTCGAAGGTATTCAGGAAAAGCTGGCCGACATCGCGGGTAAAACCTATTTGCAAGAAGCCATGCGTGTGTTGACCACAGAAGGTTTGGGAATGGGTCTTAAGCCTTCAGTTGTTACGGCCATCGCGAAGTACCACATGACAGAAACTGGCCGAGATGTGCTGGATTCAGCAATGGATATTTTGGCAGGTAAAGCAATTCAGAATGGTCCGCAAAATACACTTGCCAGTGGGTATGTGGCTCAACCAATTGCAATTACAGTGGAAGGCGCGAATATTCTTACCCGTAACCTGATGATATTCGGTCAAGGTGTAATGCGCTGTCACCCTTACCTGCAGTCGATGGTTGAAGCAATTCACAGCGAAGAGGCTGATGCCGATAAGACCTTTAACAAGATTTTACGTAAAACGGTTGGGTACAGCGTCGCAAACAGTTTACGTGCTTTCAAGTTGGGTCTGCTTCCTTTCACTGCGGGTAGCAAGTCAAGTTTGCCAGAGGTACAGCAATACGAAAAAGCCGCACAGCGTTTGTCAGCGAAATTGGCTGTGTATGCGGACTTTTCATTGCTTGTTTTGGGCGGAAAGTTAAAACAAGCAGAAATGTTGTCTGCGCGTTTGGGCGACGTGATGAGTTACCTTTACGCGGCAATGGCTTCTATCAAGTACTACGAGCAAAAAGTGGCTGTTACAGACCGAGAAGCGGCCGCACCTTACTTCCACTATGCAACACGATATGCACTGATTGAAGCTGAGCAGGCATTGCATAAGTTCTTGGATAACTTCCCTGCATCAGGAACGCGTAAGTTTATGCGAGTGTTGACAATGCAGTTTAGCCACTCAATGCCGCAGATCAACGACGATATGGTGCGTGAATTGGCGACGGCGGCACAGCTGGATACCGCGTTTAAAGCTCAGTTGACTCATTTGGTTAAACCACAAGCTGGCGATGGTCACGACATTAACGAGCAGGCATACAAAGCCAAGATCGCATGTCTGGATCTGCTAAGCAAAGTTAAAAAAGCGCTGAAAAAGCGCGAGATCAAAGCGGGTGTACGCTTTTACGAAACACTGGATAACGCTCTGATAGCTAAAGTCATTACTGAGACCGAATACGCACAGTTGATCGATTATAACCGCAAGCGTGAAAAAGCGATTCGTGTTGACGAGTTTGACTTTGACCTTAACCTTCTGGACGATCAGACTGGTTCAGTCAATGTAAAGTCTGCCGTTAATCAGTAATCATCAATACGCGATTCACTGCAAAGCCCCGTTGATACGGGGCTTTTTCGTAAGTGGTTGTTATGACCAGCCTTGAAGTGTTTAAAGACGTGTTACACTGTGAGATAAACATATCTCCGGCAAGTTATCGTCAATATCAACTTAACAACTCAGGGAGTGTTATGTCAGCTTCAACACTTGTTTCGCACGTTATGACCATGTTGCCAGATCCACAACACTGCCAGGCGCTGTGGAGTGGCTGTGGTCACATTTATAAGTTCACTTATCAGGGGAACATGCTTGTTGCCAAGGTTGCGGCCGTGCCTGCGCAGCTTGAACATAGACACATTGCTCAAAGCGAGCATTCGCTGAATCGTAAACATCGCTCATATGAAAAGGAATTGATGTTTTATCAAGATACTGCGCAAGATTATCTTAATGAATGTGCGTTGCCACAGGTAAAAGCCGTTGCAAATCGCGACGAGGCTTTTGTATTTGTGTTTACTGACTTTGAAACTCAGGGTTATCGCAACGTTAGCAAAGCAGAACCATGGCACGTTACTCAAATGATAGCATGGCTTGCGCGTTTTCACGCGATTGGGCTTGTCAGCTCCCACACACCAAACATATACGGACGCGGAAACTATTGGCATCTGAGCACACGTCCAGACGAGTATGAACGGATGATACCCGGTTTGCTTAAAAACAGTGCGAACCGGATAGATCAAAGATTGCGGGATTGTCCATATCAAACCTTAATCCATGGCGATGCAAAGGTGGCAAATTTCGCTTTTTCTCAACGTCAGGCGTTGGGGTATGATTTCCAACATGTTGGTCTGGGTATTGGGATAGCTGATGTAATGTTGTTGCTTACCAGCTTATATTGTGGACGAGATTTGGAGTTACATGCTGAGCAGTATCTGAATTTGTACTTTGAACAACTATCCGAGGCACTCGCGCCGAGTTGGAGTTCAGAGCAGTTTAATGATTTGGAAAAGAGCTGGCGTAGACTATGGGCGTTTGTATGGGCCGATTTTCATCGTTTTTTACTTGGCTGGAAACCGGACCATGAAAAGCTGACAGCTTATATGCTCCACCAGACAGAACTTTGTCTTGCACAACTCGGAGAAGAGTAATGCTGACTGCCTTGTTTAGTGCGCTATGCTGGGCGTGTTTCGACTTCTTGCGTAAGCAATTGGCACAGCAATTCAGTGCCCCGTTAATGTCTGTTATGTTTAGCTTGTTGGTGTTGCCTGGCTACGTGATTTACTGGGCCTGGTTAGAAGCTCCTTTGCCGTCTGCCCAATACTTTATTCCTGGAGTCGTTAGTGGCTTGCTCGCTGCACTAGGCAGTGTGTGTTTTATTCGCGGTTTAGCTGTGGGTAAAATTGCTGTGATGCTTCCCTTGTTGTCTATCACACCTGTGGTGTCAGGCGCTTTTGCATGGGCATGGTTAGGAGAGCCTTTGGGGGAAGAAGAGGTGTTGGCATTAGTGACCATTACGTTTGCGTCTTTTATCTTACAAGGTGGCAGACTGTCAATGACAGAACGGGGCACGGGGTACATGCTCGTGACCGCGTTTTGCTGGGGAATGTGCATTGTATTCGATAAACAGGCCCTTAAATATGGCAGTGTCAGTTTTCATCTGATTTTTCTGACTTTATCTGTGGTACTCATAAACAGTATTATTTTTAGACCTGAGTTAGCCATTAAATCTATTTTGAAATTCAAATGGCAGTGGGGATGTGCGGCCGTCGTGTTTTCATTTGCTGTGTTAGGCCAGCTAGTAGCTTTACAACAGTTGCAGCCCGGGGTGATGGAAGCGATTAAACGTGCGATCGGCATTATCAGTGCGGCGATACTTGGTGTTTGCTTCTATAAAGAAACGCTCAAGCGCCATCAATGGTGCAGCATCTTTGTTATCCTTGTTGGGACCTTATCCTTATATTAAAAGAGCAAGCTAAGTGCCTGCTCCAGAGCGACAACCTCATCCATGAGCGCTGTCTTGTTTAATTACTTACATTGTGCGCCTTTGCGCCATACATTGCTGAAGATGTCAGGACGCGCGCCTAGTGACCACCAGGTTGCCTGATACTCGTAGCCTTTGTAGGACACTTTATCGCCTGTGTTGTAGTAGGTGCCTGAGTTCCAAGCTTCAACACCACTGCAGCCTCCGCCATTGCCGCCATCAGTGACAGTAACGCTCAGGCTCTTAGTCGCAGTTTTGCTATTTGTACCAGTCACTGTCAGAGTAACATTATAAGTACCGGCCTGTGCGTAAGTGTGGTTAGGGCTGGTTTGTGAGCTGGAATTACCATCACCAAAGCTCCAGCTATAAGCGCCCGCGCTCGATTTGTTGCTGAACTGTACACTAAGGCCGTTTGGTGTCGCTGAGAAGTCTGCGATAAGACCAGGACCGCTACAGTTACCATTGGTCAGATAATCGTAAGCTGCTTTTGCCTGCACGATACCGTGGCCGTAGTAGTTATCACGACCAGCCGCACCTTTATCTTTCGCTGTTGCATTCAGTGCAGAGCGGATCTGATCTGCACTACAACTTGGAAAGTTGCTCCATACCAGTGCTGCGACACCAGAGACGTGAGGTGTCGCCATGGATGTACCACTGATGCTCTTATAGCGATTGTCATTCCAGGTTGAATTAACATTGACACCCGGGCCTGCAATCTCGACTTGGCTATTGTACTGTGAAAACGAGGCAACTCTTTCAGAGCTGTCTACAGCAGCAACAGAGACAACTGCATCATAAGAAGCAGGGTAGCTGAATGAGCTATTTGAGCCGTTACCGGCTGCGGCGATGTGTAACATGCCACGCTGCGCGCTTTGGGCGAAGGCGTTTCGTTCAGCTGTTGAGCTGCCGCTGCCACCTAAACTCATGCTGGTTACGTTCGCGCCTGCCGCTTCACATTGCTCAATCGCCTTGATCAAGTCTGAACCGTAAGCCCAGCGACCTTGGTCATTGAAGACCTTTACAATATGTAAACCAAGTTGGCCCGACGGATTCACACCGACAACACCCTGACCATTGCCACCCAGCGCTGCAATCGTACCCGCAACGTGTGTACCATGGCCATTGCCATCCTGGTACCAGTTGCCAGTATCATAAGAGCCATGGCCGTCATTACCAGTAACACCTGTGTTTGGCAGATCAGGGTGGCCACGAGTGTAACCTGTGTCCATGATACAAACTTTTTTGTTTCCAGCGCTGCTGTCACTCACCTGGTTTGCCTGAACCATAGTGATGCCGTAAGGGACTGACTCTGCGTAAGGGACAACAGATTGGCTGCTCACTTCAGGTAGAAAGCGCTTAGGATCCACCTCTACAGATTCGATGTTTCCGTTTGCTTCCAGCTCTGCTAATTGCTCTGGGGTTAATTCCATAACAACTGCATTGACACTTGGCAAAGTCTCAATCGCTTCAACATTAGCCTGTGAGGCAATGCTGGCCAAGCCTTGTGCTTTAAACTGAGACAGTTCTGCGCCTGATACACGCATTGGAAGCGTATTGGCTACAGCTGAATCTTTGACTGTAACGATGACACGTTGCGTTTCAGCAGCCTGCGCCGTGCCAAGTGCCGCTGTGACGCCCAAGGCCAGCAGTGAGTATTTTACGCCTGTTAGAACTTTGGTTTTCATAAGTTTACCTTTATTACATGTTGTTAACCCTTATAACTAAAACAGGGAATGCTAGCGCTGTCAATAATGAAAAAAATAGCAATATTTTCTTGAGGAAATTTTATACTTTTGATGCAGTTTTAGTGGATAGAAATTTGTTGCATATGCAACTTGCGTGGTAATATATTTTTTATATCAAGAATAAAAAAATTAAAATTTTATTTGCTGATTCAGTGTCTTAATATTGTAACTTTGGCCACCAGTTGTGAACTTTTTGAAGTCTATATCACTTAACCCTTTGCCGTGAAGTGCATCATACAATGGTCTAAAATTTTCAGAATATGGCCGAAAAATAGCAATTTTTTGTTCTCCAATTGCACTTATCTTGCGGTCATGGAATTTTCTAATCTCTGTTAACAGATAACCTCCCAATAAAACGTGACCGCCCAGTGATACATCGACAACCTTTTCGTGCTCCTCATCCCAGTTAATACCACCGATATGCACTTGGTCTCTAATATTAAGTTCAGTCGCTGCTCGTGCAGCGCCTCGTGCAATGGCGTCATTAGCGCACCAGATCAGCTTTGTGTCCGGAAATCGCTGCAGTAGCCCTGTTGCCAGCTCGTATGCATTTTTTTCTGACCATTGTGCATCTACCCGATCAACAAGATTGATCCCATGATTTCTGTTTGTATAGCCCAGCAAGCCTTGCTCACGTTCAACCGCTGCATTGGTGGCGACATCTCCGAGCAGCGCTAGCATTGTACTGCGTTGACCTGTTTTTTGTAATTCAGCAGGTAAAGACTGATGAAGTAGTTTTGCTAGCATTCTGCCAGCCTGGTAGTTATCGGGCGTGACGGACCCCAATACGCTTACACCTTTAGCAGCAAGGCGTTTTAGTGCCAGTTTGTCAGGGCTATTGAGTAGAAAGGAGACCCGTTTATGCTCGCCTGCTGCTGTGAGCAACGCGTCGGTAATCACGCCTTTTTCATCAACTAATACCAAGTAGTCGGAATCGGAGATTAGCGCTTGCTGAGCGAGTTTCTTCATGACTATATGATTTCGCTCTGCGTATAACGTCGTGAGCTGGATATCGAGGTCTTCAGCTGCGGCATTCATGACCTTAGATACATTGTGCCAGAATGCCCCTGTAGGGTTGTCTTGTTTGTGACCTGGATTGATAAAGGTGACTGTGATTGGTTGAGCGTAACTGGTAAATGCAACAAAAAACAGTGTGACAACCGAGATTAGTAATCGTTTCATAGCACCTCTCAATATGAAGACGTTAGTTTGTTTGCCACGTTTTTACTTATATACTAGCCCATTCTTAAATAAGGGGGGAAAATGAAACGCCTGGTAATTATTCTTTTTTCACTGTTTTTTGTCCAGTCTGCCACTGCATCACAAGGTAAAGACCTAAATCAGACTATGAAAAACATGGGGCATGCATATAAGCAAGCGATGGAAGCCACTGAAGCGCACGAGATTAATAAGCACCTTGATACTATGTTGTCACTACTAAAGCAGAGCGAACAACATAATTTTAAAACTGATGTTAAAACAGAGTCATTACAGGGGCTTCAGAAAGTAGCTGATGTGATAGAGCAAGCGCAGAATTTGCTGACTCACAAACAAATCCATCAGGCAAAGCAACGACTAAAAGAAGTAGATCTATTGCGCAAGGAATATCATAAGTTGCACGAGCCACCTGGTTTTTGGGAGCTACTGTTTGGTAAGTAACGTTTAGCACACCTATGTTGCCCCGGGGCCAGGGGTTAATTGAGCCCCAGGGCAAAAGCGTTCTAAATTTGCCAGCTTACATCAAGTTTTATAGTTCGCTCGGCGTGATAGGGGGCATCTTCGTCTGCTGTGGTGCGATGCAGGCGGTTGAAAAGATTTAACACGCCAGCTCTTAGTGTCCAGTTTTCATCCACATACCAACTCATATTCAGGTCTGCGACAAGGCTGCGTTCCAATGCTGCTTCACCGGAGCCAACGTTTTGTTTTGCTAGGTGATAATGGACAGCGGGCGTGAACTCAAAGGATTGCCAGGCATATCGGCCAGACAGACTGAGCTTGCTGGGTGCAATGTCAGCAAGGTGATCGCCTGACTTACTCTTTCCTTGCTGATGTGTGTATCCGAACGTGTAAGACAGAGCCTCATTAACTTCTATATTAGTGGCAACTTCTAAACCCGAAATGCTTGCCTGGTCCAGGTTTTGATAAGTTCTGTCTCCTGACACCAGTTTAACCCTTTCTATATAGTCATCCAGCTGAGTATGAAATAAGTTGACCGTAGTATCTATGTTGTCTTTTGTCAGGCGATAAGTCAGTTCAAGTCCCTTGCTCGTTTCAGGATCAAGTTCCGCATTACCTAGAGTATTTCCTCTTGGCGTAATACCACTGAAGTATAGCTCGGTAAGGGTGGGGAATCGGAATGCGCTCGCATAGCTTAATGACAGGCTATGAGATTGCCACTGCTTACTGATCCCAAGGCTGTGGCTAACATGATTGTCAGATTTGCTGCTACCAAAATTACTCGCATTGAAGTGATCAAAGCGTGCACCGAAGTCGACCCTCCAGCCCTTATCTTCCCATATACCGTTTATAAAGGCCGCTATATTATCTTGTTTTCCATCAAGCAAAATACTGTTAGTTGGGTCGCTGGTGGTGCTCAGATTTGATTCCTGATCTGTAATGGATACGCCACGCCTTGCCGTCCAGTCCAAGCCTGCGCGCAAAGGAAGACCCTGCCAGTCGTATTCGTGATACAGATTAGTACCTAAGGTGTGCGCCTGGTATTGGGTCAAGTTGTGTCGTTTACCAATGCGCGTGACATCACTATCCCAGTTCTGATAGTGGTGAAACACATTGACAAACCACTGCTGTGAGTTCAAAGACAGTTGTGCCAGACTGTGCAGATCTTCTGGGTAAGAGGCTATCTGGCTGTCAGGAAAAGTAACGCTATTTTTTCCAACATCTTTGCTGATTGAAGGAAGCCATGACATGTTAAGTTCGATGCCATTGGTGAGCGTATGCTGATAACGTAAGCTGGAGGAATATTGCTCAAATCCATTGTTTAACTCATCGCCGTTTGGCGCGTAGCTTGTTTCTTTCTTTCTATATGCAAACGCCAGGTTGTAATGCTCTTCACCTGTTACTGCAAGTAAACGGCGGCCATTTCCAGTGTCTTCATAGCCCAGCTCAAGCGTATCTTGCTCTCCCTGAACCGAATTCATGGAAATAACACCTCCTATTGCTTCTGAGCCATATAACATTGCGGCAGGGCCTTTTTGAACACTGGCAAGTTGTAATAAACCGGGATCAATGAATGAGGCCGAATTACCTGCTCGTCGGTCAGTCAGTAAAACAATGCCGTTCACTTCTGTCCTGACACGCCAGCGGCTGAGTCCTCGTATACTATAACTTTGATATAGGCCACCCTGGCCATTCAGTGCAACGCCTGGGACCTGTATTATCCAATCTGCAATAGTGTTGTTAGCACCATGCAAATCTTCCTTGCCAATATGTGTAATGTTAACGTTTGTAAATGACTCTGAGGCAAGTAAATTTTTCCCACCAATTACCTCAATTGTCTCTATAGCGCTGCCTTGCGCCGCGATCGTGGATAATAGTAAACACTGGATCATGTACTGCAAACCCTAAAATTAGTTGTTCTTAATCGTTAAGAACTCATTCATATTTGATGAAATTCTGTTATTGTGACATTTTTAATGTACCTTTAATTGCTAATGAAGTTAAAGCAAATGCGGTGAAATGACATTGTTTGTAACTTTCTGTATTTGTGCTTAACTTTATTGACGTTTTCTGGTGTGAACGGTTCAAAAGTAAACTGATTTATCGGTTTGCTGACATTTAATTAAAACGATAAATAAACTGAAGGGAAAAATATGAAACTCTTACATCCTGTTAGCCTAGCTGTGGCGATAGCGCTGGGCGGTGCCAGTTATTTGACATATCAACATGCGCAACAGACGCCATACGAGCAAAAGGCTGATTATCTGGCTGCAAAAGCTGAAAAAAAAGCTAATTCACCGAAACGTTATGACAAGCCAAAAGAGGCACAAGAGTTTTATATTTCGCAGCGTCTGCCTAAAGGCGTAGAGACAATACCAACTGAAAAGTATTCACAGGCGCTTGAAGATATTAAGAATATGCGCCGTTATTCATTGGCTGACAACAAGATTGTTTTTGATTACGTGCCGCAGCTTAACTCTCCAGATGGGGTACACCGTGAACTAGGGCAGTGGGAAGAGCTTGGTCCGGGCAACATAGGCGGTCGTACCAGAGCCTTGATCATTCACCCTACTGAGCACGATACTATGTACACCGCAGGTGTTGCTGGTGGTGTCTGGAAAACAACAGATGCGGGTAAATCATGGCAACCGTTAAGTGATTTGGCAACAAACTTGGCAGTAACAACGCTGACTTTTGCTCCAAATGATCCTAACACTATCTACGCAGGTACTGGTGAAGGCTTTTTCAATGCTGATGCATTACGCGGCGACGGTATCTTTAAGTCAACGGATGGTGGTGTGAGCTGGACTCAGCTTGAAGCGACTGCTGGCAATGAGCTATTTCACTACACTAATAAAATCGTATTTGGTAAAAACGACCCGTCGACGCTTTATGCGGCCACTCGTGGTGGCGTTCAGCGCTCAAAAGACAACGGCACAAGTTGGGAAACGGTATTTGTAAAAGAGGATGCGGCTGTTGGTTGTACTGATCTGACCGTAGTAGATGGTGGTGATCATGATGTACTCGTCACTGCTTGTGGTTCTTTTGATACAGGTGGTATGCACCGAAGCGCTGATGGTGGTGATACCTGGGCAGCGGTGCTAGAGCTTGAAACTCAAGGTCGTACGACAATCGCTGTGGCACCTTCTGACAACAACATCATGTATGCGTTGCTGGCTAATATTGGTGACCACGGAATGGAAGCAGTCTATAAGTCAGAAGATATGGGTGCCACCTGGAATGCGACCGTCACTCGTGACACGGCAGACGAGTACAGCCGATTGTTACTTAGTAATACGGTTTACGGATTATTCCCTCAGTGCGGATATGGTCCTGAGCCACAGTTCTACAATCAGGGCTGGTATGACAATATCATTGCTGTAGACCCAGTGAATCCCGACGTTGTATGGACGGGTGGTATTGATATGTTCCGCTCAGATGACGGCGGTAAAACCTTCGTACCGACCAGCATCTGGTGGTTTGATATGGACCACGAGCTGTATGCTCACGCAGACCAACATACCATTGTTTTCCACCCGGCGTATGATGGCGTGAACAACACAACCATGTTCGTTGGTAACGACGGTGGTATCCAGAGAACAGACAACGCACTTGATGAGCGTCTAGATCTTCAACAGGTCTGTGGTGCATCAGACGATCCCAAAGGAAAAGTGAACTGGCAAACACTGAATAACGGGTATGCGGTAACGCAATTCTACCATGGTACAGTTATGCCAGATGGTACAGCTTATTTTGGCGGTACACAGGACAATGGTACTTTGCTTGGTGAAGACGGCGGATTTAATGCGTGGCGTGAAATCACAGGTGGTGACGGTGGCTGGACAGCAGTTGATCCAACTAATCCGAACGTTTTATTCAGTGAATATACCAATCTATCCATACAGAAGTCGACTGATGGCGGTGTGACATTTGCTGATTCATTTAATGGTATTACTGGCGATGGCTTCCCGTTTATTACACGTTTCGAAATGGCACCATCTAACCCTCAGGTTCTATGGATAGGCGGTAATCAGCTGTGGCGTACTACTGATCAGGCTGAAAACTGGGTGGCAGGTAGCCCGGTATTAGATAGTTCAGTTTATGCTATCGGGATTGCACCGCAAAACGAAAACATTGTTGCAGCGGGTACTCGAGAAGGTTATATCTACATTAACTATAATGCGGGTGAAGCTGACGACTCAACACCTTGGAATAGCTTCAAAATCGGTGCTGAGGACGTTCGCGCAACTATCAGTGCAATAGCATTTGACCCGACTGATGACAAAGTTGCTTATGCAACAGTATCGACATTTGATCAGGCACATGTTTGGAAAACCACTGATGGTGGTAAGAGCTGGATGTCTATTGATAAAGACATTCCTAATGTCCCTGCAACATCTGTAGCGGTTGACCCTAAGAATGCAAAACGTGTCATTATTGGTACCGACTTAGGTGTGTTTATTTCAACAGATGGTGGCGAAAATTGGTTTGCTGATGGTTCTGGCCTGGCAAATACCAACGTTGCGAAAGTAGCGTTCCATGGTAATGAGGTCTTTGCTTTCACTCATGGACGCAGTGCTTACAAAGTTGCATCAGCCACCGACGAGCATTATGAAATTACGTTGGATGAAGACTCAACAGCGAATGTTTCGTCTGCGTTTGCTGATAGATTCAAGAACGCATTTGCCTCGGTCGAAATTACTGAGCTACCTGAGTCAGGCGATTTGATGCTGGGTGAAGAACTACTGGCTGTTGGTGCTGTGATTGCGCTGGATAAGTTTGATATGGTGACCTACACGCCAGAAACCAACTTTACAGGAGAAGACTCCTTCAAGTTTACCGGCACTGCTGATAAAGCTGAGTCGGCTCAAGAGGTAACCGTTGAGCTTAACGTTGAAGACGTTAATGACATGCCTGTTATCGCAGATCTGGAAGACCTTGAAGTGATGTTAGGTCAGGCTGTTGAAGTTGACTTTAATGGTAAGGTTTCTGATTTGGATAGTGAAAATATAACACTGTCAATCGAGCCGCAGATCCCTGGCCTGAGATTCTCAGAAGGTGTGTTGAGTGGTATTGCGAGCAGCGTCTTCAGCGGCGATGTTAAACTACATGCAACAGATGGTGATCATGAAGTTTCAGCAAGCTTTGCAGTCAATATCTATGATGCATCTCCGGTTATCGAGTCAAATCAGAGCTTTGAAGTGGTTGAGAATACACCAATAGGTACTGTTATCGGTCAACTGGTATTCAGCGACCCAGATGCTGAAGTATCTCCGGTTGAGAAGTTCCACGTTTATGGTGACAGCCTATTTAGTGTTGACGCAGAAGGTAATGTAATTGTCGCAAAAGAGTTGGACTTTGAGTTCCAGGAAGAGGTTTATTTTGGCGTTCAGGCTGAAGACACCCATGGGAACTTGTCTAACCATACAGAAGTGCATGTCACAATCAGAGATCTGCGCGGTAATGATGATGACGACGACGATGGTGATTCAGGTTCATTCGCTTGGTTATCACTTCTAAGTTTACCGTTAGCAATGCTTCGCAGAAGACGCAAGTAATCTAACAGAAGATGAATTTAAGGCGAGTCAGTGTAAACTGACTCGCCTTTTTTGTGCTCAGAACAAGGTATACATTTTTGGACGTTGTGAGCAATTCTCTCGAGTGAAGGTTACTTTTTATAACAAATTGTTGATAGATTGAGCGAACGGCATACAAAGCACTGGATCTTACGAACTAGGCTGATATAACTAGCTATGGATTGAGAAACAGGAATTCGTCATGATGGACAAAACACAACAATTGGATAACAGCGTCATTGCTGAATTACAAAATAAAGACCATTCAGAGCAGCTAAAGCATTTGGACAACCTGAGCTGCACGCATGGCGACATCATTGAGCTTTTAGCACAGTATCTGGCATTGAGTGAGCAAGATGATGATAGCCAGTTTGACGCCTGGTACGATGCATTATGCCCTGATCAATTGACGGTTTTAAAAGCGTTTGAAATTTTCCGGGCCCACTATGAGCAGGCCCATTAGTCATTGGCAAAGTAAAAGGGTACTTAAGGACGTACTGGCTAGCGAATGGATAGGTCGTATTTTGCGACCAGACACTCAATGTATTTGTAACGGATAGACATGGGCTTTTCGTGCTCCATATGGTGACTGAGTGCACGGTTTAAGAGTTTTAATGCGTTAAGCAGTTCTGCTCTGTGTTCAGCCGGGATATGGCTGGCCGTGCGTTCTTCCGTTAATGCATCGACCAGCGCACGGCCTAAGTCAATGTATACGACCTCTTCTACGAGTCCGTTTTGGCTGATAACACCGTACTTGCTGCACAAATACTGCTGCCAGCTTTGTTGAATATGCTCCGGTAAATCTTCATTAAATCGACAATCATGGCTGATTAAGCCTTGTTGAGCACATTTGTTCAGTGTCTGGATGTACTTTTGCTGGAACAATTCATAGGCATGTGATGATTGCTCTACCTGATGTTTAAGTAGCAGATGCCCCCATTGTTCTGCTCCTCGTGGATAATATTCTGTGTGTTCAACACATTCATATAGTCCAAGATAGGAGCTACACTTTATCTGGTTTTCAATGCTGTAACTGGCATTGGGAAAAATACAGGACTCCTGCCAGTGGAGCAACTGATCTTGCGTGATTCTGAGTGTGCTGCACAGCTCTTCGGCACTATAAAAGTGTGTATTAAGATGTTGGGACAGACGCATAAAACGGATACTGGTTGTATGTACAGTGTTTTTATTGTGTCGGAATCAACTTGTTTAGGCAAGTTGTTTTACAAAATTTCCGCTTGCCCCTCGGATCTGACATGTATTTGTGTTAAAACTTAGCGCCAACAAAGAACTGAATGATATCCGTATGCGCAATATAGACACCATAAAACAAGCCAGTTTAATTACAGCTATAAAAACACCTTATGATTTGCATGGTAACATCGATCTTGCCGGGTTCGACTCGCTTGTCGAAACTCAAATAGCGGCTGGCGTCGATGGGATCATTGTAGGTGGTACCACAGGTGAAGGCCAGTTGATGAACTGGGAAGAGCACCTGATGCTCATCGCCCATAGTGTTAATAAATTTTCAGACAGACTGGTGATTGTTGGTAATACTGGCAGTAATAACACCCGTGAGGCTATAAAAGCAACGGAATATGGTTTTGCATCCGGAATGGATGCTGCACTGCAAATCAACCCTTACTATGGGCGTACATCAGACGCTGGGTTGATTGAGCACTTTTCTCGTTTGCTTGCAATCGGGCCTGCATTCATTTACAACGTGCCTGGGCGTACAGGTCAGGATCTGACCCCCGATATCATAGAGCCGCTAGCTAAGCATGTTAATTTTATAGGAATGAAAGAGTGTGCAGGTCATGAACGGATCGCCTATTACGAAGAGAGGGGCATTGCTTGCTGGTCTGGAAACGATGATCAGGCTCACGATAGCCGCCATTTACATCAAGCACATGGAGTGATTTCGGTTACTTCAAATCTTGTGCCTCAGTTATTTCGGTCGCTGATGGATAACAAGAATGATGAGTTGAATGCTCAGTTGCAGCCTCTAATGAATTGGTTGTTCTGCGAACCAAACCCGATAGCGATCAACACGGCTCTGGCGATGACAGGCGCAGCATTACCTGTATTCCGATTGCCTTACGTGCCATTGAATGAGTCACAGCAGAAGCTCGGCGTTGAGCTAATTAACAGCCTGAGCCACGAAGATGTGGTCGGTGGTACTGCGACAGTTATCAACCCTGACGAAGTTAAATTATATTAACCGCTTACTATTGGTGACACTGAACCTGTAAATAGCGTATAATCTGCGGCCCTTCATTATTGGTCGCAGGTTTTTTTGCTATGAATTTTAAGTCTTTCAGTTTTCCCGATGCCTTACTACAGGCGCTTGATGAATTAAATTTCCATACCCTGACACCGATACAGCAAGCTGCTATTCCAGTTGTAAGGCGTGGACACGACGTTCTGGCAACGGCACAAACCGGAACGGGTAAAACCGCAGCGTTTGCATTGCCTGTGATCCACCGTCTGCTGGAGGGAGAATCTCTGGAATCGCCAAGAGCGCTGATCCTGGCTCCAACTCGTGAGTTAGCTGAGCAAATAGCCAATAACTGCGACGCATTTTGTCAATATACCCCTTTAACCGTTCAGGCTGTCTTTGGTGGTGTGAACGTAGATGGTCAAACACAGCGCTTGTCTCAGGGCGTTGATATCCTGGTTGCGACACCGGGCCGCTTGCTCGACTTAATTCGTTTAGGTGCTGTCAGTCTCGCCCAGGTTAAATATCTGGTATTGGATGAAGCAGACCGTATGCTGGATATGGGCTTTATTGCTGATATGCAGAAGGTCATTAACATGGCTAGCGAAGACAGACAGCTGTTGTTGTTCTCCGCGACCTTCCCAACAGCCGTGAAACAGTTCGCAAAGCAAGTGCTTCGAGAGCCAAAACTCGTTCAGGCAGCCAAAGAGAATACGACCGCTGAAACGGTAAGACACGTTGTTTATCCGGTTGAACAAAAACGTAAGCAAGAGTTACTTTCAGAATTAATCGGCAAGAAAAACTGGTTGCAAGTGCTGGTTTTCGTCAATATGAAGGACGATGCGGATCAACTGGTCAAGGAGCTCGAATTGGATGGTATCAGTGCTACTGTATGTCACGGTGACAAGAGTCAGGGAGCGCGTCGTCGTGCATTGCGCGAATTTAAAGAAGGTAAAGTCCGGGTATTAGTGGCAACTGAGGTAGCGGCTCGTGGTATCGACATTGATGGCTTGCCGCGCGTTATTAACTATGACCTACCGTATCTGGCTGAAGACTATGTACACCGTATAGGCCGTACCGGCCGCGCCGGCAATTCGGGTCAGGCTATTTCCTTTGTGGCGCGAGAAGAAGAGCAAACGCTGATCCACATTGAAACCTTGATTGAGCAAAAGATTAAACGCTACTATTTACCAGGATACGAGGTTGCCAACAGAGAAAACCTGATTGAGAATTTGGCCAAGAAACCGTCTCATCAGCGTCGAAAAGCACGTACTAATCGCCCAAGCAACCAGGCCAGTGGCGAAGCACGCGCTAAAAATCGTTCTAAAATTAGTAATGTCCGTCAGAGATTAAAAGGCGCCCAGCTAAAACTACAAAAGTAATTCAGTGTTTGAGATCTGGCCATATGGACCAGATCTCAGCGTTCAGCGATACATGCCTAATTCTGTCCCTTCTTTCTTACATACCGCTTCAATAGCCGGGTGTCTTGATATACCAGCTAAGTAACGTCCCAGATGCTCGAACTGTAGGGGAGGTTTTGCAAGCTCGTCAGCCCAAATGCACAGCATAAATAAATAGCAGTCACAAACAGTAAATTGTTCACCGACCATATAGGTCTTATCTGCAAGGTGTCTGTCCAGTAAAGTGAGCATGTCCTGAACCCGCGATTGCTGAGTCCGAATAATATCATCATACATCAGTGCACTTTGCGTATGTCGCTCCGGATAAAAATAAATCATCAACTCTGCTTGTACTGTTGTTGTGAGATACATCAGCCATTGATAAAACTCAGCTCTGTGCTGTGACTCAGAAGGTATTAGGTTCCCTTCGGGATGTTTTTCACATAAATAGAGGCATATTGCAGCACTCTCAAACAGAACAAACTCGTCGTCTACCAGAGTAGGGATCCTTCCTGTAGGGTTGAGCCGTAAATACTGTGCCGATCTTTGAACATTTTTTTTTCTGTCGACAAGTTCAAGCTGGTAAGGGACCTGGAGGGCTTCTAGAACAAAGTGGGGTGCTAAACTCGCATTGCGTGGATAGTAAAACAGTGTATACATGGTTAGCCTTAAATAGTTTATGTCGTAGGTTGTAAACTCCTTTTCGGCGATTCCTATAGGACTGTAGGACAGCATCGACTATTAAACAAATAGAACCTTGCATATTCGCCAAAAAAAATGCCAGCGGTCGCTGGCATCATTTCGTTAGGGTTGATAATAAATCGGTGAGTTAGGCCCGACAGGTAAGCCAAACCCAAATACCCAGATATAGAAAAGTGCCACCCAGCCGACAAAGAAACACATACTGTAAGGCAGCATGGTTGCGACCAGAGTACCTATTCCCATATCCTTTTTATATTTGGTAGCAACGGCGAGGATCAGGCCAAAATAACTCATCATAGGTGTGATCAGGTTAGTTACTGAGTCACCAATACGGTAAGCGGCCTGAATCGTTTCAGGGGCATAGCCCACCAGCATCAGCATAGGCACAAAAATTGGCGCCGTAACTGCCCACTGAGCCGATGACGATCCCAGGCTCAGGTTAACAACCGCACACATTAAGATAAACAATACAAAGACTTCGGGTCCCGTCAGGTTCAGTGCCTGCAGCATAGCGGCGCCATTGATAGCCAGAATAGTTCCCAGGTTTGTCCATTTAAAGAAGGCGACAAACTGAGCGGCAAAGAATACCAGCACTATATACATGCCCATCGAACTCATGCTCTTACTCATGGCATCAATGACGTCACGATCGTTGCGCATGGTGCCAACAACGCGTCCGTAGACAAAACCAGGAATAGCAAATGTCACAAAGATAAATACAACTATACCCTTAAGGAAAGGAGAGCCTGCGACCGCGCCTGTTTCCGGGTGACGCAGAATACCATTCTCAGGCACTATGGTTAATGCCAGTAGGGCTGACACGACCAATAGAGCAACACCCGCCCACTTCAGACCAGATCTTTCTTTGTCTGTGAGGTGTTCAATATTGTTACTGGATAAATCAATACTGGCTTCGTCCGGATTATATTTCCCAAGGCGTGGCTCTACAATGGCCTCTGTTACCCAGGTACCTACGATGGCAATCAGGAATACAGAAATCATCATGAAGTACCAGTTTGCCTCCGGTCCAACCTGATAGCTAGGGTCGATCATTTGAGCTGCAGGAGTGGTAATACCGGCAAGAAGTGGATCTATAGTACCCAGCAATAAGTTTGCACTGTAACCGCCCGAAACACCTGCAAATGCAGCCGCCAGACCTGCCAATGGGTGGCGTCCCAGGCTATGGAATATCATGGCTGCCAATGGAATTAAAACAACATAACCGAGTTCTGAAGCGGTATTCGAAAGAATCGCAGCAAACACAACCATAAAGGTAACGAGGCGTTTCGATGCGCCCATTACCATGCCTCGCATTGCAGCAGAGAGCATACCTGAGTGTTCTGCAACACTCACACCCAGAAGTGCGACCAGAACGGTCCCAAGTGGCGCAAAGCCGGTAAAGTTAGTAACGAGTCCGGTGACAATACGCTGCAGACCTTCTGCGCTCATCAAGCTGACTACCTCAATCACACCGTCTGGCGCGCGACCTTTTGCTCCTTCTGGGCGAGGGTCTATGGCACTGAGGCCCATCCAGTCGGCAATGCCACTGAAAACGACAATGGCGACACAGAACATCGCAAACAGAGTGATGGGGTGGGGCAGCATATTGCCCAGAAACTCAACCGTTGCTAAAAAGCGGTTAAACAGGCCGCCTTGCTTTTGGTTGGATTGATCAGCTGACGTCTCTACAGCATTCGACATAGCAAATTTCTCGGTTATAAAAAATGCCGTTACTCTACCACCAATCACTCGCTAGGTTTATAGCAAAGCGTTAATTTTGAAAGATTCTGAGACAAAATGAGTAAAATACTCAGCTGTACCTAACAATAAAGGTCAATCTTTGGCCTCGTTAGCCATTTGGTATATAAAGTTGAGCTTATTGATAAAGTCCTCTTTATTCTTCTCGTGCTGGTAATCCATATGATAAGTATTGTGAAAACCAAACCTGAGTAACAAAGCACTGCCTTCGAGATAGATGGTATAGCCATCGGGATCTGAGTAGGCACGGATCCCCTCAAACAGCTTACCGTTCTCCTCTGCTTCACCATGTTGCTGAATGTATTCATATACGGCGAGTATTTGACGACTATCGATTTCATTTTTCATATCTTACTCCTGTCATAGCAATGGGTTTGCAACTTCCTTCGACCAGGGCACCAAACCTAACTGAATTCAACTGGCCCTGGTTCCACTGTAACCTAAGCTGTGGCAGGATCAATGTCTCTGACCGCATTTTAGGAGTTGTTTTGCAGTTACATTTTTTAGGGACTTCATCAGGAAGCCCGAGTCTGAGCAGAAATATGTCAGCAACCGCTGTCAGTTTCGAAAAAAGCAAATCCTGGTTGCTGGTAGACTGTGGAGAAGCGACTCAGCACCAGCTTCTTAAGTCCGATTTATCCCCCTACCACTTAAGTGTGATTTGTATCAGCCACCTGCATGGCGATCATTGTTATGGTTTACCGGGTTTACTCGCGTCTATGGCCATGTCAGGCAGGCAAGCTCCGGTTCATCTTATTGCCCCTCAGGCGGTCATCCAGTTTGTTATGTCGACACTCGCAGTGACTCAAGTGGCTTTGCCCTTTAATCTGTATACGATGGCGATTGAGCAAAATGATCAGTTAATTTGTTTTGAGTTTTGTAAGGTAGAAATCATCACACTGAAACATAGGGTTCCAAGCTACGGGTTTAAAGTCACAGAAACCGATATCCCTCGCAAACTGAGAGTGTCCCAACTTGCGAATGACGGTGTTGAGAGCGGTCCTCATTATAACTTGCTGCAAAAGGGCCAGGATGTCGATTTCGCAGGACGACGACTGCTTGCTGACACTTATGCCTTTCCAAGCTGGCAGCCGCGGGTGGCTATCATTTGTGGCGATAACGAAAAGCCAGCATTATTGTCTCCTTATTGTGCTGATGTTGATATGCTGGTCCATGAGGCAACATTTACTCACTCTGATCTTATGAGGGTTGGCACACATACAGGGCATAGCGATGCGAAACGGGTTGCGCAGTTTGCTCAACAAAAGAATGTTAGCACGTTAATACTGACTCATTTTAGTGTCAGATATCATGGTGAAGGCATGCTGGATGCACTTGAGCAGGAAGCCAGAGCCTATTTTCAGGGTACATTGCATCTGGCTTACGACTCGTTGGTGGTGACTATTCCTAAACGACTACTTTCTGAGTGAACAGAACAGGCCCCAGTCCTGCTCAACCTGACTTACATATTGGTTTGCTGACGTTATAAGCTCGCTCTGATACGCAGGCAATACGTCACAGACAACTTGCTGAAACATCAGTGAGCGACGGTCACCACGCATATGTGCATATGCCAAAGCTCTTGCGCAGGCCTCTGTATACTGACTCAAGCCATTACGCTCTGCGGCACGTTTGCCCAACACAATATGCTCCGGATCAATACCGACACGGGCATGGTGGCGGGAGCGTACTAACCAATGGACTCCTTGCCATAAGGCGTCATCAAGAACCAAGTCAGGCCTGCGCTGCATCTTGCGCTGGCAATTGACCGTCAGATGAGCATGGTTCAGACGGTTCGTTGGGCTCAGTTCAGTGTTATAGTGTAAAGGAGCAGCAAGTCTTTGCTGTTTGACTTCAACGATATGGTATAGCTCCGCTGAGGAGCAACACTTTGGACCGACCAGCAAATAATAACGCTTGAGGTTATTTGAACCCGTCCCAGCATCAATGCGCTCGACGCAATCGATTATCTCATCGTCCACGTAAGGGCGGAAATATTCCACCAGGGTGTTATAAAGATCTTCATGTAGTCGAAAAAATTTCTCGTCATTGTCTTTGAATTTTAGCGGGGTGGCGTTGAGGTCTACTTCTTTGGCCAGGCTGCTTTTTAGATTAAACGCTGCGCCACCGACCAGGCGTTGCAGGCCTTTTTGCCAACGCTTGTGCAAAATATGCTCCTGACTGAACTCGGTCAGGGCGCTTTGATTATTGTTTTCTCCCCGTAACGAGGCTTGGCAAGTGGCCACATAGCTGTCAATGAAAGTGTGCTGGGCCTGATTCACTTGTGCTGAGTCCGCCAGTGGCTTTTGCCTAAGCTTCAAATCATCGCTGTTACTTTGAAGCAAGGCACCTTCTTGCTGGGCAAGTGGTATGCTAACCAAAAATCGTAGCAGATCCCAAACCGCATGACCGATACAGGCATCATCAAAATCGTTGGGTGAGAAAACCAGTGTTTCTCCATGGGAGCCTTCTTCACTCAAAAAGCCAAAATTACTGGCGTGACAATCACCCTGAACATGAGTCAGAGGTAACTCAAAAAGTGGCTGTGGCAATGTAATGACGTCGTTGGCAATGTCCCGATACATTAAGGGCGCGCTGCCTCGGAAAAAGCGGAATGCGCTTGATGCCATTTTAGTGTGTTTAGGCAAAGTCATGCTTGGGTGTGTACCGTCATGGTGGTCAAAATACTGACCAAGTACATCTGCTCTTTCCATTAGTCCTTCCTCTTATGTTTGATGCCTAAATGCTCTTTTGCCAGTTTAACCACATTTGGGTCAACCGGAGGCGGTGTTATATCAACACCCTCACTGAGGGTTTTGACCAGCGTTTTTAATACTTCTACCCGGGTATACCATTTATGTTCCGCCAGTACCAGATGCCAGGGCGCTTGTTGGGTATCGGTCAGGGTAAACATGTCATCTACTGCTTGTTCATATTCATCGCGTTTATTGCGATTTCGAATATCTTCCTCTGTCAGCTTCCAGCGTTTGTAAGGATTGTTTAACCGCTCCTCAAAGCGTTTGAGTTGCTCTTGTGCACTGATATGCAGGAACAGTTTTACGACCTTGACGTTGTCATCGTGGAGCAGGCGTTCAAATTCATTGATTTCCTGATAGGCACGTTGCCACTGCGCTGATGTGGCGAACTCTTCAACACGTTCAACCAGTACTCTGCCGTAATAAGAGCGGTCAAAAATAGTCAGAGTTCCGGCTTTGGGCAACTTGTTATAGAAGCGATAAAGATAGTGTCTGCCTTGTTCTTCTTCTTTTGGTGCACTGATGGGGAAAACCTGATATCCCCGAGGGTCCAGACGCTCGGTGATACGACGGATAGCGCCGCCTTTACCGGCAGCATCCCAGCCTTCAAAGATTATCAAGGCTCTGCGGCCCTGATGATAATAAGCTTGTTGTACATGTAGCAGCTCATTCTGCCAGTACTTGAGTGCCTGACGATAGGCTTTTTTGTCATCCAGCGCGGGATGCTCCAGCGGCGCTTTGACCGTGATCTTGCGATTCAGTAGTACACTTAACTTTGGTTCAATATTCACAGCTGCACCTCGTTGGCAGTTTATACTGTCATGACCGCGATAGGCTGCCAGCTACACAGCTTCTACGCTAGCTCACATAAATGACAGTTTCGTTAAGGTCATTATCCGACATCAGAAAACTTAACCTGTAATCTGCGCTGAAACAACCGGTGTATGGCCCGATACTGACATAGATTTTGCTGTGGAGTATTGATCTGACAAGGGAAATACATTTGACAGGTAATAAAAAAGCAGCCGAATGGCTGCTTTGACAAGTTACTGTGATATACGCTTAACGTGCGTTAGTACTTTCGAAAATTTTGTCGGCTGATGCTGCAACAAAACCCGTGTAGATCTCACCATCTGGCTTGTTGTAGCGTAATGCGAATTCGTAGAAACAGCTAGGGATACTGAATTCGCCATCGCTGAAACCAACGGTATGGTGGTCTGCCAGGGTCGATGATTGCTCTAACAACACCTCAGGAGAACCCTTAATTTCGCCACCGGATGCGTTTAGTTCGAATCCCGCATCTTTCAGAGCTTGGTTTACGGACTCAATCGTCTCGAAGTTGCCCAGGTGGTTAATGCTGACTGTAAAGTGGTTAGCACGGTAGCCCCATGCTGCCATCCAGGCTGCGTACTCAGACTCGGCCAGTAGTTGTTTGTAAGTTTCGTGGCTGACCTGCCAGTGGGTACCTGAGTACAGGAAGTTGTCAGCAGTGACGGCGTTCTCATCAATTTGCTCAACAAGTTTGTTTACAATGGCTTGCAGTTCTTCAGAGCATTTCTCAACCAATAGCTCAGAGATGAATACTTTTGGTTTAGTCGGGTCGCTGTGTTCGAAATGTTTAGCGTATAGTTTTTTAGCCTCGAAATGGTACTCACCGCACTCTGTATAGCCTACCGCTTTGAAATGTGCAGCCAGCTTTTCCAGGCCAATTTTCTCGTGGTTAAAGGTACGTAGTGCAATATGATCGTTGATCACGTCATCTTGCTGTGTAGAACCAAGTAGTTCGTGAACTTTAACAGCAGAAGGAGTAACTTCTAGGTAGTTATTCCATAGTTTTTCAAATAAGCTATCTACATTGTTGTGCATAATGACAATCCTTAAAATGGCGGCCCAGCCGCGTTAAATGTTACGACTAAGCACGACGCAAACGTTTAATTCGGTTGTTACATCAGGCGATGACATGGGTTGCCAATCAGCCTGATGGAAAAATGTGTTTCAGAGTATAAACCCGCTGATCTCTTCGCCGTCACAGACTTGAAGCGCTGCTGCAATATCTGCACTTATTTTGAATGTACGGGAGTCTCCACACCATTTAACTTGGGTATCAAAAGTGGCTCTAAAGTCGGCTAACCGACAGTTAGAGACAGACCAGGTTTCGTTCCCCGCAGTACTAAGTTCAGCTGAGCTGACGATACGTGCACTGCCGCGTTTAGTTTCACGGACCGTTTTTATGTTGGGCAGCCTAGACTCGACGGTTGGACCTGCATCGAACAAATCAACATAGCCACGGTGTTCAAAGCCCTCTTTTTGCAGCAGACGCAGGGCTGGCTTAGTTTTTTCGTGCACCTGGCCGATTACAGCCTGTGCCTTTTTGCTCAGCAAGTTTGCATAGATCGGGTACTTAGGCATAAGTTCACTGATGAACACTTTGTCACCGAGCCCGACCAGGTGATCCGCTTGAGGAAATTCAATACTGAAAAAGTGTTCCTGCAACCATTGCCAAAAGGGCGAATGTCCCTCTTCATCACTGACGCCACGCATTTCGGCAATCACAGTTTCGCTGAAGCGTTCAGCATGCAGCGCCATAAAGTTAAAACGCGTACGAGACAAAAAGCGGCCGGCCAGACCCTGGCGGAATGGCTCTCTCAGGAACAGGGTACAGATCTCAGAAGCACCTGTGTAGTCATTACACATGCTTAGGATATCGACAGTGTTGTATACGTTTAGGGTGCGCGAATGATGAACTGTTTTGCCTAAGTGATAGTGATACAGCGGAGTTTGCATGCCAACCGCGGCTTCAATTGCGGTGGTACCTAATACTTCACCGCTCTTGCTGTCTTCCAGTACAAACAAATAGCCCTCGTCGGTACGCAGGTTGACAGTTTTTTCAAAGCTGTTTTCGGAGCGCGCAATTTTGCTGCTTAGTAAATCATCATCAACAGGCAGGGACGTGAATCCGTGACCAGACTCGATGGCGATGGTTTTTAAAGCCGCAAAGTCTTTTTCTGAAATAGGTCTGAGTACTTGCATAGTTTTAGCAGGGCGCCTTCGCGCCCCTCACCATTAACCGTTCACAACATCCGCTACTGCCAGCTCAAAGCGAGCCAGACCAGCCTGGATATCTTCATCAGGAATAACCAAAGATGGTGTGAATCGAACTACATTCATACCGGCAACCAGTGCCATAAGACCATGCTTGCCACTGGCAACCAGGAAGTCACGGGCGCGACCATTGAACTTGTCGTTCAGAACCGCACCAAGCAGTAGGCCCTTACCACGTACTTCGCTAAATACATTGTACTTTTCGTTGATTGCAGCCAGACCGTCACGGAATAGTCGCTCTTTACGCTTTACGTCTGCCAGTAATTGCTCATCGTTAACAGTATCGAATGCTGCTTCAGCTACTGCACAGGCCAGTGGATTACCGCCGTAAGTTGAGCCATGAGTACCGATTTTTAAGTGTTTAGCAATGTCTTTAGTTGTTAGCATCGCGCCAATTGGGAAACCGCCGCCCAGAGCTTTTGCCGTAGTAAGGATGTCAGGGGTTACGTTCAGGCCCTGGTATGCATACAGGTCACCTGTACGGCCTACACCTGTCTGTACTTCGTCAAAAATTAGCAATGCATTGTGTTTATCACATAATTCGCGTACGCCCTGAATGAATTCCTGAGTGGGTGGAATAATACCGCCTTCACCCTGCAGTGGTTCCATCATGACCGCACAGGTTTTGTCAGAAATTAGTTTGGCAAAGGTCTCAAGGTCATTGTAGTCAACATGGGTTACATCTTGTGGCTTGGGTCCAAAACCATCTGAGTATGCAGCCTGACCACCTACGGTAACCGTGAAAAATGTACGACCGTGGAAGCCTTTGTTGAATGCGATGATTTGCGTTTTTTCTTCAGTATAGTTATCAATTGCCCAGCGACGAGCTAGTTTAAGGGCTGCTTCATTGGCTTCTGCACCTGAATTGGCAAAATAGACTTGCTCACCAAACGTTGCATCTGTTAGTTTTTTCGCCAAGCGAAGAGCTGGCTCATTGGTCATTACGTTAGACAGGTGCCAGATTTTCTCACCTTGCTCTTTTAACGCGTTAACCAAAGCAGGGTGACAGTGGCCAAGACAGTTTACAGCGATACCACCCGCGAAGTCGATGTACTCGTCGCCTTTTTGGTCCCAAACTCGTGAACCTTTACCTTTTACCGGGATCACTTCTGATGGATTGTAGTTTGGCACCATTACTTCGTTAAACAACTCGCGATTCACTTGCATGATAACTTCCTCTTAATAAATCTTTACTTCTCAGGGTCGTACTAGGCAATCATCTGTAACAGACAAATCCGCATTCCCCGCTTTTTTGTCATTATTACGCGTTGTGTTGTCAATTTGCAGTGCAAAAATAAATAAAATGATTAAAATAACCGTCAAAATGACGATTGAAGTTTTCACAATGATCCATTCACAAGACGAACGTTTACTTTCTGAACTGAGGAAAAATGCCCGTGCCAGTATCTCTGAGCTGGCAAGAACGCTTGATATGTCCAGAACAACGGTCCAAAGCCGATTACAAAAACTGGAACACAGTGGGGTTATTCAGGGCTACAGTGTTGAGCTGGGCAGACAATATCAGGCGTCTCAGGTTGCTGCCCATGTATCTATCAAGGTCAGACAAAAACTGACCGCACAAACTAATAATGCACTTAAGCAGATCAATAACATCTCAGCCCTGTACGCCATCAGCGGCGAATACGATATGATTGCGGAGGTGGAAGCACAAAGTCTTGAGCAGCTTAGTCAGCTACTCGATGATATAGGGAACCTTGAGGGAGTTGAACGGACCACGTCTTCGGTGATTTTAGAAACCAAGTTTAAGCGCTAAGGCTCGCGTTAGCTTAACTGGATTCAGGTAGCCACACACTGGTTCCTGTGGATGCGATATGGTTCATATTGCTTTTTAGTACTTTATTACCCACTCGACTCGAGGTTTCCGGGCGCGAGACCAGGTAGCCCTGAACACAGCGTATGCCCATTTGCTTGACCAGTTCAAACTGATCAACCTGTTCGACACCTTCGGCAACGATTTTAAGATCCAGCTGTGCACCCAGCTCGCTGATTGAGTTGAGTATCTTATAATATTTGGGATTGTCTTTGGCTTGAGAAATAAACAGCTTGTCTATTTTAATCACATCTATTGGCAAGTCAGCCAGGGTGCTCAGTGAGCTAAACCCAGTACCGAAGTCATCAATAGCAATAATAACACCCGCTGCACGACAGCGCTCCAGCTGAGCGATGATTTCATTGCTTGCGGTGATAAGCGTTGACTCCGTAATTTCAAGCATCAAAGAGGTAGGGGGCAGGCCAGTCTTTTCTAAAGCAGCCATGACCCAGTCAAAAATAGCGCGGTGTTTGAGCTGAATTCCGGAGACATTAACCGAGATGCGAACTCGTTTCATCCCCGCATTGTGCCAGGCTGACATCTGGCGACAAGACTCCAGTAAAATCCAGTCTCCAAGGTCTAAAATAAGGTTTGACTCTTCGGCAATCGGAATAAATTCGGAGGGGGGTATAAGTCCTTCAATCGGGTGATGCCAGCGAGCCAAGGCTTCAAAGTAATCGATTGAGCAGTCTTCAACGTGTACTATGGGCTGAAAAGACAGATGGAAATTTTGTGACGCAATAGCCAGTCGCAATTCTTCCAGTAAGTAATGATAGCGCCTGATTTTGTTACCCATTTCGGGCGAGTAGACGCGGAATATTCCACGGCCATCTGTTTTTGCGCGATACATAGCAACATCAGACATTTGCAGCAAAGCATTTGGGGTCGCCGCGCTGTCTGGGTATACCGCAATACCGATACTTGCGCTTATCTTTACCAGTTTGTTGCCCAGTACAAAATCGCGCTCAATTTCGCCCAGAATTGTCTGAGCCACTTCAGTGCAAAACCCTGTGTCCTTCAAGTCTGGTATAAAAATAGAAAATTCATCGCCGCCAAGTCGCGACAGGTTTTGGTCAAGCCCATGCACGGCATGCAGTGCCTGCAATTGATATTGACGTACCACCTGACACAAGCGCTCAGCAACCTGAATTAAGATTTCATCACCAAAACTGTGCCCGAACGAATCGTTCACTTGTTTAAATCCGTCCAGGTCGATAAATAACAACCCACATTTACTTTGTTGTTGCTCAGCCATAGCTAATTCGTTGCTAATGTGCTCTATATAAGCATGACGGTCTATCAATTTGGTCAGTTTATCCTGGAAGACATGGCTGTCAGTTTTAATTTTTATACGCTGGATGTTGCTTGCTATCGTGTGAACGGCATGGCTTATTTGGGCCACTGAGCCACCAATTGGGAGTGCTTTGTAGTCTATTTCAAGGTTGCCGATGATGTCCTGCAGGTCACGGTCAATATCTGATAACGCTTTTGCTCGTGTGTGCTGTTGCCTTAATTCGCGCAGTCTTGTCAGAGTGAGCAACAGCATAACCATAATCAATAACAGCAAAACGGGTGAGGAAAGCACACGCGTTAAGACGTGCTTTACAGTCACTGAAGTCGTACTCGTTTGATCTTGTTTTATCAACACATGTGTTTGGTTGTTGACATCCAAAAAGTGCTGGTCGGGAAACAGGAAACCAAACCAAGGTACATGTTGAGCTTGCACGTTTAAGGATTGTGTATGCAATGCCACAGTGGTACGACCGGTTTGAACGTCGACTACATGCTTTGTAAACAGCAGGCTAACAACGATGCCAATCACGACAAAACAGACAATACAGGTTGCTATATTTTTAAAAACACTTTGCATGATTGAGCGTATCCACCTACCTAATAAAATTCGTCCCTGCCAGGAGCAGTAAGTATACTATAAATAAGCCCTAAGTATGACATGTTTTACACCTAATTCAGGGTGATCTTAATCGCAGCTCAGTGCCTCAGTGTATTCTAATTTATTAATACAGCGGTGATGTGTTTGAGATCAAGTATCAATTAAATTCACTTTACACGAGAATAGTTCTCACCTAACTTTTTAACAAGTTTTGGCGCGTTTATTGCCCGTATACTAATATACAGGCAGTTGTGCCAGCTTTCTAAGTGAAAATCACCATATTTGTGCAAGACTGGACTGTCATTGCACTGTAATGAAGCGTACACACTGTATGTAGACAATGAGCAATTATGCTTTGTAGTTTCACAGCAACCGTTCGTCTAGCTGTAACGGGCACGGCACTGTGGCAAGGATAAACAACCTAGCGGTTTTTTGGAGCCCACAATGTTAACTAAGCGTTTTTTCAAAACAAAAAGCGAAGCGGAAGTCACGTTTGAAATCACTCATCCCGAGGCTCTCAAAGTAGAGTTGGTTGCTGAATTCAACGACTGGCAGCCTTTGGCGATGAAATTCCACAAAAAAGACAAACGATTTAAGCTTAAGTACCGCTTACCAACCGGGCATGAGTATCATTTTAGATATTTAATTGATGGTGAATATTGGGACAATGACGAGCAGGCCGATGGTTATGTGCCAAATGGCTTTGGCACGCAAAACAGCGTTGTCGATACACATAAACTGGCCTAAATACGATGCAAGGGCTGGAGCAGCTGTTTTACCTGCATGGAATAGGTTTTGACTACACCAAGTATAATGGTGAGCATGTCTATTTCGACCATCAAACAAGGCTCAGCGCGCTACGCAGCTGCGGTGTAAACACGGAGAATAGTTCTCATATTGATGAGATGAACTTCGAACTTGATATCAAACCGTGGCTCAATGTGGTCGAAGAGGTGACTCTGGCGGATGCCAGCAGTGGGGAATTTACGTTAAAGATACCTGAATCATATCTTAATGAATCTATTTTTGTGCGTATTCCAGAATTGGCAGTGTGTATCACCGTTACATTGTCACAAACACCAGTATGCGGTGACTATCGATATGAAGGTCATACTTATCTTGAGGTAAAAGTTGAACTAGGTCAGCTGCCTGTTGGCTACTTTGAAACGGAAATCGAAGGTCCTTTCGGGGTTAAGGCAACGCAACTTTGGTCAGTACCGAAGCGCTGTTTTGCAATCGAAAACGACCATAAAAAACGACTTGGCCTGTCTGTTCAACTTTATACTTTGCGTAGTGCACGTAATGCCGGTGTAGGTGATTTTAGAGATCTATATCAACTGATCAGCAGTGCAGCAGACAAGCAGTGTGACTTTATTCTGCTTAATCCGCTCCATTTGCTGTTTGAAGCGCAACCAGAGCGAGCAAGTCCATATAGTCCTTCACATCGTTGTCTTATTAATCCTTTGTACATCGCACTGGATTGGGCTGTCGAAATGCTCAGCAAAGACTACCATCCGAGCATTGAGGTGATATACGAGTCTGCTCAGGGCAGTCATCGGGAAAACTACATTGACTATTGTGCTGTTGCAGAGGCGAAGTACCGACAATTGACACAATTATTTGAGCAATGCAGCGGGGTGTCAGCAGTTAGCTCGGCTGTAGAAGCGTTTAAAGTAACCAGAACGCAGACTTTAAGCTTAGGCTTTCTAAGCGAGCGAGAATGGTTTTTTCAGTGGCTCGCCCATGAACAGTTAAGCGCATGTCAGCTGCATGCTTTGGCATCCGCAATGGCAATTGGTTTGATCAATGATCTGGCTGTAGGGTGTGCAAAAGAAGGGCACGAGTTTGCCCAAAATGAAGAACTTTTTGCAAAGGATGCCAATATTGGCGCGCCACCAGATCCATGGGCAGAATCAGGGCAGAACTGGGGGCTTCCAGCGCTGAACCCAATCAAGATAAAGCAAGATAGGTACGCCTACTTTCGTTCACTGGTCAGTAGCAACATGGTGTCTGTCGGTGCATTACGAATTGACCACGTGATGGCAATTCGCCGTTTGTGGTGGTGCTTCGAAGTTAACGGCCAGCAAAGCGGCTGCTATGTCTATTATCCGTTTGAACATCTGCTGGCCATTTTGAAAATTGAATCACATCTAAATCAGACCATGGTGATAGGAGAAGACCTGGGCATAGTGCCGCCAGAGATATCAACCGCCATGGAGGAGTCAAATCTCTACGGCAATATTTTGATGTATTTCGCTAAGGATCAGAGTGGTCATTTTAAGCCAACTCACCAGTATCGCTCGGATACGTTACTGATGGTTGCTAATCACGATGTTGCACCGTTTTTTGCGTGGTGGAATTGCCTGGATGTGGATCTCAGAAAAGAATATCGGCTATGTAATGAACAAGAAGCGGCCCAGATGGCATTGGCAAGAGATGAAGATAAGGCGCGCCTGTTGTCCTGGTTAGAGCTTGATGCAGACCAAGTTGAGCATATTAAATACGATGCAATGAATGTGTATTGTGCGGTACTTAAGAAGCTCGCAGCGAGTGAAAGTAAATTGCTCGCTATCCAGCTGGATGATCTGGAGCAGCAGCAATTACCTGTCAACATCCCAGGTACTGATAGGGAGTATCCCAACTGGCGCCGTCGTTTGTCAGTACAAGCAGAACAAACAATTGAACAAAACAGTCACTTAATAACAGAAATTAAAAGGATCAGAGAGCAGGCATGAATTCAGCGAGCAAAGCGCCCATTATTACCTACGACTATGCAGCACAAATCTCGGCTTTTAAAGCTGGGTGTTTTCGTGATGCCTTCTCTTTTCTCGGTTTGCACAGTGCCGGGCAAGGTTCCATTATCCGAGTATACATACCCGGTGCACAGTCAATCACTGTGATACACGGCACGCAGGAGACTGAGCTGCAGAGAATAGATAATTCTGCTCTATTTGTGTTTCAATTTAGCCATCCGGTTGCTTCTGGTTATTTGTTGAAAATTCAATACCCTGAAACGACGATTACGACTAGGGATGTTTATGACTTTAGCAGCGCACTTGACGAGGCTGCTATGTACCTGTTCAACGAAGGATCGTTAGAACATGGTTATCTGCATTTTGGCGCACGTGCTATTTCACACCAGGGCTGCGCGGGGACACAATTTTGTGTTTGGGCGCCAAACGCACGTAGTGTGTCGGTGATTGGTGAATTTAATCATTGGCAGCCTAACCAGCATTTTATGCGCTTTCATCCAGCCAGTGGCGTGTGGGACCTGTTTATACCGCATCTTACAAGTGAGCAGGGATACAAGTACTCGATTGTTGGCGCAGATGGTGTTGTAACTGAACGTGCCGACCCATACGCTATCAAAATGCAACAAGCCCCCGGCACTGCGAGTGTTATTCAGCCACAGCAGAGTAATCTTCCTCTCAGTCCAGCGGGGCAGGAGCGGCGTCGCAAGCGCAACGCAGTTGATGCACCTATCACAATTTACGAAGTTCATTTAGGTTCCTGGAAGCGCAGAGAACAAGAAGATGGCCGTTATCTGACATATCGTGAACTGGCTGATGATTTACTACCTTATGTGAAGGGCCTTGGGTTTACGCACATTCAGCTCATGCCCATCAGCGAGTATCCATTTGATGGTTCCTGGGGATACCAGCCAGTGGGGTTATTTGCACCAACCAGCCGGTTTGGCAGCCTCGAAGATTTCAGCTATTTCATTGGTAAGTGTGCTGAGTTGGATTTGGGCATATTGGTCGATTGGGTCCCTGGCCATTTTCCATCTGATCCGCATGGTTTGCATCGTTTTGATGGAACACACCTTTATGAACATGCTGACAGCCGACAGGGGTTTCACCCAGACTGGAATACTTATATTTATAACTACGAGCGACCGGAAGTTAAGAGTTTTTTACTATCCAATGCAAACTACTGGCTGGATGTATTTAAACTGGATGGGCTAAGAGTTGATGCTGTGGCGTCTATGCTCTACCTTGATTATTCCCGTAAAGATGGCGAATGGGTCCCAAACCAGTTTGGCGGCAGAGAAAACCTGGGGGCGATTGACTGCATAAGAGCGGTAAATACGCGGGTATATGGCCGGCATCCGCATGTTATGATGATTGCTGAAGAGTCAACAGCATGGCCCGGTGTTACTCAGGCGGTTGAGCACAATGGGCTGGGGTTTGGTTACAAGTGGAACATGGGCTGGATGAATGACAGTTTAAGTTACATGCAGCGAGATCCCGTTCATAGAAAGTACCACCATCATGAGATGACCTTTTCAATGGCCTACGCTTACTCGGAGAATTATGTTCTTCCTTTGAGTCACGATGAAGTCGTTCATGGCAAGGGATCGCTTTTGAGTAAAATGCCAGGTGACGACTGGCAACAATTCGCCAACTTGCGAGCTTATTATGGTTTTATGTATGCACACCCAGGCAAGAAGCTATTGTTTATGGGCAGTGAGCTGGCTCCAAGGACTGAATGGGATCATAATTCTGGGCTGGATTGGACGCTACTGGAATCATCAGCACATAATGGCGTATACCAGACAATCAAGTCGTTGAATCATCTTTACACTACCTCACCAGCTTTGTTTGAGCTTGATAACTCACCGTGTGGATTTCAGTGGATAGATTGTCACAATGGTGAACAGTCGATTCTAAGCTTTGCCCGTTTTGGCAAGTCACGCGCAGACCTGATGGTGGTGGTCAGTCACTTTACGCCGCAGGTTTTGCACAGCTATCGGATAGGTGTGCCCCAGGCAGGCATATATCAGGTCGTGTTCAACTCGGATGATACTGACTTATTTGGTAGTGGCATAGCCCCCGTTGCACATCAACAGCAAATGCTGCAGAGCAAAGCAATTGGTAGCCACGGTTTTGAGCACAGCATAGAAATAACGATTCCTCCGTTAAGCACCGTGTATTTACAGTATTTGGGTACTGACAAGTCATGTTAACGTCGCACCGAGGACAACCAGCTCCGCTAGGCAGCTCTTTGCACGATCAAGGCGTGAACTTCGCCGCATATGCCCCGGATGCGACAGAAGTACAATTGTGTTTGTTTGATCAAAGCGGTCACAGTGAAATAGCCGCGCTAACTATGTATCGTCACGAGGGGGGCTTGTGGTCTGTGTTTGTTTCTCCCTTGCGTGCCGGCGCTTTATACGGCTTCAGGGTCAAAGGGTTATATGAGCCCGATAACGGACACCTGTTTAACCATCATAAGTTGCTGTTAGACCCCTATTGTAAGGACTTTCAGGGCGAGTTTACCTGGAGTGAACGACACTTTTGTCACCTGCCAGTCGGTACATTCAACACAAGCGACAATGCGGTGGATATGCCTAAGTCAAGGGTTGAAGATCTACCTAAATATGACGGTGAAAGGCCCTGTATTCCCTGGTCTAAAACCCTGATTTATGAGTGCCATGTGCGTGGTGCTACACAACAATGTGAGTTTGTGCCGAAGCATCTGCGCGGAAAATTTCTTGGACTGAGTCATAGCAATTTTGTAGCACACCTCGCCAGTTTGGGTGTCACAACACTCGAGCTGCTTCCATGCCATGCATTTATTTCTGAGCAGTTCTTAACTGCCAAAGGATTAAAAAACTACTGGGTTATAACTCGCTGAGTTTTTTTGTGCCTCATAAAGCTTATTTGATTGAAGGACAGATCAGAGAGTTTCAGCAAATGGTACGTGAACTCCACCTTGCAGGGATCGAAGTGATCCTGGATGTGGTTTATAACCATACAGCGGAGGGGGGAATGGATGGCCCAATGTTGTCGCTCAAAGGGCTAAATAACACGGGTTACTATCGCATGGTGGGTGAGCCTGCTAACTATATTAACGATACCGGATGTGGCAACACGCTTAATATTGATGACCCTTTTACCTTAAAACTGGTTGTAGATAGCCTGAGATATTGGGTTGAATATATGGGGGTGGATGGGTTTAGGTTTGACTTAGCAACAATACTGGCACGGACTGAACATGGCTTTACTCAGAAGCATGCGTTTTTACAGGTAATTGCACAGGATCCTGTGCTGAGCAAAGTAAAATTGATTGCTGAACCCTGGGATGTGGGACCTGGGGGCTATCAACTCGGTGGCTTTCCATCACCATGGCGGGAGTGGAATGACAAATACCGGGATACTGTAAGGCGTTTTTGGCGTGGTGATGCGGGTACTTTGTCTGAGTTGGCAAAGCGGGTACATGGATCGCACGAACTATTTGAGCACAATCAGCGTGGACCCCTTAACTCAGTGAATTTCCTGACTAGCCATGATGGATTTACGCTTGCTGATTGGGTGACCTATGAGCAAAAACACAATTTTGCCAATGGAGAAGATAATCGTGATGGCCACAGTGAAAACATCTCATTTAATTGTGGTGTAGAAGGTGAAACGGAACATGAGCACATTCTCTCTTTAAGGCTTCAGATCCAAAAAAGCGCGCTAATAACGTTGATGATGTCCAAAGGCGTGCCAATGTTGGCAGCTGGAAGCGAAATTCTTCACTCACAACAGGGTAATAACAACGCCTATTGTCAGGATAATGAAATTAATTGGCTGGACTGGCCTGCGAGTATCGTTGCACGCTTGACTGAAAACAAAAGGTCGACTGATTGGTGTGCAAAGGATGATGCTGGTGTGTTATGCGAATTAATGTCTCGGCTTCAGAAATTAAGGTGTGATTACGCCATATTCCATCATCCATTTTATATTCATACCAAAGATGAGCGCTTCAATATTAGCTGGTTTAATAAAAATGCAATGCCTATGACAGAAGGTGACTGGCATGACAGCCACAATAAAACGCTTATCTATATGCTGACAGATACGCTTAGAAAACAAAATTTGTTAGTAATACTGCACGCCGGAAACGACGATCAGGAGGTCAAGCTACCGGCGCTTCCCGGAGCAATCTGGAAGTTGCTACTGAGTTCAGTACATCCCACTGAAATCACAGATAGAGGCCATCAGACCCAAACCCTGAGTGCACACAGTGCCTGGGTATACCAATCTCTTAATGAGGATCTCAAGAATGACTAAGAAAACGTCAAATGTGTGTGTTGTGAAGCATTGGCAGGAAGCCCCAAAGCTGGACGAAAGTACGCTAGCGGATGATCTAATGCGACATTTTTACTATACCCTTGGGCGCGACAAAGTTGGAGATTCAAAGCACTACTTATTTCAGGCGCTGGCGTTGACAGTCAGAGATCGGCTGGTGGCGAGGTGCAGGGCAACTAACCAATACCTCGCAGATAATAAATGTAAGCGAGCAGCCTATTTGTCCCTGGAGTTTTTAATGGGACGGGCACTGGGGAACGCAGTACTCAGTCTGGACCTTGAAAAGCAAACTCGTGATGCACTTAAAGAATACTGTACTGAACTTGAGTGCGTTGAACAGGCCGAGCACGACGCTGGTCTGGGAAACGGGGGCCTGGGTCGGCTGGCTGCATGTTTTTTGGATAGCTGCGCAACGCTTGCATTGCCTGTGATTGGTTACGGGATCCGTTACGAATATGGGATGTTCAATCAGTCGCTGGATCAAGGGTTTCAGGTAGAACATCCGGACAACTGGCTACGTGAGGGGCATCCCTGGGAAATGCCGGCACCGGAGCAATCCCGAGTGATTAAGTTTTTTGGTCATGTTGAAGCCCATCAGGATAAACAAGGTCGCTCTCATCGTATCTGGGTGAACACTCAGGATGTACTGGCAGTGCCATATGATGTGCCGATACCAGGCTACCGAAATGGTGTAGTGAATACACTAAGGCTCTGGAAATCAGAGGCCACGGATGAGTTTAACCTTAAAGAGTTTAATGCCGGAAGTTACTCCGAAGCTGTTGCCAAAAAGAATTTGGCAGAGCAGATCACTATGGTGCTATATCCAAATGATAGTAGTGAAAATGGTAAGGAACTCAGGCTTCGCCAGCAATACTTCCTCTCCAGCGCCAGCTTGCAGGACATACTGCATCAGTGGGTGGAACAACATGGCGATGATTTCAGTGAATTTGCCGATTTGCATGTTTTCCAGCTTAACGATACACACCCAAGTATCGCAGTCGCTGAGCTGATGCGACTACTGGTCGATGAGCATGAACTGGAGTGGGATGTTGCCTGGTCGATCACCACCTCAACTATGGCGTATACCAACCATACATTACTTCCAGAGGCGCTCGAAAAGTGGTCGGTCGCCTTGTTTTCACGCCTGCTACCGAGGTTACTTGAGATTATTTATGAAATTAATGCGCGTTTCTTATCCGAAGTCGCACTTATGTGGCCTGGGGACATGGAAAAACAGCGTGCATTATCTTTGATAGAAGAGGGAGAGCATCCTCAGATCCGCATGGCTTATCTGGCGATAGTGGGTAGTTACTCGGTAAACGGGGTTGCTGCACTGCACACTGAATTACTAAAATCAGGGCTCTTCCATGACTTTTATCAGCTTTGGCCTGCTAAATTTAATAATAAAACTAACGGCGTAACACCTAGGCGCTGGCTGGCGTATTGTAATCCGGCGCTGGCTAAATTGATTACCAGTAAAATTGGAGAACAGTGGCAAGCTGATTTTGCTGAAATCAAGACTTTGCGACGCTATTACGATGACAGGGCTTTTCAGACGAAATGGCAGTCCGTTAAGGAAGGCAATAAGCGTAAGTTAGCACAACTCGTTAAAGCGCGATGTGGCGTTGAGTTTGATGCCAAGATGATGTTCGATGTTCAGGTTAAACGGATCCACGAATACAAGCGCCAGTTATTAAACATACTTCACGTCATTTCTTTGTATGACCGCATTCGTCGCGGTGATACGCAGAACATGGTGCCGCGGTGTGTGCTTTTTGGCGGAAAGGCAGCCCCCGGTTACGCTATGGCCAAACAAGTAATTAAGCTCATTAATAATGTCGCTAATGTCGTCAATAAAGACGAACAGGCTAATCCATTGCTCAGAGTAGCGTTCTTCCCAAATTATAATGTCACAGCGATGGAGACAATCTGCGCAGCCACCGATCTGTCAGAGCAGATATCCACAGCAGGGAAGGAAGCGTCAGGAACCGGCAATATGAAGTTCATGATGAACGGCGCGCTGACCATAGGCACCCTGGATGGCGCAAATATCGAAATCAGAGAACAGGTTGGAGCAGACAACTTCTTCCTGTTTGGTGCCACTGCTCAACAGGCAGAAGAGGTTCGTCAGCACTATGACCCGAATGCCATTATTCAGTCCAGCCAGGCTTTAAACAATACGATGACTTTGTTGGAAAGTGGTCATTTTAACTTATTTGAGCCCGGCATTTTTAACGACATCATCGCCTCAATACGCAGTCCAAACGATCCCTGGCTGGTTGCGCACGATTTTGATAGCTATCTTGAAGCTCAGCAACGTGCCGCTGAAACCTATCAGGACCAGTCGCAGTGGCTGCGAATGAGCATACTTAATACGGCCGCTAGTGGCAGCTTTTCTAGCGATCGAACTATTCAACAATATTGTGACGATATTTGGCGCTTAACCCCAATGCAGTAGATCGTAGATAGACTTTTAATGGAGATAATGAATGCCCAGTTATGCAAACCGATATATTAGTAACCTGACCAGAGAAACCTATGCACTGATACTGGCAGGTGGTCGTGGTAGCAGGCTGCACGAGCTGACCGACTGGAGAGCTAAGCCCGCAGTGTATTTTGGAGGCAAACACAGAATAATAGACTTTCCGTTATCAAATTGTATTAACTCGGGTATCCGCCGAGTCGGTATAGCTACACAATACAAATCTCATTCCTTAATCAGACATGTGAATCGTGCCTGGGGCCATTTTAAGAAAGAGCTTGGCGAATCGGTGGAAATTTTGCCTGCGTCTCAGCGTTACGGTGATGAATGGTACTGTGGTACGGCGGATGCCGTATTCCAGAATATGGATATTATTCGTCATGAACTCCCTAAGTACGTCATGATTTTATCCGGTGACCATGTTTACCGCATGGACTATGGCGCGCTGCTAGCCAAACACGTGGAAACCGGCGCAGATATGACGGTTTGCTGTATCGAAGTGCCCTGTGAGGATGCTGCTAATACATTTGGCGTGATGACGGTGGATGAAAACAAGCGAGTCAGACGCTTTGACGAAAAACCAGCTGAACCAAGCGAAATTCCGGGTAAACCCGGTTTATGCCTTGCGTCGATGGGGAACTATGTTTTTAATACCGAGTTTCTTTTTGAACAGCTAAAAGAAGATGCTGAGCGTGAAGGCTCTGGTCGTGATTTTGGCCATGATATCATCCCTGCAATCATTGAAGAGCATAATGTATTTGCGTTTCCATTTCGTGATCCCAGTCACCCTGGTCAGCCCTATTGGCGCGATGTTGGGACAATAGATTCATTCTGGAAGCAAATATGGAGTTAGTGTCACCTCAGCCTCAACTCGATCTGTACGATCCGAGCTGGCCAATCTGGACCTATCAAGAGCAGTTACCACCGGCGAAGTTCATATTTGACGATGACGAGCGTCGCGGTATGGCGGTAGATTCCACCGTATCTGGCGGCTGTATTATCTCAGGCTCCAGAGTGCGCAAATCTTTGTTGTTCTCAAATGTGCATGTTCATTCATACTGTGAGATTGAAGGGCGGTTGTGTTGCCTGGTGTGGTAATAGAGCGAGGCTGTCGGATAAAAAATGCGATTATAGACAGGAGCTGCCATATCCCGGAAGGTATGGTTATTGGGTATGACAAAGCACAGGACGAAAGAAACGGTTTCAGAGTTTCTAAAAAAGGCATCGTGTTGGTGACTCGTGATATGCTAACCGCATTAGAAAAACAACAGCGGCTGTTAGCAGGGCAAGCCCAGGAAACAGCATAAAAAAGGACAAGCATGCACGTAGTTATGGTGGCAGCGGAGAATGACCGTCTGCCAAATTGTAAAGTAGGGGAGTTGCGGATGTGATCCGCGACATTCCTTATGCACTGGCAACACAGCAAGTGCGTTGTTCCGTTATTGTGCCTGATTACGGTCAGTATGCACTAAACCGCTCATTTGTGGCAGACATCGCCGTACCCTTTAAACAGCACCTGGAGACTGCTACTTTATGGCGGGTAGCCAGTGACGCTGATGTGGATCAATATGTTGTTTCACACTCTTTGTTCTCACAGCATAATGGCGCGATTTATTGTAATGATGGTGATCAGCCGTTTGCGACTGATGCCAATAAGTTTGCACTGTTTTGTGCTGCGGTGAGTGAGCTGCTTGAGCATTCTGTGATTGGCCCTGTCGATGTGCTCCATTTACATGACTGGCACGCAGCAGTTGTCGCTGTGCTAAAAACCTTTAGTCCGCGGTTTGTAAATCTGAAACAGATTAAAACGGTTTACACAGTGCACAACCTTGCCCTTCAGGGGATCCGACCTTTCAAACATGACGATTCCAGCCTCGAATCCTGGTTCCCGACGTTAAGTTATGACGGTAGTCAGATTTGTGACCATGTATATCCTCACTGCTTTAACCCGATGAGGGCTGCGATTAGTCTCTCTGACAAAGTCCATCTCGTTTCGCCTACATATTGTCAGGAGGTGCAGCTAAGTAGTGACCATGAAAGGGGATTCTTTGGTGGAGAAGGATTAGAGCATGACATGCAGGCCGCGTATCGGACTGGGAGGTTGGCTGGCATTCTAAATGGGTGTACTTATGATACATCATCAGGCGAAACCAATGATATCTCTTTGCATCAATACTGTGATCTGGCAGAGCAAGCGCTGTTTGTGTGGATGGCAAACGGAGGCACGCTTAAACCAGCCCATTATATTGCGCATCAGAGAGTCATTCAGTGGCGCCAGCAGTCAGTATTTCGCAGACCGCTCATTACCAGCGTCGGGCGACTGACGGATCAGAAAGCTTTATTGCTGAGACAACCAAAAGATGGCCGCCTGATCCTCGATCATGTTGCAGCTTTGATTAACGAGTATGGCGGCGTACTGGTTATTTTAGGCTCAGGTGATCCGCATTTGGAATACCTGTTTACTCAGGCGATGGCTCGTAATGAGAATATGCTTTATTTACAAGGGTATGGACAAGACTTGGGAGACCACCTTTACACACTCGGTGACTTATTCCTGATGCCCAGCTCATTTGAGCCTTGTGGAATTAGTCAAATGTTGGCTATGCGTGCGGGTCAGCCTTGTCTGGCGCACCAGGTTGGCGGTTTAAGAGATACCATAATACATGAAGAGACAGGGTTCTTGTTTGGTGGCGATAATTTATCAGAGCAAGCAGAACAGTTACTGGAACGCTTAGGGCAAGCGCTTGAAGTACATAGAAATAACCCACAGAAGTATCTTGAGATCAAAGCGAATGCAGGTGCACAACGTTTCAGCTGGGATACCATTGCAAGCCAGTATATAAAGAAATTGTATGAGTAGGCGTTTGCCTGCCCGCTCAGCTATCGACTATTCTAATACATTAATGTTTTAGTTTGATTTTTTTTCTAATGAAATGGGGTTAAAATATTCCCCAATAGAACAAGCTAATAAAACAAAAGTGCTATTAATTGAGCAGTAGATAGCTGGGAGCAATGATTTGAAAGTGTTTGTGGCAAGGCAGGCCATCTTTAATAGAAAGAAACAGGTGGTTGCGTACGAATTGCTGTTTCGAGATGGTAAACAAAATTGCTTCCCCAACATTGCTGATGATGCCGCAACAGCCAGGCTGATTATGGATAATCAGCTTAATCTGGGTACACGTTATTTGACGTCGGGCAAGAAGGCGCTTATCAATATAGGCGAGGAGTCACTCAATCAGGAACTTGCACATTTCTTACCGAGCAGTGATGTGATCCTCGAGTTACTTGAAACAATTCCCCCGACTAAGGACAATTATGAAAGAGTGAGACAATTGTTTCACAATAACTATCGGTTGGCATTAGATGACTTTACTTACTCAAAAGACTGGGAACCTTTTCTAAAGCTTGTCAGATTAATAAAGTTTGACTTACTTGAAAGCCCGCTGGATACAATAGCCCCGCTGGTAGAGCAGTTAAAGCAGCGCAAAAACCTCAAATTACTTGCCGAAAAAGTCGAGACCGAAGAGGAATTTGTGCAAGCGAAAAAGATGGGGTTCACGTTCTTCCAGGGTTATTTCTTTGCAAAACCAACCATGATATCTCAGCAGGACATAGAAATTAATTATGCTATTGTTATGCTGATTTACGCCGAAGTGTTAAAGCCCCATATGAATTTGGGACGGATATCAGAGCTGTTTGCTCAGGACACGGCATTAGCTTACAAATTGTTGCGCCTGATAAACTCTGGTGTCTTTCCGATAAAAAGCCGTATCGAATCTCTGAAACAAGCCCTTGTTTATCTGGGCAACGAGCGGGTGCTTAAGTTTGTAAACCTTATCATGACAGCACACGTTGCCACGAACAAACCAACTGAACTGACCCGCCTGAGTATTGTCCGTTCACGCTTTTGTGAGTTGATTGCCCAGCAAATTGCCCCGGGTATTGCCAGTATGAGCTTTCTGACAGGCTTATTTTCATTGCTTGATGCAATCTTGGACAAACCAATGGAGTTGTTGGTGGGGCGCTTGCCATTTCCAGAAATCATTCATGATGCACTGCTAGGCAAATCAAACACGCTATATTACATTTTGAATGTCGTTAAGGCCTATGAAAGTGGCAGTTGGTGGGCATTACAAGAAGCTTGTGCATTGCTTAATATGCCAGACGAAAGCTTGCCCGAGTTTCATGCGTCGGCCGTTACCTGGGCTGATATGTATCGTGATCATGTGTATTAATGTCAAGAAACCGATTTATTGACAGTGTACGGGGATTTGCCTTACTTGGTTTGAGTCTGACTAACCTGTTTTTTATGGCCAATTTTTCGTACGGCTATATTCCACCCGTAGACAAAGATCTATTAGAACAGGGATTGTCTTTTTTGGCAACGGTAATGGCTGATGGTCGATTTCGAACATTGTTTTGTCTGGTGTTTGGTGCGGCTTTAATGATCCAATACAAGCAACATAAGCAGAGCGCTCATTGCCTTTTCCATATAAAAACCAGGTTATGCGTGCTCGCTGTGTTTGGTATCTTGCATGGGTATTTGCTTTGGCCCGGAGATATTTTGCTAAACTATGCGTTGTCAGGTTTACTCGCACTGATGTGGTTGGACTCAAAACATAGACTGTATGCAGCTGGCTTATTGACCGTTTTGCCCGTGGGTTTATTGGTTGTGCTCAGTTACCTTGTGCGCGAACCCGCCATAGATCGTGCAAGCGTAGAGTATGCCCTCATGATGGATTCCTTACCACTGAACTACAACGAGTTGCTAAGTCAGAATATGAGTAATTTCACCATGATGATTTTACTCATCCCAATTGCCACTTTGTGGAACACACTCGGATTAATGTTGTTGGGGATGGAGCTCTATGAACGAGGTTGGTTTACCCAAAGTATACCATCTTGTGGGAAGTGGTTATGGACAGCCTGGTGGGTCAGCTTTAGTGTCTCGTTGCTTCTTTGGCTAATTAAAGAGTCGGTCATGGGGCTTGTTTTGGAAACAGTAAACTGGCTAGCTGCCATCCCCATGGCACTGTGTTATTTGGTTTTGATCCAAGCAATTAGTAGGAGTACGCCGACCCTGAGTGGCGTGCTGGCCATAGTGGGGCGTTATTCCCTGACACTTTATTTAACCCAGACGGTCATCGGAATTGGCTTTTTTCATTTTGTTTTTCCGGACACCCGACTCTCGTTTACCCGTATTGATTACTTTTTGTTTTTTCTGAACCTTACGCTGGGGCAGGTGATTTTAGCTATACTGCTTAATAGGGCTGAAAAGCCTGGCCCAGCAGAGTACATATTGAGGCGTTGCGTCGGTTATCTGGGCCGTACGTGATACAACAAAAGGCAGTTTATCGTGAAGTTTTTACACTGTATTTTCTGGTTATTTCTGTTCTTGTCATCTCATTTGAGCTTCGCAAAAGCGGACTTTTCAGTTCTGCTGGTTAATCCCTCTATCTCCGGGGAGCCATTTTGGCAGAAAGTTGAATCTATTGCACAGGCCGCGAGTAAACAACTTAATGTGAAACTTGACGTGATATATGGTGACGGAAGCCGTTATATTCAGCTCGCCGAGCTGCAAAGGTATCTGGAGTATCGTGCCACGCCCGACTTCGTTGTACTGATGCTGTATCCGGGCAACGCAGAACAGCATCTGGACCTGTTGGAAAAATATGGGGTTCAGTATCTGACCCTGGAGCAAACCATAAGCGGACCTGAACAGACAGAAATAGGCAAACCTGGGCAAAGGTATAAAAACTGGCTGGGAGAAATTTACTTTAATAATTTTCGTGCCGGGGCCGACCTGGCAAAGGCATTGACAGAGTCTCTGCGTGAGAAAAAGAGCGGTGTAAAACCTCAGGCGATTGCAATCAACGGTCACTACGGCAGTGAGTCAGATGCTCGCAATCAAGGGGCCCAGTCGTATTTCGGAAGTCAGGGGGTCGCGCTGCAGCAATCTATCTATGCCAGTTGGTCTAAAACTCAGGCAATGGAAAAAACCCAGCGACTACTCAAGCGCTATCCTGATACAAATATTATCTGGAGTGCGTCTGATTTAATGGCGATGGGAGCACTTAGTGCGGTTAAACAACAAGGAAGTGATAAAGACAGGTTTGTTGCAATTGGTGGCTTTGACTGGCTCAACGATACACTTGGGTTGATCGAAAAAGGGGAGTTACAGGCCTCCGTTGGGGGACATTTTATTATGGGAGGACTTGCCATTTTGTCCTTGTACGATAGGTTTCATGGTCATACATACTGGCAAGAACACCAGTCAATCACATACCCTTTGGTTGTTATAAACAAGCAGAATGTGCATCGTTATCTGTGGCTGGCTGATAAATCAGACTGGTCAGGTGTTGATTTTAGTAAGTTCAGTTTACTAAAAAACAAACAGGCGCAATATTTGGTATCTCCTGCATTTCTGGCTCGAGATTTGGCCTCTGGTGTCATTTCTGAGTAACAGCTTCTAAGCGCCAGTGCCTTTGCACAGTACATTGAAAGGAAACATTTCTACTGGCTTGTAAAGTTTGTTACCATGCGCCTCCTGTAACTCATCTGGTTGTAAGATGAGTAATGCCTCTATGTACAAGAAAAGATAACAGCTTCTTTATGAATGAACTTAAGCGATTAAATAAATACATCAGTGAAACCGGGTTTTGTAGCCGCAGAGAAGCAGATACGCTGATCAGCGACGGCCGGGTATCAGTAAACGGTCAGATCGCCGAGATGGGACTTAAGGTCGGTGATTCAGACACCATACTGATTGACAATAAACCGCTAAAATCTAAGCCAAAGCGGGTGTATATCGCTTATAACAAGCCAGTGGGTGTAACCTGTACAACAGAGCGCAAGATAAAAAGCAATATTGTCAGTGCAATCCAGTACCCTGAACGTATCTTCCCCATCGGCCGGTTAGACAGGCCTTCTGAGGGGTTGATCTTTTTGACCAACGAAGGCGATATCGTCAATAAAATACTTCGAGCTGGCAATAACCACGAAAAAGAGTACGTTGTGACAGTCGATAAGCCCGTTACCGAGGAGTTTATTCGTGGTATGCGTTCTGGCGTGCCAATTCTTGGCACCGTCACTAAAAAGTGTTTTGTTAAGAAAACCGCAGCGAAGCAGTTCACTATCGTGTTAACGCAGGGGCTTAATCGCCAAATTCGGCGCATGTGCGAGTACTTTGATTATGAAGTACAAACGCTTAAACGTGTGCGCATCATGAATGTCAACCTGAACGGATTACGCCCGGGACAGTGGCGTCACCTCAGTGAGTCGGAAATGGCTGAGATCAATGCGTCAATCGAAGGGTCATCGAAAACGGAAGAAGCATCCGTTGACGAGCAAAAGCGTGTAGCACGCCAATCAGGCAGATCAAGTCAAAGTCGAGATGAGTCAGCACCAAAACGTACTAAGGGTAAAGCAGGGGAGGCTAAAAAGCCTCATGGCTCAGACAGAAGTCGTTCTGAAAAGCCAAAAAATCGTTCAGGCGCCAATCCTCGCAGGAGAGTTAAAGGGACGTTGTCTTTGAAAAAATAAATGAGAAAGGGCCGTTTTACGGCCCTTTTGTTATTTCGGTGCTGTAACTTTAAAGAACAAACAATAAATCACAGGCAGAACTATCAAGGTCAGGACTGTCGCAAAGCCCAGACCAAACATGATGGTTACGGCCATCGATTTAAAGAACACATCGAACAACAGAGGGATCATACCCAAAATTGTGGTAACCGCGGCCATAGAGACTGGGCGTACACGGCTCACTCCGGAGTCGAATACCGCCTGATAGGGGTCTTTACCACTGTCTAATTCCAGGTTTATTTGATCCATTAGAACAATGCCGTTTTTGATCAACATACCAGACAGGCTTAGTAACCCCAGCAATGCCATAAAGCTGAAAGGCGCTTGAAAGATCACCAGCCCCGCTGTCACACCTATGATGGCAAGTGGCACGGTGCTCCAGATAACCAGGGGTTTACGTACAGAGTTGAATAGCAGCACAGTAATGATAAACATGGATAAATACCCTAAGGGGAGTGAACCGAAGATCGCTTTTTGTGCTTTGCTGGCAGACTCAAACTCACCACCCCACTGCATTTCATAACCTTGTGGTAGTTCAATGGCTTCAATGTCAGCACGAACCCGGGCAAACAGTTTAGCCGGCGTCTCATTGCCAATGACATCATGATCTGCCATGACGGTGATAGTCCGCTTGCGGTCGCGGCGCATTATCAAGCTGTCTTCCCAAACAACTTCGACGCCGTCAAGGATTTGGCCTAAAGGTACATAGACATTAAGCACCGGGCTGAATATCTGCAGGTCAACCAGGTTTTCGACATTGCGTCTTTCAATTTCCGGTACACGCGCGACAATTGGTAACATTTTGGTGCCATCGCGATACAGGCCGACTTTGTTGCCCGAAACACTGGTCAGCAATAGCTGATCGAGATCGGATTTACTGATCCCCAGGCGTCGTGCTTTTTGCTCATTAAATACAGGCTCCAGCACTTTAGAACGCTGACGCCAGTTATCACGAATGTTAAATGCTCCCAAATCTTGTGCCAACCGGTTTTTGGCCTGGTCTGCCAACTGACGCAGGACCACAGGATCTGGCCCAGAGAAACGGGCTTCAATTTTAGCATCCGTCGATGGACCAATTTCCATACGTTTGATTTTGAGTTTGCCGTCAAGTTCATTGTGAGTGGCAAAGTCCCTTACCTTCGCTATCATTGTCGCCACGGCATCCCGGTCGGTAACCCGAATGATTAACTGGCCATACGATGCATATTGCTTTTCCGGACTATAAGTTAGCATAAAGCGGGGCGCACCCTGACCGATAGTGGTGGTGATTTCCTCGACTAAGCTATCGTTCTGTAAAAACTGTTCTAGTTTTTTAAGGTTATCTGCTGTACTGCGAATATCAGCTCCCTGATAATGCCAGTAGTCGACATAAAACATAGGTGTGTTTGAAGCTGGGAAAAAGGACTGCTTAACCGATTTAAAACCAACCATTGCACATCCGAGTAGTGCAATCATAGCAACGACCGTCGTCCAACGAAATCGCAGGCAAGCTCTAAGCAGGGCTTTGTATGCCGTGAAGATCAAACCCTGATAGGGGTCTTCATTGTCGTTACCTTGTCGGATCTCTTCTTTGAATAATATGTTTGCAAAAAAAGGTGTGAGAGTAATGGCCGTTACCCAGCTGAGCAGCAAAGAAATGAGTAGCACCCAAAACAAAGAGCCGGCAAACTCACCACTGGCATCAGAGCTTAGCCCAATTGGCGCAAAAGCGGTGATGCCAATCACTGTGGCACCTAACAATGGCCATTTCGTTTGCTCAACGATATTGACTGCCGCTTTAATCTTAGTTTGTCCGCGTTTGAGGTTGATCAGTATCCCCTCTGTCACGACTATCGCATTGTCGACTAACATTCCGAGCGCGATGATCAGGGCTCCCAGAGAAATTCGTTGTAAGTCAATTGCAAACATTTTCATGAAGATGAATGTACCAAGTACTGTAAGCAGCAGGATACCACCAATCAAAATACCGCTTTTGACCCCCATGAAGATCAACAGCACGACAATAACAATTGCTACGGCTTCAAGCAGACTGATAATAAATCCGTTTACTGATTTTTCGACTTCATTGGGCTGGTTGTAAACTGTGTGGACTGACATGCCATGTGGACGTTGATACTCCAGTGAAGCAAGGTGCTTGTCTATGGCTTTTCCTACTTCTACGACATTGACGCCTGAGCTGAATGAGATACCGAGCAGCAAAGACTGATCGCGATTGTAGCGGGTGATATGCGTCGGAATTTCTGCATATTCGCGTCTGACTGTCGCCACATCACCCAGGTAAATCAGCTCCTTCGCGCCAGGTTTTGAAATCAGCAAGTCTTCGAGCTCAGAAACCTGATTAAATTCACCGGTAGGATGAATACGGATAGATTCGTCTCCGACGCGGATCCTGCCAGCATTTGACACACTGTTTTGTGTCTGGAGTAGAGAAAAAATACGGTTGTGTGATATCCCGAGCTGCGAGAGTTTCTGGCTGGATATTTCAACAGTAACCTGAGCCTGTTGCTCACCGGCTATGGTGACTTTACTGACGCCATCGACCAATACGAGTTCTCGCTTCAGGTAATCGACATATTCTTTGAGTTCTTCATAGGAGTAACCATCTCCAGTTACGGCGTACAGTACGCCATAAACATCTGCAAAGTCATCCATGATTTTTGGAGGGTAGACACCCGGTGGCAAATTCGGTTTTAAATCGTTTATTTTTCGCCTTAACTCATCCCAGATTTGCTTAAGATCTTCCTTTCGGTAGGTGCTTTTCATTTCTACCGTGATTTGAGACTGACCCGGCGAAGAAATAGACGTGACATAATCAACATAAGGCAGGCTTTGAATGGCGTTCTCTATCGGATATGTGACTTCTTCTTCAACCTGCTGTGGCGATGCGCCCGGATAAACGGTGATGACCATCGCTTTTTTAAGCGTAAACTCAGGGTCTTCCAGTTGCCCAAGGCCAAAATACGAGACTGTCCCTGCTAAGAGCAGCAGCAGTGCGAACATCGCACTGATGACTTTGTTTTCAATAGACCACTTGGCAAGACTCATATTACAGGCCTCGCTCTTTAGTCCATGGACGGACTTTCAGGCCATCGCTGAGGTGATGTACACCCGCAGAGACAATGATTTCGCCCGGTTGCAGGCCACTATTGATCTCGAAGCCCTGTTGACGTAACAAACCCACCTGGACGGCGCGTTTTGAAACAAGCTGAGTATCTGGATTATAGATCCAAACATAGTGATTGCCTTCAGCAGCCTGAGTTTGCTCAGAGAAAACAGCCTCGTTAGGCACGATGATGGCGGAAGTGCTTTGGTTGGTGATTTTACTCGGGTCAACATAGACATGTCCCGTCATACCTGCGAGTAGGTTGAAGTCTTCCGGGATGGGCAATGAAAACACGACTTTATAAGTGAGGGTGACGGGATCGGCTTGTGTGTCCCACTCTTTTATGTTCAGCAGATAAGATTTGTCCGGGTAGCCGTCAAAAATGACCGTCGGATGATAGTCTAGATCTTTGTTTACGCGGGCAACCAGTTTTTCTGGTACCTGGATAACCACATCCATACGGTCGCGAGTTTCAAGGCGCAATATATTTTGTTTGGCGACAATGTTCTCAAAGTTTTTCACAAATACTTTGGCAATCGTACCGTCAAATGGTGCTCTGAGTTCGCTGTTTTCCAGGTTAGTCTGAGCGATTTTAAAAGCAGATTCGGCAACCTGCTCATTTGCCAGAGCCTGATCGTATTCTGCTTTGCTGGCAATTGATTTCTTATACAAAGACTCAATTCGGTTCAGCTGTGCAACGGCCAGTTCAAATTGAGCTTTTCGTTGCTGATACTGTAGCTCAAAGTCCTCTGGGTCGAGCTTAGCCAGAAGCTGTCCTTTTTGCACCTCCTGACCGGCCAACACCGGAAACTCCATTAGCTCTCCATTGACTCTGAAAGCAAGATAAGAGCCCTGATTAGCGACAACCTCAGCCGGAAAGCTACGTAACTGGCTGGCCTGTGGATCAGATACTGTATGCAGTTTAACAGGGCGAATGACTTGACTGGTTGATGCCGGCTGTGTGGCTTCCTGACAGGCAGACAATAACAGCAAAGCGGGAAAAAAGAGTGCGAGTTTATTCACGAATATTACTCCCTCAGACTAAAATTTAGTGCAGGATAATGAATTTGGGCATAAAATAAAAATTATTAAAACTTTGGTTTAAAATAAATATTATTTATGAAGTTGGCAGACATTCAGGTACTCAATGCCGTGGCAAATGCACAAAGCCTGAGCGAGGCGGCAAAGCGATTGTATAAATCACAACCGGCGGTAACGCAAGCCTTAAAAAGGCTGTCCGATGAGCTGGGCTTTGCGTTGGTGACGCGAGAAGATTACCGGATAAGGCTCACAGAGCAGGGTAAACGCTTTCATCAACATGCGCAAAAGTTGTTAGAACATCATAATCACCTAAAAATTCTGGCGGATGAATTTTCTCAGGGTAATGAAGCAAAATTTCGCATTTGCTATGAACCCATGTGCCATCAGGAAACGTATAACGCCCAGATTAGTAGCACTTTTAAGCAATTTCCCTCAACTGAGTTGGTAATTTCCAGCGGCAGACGCTTTGTAGCCCTTGAGCAAGTGAATGCTGGCGCTGCTGATCTCGGGATAGGCCCATGGTTCGACCTGTTTCATGCCACCGGAGAGCTCGAGTCCGTTGCAATCGGAGAAACTAAGCTTGGTGTGGTTGCCAAACGAGGCCTGTTGCCTAAACGTATGTACTATGATGAATTGAGCCTCTACCCGTGTTTGGCAATGGTAGAAAGTGGGTTTGATTTTGACAGTGAGCGTCTGGCCTATTCCAGGGGATTACATGTGATGAAACTGGATGATGTCAGTACCATTAAACTATTCTTATCTCAGGGGGTTGGGTTTGCATTGACCAGCCTCAACACCTGTCGCCAGGAGTTGGAAAGTGGTGAGCTTGAGCGTATTGAGATCATAGACAGACAACATGAGTTCACAGCAGCAATACACGCATTTCGTCGTCATCAGAGTCATTATGGGCCGGTTGCCCGGCATTTGTGGCAACAGTTCACAGCATTAGGAGCGCAGTTTGCTAGAGGAAGCTAAAGAAGAATTCCGAGCTAAAGTCTTCACCCTGATTGGTGCCATTCCCCCCGGCAATGTCGCAACATACGGGCAAATTGCCGCTCTTGCCGGGGCACCCAGGCATGCGAGGGCAGTCGGCTACTTATTGAAGCATTTGCCTGCGGGGTCGAGTCTGCCCTGGTACAGAGTGATTAACAGTCAGGGAAAGATATCTTTTCCACCCGAGAGCGACAAATTCAGTGAACAGAGTGAGTTATTGCGCTCAGAGGGAGTGCAGGTACAAGGCGGTAAAGTTGCTTTACGCCGGTATCAGTGGTGCTAAATCTATCCGTCATTTTTTAAGTTATGGAGAGAGCAATGATAGAGCAAGCTTTTAACTTCAACAGCCCCATTAAAATAGGGATCAGCGCGTGTCTGGCAGGAGATAAAGTGCGTTTTGATTCCGGTCATAAACGCAGCAATTTTTGTATGGATGAACTGGCAGAGTACGTCGAATATGTACGTTTCTGTCCTGAAGTTGCCATCGGTTTACCTATCCCGAGAAAAACCATTCGTCAGGTGAGGGTAGAAGATGTGATTAAGGTTGGACCTGCACACAGCGACGAAGACTATGCCCCAGAGCTGGCAGAATACGGAAAGAAAGTATCAGATGAGCATGGCGCGCAGTTGTCTGGTTATATCTTTTGTGCCAAAAGCCCCAGTTGTGGTATGGAGCGGGTGAAAATCTACAATGAAGCCGAAACAGGTAATACCTCTGAAGGTATAGGGATTTTTGCTGAGCAAATCATGGCACGTAACCCTTTACTGCCTTGCGAAGAGAATGGTCGACTAAACGACATGCACCTGAGAGAAAATTTTGTGATGCGTGTCTATGTGTATAAAAGTTGGCAAGAGCTGGTGGCCAGTAACCCTGGGTTGCACGAACTAACCACTTTTCATGCCCGCCATAAGTATTTACTGATGAGTCATAATTATGAGGCTTACCGTGAACTTGGTCGGCTGTTGGCTGAAGGTAAGGGAACAGATCTGGACGAGCTTAGAGGTACTTACATTACAGGACTAATGGCAGCTTTATCGCGCCCCGCCAGACGTAAAGACCAGGCAAACACTTTGTCGCACTTACAGGGATATTTTAAGAAAGTGCTAGGCAAGGTTGAGAAACAGGAACTTTGCCGTGCAATCGATGATTATCGCATCGGACAGGTGCCTTTGCAGGTACCGCTAACTTTATTGCGTCACCACCTGATAATGCATCCAAACGACTACCTGATGCAACAGGTGTACTTCTATCCTTATCCTAATGAACTCAAGTTGAGGTATGCGATTTAATGTCTGCACTGTTTTGGTTTCGTCGCGATTTACGTATTTATGGCAATGAAGCGCTCATTGAGGCTGTGGAAAACGGGACCCGCGATGCACTTTTCTTTGTCTGTGAACAACAGTGGCAACAGCATAATGCCGCACCTTTGCAGGTTGATTTGCTCAAGAGGCGCGTAGTGTGGTTGGGACACAAACTGGCCGAGTTAGGTGTGCGTTTACATGTACTTGATGCAGGTAGCTTTGCCAAGGTACCAACACTGCTTGCCCAGTTTTGTCAGACCCATGAGGTTGATCAGGTTTATGCCAACCGTGAGTACGAAGTGAATGAGCAGGCCAGAGACTACGCCTGTCAGGACGCAGGGATACAATTGCTTCTTTTCGATGGCGACGTGATAGCGCCACCAGGTAGTGTTACAACAGCCAGCAATGAAATGTACAAAGTGTTTACGCCATTTAAAAAGGCATGGCTCAAACAGTACGAACAACAGCAGTTTTTTCTGCCCGGTTGGCCAGAACTCGACCTGACGCCAATAAAATGGGAAACCCCAGCGCTGCTGATGGGTGATGGCAGCTCAGATAAGTGGCCAGTTAATGATGATATTCTGGTGAAGGTTGTTCAGGCGTTTATTCAGGAAAAAATGACGGATTATAAAGAGCAAAGAGATTTTCCTAGTGTAAAAGGTACCTCCGGGTTAAGCCCTTATTTGGCTTTGGGCATGGTATCGGTTAAGCAATTATTAGCTGAAGTTCAGCTGCATTTTCCTGAACTGCTACAGATGACCAGTGCACCCGCATTCAGTTGGGTTAACGAGTTGATTTGGCGCGAGTTTTACCGGCACCTTATTTGCGCTTATCCGAAGTTGTGTAAAGGCTTTAATTTCAACGAAAAGTACAATGACGTCGGCTGGCGCCATGACGAAGCTCAATTTGGGGCCTGGTGCGAAGGAAAAACGGGTTATCCGATAGTGGATGCGGCAATGCGCCAGCTCAATCAGACCGGTTGGATGCATAATCGTTTGCGTATGATAGTGGCAAGCTTTTTAACTAAGCATCTGTTGATAGACTGGCGAAAAGGGGAGCATTACTTCATGAGTAAGCTGATTGATGGCGACCTGGCCAGTAATAACGGTGGCTGGCAATGGGCTGCCAGTACAGGGTGCGATGCTCAACCATATTTCCGGATTTTTAATCCCATCAGTCAAAGTGAAAAGTTCGATCCACAAGGTGATTTCATTCGTAAGTTTGTGCCTGAGCTGAGTGAGGTGCCCGCGAAGTCAATCCATTTCCCTCATGATTATTTGCAGGCATTTGGCATAGATGGTTACGTTGAGCCTATAGTGGAGCACAAAGCTGCAAGGGAAAGAGCTTTGGCCGCGTTTAAGGTATGAACGGCGACAGATATTTACTGTAAGCTCACAGGTGACGCGGGCTGAGGCGGGGTGTATGCAAAGTAATCAAAAAGTGCACGTTTTTGTGCCTGATATGTTTACACCCGCGTCAGATAAGGCCAAATAGCGTAAATATTTTAGTTAAAAGGGGATTTTAGGCTTGCACAAAGAAAAAAAATGGATAACCATAGAATCCGCTTCGGCAAATTATAAAAACATAGGAATTATACAATGAATAAAGCTCAACTAGTTGAAAAGATGGCGGCTGACGCTGAGATCTCAAAAGCTGCAGCGGCACGTGCGCTGGAAGCATTCACTGGTGCTGTAACTCAGTCTCTTAAAGATGGTAACTCAGTGGCACTGGTTGGTTTTGGCACTTTCTCTGTAAAAGAGCGTTCAGCGCGCACGGGTCGTAACCCTCAAACTGGCGCTGAAATCCAAATTCCAGCGGCGAATATCCCTTCTTTCAAAGCGGGTAAAGGTCTTAAAGATCAGGTTAACCCTTAAGAAACTGCCAGTACAGTTTTATCTTTATTAAAAAAGGGGCTTTCGCCCCTTTTTGTATTAAGCTCTTAGCGCTTTATCTCCTCGCCCAATACCTACGGTTCCGGAACGCACGATTTCAATAATATCGCTTTCATGCCTGAGCATATCCAGAAATGACTCTATCTTGTCACTGCTGCTTGCCAGTTGTACGGTATAACTGCGTTTGCCCATATCCAGTATGAGACCACCAAAGACGTCAGTTACACGTGTCACAGCGGCTCTGGTTTGCTCATTGCCAGCAAACACCTTCGCGAGCAATAGCTCCCGTTCGATATGAGCAGTTTCAGTGAGGTCAATGATTTTTAGCACGTCTACGAGTTTGTTTACCTGTTTAGTTATCTGCTCAACAACTCTGTCATCTCCATGTGTCGTTATGGTAATGCGAGAAAGTGTTTTATCGTCGGTTGTACCTACCGTTAAGCTGTCTATATTATATGCGCGCTGAGAAAATAATCCCACAATGCGCGACAAGGCGCCCGGTTCGTTTTCAAGTAAAATAGCCAATATTCTACGCATTATGCTTTTACTCCTTTTTTCAACCACATATCATCAATGGCCCCGAGCTTAATTTGCATGGGATACACGTGTTCATTTTCATCAACGCAAATATCCAGGAAAACAAGGCGGTCATTGATGGCAAAGGCCCGTGACAAAGCGTCGTCTAATTCATCGGCGTGATCAACACGGATACCTACATGTCCATAACTTTGAGCAAGGGCGACAAAATCGGGGAGAGACTCCATATACGAACTGGAATGGCGTCCTCCATACATCATATCTTGCCATTGCCGTACCATACCCAATGAGCGGTTATTGAGAGAGATAACTTTCACATTGAGTCCGTACTGAAGGCAGGTTGATAGCTCCTGAATGTTCATTTGTATAGACCCGTCACCGGTCACGCAGACAACATCCGCATTAGGGTAGGCAACTTTTACGCCCATCGCTGCGGGCAGACCAAAGCCCATAGTTCCCAGACCGCCGGAGTTAATCCATTGTCTGGGGTGCTTAAACGGGTAGTACTGGGCTGCAAACATTTGATGCTGGCCTACATCCGAGCATACATATGCTTCGCCCTGAGTAATTTGGTAAAGTTTCTCAATCACGGTTTGTGGTTTGATTTTTTCGCCTTGAGCATCGTACGATAAGCAACGCTGCTCTCGCCATGCTGTAATTTGCTGCCACCATGACTCTTGTGCTGCACGGTCAATACGTAATGCGCTTTTCTCTATTGAACTTTGCAGCTGTTCCAGCACTGTTTTCAGGCAACCAACAACAGGAATATGTGCCTGTATGGTTTTGGAAATTGAAGTCGGGTCTACATCGACGTGGACTATGGTTGCATCGGGACAGAACTTTTTGACATTATTTGTCACCCGATCATCAAACCTTGCGCCCAATGCCAGAATCACGTCTGCATTGGCCATTGCCTTGTTTGCTTCTAATGAGCCATGCATACCCAACATACCAACAAAGTTGGGGTGCTTACCACTGATCCCGCCCAGGCCCATCAAAGTGTTGGTGATCGGCGCGTTTAGCGTTTCAACCAGTTGAGTGAGCTGCTCTGAGGTATTTGAAAGAATAACCCCGCCACCGGAGTATACGACCAGCCGCTTAGCACCCAAAATGGCATCTACAGCTTTCTTTATTTGGCGAGAATGTCCTTTTGAGCTTGGGTTGTAAGTACGCATTTCAATACGTGCCGGCATCTCATAATCGAATTTAAGCTGCGGGTTGAGAATATCCTTTGGCAATTCGACAACAACGGGGCCAGGTCTGCCAGAATTTGCCAGGTAGAATGCTTTGGCCAGAACTGACGGGATTTTCTTTGCATCACGACAGTTAAAGCTATGTTTAACGATGGGGCGTGAGCAACCAACTATGTCAGTCTCTTGAAACGCGTCATCTCCAATCAAATTTGAAGGTACCTGACCCGACAGAACTACCATAGGAATGCTATCCATGTAGGCGGTTGCAATGCCCGTTATACAGTTTGTAGCGCCAGGACCAGATGTTGCAAGCACAACGCCGGTTTTTCCTGTACTTCTGGCATAGCCATCTGCCATGTGTGTAGCTGCCTGTTCATGTCTGACCAGGATATGTTCAACCTCATTTTGTGCAAACAGGGCATCGTAGAGATCCAGTACAGACCCACCCGGATATCCGAAAATATAGTCAACATCCAGTTCGGCCAGTGCTTTAACAACTAGCTCTGAGCCGTTAAATTGCTCATTCATTACCTCATTCCTCAGCAAAGTTTAAATTAAAGGCAAAAAAAAACCCCGCTAGTGCGGGGTCTGTGCAAACGTTAGCTCACAACGGCCCCGCCGGACTTACCACTAAGACCAGTACGAGTACCACAACTGTGAATAGAATAGTTTGCATCGTTAATTTCTGCGTAAAAAGTTTAATCTGATGTTCTTTATTTAAAGGGTAATCACCTGAGCTGTCAAGTTACAAAACGGTCTAATTGCATTAATGTGCCCATTTGGCGTTTTGAATATTGAAATATAGTATTTCATGGTGTTTTCTGTTCGGATTTGCGAATAAATCATGCGGATTTTAAGATTCATTGCGCACTTAGAATTATACTCAGCAACCTGTTACTATCCTTTTGACTATCGTATTGGGTATATTAGTATGAAATTCAGCCTTTTAGTTCTTCTGGTATTGCTTGCACAACCATTGCAAGCGTTACAAGTAGACCAACAGCAGCTTCGTTACTGGCTAGAAAAGCGAGCAGGTCGATCTCTTTCTGACTACGAGGCTAGTCAGCAAATTTCAGGTTACCTGTCAGGATTAGAAAGCTTTAATGTACGCGTGCCTTTCAATGGTAAACGGCCTTCAGGGTCTGCGTATTTACGTGGCTATCAGGGCGCATCAGGCGAACTTGTGAATAGTGCTAAAATACTGGCTATTCTGGTCGACTTTCCTGATTTACCACATGATGATAACCGCTTGGTACAGTCTGACTCTGATATGTTTTATCCAAGCTATCCCGTCAGTCATTACGAGCAACTGATATTTTCAGAGCAAGGGTTTAAAGCACCTGACGGGCAAGTACTCAATAGTGCAAATCAATACTATCAGTTGGCTTCCGGTGGCAGTTTTAGCCTGACGGGAGAGGTATATGGCTGGATAACGGTATCACAAAACGCACAATACTATGGGCAAAGAGTCGGTGTCAGCCGGGACATTAATGTTGCAACGCTAGTGAAGGAGGCGGTGGAGCTGGCAGTCAGCCGCTATGACATTAATCTGAGTGATTATGACCTTACCGATTTAAACGATATGGATGGTGACGGTATCATCAATGAGCCCGACGGGGTTGTGGATCATATTATGTTGTTTCATTCGAGTATTGGTGAGGAAGCAGGGGGGGGAGTCCTTGGCACAGATGCCATCTGGTCGCATCGCTTTGTGGTAGCTGACGATGGCTATACACCGGTAGCAATTGCCAACAGTGATGTACGCATACATAATTACACCGTTAACCCGATTGATGCGAGCATCGGTGTGGTGGTACACGAGTTCGGTCACGAGTTGGGTCTGCTTGACGAGTACGATTTGAGCAATGGTAATATCGGCGAACCGGTTGCAAACTGGTCTGTGATGTCTAACGGAAACTGGTTGGGTACTCTGCGAGGCTCACAACCCGTGTCTTTTTCTCCTCGTAATCTGGAAAGATTACAAGTAAAGCTAGGCGGAAACTGGATAAATCAGAACGAGTTGCAGCTCGCTCAGTTGACGCAGACGAGGCAGGTAGAGCTGAATCACATTGGTGAACACTCCGGAGAAACAGATCAACTTAAGGTGAATTTACCTGCCTCTCTTGAATACATCGGCGAGCCAATTAACGGTTTGTACCAATATTACTCCGGTCAGGGGAACGCTAAGATAAACCGCGCTAGCTTAGAGGTGACCTTACCTGACACGGGCGAACTTCGTCTTAGCGCTATGGCTCGATTTGATATTGAAGAAGATTATGACTTTTTTCAGGTAAAGGTCAATGAGCAGCCTCTTGCCGGTAACATGACGAAAAAGCAACATCCAATCTACCCTTCTGTTTCTAATTATATTGATGGTCATAGTGGTGCAAATGAAGGCGGTTCAAACGGAAGTAAGATTGTCGAATTAACATACCCACTTACAGAGTATGCAGGTCAGTCGGTTACAGTGGAGCTCCTATATCAAACAGATAACGTTGAATATGGTTTTGGTGTTTTGCTGGATGATATCACTTTATATGCAGGAGAGAATGTACTCTCTGTAATTGATGCAGAATCTCCTGAGCAACTTAGCCTGGCTGGTTTTAGCAGAATAGCCAAATACAGGAAAGGGCTTGGGCAAGCATACTACATACAACTTAGGTCTCATCTTGGCATAGACGCGGGATTAAAAGGCGCTAGTTATGCACCCGGTGTGCTAGTTTGGTACGGCAATGAGAATGTTGAAAATAATTCAGTGTCTTTACACCCGGGCAAAGGGAAAATACTGGTAGTCGATACTGATCAGCTTATTATTCCAGGCGCAAATGGCGTGACGCCGGCTGCAACACGGATCCAATTGCGAGACGCGGCAATGAGAGTACAAGACCAACCTGCAGGTCTTGGCGATAATCGGTTACAAGCTGTGTCACTGTTCAAAGATAGTCAGGACTATAGTCACCCTCAGCAACCTCTGTCCGGGGTTATATTGCCAGATAACGGACTGTCGATTGAAGTACTCAGTGTCAGCGAAGATTATCGAAATGCCCAACTTCAGGTATCTGTAGATACAACGCCAAAAATCCAGGTAAAAGTGAATGGTCTGAGTGTCGGCTTTTCCGTTTCAGGTATGGTCCTCAATACGACCGATACCTTTGAATGGCAATTTGGAGATGGTAGCCGCAGTGGGCTGCTTGAACCAGAACACCAGTATCAGGGCCAGGGGGTGTATAAAGTAATGTTTACACGAACCAATGAAACAGGCGAAACTCAGTCGATTGAGCAACAAGTGGTGGTCACAGCACCACTCATGTTGATTGGTACGAATGTCGCTATCGATAAGGGCAATCTGGATGCCAGCGTTGAGTTTCAGGGAGGGGCTAATCCTGTCACTGCAATTTGGCAGCTTGGTGATGGTGCGGTAATGGAAGGTTATGATATTAAACATCAATATCGCTTGTCTGGTCGTTACTTAATTGTAGTAACATTGGAAGACGCTAATGGCAGCAAGGTAAGCAAATCGATAGAAAAGAGCATTGTGGTGCCACTGAGCGGAGCAATTGATGTAGTAAAAAATGGGTTAACGGTAGACTTTGCACTAAGCGCAGTAGGTGGATCAGGAAATTATGAAATTAGCTGGGCTTTTGGTGATGGTCAAACAGGGAGTGGCGCATCTGTAAGCCATAGTTATCAGAGTGCAGGTAACTACCAGGTGTCAGCAACCGCAGTAGATCTGAGCGATAAACAGCAAGTGGTGATTTCTGCGGAAGTCACACTCGTTGAGACAACCACACAAGAACAGGGGGGGGCTGCGGGAGGCTTGTTTGCATTGAGTATTCTGATGTTTACAATGACAGTGGTAAGAAAACGCCCTGCATAGGCAGGGCGTTGAATTACTTAGAGCTTTGCTATTTACAGGCGCTCGATAACTGCTTGTGTGAAGTCAGTTGTACCGTGGTTGCCACCCAGATCGCGTGTTGTACGGTCACCAGATTTGATAACGTCAGCAACTGCATTGCGGATCTTATCAGCAGTCTCACCCATATCCAGATATTCAAGCATTTGAATAGACGCCAGGATGACAGAAGTCGGGTTTGCCAGGTTTTTACCCGCGATATCTGGAGCACTACCGTGTACAGCTTCAAAAATAGCAGCGTTTTCACCGATGTTTGCGCCTGGAGCCATGCCCAGTCCACCCACCAGACCAGCACACAGGTCAGAAATAATGTCACCAAACAGGTTAGTAGTGACAACAACATCGAATTCTTCTGGTGTCATAACCAGTTTCATGCAAGTTGCATCGACGATCATTTCAGCTGATTCAATTTCAGGATAACGTTCACCAACTTCACGTGCCACTTTCAGGAATAGGCCAGAAGTAGATTTAAGGATGTTAGCTTTATGAACCGCAGTTACCTTTTTACGGCCTTCACGCTGGGCTAGTTCGTACGCAAAGGTAACGATTTTTTCTGCGCCTTCACGCGTGATTTTAGACATTGCTTCAGCTTCGCTACCGTCTTCAGAGACAACCTGACCCAGGCCAGAGTACATACCCTGTGTGTTCTCACGCACTGTGATGATATCAATGTCGTCGTAACGTGCTTTAGTGCCTTCGAAAGACTTAACTGGACGAACGTTTGCATATAAGCCGAAGTGCTTACGCAATGTTACGTTAATTGAGGTAAAGCCTTCACCAACAGGGGTCGTAAGTGGGCCTTTAAGAGTAATTTTGTTGCGTTCAATGGCTTCCAACGTTTCAGGAGGCAGTAGCTCACCGGTTTTTTCCAGTGCAGCTAGTCCCGCGTCAACGTACTCATAATCGAATTCACAACCAGCAGCATTCAAGATTTCAATTGCTGAGTCGATGATGCTTGGACCGATGCCGTCGCCACGGATCACCGTGATAGTTTGCTTAGCCATTTATGTTTCCTTTATCAAAAGTAAATTTACATCTAAGAACAGATCTAACTAGTGTAGTTGACCTTTTCTGTGATGTTAGATCGCTTGAAAATTTAAGCGCGTTTTATAGCAATTTATTCATTTATATTCCAGTAAGGAATGAATAAAAGGCATAAATTCAGTGAATACCCGAAATGCATGTTATTTATCGGGTAAATATCAGTCAATTAAATTGTATAAGCCGATCGACTGAAGGTGTGTCATCAGGGTGTCAAGATTGGTCCAGTCATGCAACCTGGCTTGTTCTTCCAACACCTGTCTTTGCCAGGCTGAGGTTTTGAAATTTGAGTCGCAGATCAACAAGGTTAATATCTTAACAGCAGTAAAGGTCAGCGCCAGGCCTGATAATTTTGATTTACGAGATAATTCAGACTGTTCAAACGCGCGGTGGGCTTCACTGGATGCAAAATGGTTATGAAAGTAATGTTTGAATTCCTCTTCACTGAATGCCCCAAAGCCAAATAACTGTGCCAATGAAACAGGGTGAGTACTATCAGTTGAATCGAGTGCAAAGGGAAATCGTTTTATGTCTACACTGTGTCGCTTGAGCATAAATGCGACAGCGGCACTAACCGGAGAGAGGATGTTCTCATAATGATGGCCATAATTTTGTTGTACAAGTGCAGCCAGTACCTGAGCAAATAATTGATACTTGTGCCAAATATCTTTAGCAAAAGGGTGCTTAAGTTGCACTATTAATTGCTCCACCAATACCCGCTGGCAGAGTAAGGCCGCAGCGTCCAGGCCCACCATAGTGAGACAATGTCTTAGGTTTGCGCCTTTTTGCGCTTCTCGGTTGTAGAGTCTTGCCGCTTGCGCTAAAGCAGTTTCAATTTCTGGAAATGGGGCGATTGTTTTTTCGATAGCTCTGAAACTACCAAAGTTTGCGCCCCCAAGCTGTTCTACCACATGCAGCGCTTCGGTCATCTGATCTGATGATGTAGCCAGCGGCTGGGGCGGGATACGTGACCATACTCGATAAAGTAGCTGTGAGTCGGACGCTTTTAACATATGGTAGCGTTGCTGGTAACGCCTCTGCGTTTTGATCAGGCGGGTGATTTTGCCTGACTGCATAATCGCAAGTATTGCATGGTTCTCTTCCTCACAAAGCAAAAGTGCCTGATGATCCGGATGGCGTTGCACAGCACCTGCCGGATAAGCATCAAGTTGCCTGGCAAGTAGCTGCAAACTGGTTTGCAAAAAAGTGTGGGTATTATTCAGATACAGTTGCTTAATAACAGCTGGCAGGGAAGCTCGCTGACTCTTTTTCATCAATGCAACAGATATCTGGGTCGCAATCGCTACGAGTAATGTAACATTGTCATACAAAGGTGTGGCGCGCTTGCGACTGATAGACAGCTCATAGCTAGATAGCCTTGCGAGGATCCGGGTTACCTGAGGAGACTGTATTTGTCCGGCACTGAGTACTTTAACCGCCAGTTGATGGCGCAGCCTGAGTTTTTTCGATTCGATATTTGATAACGGCTTATCAGAGGCGACCTTGTCATATTCGCGACTGGCGCACAATACACTGGCAAAGCTTGCGACCAAAAGTTCATGGATCATGTGCTCTGTATAACCATGGGCATAGCCAAGCATACACAGCAATATTGACTGCTTAACGAGTACGTTAGTTGAATGTCTGTATGGGGTTGCGACAAAGTGCAAATGGGCGTGCAAGGCATTCGGTGCCTGGCGGTATAAACAGGTGTATTGCTCTGCGAGCTGTGCTAGCGTGACATCAATTTTGGGCCAGCTTTGCTTGTCGTAATACAAGGACAATACTGACTCAGACTGAGTCAGGAGTTTATGCAGCTGTCTTGCGATATCCTCATTGACAGTCATTAAAAAGCCTTGTCGTACGCCACAATTGCGCCAGCTCCCCAAAGTGTAAGCTGACCGTTCTCAAACAGTAATCCGGTACATTCATCTTGCGTGGTGATCCCATCCGGTTTGACTAGTTGTGTTCTGTAAAAGACGATTTGCAGGACGCGATCATCCTGAGACTTAACATAGGTCAGATCAGGGCTGCCAAGTGTTTCTAAAACTTCATCTAGCTCGACAGCCATGTCGGGCTTGAGCTTGCTGATATAACGTTTGTTAAAGGCTTCTCTGTCTTGCCAGATCATGGCCTGAGGATCATCTTTATAGAAATTAATGACCAGATACACTATGACCCCATATACAGCAAGGCCAAGAAAAACGTATTGTAAAACCTTTTTAATCATTGAAATGCACCAAAAACTCCCAAAGCTAGCGTAACGGAAGCGCTTAACCGGAACAAGCTATTTGCGCTCAATCACTCTCAGCTGACTTAAATTAAAGCCAAGATTGATGTCAGTTTGTAGTGAAACGAGTGTTTTACTTAAAATAAAGTCATCCAGGCCTTGTTCTAGCTTGCGCCGAGTTGTTGCAGAGAGGCTCGATGCATTTAAGGCTTGTTCAACATCACCAAACTCTTTAAGCAGGTCTATGGCGGTTTTTTTCCCGATGCCTTTAACACCCGGGATATCATTGGTTTTATCGCCCATCAGTGCCCATAACTCCGTGAGTGAATGATAGGGGACTAAAAATTTCTCCAAAATTTGTTGGTGACCCATATAGGACTGGGAAAAGTAGTTATAAACAGCTATCTTTTCTGAGCATAAAGGTAAAAAACCTTTGTCTGTCGACACAATTACTGAAGGCACCTGGTTGTGGCTTGCTTTGCTTGCCAGCGTGGCAATAACATCATCAGCCTCATCTTGCTCCGGGAAAAATGTGGTAATACCGCACGTTTTAAACCCTTCGGCAATCAGGGAGAGGTTTTGCTTGAGTGACTCAGGCATAGGCTTTCTGCTGTGTTTATAATTTGCGTAATAATGATAACGCCAGCTACGTTCGCCATCGAAGACGGCAATTGCATGGGTTGGCTCAACGCGCCGAAGTATTTTTGTGCAGGCATTACTCACTCGAACTTTACATGATTGCATGACTTGTTGTTCACTCACCCCTTGTTGGTCAACGTCAATTGCATAAATTCGCCTGATAAGATTAAGTGCATCAATAAGAAGTAATTTTGCCATGTGTGAATTAGGGGGATTTCTTAGCTGTTAAAAAAGACGGGGTAAGGCATTTGCCTTACCCTGATATTATGATTTTATTTCGTAGCAGGGTACATAAGTGCTGCCGGGCAGCTTCATTCTGCCTTGTGCTACAAAAGCATGTAGTAGCTTGTCCATATCACTCATTAAAGACGCGTCGCCGCTCAGGGTATAAGGTCCTTTTTGTTTGATGGCTGTTATCCCTTGTTCTTTAACATTACCTGCAACTATACCTGAAAACGCTCTGCGTAGGTTGGCCGCCAGATTTTGCTTAGGTTGAGCTAAGTGTAAATCTAATCCCGCCATCTTCTCGTGAGTGGGTTCGAACGGTTGTTGGAACTGATCTTCAATCTTCAGTGTCCAGTTAAAGTAATAGGCATCGCCTTGAGCCTTGCGATATTCTCTTACCTGCTCCATCCCTTTGCGTAATCTCTGCGCAACTAGCTCAGGTTGATCAACCAGTACCTCAAATTTGCTCAGGGCTTCTTTGCCCAGCGTCTTTTCTACAAAGTCACAGAGTTCGTCAAAATAAGCCTTTGCAGAGCTTGGGCCGGTCAAAATAACGGGCAGCTGCTGTTTGGCATTGTCTGGGTGGAGCAAGATACCAAGTAAATAAAGTAGCTCTTCAGCTGTGCCTGCGCCGCCAGGAAAAATGATGATGGCGTGTGCGGTTCTTACAAACGCTTCGAGGCGTTTTTCTATATCCGGTAGGATCACAAGTTCGTTGACTATAGGATTGGGCGGTTCAGCAGCAATAATGCTGGGTTCAGTCAGACCGAGGTAACGGTTACTCGTTATTCGCTGCTTAGCATGGCCAATGGTAGCACCTTTCATTGGGCCTTTCATCGCGCCCGGGCCACACCCTGTGCAGATATTCAGGCCCCTGAGCCCAAGCTGATAACCGACTTCTTTAGTGTATTTATATTCTTCTTCATTGATAGAGTGACCGCCCCAGCAAACCACCATATTTGGGTCTGTGTTCACTTCGAGTGCACCTGCATTTCGCAACATATCAAAGACCATGTGCGTAATGGCCCTGGGATCTTTAATTTGTTCCTCGTGACGTTGGCAGATGAACAAAATATCTCTTATCACGGAAAAAATATGTTCGTGGATCCCAGCAATAATTTGGCCGTCTACAAAAGCGGATTCGGGTGGGTTTGTCAGCTCTATTTTTATGCCACGCTCGCGAGCAATTAGCTTAATATCAAAGTCTTGATACTTATTATAAATCTCGTAGCTAGAGTCTGTATGACTGCCTACATTAAGTACTGCTAAAACACAATTTCTGAATAACCGATATCGCTCAATCGTTGAGGATTGTTGGAGTAGGTCGACTTCCAGTTTAGAGAGTAGGTTAAGTACACCTGTTGGGTTCAACTGTACATGCATAGGCAGTCTCCTTGTTAATCACGTAAGCAAAGTTTATCTCTGCCGCTGTTTTTGGCTTCATACAGAGCTTCGTCGGCACGATCAAAGGCGGTCAACTTGGAGTCGCCTTCTTTGAGCTGCGTTGCTCCTAATGAGATAGTGATCCGCACTTCTTTGTCTTTGAAGCGAAACGGAATTGATTTAACCGTTGCACGAATTTTTTCCAGCGGTGCATAGGCTGCTTCTATCGGCATACCTGGCATTAGAATGACGAATTCTTCACCGCCATATCGTGCGATAAAATCAGATTTACGAATGGACTTTTTCAGTGCTCGAGCTATCACTTGAAGTGTTTTGTCTCCTGCACTGTGACCATATTTATCATTGATAGATTTAAAATGGTCCACATCGACAACGACCAAAGTAACGTCGTTGCCTTGTATTTCAAACAAATGGAATTCCTGACTATATCTGTCGTCAAAGGCTGATCTGTTGGGCAATTTGGTTAAACCATCCAGAAGGCTCTTAAACCTCTGCTCATTCAGCCGTTTTTTGTAGGTGTTTACCTTATTTTCCAGCACATTGATACGACTGTTGATTGCATCAAAGCTCTCAAGCAGGGCCTCTTTATCTCGGCGCTCAATGTTTTCACGCTCTACTAGATCTTTACTTATTTGCGCAAGTTCATCGTCTACTAGCCCTTTAAGTTCGGCAATTGAGGATGCTTTTTGGGTGTTTTCCGTTAGCCTTTTTATTTTAGACTCGATACGTTCATTTAGTGCATTGAGCTCTTTGTTGATAGACTTAGAGTGGCTTGTGGTATCTAAGATTGATTTGTGCAACTCTTCAAGAGTTTGGTTTAAAGATACCAAAAAACCCTGAGCTGACTGCCTTTCCCGAGCAATCGACTTTGCAAAGATACGAATAACAGCGATCGCATTTTCAAGTAATGAGTCAATATTTGAATCGGTCGAGATACTGTGTTTGATCGCTTTAACTTCGTCCGCAACATCATCTTCGAAAACAAGTTCGTTGGTCAGGCCAAGTAATTCTGTCGCTAACTCTGGGTTGTTCTGTTGCGTCGAGGTGTCAATATCATATTTGGCATCAAAGACCTGTAGATAAAACTGTAAAAGTTTATCAAGCAAAGGGACAAACTCAGGAATTGCATCAATGTCACCCAATTCATTATCGAGTAAATTACGTAATTTGCGACGGGTATCTTCTGGCACACCACGTAGCCTTTGTAACTGTTTACCCGCGCTCTGAATATGCGTCACGAGATTGCGGTGATTCGCAGAGTTGGTGCTATCTAGCTGTTTTAATTGAACGCTGGTATTTTCTATTAAAGGGGCAAGGTGCTCAAAGTCCATACCCTTTGCAAGTGCACTACGATACTTTGCCAACAGGTTGTCCAAAGACACATCTTGTCCTTTGCAGCCTAGGGTAAGTTTTGCAGCAAACTCCGACAGGGTATCCACCTGCTGTTTTCTCGCTTCTTCCAGCGCTTTTCTTGCTTCAATTGCTTGTGATAGTTTTTTCTCTAATCGCGCAGTATTATCAGTCACAGAAACCTAACATCTTTATTTTTTCCTACTCATTAGCAAGTCTACATCAAATTACTGATTAATGTGGAAGATTTTAGGTCGTAGATCTACCTATTTTGACCGTTGACTCGTCGTGTTTGGTGGTACTGACTCAGACTTTTTTGTTAGCTTAGGCCCATATTTGCAATTTTACTGACCGATTATGAAAAAATTCTGTTCCCTGCTCATAGCTTTGAGTGCTTTCCCTGCGTTTGCAGATGTTGAATATACCCTGACTATCACAGAACCAGAACACCACCTTGGCGAAGTTGAAATTACCTTTCCAAAGAGTGCCCAGGCGCACATGGATATCAAACTCGCTGACTGGCGAACCGGACGTTATGAAATTCTTAATCTTGCAAACGGGATCCGCGCATTCGATGCGGTCGATGCGAATGGGCAAGAACTTGAGTGGCACAAAGTAGATAAAAGCACTTGGCGTGTTCATCTTGATAGTCCTACTGAGGTGACAGTGAACTATCAGGTATACGCAAATGAACTCGGCCTCAGAGCGAGGCATATTGATGATAGCCATGCTTTTGTTGATGCCTCGGGCTTTTTCATGTTCAGCGAATCATTTCGTAGCGAGCCGGTTCTAGTTCAAATGAAGGTACCTGAGCAGTGGCGTTCCGTCTCAGGTATGGAATTCGCGGGGAACAAACATCGTTTCTCCGCGGCTAACTTTGATGTTCTGGTTGATTCTCCAATCGAGTCGGGGATTAATCAACTTCACACGTTTCATGTTGATGGCCGGGACTATGAATTGGTGATTTGGGGTGAAGGTAACTATGACGTTGACCTGATGCTCAGCGACCTGAAGAAGCTAGTTCAAACGGGTAGTTTGATCTGGCAGGATTATCCTTACGAGCGCTACGTTTTTATGGTTCACGCAACCAGTGGTGCCAGAGGCGCTACGGAGCATCTGAATTCAACCATCATTCAGCGCCACAGAGATGCCTTTGCTAAACGTGATGATTACATCGGTTTTATATCAACCGCAGCCCATGAATTTATCCACACCTGGAACGTAAAAAATTACCGTCCAGCCGGGCTTGTGCCTTATGACTATGTCAATCCAAATTACACCGACTTACTTTGGCTATCTGAGGGGTCAACCAGTTACCTCGAAGACTTTTTGCTGCTAAGCGCAGGGATCATAACGCATGAGGAGTATTATAAAGGCCTGACTAAGCGTTTAAATCGACACCTAAATACGCCTGGCAGAGAAATACAGAGCGTGGCGCACACCAGCTTTGATAAGTGGATTAATCAAGGCGGCGACCATGGCAAGAATTTTAGTACCAATATCTACTCAGAGGGCGCTTTAGTTTCCATGATGCTGGATATTAAGCTGCTCGATGACAGTAATGGTAAGGTGAGCTATCGTGATGTTCACCGTTTACTGGCGCAACGCCATAGCCTGCCTGTGTCGTTTAATAGTCAGGACGTATTAAAGATCCTTAACGAAATCAGTGGTCAGGATTACACTCAGTGGTGGGCGCAGAATGTAGATAAGCCCTTTATTTTGGATGCTGATACTTTACTGGAAAAAGTCGGGCTGAGCTATGACTATCCCTCTGGTAGTGAGGTTGTCGCTGGTTTTGACGGACAGGCAACCGCAACAGGAGAAGTGTTGGTGCTTAATCATGTCGCGCGCAATGGCAACGCATGGCAGGGCGGATTAACCAGTGGTGATAAGCTGGTGGCATTCAACAGACACCATGTCCGTGACTCCATGGAAAAGACGCTGTCGCTATTTAAGCCAGGACAGCAGGTTACTATTGACTTTATACGTCGAGACAAACTCATGTCGACAGAGATCACATTAGGTGAAGTACAATCTAAACCAAAGCAAATAAGCGCAATTGCGTTGCCAACACAAAGACAACAGCGTTTATATCAGGCCTGGATGGGAGTGGCGCACCCGAACGCACCGCAATCTTAGCAGAAATAAAAAAGGGAGCATGAGCTCCCTTTTTTAAAAAATCGATCAAGTTACATAATGCGCGAGAAGAAGCGAGACTTCTTGGTACTTGAGCGGTTACGGCGCATAGAAGAGCGGATTTGGGAGCGCGTGCCCGCTAACCAACTTTCACGGTCGACTTTAGCGGCATCACCGCGACGTGCTTCTTCGGTTGCCCGAAATCCACAGAATTGGCGGTAAGCGCTCAGATCCAGAGAAAGTTCTTGCAGTACCAGCTCAATCATAATCGCGTCATCGATGTAACCAAGCACAGGGACGTTATCTGGTACTATGTCTTCAGGCTCACTGAAATAGGCCAGAGATAACATAATTTCGCGCTTTTCATCTTCGGGCATTTGCCATTCTTCATCTTGCACCGCATCGATAAGCGCAGCAAGTGACATCATGCGGGTACGTACAAACTCAGGTAAGTTAGACTTCTCCATGTTGTTGACCAGCTCTTTGGCTTTGCTGATGATCTCTTCGTCGCTTAAACCTTGGCTCTTTTCGATGGTCGCATTCATCATGCTACGAAAATGCGCCAGATCGGCATCGGATAATTCAAAGTTGATTTCAATTGACACTGGATTCTCCCTGAGGATTTTAATTTTTTATTGTGATGTCTGAAGTTAGGTGGTTATAAGCTGGTTGTCAAACTCACTCTAACGACTAACAACACTATGCCACTTTAGGTACTATTAATTAAGAGCTGAGTAAAGATTTATTAAAGAATGGCGTGTGTTTGTTGTCAAATTAGACAAAACCTGGGCAGATGATCGCCATCAGGTTCAGGCTTCGTTATTCCGTGACTTCTAAACCAAATACCAGTTGAACCAGGCAGAGTAGTTCAACTGGTGCAGGCTTTATATAAATATAGATATAAAAAGTGCAATGGAGTTTATTTATGACGCTGACTAAGCGTTTGTGTTACCTGCTCCAAAGTTAAGCCGCTGCGCTGCAATAGTACAATCAGATGGTATAACAAGTCAGCAGACTCATTGCATAATTCGTCTTGGTCCTGCTTCATCGCCGCGAGCGCCACCTCTACGCCTTCTTCTCCGACCTTTTGACAGCTTCGGCTAAGATCTTTTGCGAACAAAGACGCGGTATAGCTTTGTTCAGGATCTGCGTCTTTACGCTCACAAATAACCCGCTCTAGCTCAGACAAAAAGGAAATGGCCGGTCGAGCGTTGCCAAAACAGCTTTGTGTACCAAGATGACAGGTGGGCCCAGCTGGGGTTGCTAGTAGCAATAAACTGTCCCTATCGCAGTCGGTATAGGCTGAAACCAGATTCAGGACGTTTCCTGATTCTTCACCTTTGGTCCAAAGACGTTGTTTGGATCGCGAATAAAAAGTAACCAGCCCTTTTTCAAAGGTTGTTTTCAAAGCTGCCAGGTCCATAAACCCTTGCATCAGAATAACACCGCTCTGTGCATCTTGAACAATGGCAGGGATCAGCGACATTTTATCGAAGTCTAAGCTGGTAAGATTTTCCGGTGTGAGTTTCATAATCTGCAAGGTACCTTGTTATCTGATAAAAATTGTTTGAGGGCATCTATCTCGATGAGTTGTTTGTGGAACACACTGGCCGCTAGCGCACCATCAACTTCTGCCTGTTGAAAGACGTCGACAAAATCCTGCATAGTGCCAGCACCGCCGGAAGCGATTAACGGCACATCACATTGCGCACGAATGTTACTTAGTTGCTCGATGTCGTAGCCTTTACGCACGCCATCCTGGTTCATACAGTTGAGTACAATTTCTCCGGCCCCAAGTTCCTGAACACGCTGCACCCATTCACTGGTTTTATAACGCGTTTGGCTTGCGCTGTTCGGGTCGCCGGTTAGCTGATATACCAGATATTCGCCGGTGCTGGCATCAAAAAAACTGTCTATTCCAACTACTACACATTGCTTACCAAACTCATCGTGAAGTTCTTTGATCAGTTCTGGTCGAGCGATTGCCGGGCTGTTGATGGATATTTTATCAGCACCTTGTTCTAGTACCTTTGCGGCATCTGCCACGGATTTAATGCCACCTGCGACGCAAAAAGGAATATCAATATAACGTGCAATGTCGCGAACCCAGTTTACGTCGAGTAAGCGTTTTTCAACGCTGGCACTGATCTCATAGAACACAAGTTCATCGGCGCCTGCGTGGCTATATGCTTGCGCTAGCTCAAGGATTTCACCTACGACTTCATGCTGCTTAAACTTAACACCCTTAACGACCTGGCCATTTTTTACGTCGAGACAGGGAATTATACGCTTTGATAACATGCGATAGCCTCCTCAACAGTGAATGCGCCATCCAGCAACGACTTACCTAAAATAATTCCACTTACGCCCAGTTCAATCAGCTGGCGAATATCATCAAGACTACTAACACCACCTGATGCTTGCACTCTGACGCCCGGACTGTGCGCGACTATTTCCTGGTAGAGTGCAAAAGATGGGCCTGTCATGGTGCCATCTTTACTAATGTCCGTGCATAAAAAGTCGTACACGCCCAGCGACAGGTAAAAATCAATGAGTTCAAACAGGCTTAATTGAGACTCCTCAAGCCAGCCATGGGTGGCAACTGCCCAACCCGATGCGCTGCGTTTCACATCCAGTGCGATCACAAAGCGCTCGGCACCAAACTCTTCAATCCATGCGGCGACTTCTTCTTTGCTATCTACGGCCATGGAGCCAATCACCACTTGTTGTGCACCCGCTTTAAGCCATTGCTTCACGTCTTCATAACGACGGATCCCGCCACCTACCTGATAAGGGGCCGCTAGTTCAGCTGTGGCTTGCTGGATCTGTTGCCATTGCTTTTTTTGTGGATCGCGCGCGCCTTCCAGATCAACCAGGTGAAGCTTCATTGCTCCCGAATCCTGATATGCTTTTAAACGACTCGCCAGTTCGAAAGGGTAGAACTGTGCGGTGTCATACTTGCCCTGATAAAGGCGTACAATTTGGTTTTGTAATACATCTAGTGCAGGAATGATCATCCTCTTATCCTTATAATTGCCAGTTCAGGAAGTTATTCAGTAATTTCGCACCCACTTTGGCGCTTTTTTCAGGGTGAAACTGCATGCCGGCATAGTTGTCTTTGGCAACCACGGCGGAGAAACGGCTGCCATACTCGCTTTCAACCAGGGTATTAGCATTGCTGGTATGCGCAAAGCTATGGACAAAATACACTTGATCATCCGAGTTGAGCCCCTGTGTCAGCGGGTGCGTATTGCGCAAAGACAGGGTATTCCAGCCCATGTGCGGACTGGTTAATTGACCTGTTTCGAGGTAGCGCACTTTGCCTGGAATACGCCCCAGACACTGAACATTCCCTTCTTCGGTTTCGTCGCACAGCAGCTGCATGCCAAGACAAATACCCATGAGCGGATTTTGGTATTCAGCGATGGCCCTGTCCCAACCCTGGTCGCGCAAGCGTTTCATTGCGACGGAGGCGTGTCCAACCCCAGGTAACACAGCACGTTCAAATTGCTGTAACTGGGCGGGATCACGGATCACTTCAGGATTCACACCCAGACGTTCAAAGGCAAAGCGCACAGAATTGATGTTGGCACAGCCGGTGTTAATGATGGCAATCATAGGCACCCCTTAGAGCTTGCTGTTTGCTGACTGGTGTCTTTGGCGATGGCCATGCGCAACGCACGAGCGAATACTTTGAACAAGCCTTCGACCTGGTGGTGACAATTTCCTTCACTGACCGATAGGATCAGGCTGATATTGGCGTTATCTGCCAGTGATTTAAAGAAATGCTCAACCATTTGTACGTCCAGGTCGCCGACTTTTTCACGGCTAAAGTCGGCGTTCATCACAAATGATGCCCTGCCAGATAGATCCAGTTGACACTCGGCCTTACATTCATCCATTGGCAGAGCGAATCCATAACGGGCGATTTGTGACTTAGTCCCGAGTGCTTGTTTCAGTGCTTGCCCAAGAGCAATGCCAATGTCTTCCACCAGGTGGTGCTCATCGATGTGCAGGTCACCACTGGCTTCTATCGTCAGACCAATGTTTGCGTGAGTGCGAATTTGATCCAGCATGTGGTCAAAAAAGCCAAGCCCAGTGCTAATAGACCCTGTGCTGTTTTGGTCTAGGTTAAGTGTCAGATTGATATGCGTTTCTTTAGTATTACGCTGAATTGATGCCTGACGGTTTTGCGTCGTTAATCGAGTGACAATTTCCGGCCAGTTATCGCTATAAAGAATACCCTCGATACAAAGGTTATTAGCCAGCTCGACATCGGTTTGTCTGTCACCAATCACATAGGAATTCGCTAAATCGACTTTACCCGAGCGCATCAGGTTGGTCAGCAAGCCTGTTTTAGGCTTTCTGCATTGGCAGTTGTCTTCGTCAAAGTGCGGACAAATTAAAACCTCTTCGAAACGGATCCCCTGACTTGAAAAAATCGCCATCATTTGGTTGTGGGGCAAGGCGAAGTCCGCTTCCGGAAAGCTGTCGGTGCCCAGCCCATCTTGATTTGAAACCATAACGAGTTTGTAGCCGGCGGCTTGTAGTGACAGTAAGGCCGGGATGACGTCGGGTAACAGAGCCAGTTTTTCGAGGCTGTCTACCTGTTTATCCGAAATCGGTTCTTCAATTAAAGTACCATCACGGTCGATAAATAAATACGGAGTGCTCATTGTTATTTTTCTGCCTGTGGTTGTGTCAGCCAGAGTCTGACTTGTTCTAATTCCTGCTCGCTACCAATTGAAATACGCAACCAATTATCCTCATTGAAGAGTGTAAAAGGGCGCATGATTAAACCTGATTGCATCGCCTGTTTAATATCGTTTACTTGCCGCACCTGGACAGTGACAAAGTTACCCTGGCCGGTCATTACTTTGGTGATCTTGTCCGACGAACCAAGCACCTCAATAAGCTTTTCCTTCGCTTTATTGAGAATACTGACCTGACGGCGCATTTGGGTAATTGCATCCGGTGTTAGCGCTTCCTGCGCGATTTGTGCGACGACCGCAGACACTGGATAAGGAGCGATAACCTTGCGCACGGGCGCGAGTACATCGGGGGCTGCCAGAGTAAACCCGGTTCTGAGACCGGCTAGCGCAAATGCCTTCGACAAAGTGCGCAATACCACCAGATTATCAAAATCTGATAACAGGCTTGCTGCGGATAATTGTTCACAAAACTCAATATAAGCTTCATCGACCACCACCAGCGCTTTGTCTTTAAGGGCAGCTGCAATCGAGGCAATTTTATCAGTGCTTACCGTCGCGCCGGTTGGGTTATTGGGGTTGCAAATAAAAACCAGCTTTGCTTTGCCAACTGCCTTTAAAATATCAGTGGCACTGCCTTGTTGCAGCAAATTTTGCTCTAATGCGGTGATGCCAACATTGTGTGTATCGGCTGTGACCTTATACATGCCATATGTAGGTAAAAATAGCGCGATAGAGTCTTTTCCAGGCTCACAAAAGGTGCGCACTAAAAGCTCGATACCTTCATCAGCACCGCGCGTCATTAACACCTGTTCTGGGTTAAGCCCTGAATAATTTGCATAGGCGCTGATAACAGCGTCAGGCTGCGGATCAGGGTAGCGATTGAGTGCATCAAAGTTCAGGTTTACACGCCGCGAGTAGGGACTTTCGTTGGCATTTAGCCAGGTTGTGCCTGTAAGCTTCTCACTCTTAGCCGAGCTGTATGCGCTTAGTGAGGCGATATTCTCTGGTAATTCAATTTTGCTCATACGTTGTTCTCCAGCCTTATTTTTACGGCATTGGCGTGGGCATCCAGGCCTTCAGCCTCAGCCAGGGGTAAAATGGCCTTGCTTAGCAACTGTAAACCCCCTTTACTGATTGTCTGTTGCGTATAGGCACGATAAAAATCGAGCAGGTTCAGACTAGAGTAACAGCGACTGTAGCCATACGTTGGCAATACATGGTTAGTACCTGACGCATAATCACCAGCCGACTCTGGCGTGTAGTCTCCAACAAATACTGAACCGGCATTTTTTACTAAAGGCAGATAGGGCTCTGGATCACCGAGCTGCAAGATCAAATGCTCTGGTCCATACTCGGCACTAACCGCAAATGCTTGTTCAATATCTTCGACCAGAATAAGTGTGCTATTTTCCAGTGCCTGTCTAGCGATATCAGAGCGGCTTAATTGTAGTAGTTGCCTATCCAGCTCGCCCCGAACTTCAATAATGAGCTGCTTACAATTACTCAGCAGAATTACCTGAGAGTCAGGACCGTGTTCTGCCTGTGAGAGTAGATCAGCGGCAACGTAGGCTGGGTTAGCGCGTTCGTCGGCGATGACCAATACCTCTGAAGGGCCTGCTGGCATATCAATCGCAAACCCCGGGAGCGACTGTGACAGAAGCTGTTTGGCCATAGTCACAAAACCATTGCCAGGCCCAAACACTTTGTCTACTTTAGGCACGCTTTGGGTGCCAAGGGCCATTGCTGCAACCGCTCCTGCGCCACCGCTTTCAACAATTGTGGTAATACCGCACTTTTTAGCCGCATATAAAATTGCAGGATCAATTCTTCGTTCACCGTTAACGGGCGTGCACAAGACAACAGTTTGTGCCCCTGCAAGCTGCGCACAAACACCCTGCATCAGTACAGAAGAGGGCAGTGGTGCGCTGCCTCCCGGGACGTACAGACCAACCGCTTCAATAGCCTGATACTTAAGCTCGCATATAACACCAGGTTGTGTTTCGAGGCGTTTTTCTACAGGCAGTTGTAGTGCGTGAAAAGCGCGAATATTACTGTAAGCCTGATCGATTGCTTGTTTAAGTTCTGCTGAAATGGCACCTTCACTGGCCTGTATTTCTTCAGCGGATACCAGTAATCGAGGCTGGGCACGTCTATCGAACTTTCGGGCATATTCTAGCAATGCTTCATCACCGTTTAGCTCGACTTCTGCAATGATTTTTGCAACCACTTTTTCCAGCTCATCACTGATAGTTACGGCCGGGCGTTCAAGTACAGCCTTTTGCTGAGCCCGGTTCGCCTCATTCCAGATAAACATGCGTCGTTACTCCATCATTTTTTCGATTGGCATAACAAGAATGGAGTTTGCGCCTAGCGCTTTGAGCTCTTCCATGGTTTCCCAGAACAGGGTTTCGCTGCTGACCATGTGCAGAGCAACATATTCTTCGCTTCCGGCCAGAGCAAGCAGGGTTGGTTGACCTGTCCCCGGCAACAACGCACAGATCTCATCAAGTTTCGCTTTTGGCGCGTGCAACATAATGTATTTGCTTTCTTTTGCCTGTTTAACACCACGCAGACGGGGCATCAGCTTATTGATAAGTGAGAGCTTATCGTCGTCATTAAGATTGGCGTTTTGGATAAGGCAAGCGTTTGATTCTAAAATGGTGTCGCCTTGCATCAGGCCATTTGCTTCGAGTGTTGCGCCGGTTGATACCAGATCGCAGATTGCATCGGCAAGTCCCGCACGAGGCGCAACTTCCACAGAGCCTGTCAGCATAACGACGCTGGCATCGATCTGCTCTTGTTCGAGGTACTGCTTCAAAATCTCCGGATAAGTGGTTGCGATTCGTTTGCCGTTGAACCAGCTTTTATCCTGCATACCCAGCTCCTGAGGCCAGGCTAATGCCAGGCGACAATAGCCAAAGTCAAGTTTTGCAAGTTGAGTAACTTCGCTGGGTTGCTGGTTGCGTTGGCGTTCTGCCTGAGTTTCTACAAGTACGTTTTCGCCAACAATACCTAAGTCGCACACACCATCCATTACCAAACCCGGGATATCGTCATCACGGACTCTCAGTACATCGATTGGCATATTGGTGGAGTGGGCGATCAGGCGTTGCTCACGCAGATTCAGTTTGATCCCAAGTTGCTTTAGCAGTGACTGGCAGTCTTTAGATAGACGGCCTGATTTTTGAATTGCGATTCGTAAACGATTGTTGGTGTTCATAATTTATTTCCTAAGTTTAAAAACTAAAAGCCCCGAGGGAACCTCAGGGCGAAAATAAATTATGTTGAGTGCTAGTTCGCCGGAGGTTCCTTGAAGGAATAACCCACCAGCGAAATACCTGACAGGTTATCCCGGTGTATGATGGTGATGATGGATAGCTGTCAGTGTAATAAGCATGTCAGATTCTCTTGTTGTTTATCTAAGATGTGATGCGCATCAGGCGCTCAAAACGTATTTATAGATAAACACAGGAGAGGAATTGCGCGCAAGTACTTTTTTGCATAAATTAAAGAATAAATTATAACTGTCGATAATAAAGGCATGAAATACCACGAAAAGAGGTGGGTTATGGATGCATTTAAGCCGTTCCTGGCGCCGATAGTTCGGTTGCAGGTGAGTCATGATGGCCCGTTTAAAGTTGCGGGAGTACTCGACAATCGAACAGAAAGGATCAAACGTAAAAAGCACTTACTGGAGATGGCGCAGCAAAAGCATAAAGAGGAAGATGCCCGCAAGAAGGACGAAGGTGATGGAGAGATCGACGACGAAGAGCTGCATTTGGATACGTGGGCCTAAAGCAACTAAGGCCCGGACAAGGTGTATTGTCCGGGCTTAATGTCAAATTTTATCTTGGTGGGTCTATTTTGCCTGAAATGGAGGTGTTGACCCTAAACCAGCCAGCGATGGAATACCTGTCCCGCTTGGCTGGAAGTACTTCGTGGGGGAATTCCTCACTCAAAAACAAGGCAAGTGTGCCGTGTAGTGGTACTACTTTTATCCCTTCAAGGTCATGGTCATCCTGATAAAGTACCATTTCACCGCCGTCATTGTGTCCCCAGCCAGGATTCAGATAGGTAACCAGTGACAGGATACGATTGGTTTCACCTCTGAACGCGTCGTAATGGCGTTTGTAATAACTGCCACTGGCGTAATGGGCAAAATGACTTTCAAATGAAAACAGTCCCATGAATAGGCGACGGTTCAAAAACTGCTGTAACCGACTGGTCCAGTCAAGCCAGCGCTGTCCGGGCTCTGACTCGCCGTTTATCCAGCAAATTTCGTCTGTACGCACAAAATCGTTATGTAAGAAATCATCGCCACGGCCAATACCGGCATGTTCATACTTCTGAGTGCTTAAACTATGCTGATAGGCCAGTAAATCGTCTGCCAAATCAAGAGGCAGCGCACCAGGGCGAATGCTATAACCCTGACTCAGTAAATCTTCAGCAATGAGTGAAAACAGTGTATCGTCTGTGGGCGAATCGCCGTGCGCTGCACGAACATGAACTAAAGCGGCCAACCTGATTTCCTATAGTAAGTCGTATCAACATCAAAAAGTGTGTCATTAAAGCAAAAGAGAAGAAGTAATCTTAACCTCGTGGCTCTGGGCTTTACGGCTTGCTGCCTGCTTTTCTGCGCCTAGAATAGTCATTTTTTATCCGTTGGCAAGCAAAATATCTCAGCTTGTGTCTAATGGGGTATAATGTCTTAAAAATCATTGCGGAGTTGATTGATGAGCGTGAACAAAGAGCCTGAATCTGCGCAAGATGCGGTGCCGGTGGCATCGCCCTGTATACGCCATTGTTGTCTTGATGATAACGATGTCTGTGTTGGCTGCTATCGTACGCTAAACGAAATCATAAACTGGCAATCATCCAGCAATGAGCAAAAAAGAGTTGTTTTACAGGCCTGCGAGAAGAGAAAAGTGCGCTAAAGTGCGCTGATGTCTGCATGGTTGTATCTGCTGACAACAACCGGCCCGTAATATCTATGTGCCATAAAAATAAGAAATATATGAAGTTAGAAGCAAAGAGCATTAAGTTTTTGTCAACGGCGGATGAGCAGAGCTTTTTCGACCGGTTAAATGCGTTGTCTTGTGTTAATGATGTCTTTGGGCAAGGGTTCTCGATAATCATTGACACAGATAAATCACCTGATGATAAAGAGCTAAGAGAGCTCATTGCCTTGTTTTATCGTTACAACGTCGATATGAAGCAGTTAAGGGTATTTCTCAGTAAAAGCAACAGAATATGGTTTAAGCACAACCGACAGTCATATTGGTATAAAAAGGTATTTGGAAATCGATAAGAAGTGTAATCCGGTCTGTAAAGAGAGCTAGAGTTGTTGCCATCGAAAAACTAACACGCGTTTGATTTAGTTAGGTATCTAGTGCTTCGAATTTTGTCTATCTCTCAGTATTTTTCAGAAAACGTTCCCTTAGCTGGTCTCTTTAACGATTATCAGCCATGACAAGCTCAATTAATAGAGCTGATGATCATAAGTGCGGGCTGTTTGGCCGAGGCAGGCACTAGTAAGAGTTAAACATATATTAGTTTACTTGGCTTTAGCAATTGAGTATTGCAGGAATAGCTTTAAATTTTAGACCCGCCTAAATGAATCACGATGCAGCAAAGAGGAGAGTGCAGCAATGATTGAGTTTTTAAAGATACTTTTCTTGTCTAAGTTTGTGTTGTTAACACCTGAACCTATTACTATTAATGGTCAGTATGAATTCAACTTAACAGAGTCTATTGACGCTTTAAATTACAACGCGAGGATTAATATTGATGTGACAGCAATGATGGGGAAGTTTTTGGAAGTTGATGTTGTAGAAAAGTTGGATATTTTGTCCGAAAAGTTCCCTAAAGGCAGTGTTGTTGTTCACCTAATTGAAAGTAGTGCTGGAGATAAGGTAACGCTAAAGAATTTGGGTTATTCGACAAGTGAAAACTCAATGGATTTATCACTTAAGTATCCGAAAAATGCTGAATTGGGAAAAAGTTATGACACTATCATTATTGAATCGAATGTCTTGCTAAAAGAAGTTGTAATTGGTTGGGCTAATTCTAAATGAAGCTTATAGCGCTTGATTTGTTCTTTTATCTGGAATTATATCCCAATTAAAATTTCGGAATGCTTATGACTTAAAAAGCCATTCGTTTCATAACCTGAGGTACTAAGCTGCCAAGTGAAATTCTCCTTTCAAGGAATTAGGGTTTGCTCCAACCTGATGTAAAGCTCGGCACCTCTTTTCTTGAAGTATGTGCAATGTGGTATAACAATACTCACTGTGTGCCAAAGAATGTTGAAAAGGTTCTGATGTACCGCTATGCAAAGCCACACTCACTGACCAAGCCATACCGATTTGCGCTTACCCCTTACATGCCATAAAATTGCCCCGCCCAGTCATTATGCAGTGCTTTAATTTTGTCTATCACACAATATTTTTCAGAAAACGGTCCTCTGGCTCGCCATTTTAACGGTTATCAGCCCAGACAGCCTCAAATTGATATGGCCGAAGCCATAGATAAAGTTGTGAAAGAGGGTGGACAATGTGTGGTTGAGGCAGGTACAGGTACGGGTAAGACTTTTGCTTATTTGGTTCCGGCACTGTTAAACGATAAAAAAGTCATCATTTCAACCGGCTCAAAGGCGCTGCAGGAGCAGCTGTATCATAGAGATTTACCAGAACTATTAAAAGCGCTTGGTAAGGGTCGTAAAGTTGCTTTGCTAAAAGGCCGAGCGAATTATCTGTGTACTTATCGCCTGAATGAACACGTAGCACATGTGCCCAGTGACGATCCAGATGTCATGCATCAGTTAGCGATGGTGGCTAAGTTTGCCACAGAAACCCAAAGTGGCGACCTTGCGGACTGTGTCGGTATCGAAGAAGACGCAAAAGTGCTGCCCTATGTTAATTCCACAGCGGATAACTGTTTGGGTAAGGATTGCCCTGATTTTGCAGAATGCTACATACGTAAGGCCAGGTTGAAAGCGGCTGAGGCTGATCTGGTGGTGATCAACCACCACTTGTTTTTTGCCGATATGTCGGTAAAAGAATCCGGCTTCGCCGAGCTGATGCCAACTGCAGATACCTATATATTTGATGAAGCGCACCAGCTGGGCGAAATTGCATCCGATTATTTTGGGGAGTCCATCAGTACCAAGCAGTTACAGGCGCTGATCAATGATTTAAGACTTATTTACCGCAGCGATATACCCGATATGCTGCAACTAGGCAAAACGCTGAACAAGTTGGAGACCAGTGTGGCTGATCTGCGCCTGGTGTTTGGCAGTGACGGTGCCCGGGGAGATTGGCGCGAAAAACTACAGGACAAGGTGATCTGCGATGCCTTGCACAGAGTGATCAGCAATCTGGATTTTTTGTATCAGGTTCTCAAGTTATGCCTCGATCGCTCAGATAAAATTGAACATCCGCTGGAGCGAGTTTTATCGTTTAAAGGGCAACTTGACAGAGCCTTTGATGTTAGTCAGTCAGGCTTTAGTTATTGGTTCGAAACGACCCGACGTTTCCTGACAATTCACATTACACCTTTGGATGTCTCCAGTCGGTTTAAAGGCATGATGGCTAAGAGCGAAGCCAGTTTTGTCTTTACCTCGGCAACGTTGTCGGTGGATAACAGTCTGGCGCACTTTAACGCCAGTTTGGGGCTGGAGCCAGATCATCAGGCAATTGTAGACAGTCCGTTTGACTATGAATCACAGGCAATGCTTTGCCTGCCTCGCTATCTTCCTGAAAGTAAAGATGAGCTGATGCCTCATGCTCTGGTAAAGATTGCAAAGCAAGTGATCAATGCAGCCAAAGGGCGAACGTTTTTACTTTTTACCAGTTACCGGGTAATGCATCTGGTGTACGAAGGATTGAGTACTGCGACAGAATATCCGGTGTTTATGCAAGGGCAAGCCTCCAAGCGAATAATTTTGGAGCAGTTTGTTCGCCATGGCAATGCTGTACTTATGGGGACAGCCTCGTTTTGGGAAGGCGTTGATGTGCGTGGTGATGCATTGAGCTGTGTATTGATCGACAAGTTACCTTTTACCTCACCGGACGATCCTCTATTGCAAGCCAGGATGAAAGATGCACAGCTCCAAGACAAAGAGCCGTTTGATGATATTCAACTACCTCTGGCAGTAATCGCTCTAAAACAGGGGGTTGGACGTTTGATCCGGGATAAAAAAGACAAAGGTGTGCTAATTATTTGCGATAATCGCTTGGTTACGCGAAAATACGGGGAAACCTTTATTAAAAGTTTGCCCGCCATGTCACGTACCCGTGATCTGGATAAGGCATTGTCATTTTTAGAGAATATTGACCAGCATGAAATATAATTTGCTTGCCCTGGATGCTTCAACAGAAGCATTGAGCCTGGCGTTGTCGTACAACAACAAGATCTATCGTCATTTTGAAGAGTGTCCCCAGCAACATAGTCAGAAGATACTGCCCCTGATCGAGCAGATTTTGGCTGGTGCTGGTTGCCAGCTAAAAGACCTGGATGGACTTGTGTTTGGCCGTGGACCCGGTAGTTTTACCGGAGTACGTATAGGGGTTGCTGTCGCTCAGGGGTTAGCCTATTCGGGCAACTTGCAATTGGCGGGTGTCTCGACATTGCAAGCGATGGCTCAGCAAGCGTTTGCGCAGACAACTGCTAAGCAGGTACTGGTCGCAATTGATGCACGAATGGGTGAAGTTTATTTGTGTAACTACACCAGAGGAGAGAATAACCAGGCCGTTGCACTCACGGAAGAAACAGTGATTAAGCCAGAGCTGATAGAAGGTGATTATCAAGGTGTATTGGCCGTAGGTACCGGCTGGAAGACCTATTCAGACGTCGCTGAAAAACTGTCCTTGAATGTGAACGCTGACATCGCATTGCCGCATGCCGAGTATATGCTCAGTACCGGTGCTGAACAGTTTGAAGCAGGGCTGGTTGTGAATGCAGCAGATGCTCAGCCTCAGTACGTCAGAGATACGGTGACCTGGAAGAAGTTGCCTGGGCGTGAATAACAGGCTAATCTTAAACTGGTGCGTTGTGTATTTGAGTGACAAAGACTGATGAAAATCAACCAGCTTGTTCAGAATCAGGATACTTATCAGCTAAGGCAGTCGGTTGTAAAACCCGCTGCCGGCGAAACGCAACCACCCGTTCAACCAACTACTAAGCTCAAGTTTTCAGATGAAGGCGTTGCACTCGCTCAGCAGTACAATGAAGACAAACGCGCTGTAATATATGATCAACCCAACTTCAAAACCAGCGTTGCTATACAATCTTACAGTGCGATTCAAAACCAGGACCGACGTAGTGAAGTTCAATCTTTACTCGGTGTCAGCATATATGCCTGATATGGCCTGCCGGTTATACTTATATATAGTTACTCACAATATTTTTAACTATACGTCTACCAAAGCAAATAGCTTTAATTTCGCATGAATATTTTTCAGCAAAAATTTAGTCAATTCATTTGTTTTAATCTGCTTTTGGAGTAATGTTAAAAGAAAAGAACAATTTATGGTTACGAGTTTGCTGAACAGTTTTAACCAGTTTGCACTCAAGCTTTCTTCAAATACGATTGTCTTGTCCCTGCGGGAAGGCTATATCGCTCTTATCCCGTTTTTCATCGTAGCTTCAGTGATCACTCTTTTAAATCAGTGGCTTGGAGATGATCTAAGCAAGCTTAAATATCAAGCCCTTGGCGATTTTAACACTTTGGTTTGGGGGATCTTTCCTTTACTGACACTCATCTCTTTCAGCTACTATCTGTCAAAAAACCTAAAAATCCACACCATTGCAGGTCCTGTTTTGGTACTTGCCTGTTTTACTGCAACAACGGGATACATAGAAATAAATCAGGGAACCCTGACTATAGTGCATAGAAACGGTATGCTGTATTCGCTACTTATGCCTGTGCTTTGCTGCTACTTGCTTGCACATATTGAGCGGATACGCTGGCTCAGGCTGGTGGGGATCAGCTCTATAAGTCTGTTTTTACGAAAACACCTGAATCTTATCATTCCCTATATTCTGGTCACCGCTTTTATCCTATTAGTGATCCCCGTGATTGATCATTTTTCGGGACAGATCCACAGTACGTTAAAACTACTTAACCCCACCTGGAATGTGTTCGAGAAGATTTCTGCCCAGTTGATTTTTTCACATTTACTGTGGTTTATCGGCGTCCATGGTGACAACACTTATCATTTACTGGTTTCCGGTGAGCTGACCGATTACCTAGTGTTGCCTCAGCTTTCGAGTTACGACTTTTATACCTGTTTTGTGATTATCGGTGGAACTGGTTGTATCTGGGGACTGATCATTGCCTCAATGTTACTCAAAAATGCACGCCATGAGCGAAGTATAGCTATGATAGCATCGCCACTCGCCCTGTTTAATATCAGTGAGGTTATGCTCTATGCGCTGCCAATTGTGTTTAATCCGTATTTGCTAATTCCTTTTTTGCTTAGCCCGCTGCTCAATGCGTTAATTGCTTATACCTGTATCTCTACTGGACTTATTTCCCTGGACCCAGCAATGGATATTCCCTGGTTCACTCCTGTGTTTGTTAGTGGCTGGCTATTGACACAGAGTTTCAGTGGCATTGCGCTGCAAGTAGCTCTGATAGCGCTGAATGCATGTCTGTATTTCCCGTTTTTAAAATTCAATCGAGATCATAATTTGTCGGGAAAGGCATTGGATGTGCTGCTTAAGAGGTTTACCACCGGAAGGCTGATTGAAGCCGGCGCGGAAAGCTCGTATACGCGCTCTCAACGAGAAGAGCAGATCAATGTTCATAGTCTGAAAGAAGTCACGGATGCACTAAATCGAGGCGAATTGATGCTGTTTTATCAGCCCAAAATAAACCCCTACACTAAAAACGTTGTTGGGTTTGAAGCGTTATTGCGTCTCAAAGACACTGATGGTTGTGTTCAGGGTCCTTGGTTTCTTGCAACGTTAGAGCAGCATTCACTGCTGCACATCATAGATAATTTCGTTATCGACCAGTTAGAAGTTGATCTGGAGCAATTTGCTCGGGACGGATTCAGGCCAAAAGTGAGTTTTAATATCTCTCCGCAAAATTTGCTGACAGGCGGCTATAAGCGCATCGTGAAGGCGTTTGCTGATTACCCGGGGCAAGTTGAAGTCGAGCTGCTTGAATCGAGTTATATAGAAGATTTTAATAGAACAGTCGATGTTGTTAATTTACTTCGCGAACATCAGATTGCCTGCGCTATGGATGATTTCGGCACGGGTTACTCATGTCTTTCAGTATTGTCAAAACTCAATATAGATACCATTAAATTAGACCGGAGCTTATTGCCGGAGAGCTACAACAGTAAGTCTGTGTCTTTGTATACCAATTTGTCTGAGATGATTGCAAACTTGGGGTTTAGGTTAGTGGCGGAGGGTGTAGAGACAAAAGAGGAAGAGAACCTGGTGAAACAATCACAGGTAGACTGTGTACAGGGTTTTTTATATTACAAGGCTATGCCTATTGATGAGGCAATGGATTTATTAAAAAAGCAACACGAGTCTCATCAGGACATTAAAAGCCAAGTACTTTGATGATAATGGGCCTGGCGTTGCAGGCCCACCAAAATGACGGGTTACTTGGCAATATAAGAGATCAGCTTATCTGCGATTTGGGTATTGTTTAAAGAGCCAATAAAAGTATCGCGACCTTCTCCGTAGGCAAAAATTTGCACATCAATGGCGGTATGTCCTTTAGTAGTCCACCCCGTAAAGCTTGCATCATTAATCAACTTATTGGCTGCCTTGTAGAGTGCTTCCTTTGACTCCTTTTGCGCACTTGTAAGGCGCTTTTTAGTATCTGTGTCAAAAGGTAAGCCGGTTAACTCATTCCAGGATTGAGCCATTTTCTCAGGCTTCATATCGTATAGGGTATTGGTTATTTCTTTAACAGAGGCTTTAACCTTTGCCACAACATCAGTTTTCCATTCATAAACGCCATTACTGCCAAGGGTAAGGCCGCCGGTTGAGTGGTCCGCAGTGATAACAAGTAAAGTATCTGGATTTGAATCTACATAGGCTTTTGCAAGAGAAATCGCTCCCGCGAAGTCATCCATCTCTTTCATTGCACAGGCTATGTCATTAGCATGACCGCACCAGTCAATCTGGCTGCCTTCGATCATGACAAAAAAGCCTTTTTCGTTTTGTTTGTGCAGCAAAGAAAGGGTTTTATCTGTCATCGCTGCAAGTCGATGTGGCTCATCGCTATCTATGGCGTGAGGAAAGGCGACCTCTGCAAACAGGCCTAATGCCGGTAAGCGGTTTAGTGTGTTTAAATTGCTAAATGAGTCTGTGTATTGATACCCAGCCTGTTTAAATTCATTGACCAGGTTTCTGTCATCACGAATGAAGTATTTAGTACCCCCACCCAGTAATAAATCGACAGGGAGTTTGCCGGCAACCTTGTTGTCTATGTAATCATCCGCGATTTCGTCATAGTTACGACGCGACTCATTGTGTGCTGCAAAGCTTGCTGGTGTGGCGTGATTTATTTGTGAGGTTGCCACTAAGGCTGTCGTCATTCCTTTTTCTTTAGCCATTTCAAGCATGGTCTTAAGCGCATGTTTGTGTGTATCTACAGCGATTGCACCATTGTAACTCTTTGACGCTGTACTCAGTGCTGTTGCACCTGCTGCGCTGTCTGTAACGACAGTGTCATCATCAGGGTATGTGTGCGCCATACCAACGAGAATGGAATCGAATACGGTTGGCTCAACAATTTTCGTTTCGTGATTGTCTTGCATGTAGCGGTAGGCAGTTGTAAACGCCGGCCCCATGCCATCTCCGATCATGTAAATGATGTTTTTTGGCGCCGCAAGGGCTGAGTGAGACAGGGTACAGCCCAGTGCAAATGCAATGGCGCTAATTTTTTGTATCATAGATGGTCCTTAATTTTCCCGTGTGTGCTCGCCTTCGTGCTGGAACAATTACTGCTAACGAGAGATTAGTGCTTTGCACGCGAGCCAGAATGCGTAGAATATTAATGTAAACCGTTCAATAAGAATATGAATTTATGTTGATTGCTAATAAAAATAAGATAAAACAGGGAAAAGTTGCCGGATACGCATATCAAGAATTGGGAAAGGGGAAGCGGACGGTAGTGATGCTACACGGTTGGCAAGATAACAGTAACAGTTTTCTGCCAATACTATCGAATCTATCTCATGAGCAGCTAGAAGACTTCAGGTTTATCGCTTTAGATTTTCCTGGGCATGGCTTGTCAAATTGGAAAAGTCCCGATGCTCAGTATTACTTTGTTGAATATGTTTATGATATCTTGAGTTTTTTTCGTTATATGGACATATCACGTTGTGATATTGTCGGGCATTCAATGGGGGCATTGGTTGGAGGGTTATTTACCAGCCTATACGCAGACAAAGTGGACTCGCTGACTTTGATAGACGGCATAGGCCTTTTGTATCAAAGTGATAAAAACGCCAGACAACAGTTACTACAAGCTTTTACGGCGCGAGAAGCATTCGATGAAAACGTTAATTCAACCAGACGACTGTTTGCGGATAAGCAAGCCATAATTAAAGCTCGGGTTAAAGTTAGCGATTTCAACGAGGAAATTGCTGCTATATTAATGGAGCGAAATATTGCACAGAGTGAAGAGGGCGCTCGGCTAACAACGGACCCGAAATTGAAACTTCCCTCAACAACGCGGTTTTCGCGGGCTCAGGCGCTTAATTTACTGCAAGGCATCGAAACACCCACTTTGGCTATAATGGGGACGTCAGGTTTTGCGCAGATGAAGCATAGTTTAACGCAATTTTCTGAGTGTTTTAAAAGGTTTAGATGTATTGAAGTCAGTGGTGGGCATCATTGTCATATGGAAAATCCGGAGCAAGTGTTAGATAAGATCTTAACGCATATTAAACATCCGAACCTTTCCTGATTGTATATTTATGCCAAATGTGGGACCATCCCAGCTTTAGAGTATTTACTCAATTGTTTATGTACCTTAATTATATTAAGGTAGGTTCAATATAAAAAATAACGAGAACACAGGAGCTAAGAGTGGAAAAAATCTGGTTAAAGCGCTACCCCGAAGGGATGCCTGAAACAATCGACCCAGAACACTACAACTCGCTGCTAGAATTATTCGACAACAGTTTTACAGAGTTTGGCCAGTTACCAGCGTATAGTAACATGGGCAAAACAATGACTTACCAACAAGTTGATGAAGCGACTAAGGCCGTTGCCAGTTACATTCAAAATACCCTCAAGCTAGGTAAAGGGGATAAAGTAGCTGTGATGATGCCAAATCTGTTACAAACACCAGTAACAATTTTGGGCGTACTGCGAGCAGGTTGTACCGTGGTTAACGTTAATCCGCTGTATACAGTGCGTGAGCTTGAGCATCAACTAAATGATTCTGAAGCGAAAGCAATCTTTATACTTGCTAACTTTGCGCACACACTGGAAAAGGCACTGCCTACAACGGGTGTTAAGCACATAGTCGTAACACAAATTGGCGATATGCTGGGTGGGTTTAAAAAGCATTTAGTCAACTTTGTGGTCAAAAAGCTTAAGAAAATGGTCCCTGACTATACGCTGCCTAATGCTCTGCCTTTTGCGCAGGCAATCAGCGCTGACCCCGGTCAATATAAAGTACCTGATGTCACTTTGAACGATCTTGCTTTTCTTCAATACACAGGGGGAACAACCGGGGTTTCTAAAGGGGCTATGTTGACCCACGGAAATATGGTTGCAAACCTGGAGCAAGTATCAGGGTGTCTTGATAAGGTACTTGATAAAGGGCGTGAAGTTGTGATCACGGCATTGCCGCTATATCACATTTTCGCATTAACTGCGAACTGCCTAACCTTCATGAAGTATGGCGGCCACAATATTTTGATCACTAACCCTCGTGATATGCCTGGTTTTGTCAAAGAGTTGGCTAAGTATCCATTTACAGCCATCACGGGTGTTAACACTTTATTTAATGGTTTATTGAATACACCTGGATTTGCAGAGTTAGATTTCTCTACCTTAAAGATGTCACTCGGTGGAGGTATGGCGGTGCAGCGTCCGGTTGCTGAGCGTTGGCAAAAAGTGACCAAGAGTAAGCTAATGGAAGGTTATGGTCTTACAGAATGTGCGCCTTTGGTTACCATCTGCCCATGGGACCTAGACGGCTACAATGGCTCAATCGGGCTACCTGCGCCAAGTACTGAACTTAAGGTCATCAAAGATAATGGAGAAGAAGCGCCATTAGGTGAGCCAGGGGAGTTGTGTGTTAAAGGACCACAAGTCATGGCTGGTTATTATAATCGCCCAGATGCAACCGCTGAGTGCCTGCAAGACGGTTGGTTTGCAACTGGAGATATTGCTATATATGACGAGGAAGGTTTCTTCTACATCGTTGACCGTAAAAAAGACATGATCTTAGTATCAGGCTTTAACGTGTTTCCGAATGAAATAGAAGAAGTTGTCGCGATGCATGATGGTGTACTGGAAGTAGCCGCTGTGGGCGTACCACACGAGGTCAGTGGCGAACAGGTTAAAGTTTTTGTCGTGCGAAAGGATCCATCTTTAACAGAAAAAGATATAATAAAGCATTGTCGCGATAAGCTAACCAATTATAAAGTCCCTAAATTGGTCGAATTCAGAGATGAATTACCAAAGACCAATGTCGGCAAAATATTGCGTAGGGCATTAAAGTAAAAAGAAACCGGCGCAAGCCGGTTTTTTATAGGGAGTAAATGTGCAGTATCAATTTATCCAGCAACAAGCCGAGCTCGATGCTTTTATAGGAAAAATTTCAGATAGTCAGGTCCTGGCGATAGACACAGAATTTATGCGTCGCAGAACACTGTACCCTGAAATTGCCCTAATTCAGGTTTATGATGGCGAGCATTTGGCGCTGATTGATCCATTGAGCGAGCTAGATTTTTCAGGGTTGTGGCATTTACTTCGTGATGAAGGCATTGTTAAGGTGCTTCATTCACCCTCTGAAGACATAGAAGTGTTTCAAAAGTTCGCAGGTTTCGTACCCACACCTTTATTTGACACCCAATTTGCACTGCAATTACTTGGGGAAGGCAACTGCGTAGGCTTTGCCAATATGGTGAAGAACATGCTGGATATTGAACTAGACAAGAGCATGTCCAGAACCGATTGGCTAAAACGGCCGTTGCAGGCCAGTCAACTTGAGTATGCAGCAGCGGACGTATTCTACCTGCTTCCTTGCTATAAAGAAATTAACAGTAAAATATCAGGCAGAGGCTTACGTGAAATAGTGATCTCCGAGTCTCAGCTTATTGCAGCCAAGCGAGCTTACAGAACACCAAATGCTTATTTATATCTCAATATAAAAAATGTCTGGCAGCTAAAGCCCAGAGATCTGGCTGTTCTTCGTGAACTTGCTAGCTGGCGGCAAAATAAAGCTGAGAAAAAGAATCTTGCGCTTAACTTTGTGCTAAAAGAGCATAATATGGTAGAGATTGCAAAGCGCCGACCGAGCTCGCTCAACAGCTTGCGAAATGTTCCGGGTGTTGAGCCAATGGAAGTGAGTCGGTCGGGTAAAGAAATTATCGCCTGTATTGAAAAGGGCAAAGCGGTGCCAGAAACAGAGTTACCAACGCGGGTGCAACGGCTAATTGATTATCCCGGTTACAAAGGGGCTGCGAAAGAAATAAAACAAGCAATAGCAGAAGTTGCCAGACAACAAGATATTCCGTTAGATGTGTTTGCGTCCAAAAAGCAGATTAATCAGGTTATAGGGTGGAACTGGAAGTTGGACGCCGAGCAAAGAAATACTTTTATGAAACCAGATTTGTTTCTTGGCTGGCGCCATGACGTGCTAAAAGACGCACTGTCCAAGTGGCAAGTCTGATCCGCTGAAAAACGAAAACGCCGCGTAATACGCGGCGTTTCTGTTTAGAGTCTATTTTTGCTCATCATCGGGCAATGTGACGTTGAGTTCCAGTACTGCTAAATCATCTTCATTTTGCTCAAACTGGACGTTGACTGCATCTGAGTCAACCTTGACATACTTACGGATCACTTCGAGAATGTCTTGTTTTAGTTGTGGCAGATAATCGGGAGTGCCTCGCTTAGAGCGTTCATGGGCAACGATTATTTGTAACCGCTCTTTAGCCAGCGATGCGCTGGACTTTTTCTCGGATCGAAAATAATCAAGTAAAGACACATTAACCTCCAAAAATCCGCTTTAGCAGTCCTTTCTTTTCAACATTCAAAAACCTGAAGTCGACAATTTCACCTAACAAACGGTTGATGGCATCGCTGTATGCCTGGCCTGCGTCCGACTCTGTATCCAGGATAACGGGTTGCCCTGAGTTAGATGCATTTAACACAGCCTTAGATTCAGGGATCACGCCGAGTAAATCAATGGCCAAAATTTCCTGGACATCTTCGACCGATAGCATGTCACCACTTTCGACTCGTTCCGGATTATAGCGGGTAAGCAACAAGTGCTCTTTTACTGGCTCAAGACCATCTTCCGCACGCTTTGATTTGCTTTGTAAAATACCTAGAATGCGATCCGAGTCACGCACGGAAGACACTTCCGGGTTAGTGGTGACAATAGCTTCGTCAGCGAAGTACAAGGCCATCATTGCACCGGCCTCAATGCCAGCAGGTGAATCACAGATGATGAAGTCGAAGTCTTCCGACATTTCCTTTAATACTCGCTCAACGCCTTCTTTAGTCAGGGCATCTTTGTCACGAGTTTGTGATGCTGGCAGAATGTAGAGCTTCTCTACGCGCTTATCTTTGATAAGTGCCTGATTAAGGTTAGCTTCGCCATTTATGACGTTTACAAAGTCATAGACTACCCGACGCTCGCAGCCCATGATGAGATCTAAGTTACGCAGGCCAATATCAAAGTCGATAATGGCTGTTTTGTATCCTTTAAGTGCCAGACCTGTGCCGATCGCTGCACTTGATGTGGTTTTACCTACACCACCTTTACCTGAAGTTACGACAATAATCTTTGCCATCTGAATTATCCTTTGACCAATGCTGTTAATTCTAATGATTCGTTATTTTGTGAAATCTGGCAGGCTTTGCCCCAATGCTCTCCTTGTAAAGAGTCACAGATCCAATAACTGCCGCCCACTGAAACAAGTTCTGCTTCTAGCTTCTGGCAGTAAATACTTGCCTCATGATTCCCTTGCGCACCAGCGATAGCACGTCCTCTGAGTGTGCCATAGATGTGAATATTGCCGTCGGCAATGACCTCAGCACCATGACTGACAGCCCCCAGTACAATGAGGTCTCGATCCTTTGCGTAAATTTGTTGCCCAGAACGAACTGTGCTGTTGATAACCTGAGCGCCCAGATAGACTTCTTTTTCTACTACTTGCGTATCGGGATTTTCCTGAGTCACAGGTTTGACGTCTTTAGTATAGTTAAGTACGGACAGGCCTATTTCTTTCGCCTCAGCATTGTGCTGTTCTGTACCATTACATATACCAACCGGGTTCAATGCCAGCTCTGCGAGAATGCGTTTTAAATCGCTAAGGACAATGCCCTGTTCCTGAACGTCGGCGAGATTGATGACGATAGGTGCTCCCTTAAAAAATTTAGGAGCCTGGGAAATTTTATCACTCAGTTGTTGTTTTACATTGCCAAGGTCGGCGTCGAAGAGGTGTAAAACTGAGAGTGTAAACAGGTTTCCCTTCAATTCAAAAGACTGTGTAGACATAAGCGCTCAATACCAGTGCGAACTCTGATTAATATTGTTCTGACCCCGTACTCTGTACGTTTGAGAGTCGCAAAACTTTCCAAATATTATATAGGTCATGGTATAGTGCTGCTCTCAGATTAGCAAGATTTTATAGGGTTATAATGCTAGCCGCAGTATATAAAAGTAGTAAAAAAGCCGATACTTATCTTTTTATTGAAAAACGAGACGATTTTAGCAAAGTCCCTGACCCTTTAATGGCGACTTTTGGTACGCCAATATTCGTAATCATTGTGGATTTAGCAAAACGCACCAAACTCGGAGTTGCTGATTTAAGTAACGTTAAGCAAAAATTAATCGACGATGGGTTCTATTTGCAGCTGCCGCCTCCACAAGAAAATCTTCTGGACGAATTAAAAAGACAAAACGGAGTAAAAAGTGACTAAAACACTATCCGCAATATTAGTATCTTTATGTCTGGCATCGCAAACCGTTAAAGCAGATGATCAGGCACGCTTTGATAGTTACGTAGAAGTGCTAAAAGCTGAAGCCCTCGAAAGAGGCTATGAGCAGGCCCTGATTGAAAAGGCATTTAGTACGGTCAAATTCAAAAAGAAAGTGATTAAACAGGATAAGAACCAGCCCGAAATAGTCGAGACGCTGGAAACTTATTTGCCAAAACGTGTACCAGACTGGAAAGTTCAACGCGCAAGAAAGCTCTATAAAGAAAACAAAGAGCTGCTGAATAAGATCAGCAAAGACTTTGGTGTACAGGGCCGCTTTATCGTTGCTTTATGGGGACTTGAAAGTAGTTTTGGACGCGTACAGGGCGGTTACCCTGTGATAAGCTCACTCGTTACTTTGGCGTTTGACGGTCGTCGTGAAGCACTCTATAAGCGCCAGTTATGGGCCGCGCTTGATATTCTGAAAGATGGTCATGTTGATATCGATAATTTCAAAGGCTCATGGGCCGGAGCCATGGGCCAGTCACAGTTTATGCCGACTTCATTTAATTCTTATGCTGTTGATTATAACAATGACGGTAAAAAGGATATCTGGACCAGCAAAGAAGATGCATTAGCATCGATAGCAAACTACCTTAAAAGTGTGGGCTGGAATGATAATCTGACATGGGGTCGTCAGGTAAAATTGCCTGAGGACTTCCCGATTCAGTATGTGCTAAAACGCGGGTCGAAAAATCACAAGCAATGGCTGGAGTACTGGCGTGATTCTGAGCGCACACTCGAAGAGTGGCAAAACTTAGGTGTAAGACGTACAGATGGCACTGATCTGCCTAAGGTAAATATTAGCGCCGCTTTAGTAATGCCGGATGACATAAATGGTCGTATGTACCTGGCTTACAACAACTACAAAGCGCTAATGAACTGGAACCGAAGCTACTATTTCGCAACCAGTGTAGGCTATTTATCAGATCGTATTGGTTACCCCAAAATTTAATCATTTATATAGAACACTAAAATAAAAAAGGCAGCGTGCGGGCTGCCTTTTTGGTTGGGCTAATGCAAGTGAAAATCAGTAGTAGCTCAGGTCCTGTGTTTTCCCCCAGAAAACCCGGTAAGAAAATAATGTGTAGCCAATGATGGCTGGGACCACCAGCACCACGCCGTAAAGCATGAAGGTCAGAGCTGACGGATCGGCAAGGGCGTCGAATATGGTGAGCGTTCCCGGCACAACGTAAGGGAAGAAGCTATACACCAGGCCAAAAAAGCACAGTAGAAATATGATGACTGTGATTGCAAAGGGTAACCAGCACCCATGGTTTGGGTTACGTTCAAGCTTGACCAGTACCCTGTCTTGTAATATGAAAAGAACCATGCAGAACAATGGCAGTGGCAACAGTAACAGGCTAAGTTCGTTGCCAAACCAGCGCGCTTGTACGTAGGCGTTGATCAGCGGGTTGACCATAGAAACGGCCAGTACACCCAATAAAGCAATAAGATTACTCAATCGGCACCAGCGGATGGCTGAACTTTGTATTTCACCTTCGCATTTCATGATCAACCATCCAGCGCCTATTAAAGTGTAAGCTGCGATAACGCCGACGCCACTTAGCGCGGCAAACAGATGGCTTGCAATGCTGTGCTCAAACGACATCACATACAAACCCAGCATATAACCTTGGGAAAATGCAGTGATCAGACTGCCCAACCTGAAGCAGCGGTCCCAGGTCCTGCGATAGCGGGTTTTTGCTTTAGCACGAAAATCAAACGCGACACCTCTTAATATTAGACCCAACAACATAAACGCGATGGGTAAGTAGAGTGCCTGTAAGATAATCGAATGTGCAGTAGGAAATGCGATTAATGCAAGACCAACAGCCAGTACCAGCCAGGTTTCATTGGCATCCCAGAAAGGGCCAATAGAAGCTATCATAGTATCTGCTGCAGACTTATTGTTACCTGGCAGCAAAATACCGACCCCCAAGTCATAGCCGTCCAGTACAGCATAAACGATAATCGCCAGAGCCATCAGGGCGCTGTAGAGCAAAGCAAGATATTCAGCGCTAAACATATTGGCCTCCCTGAACCTGTGTTGTCTGATACTCTTCAACTTGAACGGCATTGCGCGCGGTGTAGAACAGCGTTTTTATGTAAGCTGCCAGCAAAACTGCATATAAAGTCAGGTAACCAATCAAGGTCAGCAAGACGTGTTCACTGGGTACATTCGTAACCAGCTCCTCAATTTTTACCAGACCACTGACCATAAACGGCTGGCGACCAATTTCTGTGACATACCAGCCAGCCAGCGTGGCTATCCAACCTGAAAATGTCATGGCGACTAAAGCTTTCAGCTGCCAGGTCGGTAGGGTCGAGCGTTTCCATAAGGTATAACGGGTCACTAAGGCGACGAGTATCATTAAAACGCCTATCCCAACCATGATTCTAAAACCAAAAAATACAGGTTTAACCGGCGGGTGTTCCCCTTTAAATTCATTAAGTCCCTTAATTTCGCCTTCGGCCTCGTGCGTCAGGATCAGACTAGCCAGCTTGGGAATAGCGATTTCAAAGTGATTGGTTCTGGTTTGCTCATCCGGTATGGCAAAGAGCAACAACGGCGCACCTCGTTCGGTTTCCCATACACCTTCCATCGCGGCTACTTTTTGTGGTTGGTGCTCAAAGGTGTTCAGACCGTGCAAATCACCGACAAACATTTGCATCGGGGCGAGCAGGGCTGCGACCGTCAGCGATATTTTTAAGGTAAGTTTAGGGGCGTGCTTGTGATCCTCTTTAAGCAGTCGATACGCGCTTATTCCAGCCATCAGAAAAGATGCGGTGAGCCCGCTTGCCAGCAACATATGAAAAAAGCGATAACCAAATGACGGATTAAAGATGATCTCAAACCAGTCTTTGGGATAGAACACCCCATCTACAAGCGTGTAGCCAGTCGGAGTTTGCAACCAGCTGTTCAAGGATAATATCCAAAAAGCCGACAGGGTAGTGCCTATAGCGACTATGAGTGTTGCAAAGGTATGCAGTCGCGGACTGACACGCTTCATGCCAAACAGCATAATGCCCAAAAAGGTGGCTTCCATAAAAAAGGCGGTGAGCACTTCGTAACCAAGTAAGGGTCCTGCGATATTGCCAATACGCTCCATAAATCCGGGCCAATTGGTGCCAAATTGAAAAGACATGGTGATACCACTAACGACGCCGAGCGCAAAAGTGAGGGCAAATATTTTTACCCAAAATCGATAGGCTCTGAGCCATACCGCCTCGCCGGTTCGGTCGTAACGGAACTTGAAGAACACCAGAAACCAGGCCAGAGCAATGGTGATGGTAGGAAAAAGAATATGAAAGCTTATATTTGCCGCAAATTGAATACGCGACAACATTAGGGTATCAAGCATGACGCACCTCGCATATTATATCAGCCTGGCCGAGTCCAGATCAGGTAAAACGGTTTCGCTGATACGACTGTAGCGCGCGGGCACGAACCGCGCACAATGAAGAAGTCCTTTTCATCAGCCACTCGTTTAGGACTTTCTGAGTAGCTTGTCCTTTAAATCGATGACCTTGCTTACTGAAGAGCCCAGTTTCATCAAGGATTGCAACTGCTCGGGTGTGAGCCGTTGCAGTTCAGCAGACCATTTAGTGACTGTTTCCAGTAAGTCGTGGATGGATTGCATTTGTTCTTGCGCGTACTTTTCTTCTGGAGAATTCGCGCTGTCTAGAATTTGGTCTCTTAACAGGGTCAGGGTTGGGTCAATTTCGCGTTTACGACGCTCTTCAAAAACACGGTTTGCCAGATCCCAGATACTGCCATTTGGCGAGTAGTATTCTTTTCTGTCGCCGGGAATATGATGAACCTTAACCAGTTGCCATGATTGCAGCTCTTTGATGCCCATGCTGACATTGCCTCTTGAGATTTTGAGAGCTTCAGCAATCTCGTTGGCCGTTAGAGGCTTCTCATTGATGACAAGCAGGCCAACCATTTGACCAATGGTGCGGTTGAAGCCCCAGCGGCTTCCCATCTCTCCGCAGTGGAGAACGAAGTTTTCGATTTTTGGTGATAGCTGCATTTTGAAAGTTTCAGTAATTATTGAAACTTTAATATATAGTGCTGATTGATTTGGATCAAGCCATAAATCAAACTAATTTAATGAGTAAGAGAAGATAAAAATGGGAAAGCATGGATGTCTACTTTCCCATCGGTTGAAGGATGTTCTTATCTTGGGGTTTAAGCATTTACTAAGCGTGTTTGCCTGTTTCCCAGCGTTCATTCAGCAAAGTCTCGCCTGCGTCTATGGCGCCCGGCTCCAAAGTGGTTGCCATAGAGTCATTCCAGCGGTTCAAATAGCCAAATAAGGCGATGACGCCAAGGATCTCTACAATTTCGCCATCATCCCAGTGTGCCTGCATAGCGGTTTCAATGTGTGCATCCACTGCATTGGGTACACTTGATGCCGCAAGAGCAAATTCAAAAGCTGCTTTTTCTGCGTCGGTGTAAACTTCACTGTCACGGAACTGCCAGATTTGCTCCAATCTTTCGTCAGTACCGCCATAACGCTGTGCTGCAAGTATAGTATGTGCTTCACAGTAACGGCATCCAGTGTTTGCACTGGTTATGTAACCTATCAGTCTTTTAAGCTCTGAAGTGACACGACCATGGTTTTCCATAACTGCTTTGTTCAGGTTTATGAAAGCGCGAGCTATGGCTGGTCGAATTTGCATGGTGAGTACACTGTTAGGGCAAAAACCAAGTGTCTCATTAAAAAACTTTGCTAATTCTGCGACTTCCTGATCATGTTCTTGTGACAATGGGTTAACTAAGGGCATACTGTTTTCCTGTTAATGTTTATATGTTGCATATGCAACAACTATATGTGTAGAGGTACAAATTGTCCAGTGACAATGAAATGAAAATTGCTATTGCCAACAGAAAACATGCTTTGGCGGTAACAAACCCAAAAAAAGATGCACTCGATCTGGCTGCCCACGTGCCTTTTCAGGTTGCTGTTGTAAGTAACCTTTTATCACTTGACCGTGATCCGGTTATTCGCTCTTTGACTGAGCTTAATACCCGGGAATTGAGGGTGTTGCTCAACGTGGGGTCATACGGGCCAATTACAGCTGCTGAAGTAAGTTATCAATCGCGGCTTGACCCCTATTCAGTTACACGGGCTGTAAATGCTTTACTTAAGCTTGGACTGGTCCAGTCAACAGAGATTACAGGCAAAAGTAAGCCTGTTGTACTAACCGCGGAAGGCGAAAATGTTTACTACGAAGTCACAGCACACGTGCGTAAAAGAGAGCAGATGCTGACAGCGCATATGACTGAAGATGAAAAGGCCTTACTTGAGACCCTGTTGATCAAACTGGAGCTAACAGCAGAAGAAATATTGGCAAACGAAGTGACTGAGATGGAAGCACAAGGGCAAGTGGTGACCCGCGACCACAAAGAAATGCTACGTTGGCATAAACGTAGCAGACACGGTTAATTAGAGCACGTCCATGCGGTCGATAACAACCTCCCGGCTGTCGAACAAGCAGCGAGCTGAGTCATAGCTAAAGGTGTCAAGATAACGACCGTTGATGATTTTTGTTGTAGCTGGTTGAGTCTTGTTCTTTAGTAGCAGGATGAAATGTGATTCTGCTTCAAGTTGGTCTTTATTAGGATAGAACCGGGATGAAGTCATCATATGAACGGTATTCGTGTTGTTACGTGCTTTATTAAAGCGCTCGACGATTTGAGCCTTACCATTGAGTGTTATATTGAGTTTCTCAACGTTAAAACGCGCGTTGTCAGTAAACAGTTCAGCGTACTGTTCGGATGTGCCATTGTCACGTATTTGCGGGTACGCATAGACAAGTGCTTTGCAACTGCTTTCTTCGGCTGGGCGGTCGAGCGATGCACAACCACTCATAAAGAGTAGTGGCAGGAGTAGACGATACATATGTACAGCCTCTGTTAATTATGTGTGTGCGGATGATCGCACAAAACTAATCAGGGTCCAAGGCTGGAATGTGAGTCACTTCAGTGCTTTTTATGCGCTTGTTTGCTCTCATTTCTGAAAGCTTCTCGAGCGGCAATCATACGGTATCCAAGGGCGCAAGCAATGTACACTAACACTAATGCGCTGCCTGCGAGTAAGGTCTCTTTATCCTGAACGAACATCCATAACATTGCCAACGCAATACTCGCGAAAGTAAAGTGTGTAACGAGTGGGTTCATTCTGGCTTTCTTTTTCATTTTGGTAAAACTGACTTGGCTAAATATCGAACATATTATAAATCACATTATTCAAATGTGATAGTAATTTCTGTTTTTTATTATTTTGGGTGGTTCTAAAGTACTGCCTATTTAGTTCTTCCTCATCCTTTTCTTAATGTCATTTGTATTTTTACGAAAGTTGGATTCCAAGATAGAATTGGAAAAGAATTAGGCACAGAGAATTTGACCCAGAATAAGTTCTTTATCCTGCAATATTTTACAATACTATAGGTCGCAACGACCGTGCTTGAGATAGGGAGGATATAGTGAAAGTAACAGTACGCAGAAAGCTAGACCTTAAGCAGCTTATCTTATTGTTGGTAAGTGCCGGAATTGTGTTGTCCGTTTTTAGTGCACTTATGGCAAGCTATCGTGTACACGAGCGTGCTTTTATTAAAGACACTTTGGCATCGAATCAGGCTTATGCTGAAAAGCTTGCAGAAGTTACAGAGCTGTTCTTAGAATCCTTGAATAGTCAGTTGCGAGTCAGTGCAGGTCATATTGCAAATCACTTTGAGGACCGCGATGCGATAGATGCAGAGTTAGCACGTCTACTGGCTCAAACCAATAGCTTTGACTCTTTGGTTGTCATAAATGCACAACGCAAAGTGATCTCAGCTCAGCCTTCTAGCCTGGAGCTAACGGGACATACCCTAGACTCGTCTTTGGCAATACCCATTGAATTAAAAGCGCCCTATATCCTCGATCCATTCGTATCACCGGCGGGCAATCTTATGGTGAGTCCGACATTTCCAATTTTCGCCAGCGACGGCGCCTATCTTGGGTTTATTGCGGGAGGAATTTACCTGCAGGGCGACACCATCCTGAACCAGCTTCTGGGTACGCATCATGTATCTGAACATTCATATGTGTATGTAATAGATAAGGATAAGCGACTTATCTACCACAAAGATAATCAGCGAGTAGGCGAACGAATAGTCGGAAACCTTGCGGTGAATAAGGTACTTAAAGGCGAGTCAGGTGCGGCAGAAGCCTTAAACAGTCAAGATGTAAATATGCTCGCTGGGTTTGCCCCAGTATCCAGTACAGGCTGGGGAATTGTGAGTCAACGTTCGCTGAGTAGTATCGTTGCTGAACTGGACGTGACACATAAAAATGTTCTCTATTCGACCTTGCCATTCGCGCTGGCCATCTTATGCGTCACTTTAATTGCAGGGTTTGTCATTGCCAGACCTCTTGCTCAGTTAGCGCAAAACGTTAGCTCTCTCAGCCCCGGCAACCTGCGTTGTATTGATCAGACGCCGGCCTGGTTTTTTGAGGCTGAAAACTTAAAATCGGCGATCCTCAATAGTTCTGAGCTGCTAGGTCAGGAGATAAAGGAACTTGAGCAAGACAGAAAAATGGATCCATTGACTAAACTCAATAACCGCTTCGCCATGCAACTTTGGCTCGATAATGTGAAAACAATGCAATATCAGTTTTCAGTGCTTGCTTTAGATGTGGATCACTTTAAATCCATTAATGACGAGTTTGGTCATGCGGTAGGCGACGATGTGTTATGTGCACTTGCAGGTGTTATGAAGAAAAATGCGAGATGCCATGACTTTGTCTGTCGCAGCGGAGGTGAAGAGTTTCTGGTTTTTATGCCGTTTGTTGACGAAAAGCGAGCTTATAGTATTGCTGAGCGTTTACGTATTGCAATAAGTGAACAGCCGATGTCGATTCCGAGGCAAGTCACGGTTTCAATTGGCATAGCCAGTTGGGTGGTAAATCGCCAAAGTATTAAAGAAACGCTTGAGATGGCTGACAGGGCTCTCTATCAGGCCAAGCGCAGCGGCCGTAACAGAACATGCCGTGCACAAGTCCACTGTGACGCCGCTAATAATGATGTTGCGCAACATGCTGTTTAAAGGAAGTATGTAAAAAACATTGTACTGTTTTATAAAGGAGTGTTTGAACCTGATACTGTGTTGTGATATGAATAATATCATATTACTGGTCAGACGTTATAATTAACGCACTAATCTGATCACAACATGCACAGGGATTGACGATGCTAAGAAAAAAGTTCGATTTATTGATCTGTATCGAGAATAAGACTTGCTTTTAATTCTATCATTGCAATTTATTAAAATACCTGTTGATATTGAAAACAATAAAATATAAGAACTTAGCCGAAAAATGACTTTTTCATTCAGTACTTTTTACAATTTGTGCAGCAGCGAGGCGCGCTATGAACTGGCGCTCGATTTGATCTATGAGAAATTCAAACCGGCGCATTGCTTGATTGGCAAATTTATTGATGCCGACACTCGAGTTAAAACGGTTGCTTATTCTGTAGATGGGAAAAGGTCAAATGATATCATCTATGATCTCGAGGGAACGCCCTGTAATGATGCTAAAACCAGCCAAGGCGTGTGCTCTATTAGCTGTAATCTTCAGCAGATGTATGCGGAAGATGAAATCCTAAAAATATTTGATATCGATGGTTATCTTGGCGTCACGTTACGTGCGCTTGATCATAAGCCCATCGGTATTATGGTCTGTCTATTTGATGAAAAAGTAGAGGTAAGTGATGAGGACCGTCATTGGTTTAGGGAGTTAAGTTTACTCGTCGGGGCAGAGCTGAATCATAATCTAGAAATTGCAGCACAGCAGATACTGGTTAAACAATTAGCCAAAGGCGAACGAATTGCAAAGCTGAGCTCCTGGACCTGGAATATCAGCCGAGACAAGCATGTGTTCAGTCACGAAATGCGCCGCTTGCTACAGCACAGAGAAGAAACCCTGACGTTAGACGACTTTACGGATTGTTTAACAGAAGCGGACCAAAAACGGCTCAGAGTGATTATCCAAAAGCTTCGAACAGGTCATTTAGATTATATTGATGTTAATGTCACGCATAAAAAGCGCACTAACTTAAGGGGCTTATACAGGATCATAGGTCGTGTAGAACAGTGTGAGGAACAGCGTGATGAACGGGTATTTAGTGCTACGGTGCAGGACGTTACCTACATCTATTCTTTGAATAAGCAGCTGGAACTAACCAATGTTGTGTTCGAGCATGCTACTGAAGCTATTATGATCACCGATGGTGACAACAAGATCATTATGGTGAACAGGGCCTTTGAGCGCCTTACGGGTTATACAGGTCACGAGTTGATGGGACGAGATCCCTCCGTACTGTCTTCCGGTCAGCATAGTAACGATTTTTATCATCAAATGTGGAACAGTTTGATGAGTGCAGGCTGCTGGAAAGGTGAAATATTTAACCGGCGGAAAAACGGTCAAATCTTTCCTGAAGAGTTAACACTTAGTCTGGTTAAAGATGAACAAGGCGAAATACTCAATTATGTTGCTATTTTCCGGGATATTACGGAGTGGAAGCGCAACGAGGCGCAGCTAACCTTTTACGCAAACCATGAACCTCTAACCGCATTGCTGAACCGGCGTTGTTTCATCGATATAGTCGAAGAAAAAATATCTGCCAGCCGCAGTCTGCATACACCCTGCTCTTTGTTGTTTATTGGCCTTGATCACTTCAAGGAAGTGAACGATATATACGGCCCCGAAATAGGTGACAAAGTCCTTGTTTCGGTTGCAAAAAGGCTTAGGAACGGGATCAGAGAGAACGATACGATATCCCGTTACGGTGGCGACGAATTTGCTATTTTGCTTGACAACACAGACGTGAAAAGTGCGTTGCAGGTTGCAAAAAAACTCAGTGATAAGATTAAACAGCCCTACGTTTTCAACGAATTGACCGTTGAACTCAGTGCAAGTACTGGGATCGCACAACTAGAAAATAGGGGCAGAATTACCGCTGCTAAATTTATACGCAATGCAGCGCATGCACTAGAAAGTGCGAAGAAAACTCATCGAGGACATGTTGCTCTACATAATGCAGCTATCCAAAATGCATATCTGAACAAGATCAAGCTTAAGGACAAGCTTAAAGCTGCATTGAAAGCAAATTTACTGACTGTTTACTATCAACCTATAGTTGATGTACAGCGCAGAAAAATAGTCAAATTTGAAGCGCTGGTAAGGTGGTTCGATGATGAACAGGGTATGGTGTCACCTGGTACCTTTATTCCCATCGCGGAGGAATTCGGCTTAATCCATATGATAGGCCAGTTCGTATTGGAAAAAGCCTGCCAGGACCTTAAAGTGTTACATCTTCACGGGTATGAGGATGTCAGTATTTCTATAAACCGCTCAGTTAATGAGTTTAAGACCAGCAATGATCAGTTCAAGCTGGTCACTGAGGCTATTTCCAACGCTGACGTCCCGTTTGAAAAAGTAACACTTGAAGTCACAGAGTCTATGGCGACAAATCGTTACACCTGGGAGCTACTTTCCAAATTAAGAGAGCAGGGTGTGAAAATTGCGCTTGATGACTTTTGTACTGGTTATTCTTCTCTCAGCCATCTGATAGAAAATCAGGTCGATTACTTAAAGATAGATAAATCGTTTGTGGATAGCCTGATGGCAGACAGAAACAAAAAGGTGATGATCAGCTGTTTGCTTAATCTTGCCGAAGAGCTGGGTATTAAAGTTATCGCTGAAGGTGTTGAGTCTCAGAGTCAGTTGACTATGCTTGAACAACTGGGTTGTCATCATATACAGGGTTTTTATTATAGCCCTGCACAGCCGTTATCTGCTTGCCTGAGGTTGTTACAAGAGTTTAATTCTGGGCAAGTGTTTAACGATGAACTTATGTATATCAGTAAGTCGTCACAGCAACATTAACGAGCAGGGGCCAAAGACGGCCCCTTTTCTTTACCTTAAATAAGGCTTTAGGATGTCTAACAGTGCATTGAGATGATCATCTCTGTCGTTTAATGCCGGGATATAATGATAAGTTTCACCACCGGCTTCCATGAAGTATTCGCGGTTTTCCTCTTCCAGCTCTTCGAGTGTTTCAAGACAGTCTGCACTAAAAGCCGGACTTAAGATAGCGACTTCTTTAACGCCTTTCGCTGCCAGTTCTTTTAGCGTGACGTCGGTATAGGGTTGTAGCCATTCTTCACGTCCGAATCGGCTTTGGAAAGTCGTCATGACTCTGTCTTTATCTAGCTTTAGATGCTCACAGACCAGACGCGTGGTCTGGTGACAAAAACAATGATACGGATCACCGCTATCTAAAAATCGTTTCGGTGTACCATGATAAGAAAAAAGCAGCTTCTCAGGTAAACCATGCTTATCAATGTGTTCCTGCACCGAATTAGCCAAAGCTGTAATATAACTCGGCTGTTTGTGATATCCGTTTATAAAACTGAGGCTTGGAACCCAACGCCATGTTTTGAGCACATTGGCAATTGCATCAAATGTTGAACCCGTCGTCGCACTTGAGTATTGCGGATAAAGGGGGAATACAACGATATTAGTGATCCCTTTTTCTCGAAGTGCTTCAAGACCACTTTTAATTGATGGATTGCCATAGCGCATTGCCATCACGATTTCGACATGCTTATAGTCTTGTTCTTTCAATAAGGCTTGAAGCTTATCACACTGATCTTGTGTTATCTGAACGAGCGGTGATCCGTTCTCTGTCCAAATACTGGAGTAGGCTTTCGCGGAACGACTTGGTCTGATCCTCAAAATGATGCCATGTAGTATCAACCACCAAAGCACTCTGGGAAGTTCAACAATACGCGGGTCTGACAAAAACTCTCTTAAGTAATTTCTTAATGCAGGGGCCGTTGGTGCGTCAGGGCTACCCAGGTTGGTTACCAGAACTCCGATTTTTTCATTAAATCTGTTCTCATGCGGGTTATCAGTTATTGCAGAAAGCTTTGGCACTCACGGCTCCTTTGGTGTGTTCTTCTAGCCCTGCTATTCTACATAAAAGGCTAGAGTGAAAAAACGATTTTTGTTTATACGTGTTTGGCATCACACTGGATCTAGTTATTTTGTCTTAAAAAATCGGCAAAATATAGATTTGTTGTTGCAAAAACAGCGCATTAGTCGTATTTTCTCGCTCCGCAACAGCAATTTACAGCAAAGAATTTGAGTTAACAATGCGATTAAACCACCCGGTCACGAATCAGGAAAAGCGCTTTTCCGCAGACACCCGACTTATTTCAGTGACAGATCTGAAAGGGACGATACTGGATTGTAACGAACATTTTGTTGAAGTCAGTGGCTACTCTAAAGATGAACTGATAGGACAACCACATAATCTCGTTCGCCACCCAGACATGCCAGAACTCGCATTTAAGACCATGTGGGACCAGCTCAAGGCCGGTAAACCATGGATGGGTTTAGTCAAGAACCGCTGTAAAAATGGTGACCATTATTGGGTAAATGCTTATGTCACTCCGATGACTCAGGATGGTAAAATTATCGGATATGAATCAGTTCGTAGTTGTCCTGATCGTGCGTCTGTTGAGCGAGCAGAAGTGTTGTACAAACGCGTTAAATCGGGACAGCGTGATGGAATTAAGTTACCAAAGCTACGCTCTATCTGGTCCTCGTTAGCTGTAGTTATTGCGATTTTACTCTATATGTCTGCTGGCGAAGCAATCGGGTTTACCTGGTTGGTTGTTAATACACTCGCATTATTTGCGTACAACACCTATCGAGATAACGAGCAGCTAAGTCGAATTGATAAGGTGATGTCTCATAGTTTTTGTGATGATATAGCGACTCAGGTTTACTCTCCCTGGACAGGTAAGATGGCCCAGTTGCATGTTAAGTTATTGAGCGAGCGCGCTCACCTGGACACCATAATCACTCGCATCGAATTTGCTGCAAAAGGGGTTGCCAGTGGCGCCACGATTAGCAATTCAAAAAGTATTGAAACGACGGAGTGTTTGAGTAGACAGCAGCTTGAAACTGAACAAGTTGCGACAGCTATGAATGAAATGGCCACCACAATTAACGAAGTGTCTCATAGCGTTCAGGCTAGTTCTGAAGATGCTAAAGGGGTACTGATACTTGCACAGGAAAGTGCCCGAAGTTCTGAAGAAACCCGTGCTTCAATCGAGAACCTTGGTGCGACAGTGGTTGATATCAAAGACTCGGTGCTAGGTGTCGCTAAACAAACTTCTAAAATAGCGGAAGCTGCGCAGATAATTGAGCAAATCGCTGAGCAAACTAATTTACTTGCTTTGAACGCGGCAATAGAAGCTGCTCGGGCAGGGGAGCAGGGGCGGGGCTTTGCGGTTGTGGCCGATGAAGTACGCCATCTGGCGCAAAGAACACAAGAGTCTACGAAAGAGATCCATGCAATAATTGAACAGTTGACTCAAAGTACCCAAAACGCTGAGTTTATAGCGCAGCGAGGAGAGGATGAATCTCGTCAGGGGATAGAGCAACTTTCTCAGTCTTCCATGAAACTGGAAGGTATCTATCAGCTGATAGAGAAAATAAGTGCCAGTAGTATGCAAATTGCCACTTCTGTAGAAGAGCAGGCTGCTGTTTCTGAAGATATTAACCAGCAAGTTGTCAACATTGCCACGTTAGCAAATACCAGTGTTAGCAGCTCTAATGAAATGCACGTGATCAGCGAGGAGCTGACCACAGTTGCAAATGATATGTATGAGCTGGTGGTACGCTTTAAACGCTAAGCTTTAATCAGGATCCTAAAGGGGGTGGGTTTTTGTGTTTCTAACTGTTGCAGTTTGGCAACAGTTGCTTCTGTGAAAATGTGCCCCTTAGGTAACAGCATGATCCCTTTGTGGCTATGAATAGCCAGCCCAAGCTCCATACCCGGTTCAAGAGCTTGAGCACTAATGATGTTCATTGACCCAACCTGGCTTGTAGTTGACGTGTCGGCTTTTATCGCTTGTTCAAGTGCTAAGACTACTTTGGGGTGGTAGAACGACCCGCTATACATTTTAATAATTTCAAGTGCATGTACACGCTTGGTCTCAATATCTCCCTGATTTTTTGTAAGATTTTCTACATAATCTCTTGCAGCAGCGAGTATTTGTGCACCAATAGGAATTTGTTTGCCTTTAAGCCCTTTTGGGATCCCCTGACCGTTATATTTTTCAAATTGATGATATATTGCTTCGCCAACATCACTCAGGTGCTGAGCAGGCATCAGCATAAGCTGTGCGGTCGCCGGATGTGTAAAAAATAACTTTCGTTGCTCTGAGCTGAGCTGTTCAAGTGGCTTATCGTACAATACAGGGTCCATAGCCAGTAGCCCGACCTGTGCCAGATAACCAGCCATTTTTGTCAGCTGTACCACTTTGTCTCCCAGGCCCAGCTTTTGTGCGACTAATCCACTCAGGGTAGCAATTTGTTTAGCCATGTTCGCGTCTATGTAAGGGTTGGCATTGATGAAGTTATAAAGTAGTTCTACCGTTGCTCTGTGTTCATCCTGCTCGCGTTTGTTGGCTGTTTCTAATTGGCGCAGTACAGTGCGGATCTGAGCGGTTCGCTTTTCGACTAATTCTTCGAGATTGCCGTTTAATATTTTTAACTGTGCATTTTGATTGCTTATAGCAGTCTGAAGCTCGGCATTGTATTGTTTGAGGCGATACTTCTCTGCCGCATCTTTGATAACATGAATGAGCGCTTCATTTTGCCAGGGTTTTTGAAGAAAGTTATGGATTCCACCTTCATTGATGGCTGCAATCGTAGAGTCCATATCTGCATAGCCAGATAATAATATACGCTGTGATTGCGGAGAAGCTTGCCTGGCTTTTGTCAAAAACTCCACGCCATCCATTTCGGGCATACGCATGTCCGAAATAATGACCTCATAGTCATGCTCAGCTAGTGCCTGTAACGCTTGCTCGCCACACTCAAACAAAGACACTTCCATGCCTGCAAAGCCGAGTGTTCTTCTGAGCACTTTTAGAACGCTAGGCTCATCATCAAGGCACAATACTCGAATAGGGCCTGTGGGAGGAGCAATCGTAACTTGCTGTGGATCGTGTTCAACCATATATCAATTAGCTAAAGCAATAGATAATATAAAAATTAGTCTAAACTTTGTTTTATAACAATTGCTGCAGCGAGTTTGCTGTTAAATCACCCCTGCTAAGGAGCAAACAATGAAAGGCATTATATTTCGTAGTTTAGAGGAGTTGGTTGTCAAAAATCTGGGTATGGGTGAATGGAATACGTTATTGGACAAGCATAGCCCGGCCCACCGTAGCTATGTTTCAGCTGTATCCTACCCCGATGAAGAGCTGTTTGCGTTGGCAAATGGTGTAGCAGAAAAAATGGCTTTGCCATTACCGGATGTGCTGGGCGTATTTGGACGGTTTTTGTTTGGCTCGTTGGCTGCCAAGCACCATGCTGTGCTTGAACCGTTGAATACATTTGAGAAATTAATTCTTGCCATCGATAGCGTGATCCATGTTGAGGTTGCAAAACTCTACGATGAACCCAACTTACCCAAAATTGATGCCAGGGTCATCGATGAAGGACAAATTCTCGTAGATTATCGTTCTCCAAGAAAATTGTGCTTTTGCGCAGAAGGGCTCATTTACGGAGCTGCGGACCATTACAACAAAAAAATTGAAATATCCCACGCCAGTTGCATGCATGAAGGGGACGAGCACTGTCGTTTTGTGATCAATATATTGTCTTGAGCAGCATAAAGTGCGAAGAGCCAGAATAAGTGACTACGTAAAGCAACTGAGAAGCTGATAACTATTTGTATATTTGCCTATGTGGGATCTGGAGGGTTAGTATGTCAAACGAAAGCAACGAGTACTACAAAGCATATCTTAGAGAGAAGCAAGCTCGCGATGAGCTTGAAACCTTGCTGGAAGACAAAACCCGTTCTTTGTACCTCGCAAATCAAGAGTTGGAAGCAAATCTTGCCCAGCTAAAGCGTCAACACGCCGCAATTTTGCAAAGTGAAAAAATGGCAACCCTTGGCGTAATGTCTGCCGGCGTCGCCCATGAAATCAATAACCCGCTAGCTTACATAAACGGTAACATAGGCACACTTGGACAAGTTGCAAAAGGGGTTGCTGATTTAATCAAGGCCAGCGAGTCTTTCTCGATGAATGCTTCAGATCAGGACGAATTTAAAGAAACATTTACGCGACTGGAATCGCAGTATCAGCTGTGTTTTTTTGCCGAAGATGCACAAGATTTAATTGATGATTGTCGGGATGGTTGCCAGCGAATAGCAACTATCGTTGCCAGCTTGCTTGATTTTGCCAGACCTAAAAACAACGAATTTGTCATGGCTGATATGACTGAGGCCATCGACAGCGCTCTGGGTTTGCTTGCAAATCAGCTTAAACATATAGAGTTGAATGTAAAGAAATCCGATATTCCAATGAGCTACTGCAATTTGGCCGCGCTTAATCAGGTCTTCATTAACCTATTAATGAATGCCAAATATGCCTGTGAGCAGGCTAAATCAGATGGCGTGTGTGCTTCCCCTGCGATTGAGCTTCATATCAAAAAGGTTGGTAAGCAAATTGTTGTAGAAGTGAAGGACAACGGTGTCGGTATAGCCCAAGACACAATCGCGCATATTTTCGAACCATTCTTTACAACCAAACCTGTGGGGCAGGGAACGGGTATGGGGCTGGCCGTCGCCTATGGTATTGTTTCTGAACACAATGGCACGATCAAAGTTGAAAGCTCAGAGGGTAAGGGTACTACAGTGACCGTTGCTATCCCCGTAAACCATGTCAAATAATCAAATTCTTGTTCCCGCAATCTAAACGACGACTTTATTGGAACGTTAGTTTGTCCCTAAAAAGTGCATGCTTATTCGGCATCTTAAACTGTTAACCTTTACGTTAACTAGATGTATACATACTGATCTTGGTTGATTTGCATATAACTAATACATATAAGATATTCCTTTTACTTTTTCTGTTTCAGTCTTGTTTTGGATTAGATAAATTTATCCGAAACCATAAGTTTTTCTTTTCAATGTTTCTATTTTGCACTTAACTGATTGTTCTTATAGCAATAGAAGTAAGTATATGAACTGTCATATATGAATTTAACTCACTTAATAAAGAGAAGGGGCGAGTAACAAAAAGTCCATTCATTTGAATAATTGCTAGTTAAAAAGGATGGTTTTTATCTTTTTTCAGATTAAAAAGTAGTCATGCTTACGTTGACGTACTCAAATTCTATGTTAGCTTTACTTTAAAAATGTTAATCACTAAAACAGTAAAGGTTGAAGAAAGTATGAAAACGAGAAACAAATTCAAGATGGCAATGCAGCTCAGTGCAATCGCCATTGCGATCGGCTCAACACAGGCTAACGCATATGATTGTACCGGGCTAAACCCTTGGGAATCAGGTAAAGCATATACAGGCGGTCAGCAAGTTGAGCAGAATAACAACGCCTATGAAGCTAACTGGTGGACTCGCTCCGAACCTGCGGCTAATTCAGGTGACTGGCAGGAATGGACTTGGTTGGGCCAGTGTGACAGCGTTGTCGAAAATAACCCACCTGTGGCCAGTAACTTACAGCCAGTTTCGGGTTCTGAGTTCGTAGAAAATGACAGCGTTGCCATAAGCGTAAAAGCAGTCGACTCTGATGGCACTGTGAGCAAAGTTGAGTTCTTTGTCGATGGCGCTTTGATTGCCACTGACGTAAACGGCACCGCAGATATGTTTGATGCACAGTGGAGTGCCAGTGTCGGTACCCACGACATTAGCGCAACGGCATATGATGACAAAGGAGCAGCGTCTAATGTATTGACTAGTCAAATCCTTGTGAAGCCAGTTGATACAGGTAACAAGGCTCCAGAAGCACAGTTACTTATAAAGAGCCAGCCTGCTGAACTCGTTGTAGGTTCACAAGTTGTTTTTGGTCTGTCCGGAAGCGATGTAGACGGTCAGGTGACTAAGTTGACGTTTACGGTAGATGGTGTCGATGTTGTTACTACAAATGGTACCGCGACCGATCACACATGGACCGCACAACAACTGGGTCCGGTCAGCTTTACGTTAACTGTTACAGATGACAAAGGGGCAACTTCTAGTGTGTCTCAGACATTGACTGTTGTAGAGCAGGGGCAAGGTGGACGTGATGACTGTAAACCTGAAGGCTTGTTCCAGACTCCCGGAGTGAATACGCCTTACTGTACTATTTACGACGTAAACGGACGAGAAAAAATGGGCAATGACCATCCTCGTCGCGTGATCGGCTACTTTACCAGTTGGAGAAATGGCGCAAATGGCCAACCATCCTATTTGGTTAATGACATTCCATGGGACAAAATAACGCATATTAACTACGCCTTTGCGCACGTTGACGCAAACAACAAGGTATCCATTGGCGACCCAACGGCTGCTGGTAATCCGGCAACGAATATGGAATGGCCTGGAGAGGCTGGCGCAGAAATGGATCCTGCACTGCCATACAAAGGTCACTTTAACCTGCTGAACAAGTACAAAAAACAACATCCTGACGTAAAAACACTGATCTCTGTTGGCGGCTGGGCTGAAACGGGTGGCTACTTCGGCAGCGACGGTAAGCGAGTCAACAGCGGTGGCTTTTACACTATGACCACTAATGCCGATGGCAGCGTGAATCAGGCTGGCATAGATGCATTTGCGGCCAGTGCTGTGGAGTTTATTCGTACTTATGGTTTTGATGGTGTTGATATTGACTATGAATATCCAACCTCAATGAACGACGCAGGTCACCCGGATGACTTCCCAATCTCAAACGCATTACGTGCCGGGTTGAATGCCTCTTATCAGGTGCTGATGAAACGTTTACGTGAAGAGCTTGATAAAGCGGGTCAACAGGATGGTAAGCACTACATGCTAACTATTGCGTCACCTTCTTCTGGCTACTTGCTACGTGGTATGGAGACATTCCAGGTCACTAAATATCTGGATTACGTCAATATCATGTCTTACGACTTACATGGGGCGTGGAACCAGCATGTAGGCCACAATGCTTCTTTGTTTGACACAGGTGAAGATTCTGAACTCAAAGCATGGAATGTCTATGGTACCGCTGAATTTGAAGGTATTGGTTATCTGAACACGGACTGGGCAGTTAAATATTTCCGTGGCGCTTTGTCCGGTGGTCGTATCAATATCGGTATTCCTTACTACACCCGTGGTTTCCAGAATGTACAAGGCGGTACAAACGGGCTTTGGGGCCAGGCGGCATTCCCGGACCAAGCGAACTGTCCACCAGGTACCGGAAAAGGTGAAAAGAATAAATGTGGTAACGGTGCCGTAGGTATTGACAACCTTTGGCATGACAAAAATGACGTGGGCCTTGAAGTACCAGCGGGTTCTAACCCATTGTGGCATGTGAAAAACCTGCAATCAGGCATCGTTGCCAGTTACCTGGCGGATTACGGCTTGACGCCGGACACAGATCCCGCAGACAGATTGACCGGAACATACGCTCGTCATTATGACTCTGTGGCTGTTGCCCCCTGGCTGTGGAATGCTGAGAAGAAAGTATTCTTGTCGATTGAAGATGAAGAGTCGATGGGTACCAAGGTTGATTATGTTATTAACAATGGACTTGGCGGCATCATGTTCTGGGAGCTGGCCGGAGATTTCGATTACGACGCTACAAAGGGCGAGTACTTTATGGGCTCAAGCCTGACCACGTTAGCTTATAACAAGTTTAACCAGTCCGGCGCGCCATACGATATCCATCCTGGTGATGTGAGCTTCCAGGTACCTGCGGAATCAGTAGACGTCAGCTTTACAGCAAAAGACTTCCCGTTAGGCGATGATAACTATCCAATCGCGCCAACGTTCTCATTTACCAATAACTCAGCCATTGACTTGTCAGGGGCTAAGATAACCTTCGATGTGCCAGTAGCGACTTCTGCGATTTTCAAGTCTAACTGGAACGCCCAGGAAAAACTCGGTATGGCGGTTGAAGTGAATCGCTCTAACGCTGCCGGCAACAATATCGGTGGATTTGAGAACGAATTCCATCGCTTTTCAATCACTCTGGTCGATGAGTGGGGAAATATTCCTAAGTCTTTCGCACCAGGAGAAACTGTTAACGCCCAGGTGATGTACTACATGCCAATTACAGGTCCGGTTAACTTCGTCGCAGAAAAAGATGGCAAACGTTACGCGTTTAAGTTTGAGTACCCGAAACTGCCGGATGCGAAACCGGGTGATGGTAATGGGGGACCTATCACAAGTTGTGAAGGCGTGCCTATATCACAAATCAGTGTTTATCCTGAGTTTCCAAAGGGAAGCCACGCAGCCCAGGGAGATCTCATCATCGACGGCAACGGTGTATATAAAGCGAAGTGGTGGAGCAATAAGCAACCATCAGTGAGCTCTGATTATACCAAGGTTTGTAGTTTGTAACCGATTAACTAACTAGGTTCAGGGGCTTCGGCCCCTATGAAAGAGGCAAGTTATGAAGACATATACATCTTTTTCGAAACAGACTGCGATGGGTGCACTTGTGTTTAGCGCTTTGAGTTACAGTGAACTAGCTGTAAGTCATGGCTATATGGATTTTCCTATGGCAAGACAGGCTATCTGTGAAGACCAGGGGGGTATTGGTGGCCAGAAGATGGTTCCAATATTCCCAATGCAGCATGTCGCGCAGCTTACCTGGAGTCTGGTTATGTCCAGTTTATTCAGGAGCATGAGTTTGCGGTTAATACACCCGATTATAACAACCAACAAGCGGTTGAAAAAAACATTCCAGATGGCACCTTGTGTGCAGCAGGTTCGCACGAAAAACGCGGTATGAACTTACCTTCTGCAGATTGGCAGACAACTCAAGTCAGACCAAACGCTGCAGGAGAGTTAGCAATACGATTCCATGCTACAACCCCACACAACCCTAGCTTCTGGAAATTTTATCTGACCAAGCCAGAATTCAACCCTGCAACAGATGTGATGACCTGGGGTAGCCTGGATCTTATCACAGAAGTCGGCAACGTTGATTTTGTTAAAGACCCTGATGGAAAACGCATATATGAAATGACCATTCAGATCCCGCAGGGCCGAAGTGGTGATGCGATTCTCTATACTCGCTGGCAGAGAAATGACGTCGTTGGTGAGGGGTTCTATAACTGTAGTGACATTAATATCGTGACTGATACTCAGCCAAATGACTGGTTCTCAGCTGGCTATTTTATCACCAGAGGCCAGACAGCTAATGTTGGTGACCTGATCTGGGCAAGAGTATTCGACCAAAATGGTCAGGAGATAGTGAAACATTCTTTAGCTGTAACCGCACAAAACCAGTCGAGTTGGACAAGTGTTTTGGCAGGCCAACTCAATACCACTTATGCCAGTGATGTCCAGGTTGGTGTAAAACAATCAAACGGTGATGTGGTATTTGATGAAGCTAACTTGCTAAGTAACGAAGTATTCGTAACGGATGCCGCCTTTACCTATAACCTGACAATCGTACCCAAAGCTCCGAATACGCCGCCGACAGTCCATCAACCGGACCCGGTTGTAATGGATGAAAATAGCCAAGTCCAGGTTCATGTGCACGCGTTTGACGACGAGCAAACTGAACTGACCTACAACTGGTCACTGCCATCCGGGCTTACGATGACAGGAAGCGGGGCTACCGTCACACTGCAAAGCGCTGAGATATCGGCAGACACTCAGTACACGGTTTCAATCGCCGTATCAGATGGCGAGCTAACCACATCCAGAGACCTAAGCGTAACGGTTAAAGATATTCCTGTGTCTACGCATCCAAAGTGGCAGGCTTCTGACACGTATGTCGGTGGAGATAAAGTCTCTCACAATGGCAAAAACTATGAAGCTAAGTGGTGGACCCGCGGCGAAGAGCCAGGTAAAGCCCAGGTATGGAAAGCACTTTAGCCTGGCAAATCAGTTTTAAGCAGTACCAATAAATCACCCCTTGGGGTTTGGATATAACATGTAAATAAGGTTGAGAAAGTAATGAAGATTAAACAGATCAGTACGGCAATAGGCCTTGCGCTAATGAGCGGCTCAGTTCTAGCGGCGCCTTCAACACCTAGCTTGAGCTGGGAACCTCAGGTCTATTCTTTTGTAGATGTTCTACTCGATGGCAATGGGTCATATAAAGACCTGGTAACCGCTAAAGACAAGGTAGATATACAGATTAAGTGGAATGCATGGAGTGGCACAGGTGGTGACAGCTATAAAGTGTATTTCGACAATCAGCTCGTCAACGAAGGCACACTAACGGCAGGTACCAAAAGCGGCACTATCACTTTCCCTTACATGCAATCTGGCCGCCATACGCTATATGTAGAGCTGTGTGATAGCACTGGCTGTGCGAGAAGTGCTGGTAAAGAGATTGTCATAGCAGATACAGACGGTGGTCACTTAGAGCCATTACCTATGGATGTCAATCCTAACAACCGTAATAACGGTACTATCCCGGGCAAGGTAACTGGTGCGTATTTTGTAGAGTGGGGTATTTATGGCCGTGACTTTGACGTGACTAACATCCCGGCACAGAATCTAAGCCACCTGTTATATGGCTTTATACCGATTTGTGGTGCCAATGAATCACTGAAAGAAATTGAGAATGGCAACAGCTGGCGTGCATTGCAAAAAGCATGTGCCGGAACACCTGATTATGAAGTGGTGATCCATGACCCCTGGGCTGCTATTCAGAAAACATTGCCTGGCGTAAGCCAAAACGACCCGATCCGTGGTACTTACGCGCAGCTAATGGCACTTAAACAGCGTTATCCTGACCTGAAAATCTTACCGTCAGTGGGTGGCTGGACGCTCTCTGACCCATTCCATGGGTTTACTAACAAAGCAAATCGTGATGTGTTTGTCGCATCGATGAAAAAGTTCCTGAAAACCTGGAAGTTTTATGACGGGGTAGATATCGACTGGGAATTCCCGGGTGGTGACGGCCCGAACCCAGACTTGGGCGACCCTGTCAATGACGGTCCGGCTTATATCGCCCTGATGGCTGAGCTACGTGCCATGTTAGACGAGCTAGAAGCCGAAACGGGTCGTACATATGAGCTGACGTCTGCTATTGGCTCTGGTTACGATAAAATTGAAGACGTAGATTACCAGGCTGCGCAGCAGTACATGGACTACATCTTCGCAATGACTTATGACTTTTACGGCGGCTGGAACAATGTAACAGGTCACCAGACAGGTTTATATTGTGGCTCTCACTTAAGTCAGGATGAGTGTAACGGCACCGGTGTTGATGACAATGGGGAACCACGTAAAGGCCCGGCTTACACGGCGCATAACGCGGTCCAGTTGTTATTACAGCAAGGCGTAAACTCGAAGAAAATCGTCATGGGCGCAGCTATGTATGGTCGTGGCTGGGAAGGTGTGATGGATCAGAACACCACGATTCCGGGCAATCCAATGACAGCGCCAGGTAATGGTAAATACTCAGGCTCTACCTCGGAAGGCGTATGGGAGCCGGGTATCATGGATTACAAGGCCATCGCTGCTAATTTGGTGGGACCAAATGGCACAGGCCTCAATGGGTTTGAGGTTGGCTACGACGAGCAGGCTGAAGCAGCATACGTCTGGAACCGCAGCAATGGTAAGTTGTTGACGTTCGATAGTGCACGCTCTGTTGAAGCAAAAGGGCGTTACGTAAACTTGCACGATCTGGGTGGCTTGTTTGCCTGGGAAATCGATGCTGATAACGGCGATATTCTGAATGCCATGTACGATGGTTTGACTGGCGGTGTTCCAGTTAACAAACCGCCAGTTGTATCCGTTGAGAGCAATGTGACCGTTCAGTCGGGTGGCTCTGTCAATGTAACTGCAACAGCGTCAGATCCCGACAATCAACCACTGACGTTCGCCTGGAGTGCGTCAAATGCACTTACCCTGACGAACATAAGCAGTGCGACAGTGGGTGTAGCCGCGCCTGTAGTAACACAAGACACAGAGTACACATTAACCATTGCCGTATCAGATGGTGAAGCGACAACAACGCGAAATGTGAAGGTGTTGGTTAAAGCACCGTCGACTGGTAACGATGCGCCAATAGTAACGCCTATCTCAGCGGTTACACTTGTCGAAAACACCAGCACATCGGTGCAGGTTAATGCCACAGACCCTAATGGTGATGCATTAACTTACAGCTGGTCAGCAAGCAACGGTTTGAGCGTTAGTGGACAAGGGGCTACTGCGACGATTACAGCACCAGAAGTTACTCAGAACACCACTTATCAGGTAACAGTTGCTGTGTCTGACGGTATTGCTACTACGACAGTGTCATTTGATGTTAACGTCACGGATTCTGCGGTAGGCGCTGATCCTTGGGACCGCAGTAAAGTGTATGTCGGAGGTGACCGCGTTAGCTATCAAGGCAAGTTATACGAAGCTAAGTGGTGGACACGCGGCGAAGAGCCTGGAAAAGCGATGGTGTGGAAGGCACTTTAAGGTATGTTGATATCAGAAGCGGGAGTTTTTGCTTCTGATTGACCAAGGGATTGGCCAACAATAACGAACAAAGGCGCTAGCGCGCCTTTGTTTTCTTGCCGATATACTTCATAATCTAGCTAATACCAATGATTGCTAGACGCTGTGCATTTAATATTTCTGTTACTTCTCCTACCTGTTTCGGTGTTTGCGAACACCCAATGTGATACACGCTACAAAGTTGGCGTGGGTACAAGCTGGCCACCTTATGTGATGTACCGAGAGACGGTTCCCTATGGTCTTGATATTGAAATAACCCGAAGGGTTTTCAGTAAGGCAAAGTTGTGTATAGATTTTGTTCAGCTACCTTCTTCGGCAAGAGGTATCACTGAGCTTTCTAAAGGCTTTATTGATATTCTTCCTTCAGCTAGTTTTAACACACAAAGAGCCAAACTGGCCTATTTCAGCCATGCTTATCGGCGGGAAAGAATGCGCTTATTTACAAGAAGTAAAGACCTAAACAATGTCAGAAGCCTGACTGAGCTATTTGCTGCAGAGCGCACATTTGTTGCTAATCCAGGCGCTTATTATGGTAAAGAGCTGGAGCAGATCCTCAAGATTGCCTGGTACAGAGAGCGCTTGCTTGAAGTGCCCAGCATCAGCCAGCGTATGCAGCTTGTGAATCGCGGACGAGTCGATTTTTTAATTGAAGACGAATTCTCCGGTTATCATTATATAGAGAAGCTTGGATTTAGGGAGATGAAAATACATCCCTATGTTGTCAATGACAACGCCATTCATTTTATGTTAAGTCGTAAATCCTTTAATAAACAAGAAATAGAAGAAATTAACTCAGCCATTAATTCGTTACGGGACGAGATAGCTGAGCTGGTGAGTCAATATGGCATTGAAACCAGTAGAGGCTAAAACTTTTGGTCTTGTGGTCTTTTTACGGAGTTTAAATTATGCGAAAAATGAGGTTAGCGATAGTTGCCTTGGTCATTGTTTCGGCATGTACAATAGCAAAGGAACAGAAGCCATATCGTTTTGACACCATGCAGATGACGTTGGATACATTTTTATTCGACCGAAACGATAGAGTAAGACCCGCAAAAAGCGACTTTAAAATTAATCGCAGTGTGGCGATGTCGAATGACGATGGTTACAGGGCGGTGCTACTAAGCCTTGAGAACCTTTCATCAGGTCGGCGAATATTGGAGCCTGAGCAACTTATGGTCATCTACGCCGATGGCACAGCACATCAAGTCAGCGCGTTACCTCATAAGATAATGTTAGAGGGCAATGAAAAGCGCAACTTCACATTAGAGCTTGGCGCGAATGACTACCCCGTTGTCGCAGTTGTAACTGCCAATAGCTCTGGGTATTAGGTAATGGGTATTAAGCAAATAAATCAGCTGAGTTCCATTGCGAACAAGCCCTCTCGTATAATTTTGGGATTGATGAGTGGCACCTCATTAGACGGTCTAGATATTGCCTTGTGTCAGGTGAGCGGGGCAGGTAAAACGACACGCTGTAAACTACTTAAGTTCACAACGGCTGCTTACGATAATGAGTTTAAAGAAAAGGTTCGTAAGGTCTTTGCTAAAGGTTACGTAGACTTTGAGTATTTAACGCTATTGCATCCCTGGGTCGGTTACTATCATGCGAAAATCATTAATCAAACGCTGACGCAATGGCAGCTAGAGCCTCAGGATATTGACCTGATAGCCAGCCACGGGCAGACTGTTTACCATTGCCCGCAGCATCAGCATTCATACACTGACTTTGGAAACGGCACGCTACAGCTAGGTGACGGCGATCACGTTGCGACTCACACTCAGATCATTACCATTTCGGATTTCAGACAAAAACACATAGCCAAAGGTGGTGAGGGTGCGCCGCTTGCACAATATGGTGACTATTTATTGTATCAAAACTCAGATATTCACCGTATTTTGCTGAATTTAGGCGGTATAGCAAATTTTACTGTTCTAAAAGCGGGTGGAGAAATAGAAGATATTCAATGCACCGATATTGGCCCCGGCAACACCCTAATGGATGCGTACTGCCAGCAGTATTTTAATATACCTTATGACGAGTCAGGGGCGATTGCTGCTCAGGGGAAAGTGTCGGAAGAACTCCTGGATTTGCTTAAGTCTGTTCCATTTTTTCATTACACCGTCCCGAAAACAACTGGGCCAGAAGTGTTTAGTTTGGCGATGCTGGAAGACAAGATAATGTGTCTTGGTTCCGTTTTGTCTCATTACGATGTGCTGGCTACACTGAATGAGTTAACGGCCTGGTGTGTTCTCGAGCAGATCAACTGTTTGGGGTTGCGCGGTCCTACAGAGTTGTTGCTAAGTGGCGGAGGTGCCCACAATACTCTGCTGCTATCTAAGTTAAAGTCCCGTTTATCTGAGGAGTTTGACGTATCCAAACTATCGAGTGACGGCGTCGGGGTAGATTCCAAAGAAGCTGCACTATTTGCGGTCCTGGCAAATGAGTGCGTAGCGGGGGATGGGTTATTTTCTTTCGGTAAGATAAGCCTGCCGGGATGATCCAAACAAGGTGTTGAATTCGCAGCGAATGTATTTCGCAATCGTGTGTAAAACACCTGCTGTAGAACCTGATGGCGCAACGTTTAACTTGCGCTGCATCTCGGTGCTGCTGATCTCACGAGGCAAATAAGCCATGTAGTCCATACTATTTTTAATGCGCTCTTTGTGGCCCAGTAAACTCAATTGTAAGTTGTACGAGCCGCATTGTCCTGCACCGCTCAGACGTAACTCTACTGAACCTTTGATAATGTCTTGTTCTTGCAATTGCAGCTGACCTATAAAGTCGACACTGCGATTATCTTGGTGGTTAGCTGTTGCTCGGATCTGATTTCCAGCTATAGCGTCCTTAGGGAGCTGACAAGAAACAATAAGCTCATCTTGTTCAATGTAAAATTCAAGCTGATCAAATGGTGAGCCATGCTCGAGAAAAAACAATTGCTGTGCCTGGTCCTTTATGTCAAAAGTCAAAGACCGTTTACGTGTATTCATGATTTTGCCGAAAAATTAAACTAGGCTAATTATGCAGGTTCAATATGTCAGAATTATTAAAAAGGGCTCTTAGCTGAGCCCTTTTTACCACATTCTGACGAGTTATAATGTCAGATTACTCTCATTACTTGATGGCTAGCATCAACAGTCCTGGCAGGACGAAGAAAGAGCCCAGCACGTAACCAAATGCCGCTGATTTATTACGTGTACCAATTTGAGCAAGCTTTTCAGCAAGTTGCAGAGGAATTTCGCGTAGCAGTGGTAGTCCGTATATCAGACCAACTGCAAATACGTTAAACATAACGTGCACTAATGCAATCGTCAGGGCAACTTCTGCGTTAGGGCCTGTGATTGAGGTAGCGGCAAGTAGTGCAGTGATAGTAGTACCAATGTTAGCGCCCAGTGTGAAAGGGTAAATCTGACGAGTGTTAAACACACCACTACCTGCAAGAGGGATCATCAAGCTGGTTGTGGTGGAAGAAGATTGAACCATGACAGTCACTACTGCACCTGAACTGATACCAGCGACAGGACCACGACCAATTGCACTGTGTAATAGTTCTTTCGCACGGCCAACTAGCGCTTTCTTAAGGAGTTTACCAAGAGTTGTAACTGCGAACAGGATCATGGCAATACCAACGATAACCATAGCGACACCCACAGCTTTGCCATCCAGGAAGCTCACCGCATCTTTTACCAATCCGACAGCTGGTTTTACAAGTGGCTTGATGAAGTTATAGCTCTTAAGAGAAAGGTCAGCGTCACCAACAAACAGGTGAGACAGCGCTGCTGAGAATTTTTCCAGCAGGCCAAACATAATCTCTAACGGCAGGAAAATTGCCACCGCAAGCAGGTTAAAGAAATCATGAACCGTTGACGCGGCAAAAGCGCGCTGGAATTCTTCTTTATTGCGGATGTGGCCAATCGATACCAAGGTATTAGTAATAGTAGTACCGATGTTTGCACCCATAATCATGGGAATCGCGATACCCAAGGGCAGGCCACCAGCGACAAGGCCGACAATAACTGAAGTAACTGTAGATGAAGATTGAACGAGAGCGGTTGCAAATGCACCAAGCATTAATGCGACGAATGGGTTAGTTGCAAATGCGAAAATTTCTTTTGCGCCTTCCGTGCCGCCTGAAGCCAGCTTAAAACCGCCGCTGACTGTACCAACAGCAACTAATACAAGGTAGACCAGTAAAGCAATTGCGGTCCAGTTTAAGATCTTTGCAAAAAGAGAGGTTTGATTTTGTTCACTCATGATTTTACTCAGTTATGTCTTGCCATGTTATGTGGCATTTTAATGACGTTTTTATTTCAGGGCGGATTAAAACAAAGTTATATGACAGAAATATTTCAAAGCGATTGTCATTTAACCAGGTACTCAAAGTTTAAGAGGTAAGTTTGGCATTTTGGCTATGAAGGAATTGTGGAAGTTTTTTTAAGTTTCTAATAAATAGTGCTATTTTGAAATTTGCAACAGTGTTACATTGGTTTACATTCTTGAGGCGCGAGAAAGTTATCTCGTCTGTAATCCACATTTCCTACACGATTTAGACCTATGATAGTTACAAATGGTTACCGAGTCTTGTTCATGCGTTTTATCTTATTGCTTTTAATGGGGTATTTTTTGTTCGCTGGTAAAGTTGTCAGCGCAAATCAACAGCAAAGTATTCTGCTTGGAGACAGCACAACGCAGCGCTCGCTGAACGATGCCGTTTTTTTCTTTGACTACGATAATCAAATTAACAAAGCTGACGATGTGCACAGACATTCAGAACAGTTTGTGTCTTTAGATGAGATAGAGAAACGTCCCCAGCATGCACTCTATTCAAAATGGGTAAGGTTGACGTTCGATAATAGAAGTAGCAACACAGACTGGGTATTATCTTTTGGCTTTGCAAGACTGCCTAAGCTCGCAGTTTATCAGCTGGAAGATGGTGTTCTTAGGCTGGTACACAGGCAGGGTGCACATTCGAGTTTTAACCAACGTCCTATTCAGGACCCTCAAATGTACCTGCCCCTGAACATTGAATCCGGCAAAAGTGAATTCCTGATTGAGTACCAGACGTTTGCAAATGCGCCCGCCAACTTACGCTTGCATTCGCACGCACATTATTTATCGACTTCGCAACTTAGTATTTTAACTAACGCCAGCCTGGCTGGGGTGGTTGCAGCCATTTTGCTCATTGTCATCGTGAACCTGGCTTTTAACCGCAATACTACCAATGTCTTCTACGCGTTATGGACCCTACTTTTCTTACTTATCGTAATCGACATGGCCGGTTTTTCTTTTCAGTACTTCTGGCCCAATCACGGCTTCTTTAGCGGTCAGTTCTCAATTGGCCTGATGGCAACGGTACCGATATTTCATTTGCTATTTGTTCGAGGCTTTTTGCAGCTCAAGCACTATCATCCGACGCTTAACTCTGTCTATATTGCAGCAACCTGGCTTTATATTAGCCTGGTCCCTACCGCTTTGTATCTCGAAAGTGTTTATTACAACTTGCTTGCCAGTACGTTTGTGATCCCGCTGTTTGTATACACTTGCGTGTGGAGTTTCAGACAACGGGGGCCGGGTATGAGAACGTTTACTTACAGCCTTATCAACCACCTTGTATTTCTAAATCTGTTCACCATAGTTGGTGCGAGTTATGGCAACCTGATAGATGTCTTTGATATTACATCATTTATCAAAGTCGGATACCTCATTGAAGTACTGTTGTTTACTGTCGCGCTGGCACTACAGCATAAGTCACTTCAAGGCCAGCTGGTGAAACACCTGGAACAGCAGGTAAATGCACTCAATCGCACTGTAGATAGCGAGCGTCAAGTTGTAAGTGAGCAGGTAAATCAGCTTAAAGCAAAAGAAGAGCAGCTATTTACTGATCTGTCCCACGAATTACGTACTCCGCTTACCGTGATGAAGATTCAGGTAGAGTCGTTGCAGTACAATATCGTTGAAAACGTCGAAGATTCCTATGCTAAGTTGATGGCTAAAATTGATGAGTTACACAAGTTCATCGATCAGTTGATGTTAGTTACTGGCGATAAAGAGGTTGCTAATATTCTGAAAAAAGAAGACGTTAAAGTCGCACATTTTATGAATGAAACATTTCAGACGTGCATGACTTATGTCGACCCTAAGAAGGCTAGGCTCGAAATCATCAATCGACTGGATCCACATTTTACCATGCAGTTTGACAAACGTTCTATTGGCAATGCTATTTTGGAAGTGGTGAAAAATGCGCTCAAATATGGTGGTGACGGCGTCGATATCAAAATGAGTGCGTTGGTGAGTGAGCGGCACTTAGTGTTGCGAATAGAAGATTCTGGTATGCCGCTGTCATACGATGCCCATCGACAATTGTTTCAACCGCTGTTTAGGGAGGAAGCTTCGCGCAGTTCACTCAGCGGCGGTAAAGGCATGGGACTGGCCGTGTGCAAGAAAATTATAGAATGTCATGGTGGGAAAATCGATTCACACAATAGTCTGTTGGGTGGACTGTGTATTGAAATTATTCTGCCTACATCTGAAGTCGATTTGGCATTGGCATAGAAAATAGTTGTAATCTGTTTGATGTCTGTCAGACTGCGCTCGAATTATTAAAGAGTAAGGTTACAGACATGATAAGAAAAACACTGGTCGCGCTCGTAGTCGGTTTAACATTGAGCGGATGCGAAATGACTGCCCAACAAGTCGACTCCCATCAGGTCAGCGCCGCAAAGGTGGATGCAAACGCACAAATGATGGAGCTTGCAGAGGCATACTTCAATGAGAGCGTTACATTGAGCCCTCTGTCAGCCACCTTCTTTGGCATGTCTGAGTACAACGATAAATTCGAATCGCCACTTGGGCCAGAAAGCCTGAAAAAACAACAAGCATTTACCGCCAAATACCTTGGTATGCTCGAAAAGATAGACAGGGAAGGGCTTTATGGTCAGGCTAAATTGTCTTTTGACATACTTCACTACGAATTAACACAACAGCAATCGGCTGAACAATTTGACGGCCACTTTCTGCCAATCGATCAAATGTATGGGTCTCACCATGTATTTGCCTCACTTGGCTCCGGAGAAAGTGCTCAGCCTTTTGAAACAGTAGAAGATTACGGAAACTTTCTTAAACGTGCCGATGGCTTTGTAGCTTGGTTAAGTTCAGCTCAGGAGATGATGTCTCAAGGTATCGCGCATCAGGTGGTGTTGCCAAAGGCAATTACGGTTAAAGTTATCCCTCAGTTTAAAACACACATCGTCGAACGTGCAGAGGACTCCATTTTCTGGGGACCTGTAAAGAATTTACCAGGGTCATTTTCTGCACAAGAAAAGCACCAGATAACTCAGTCCTACAAAAATTACATAGAACGTACCTTGATCCCCGCTTATCGTGACATGGTACAGTTTCTTGAAACTAAGTATTTACCTGCATCAAGAGAGACTGTGGGGTACAGTGCGTTACCAAATGGACAAGCCTGGTACCAATATTACATTAAAGAAAACACCACGCTGGATATGAGCGCAGAAGAGATCCATGCGCTTGGCCTGAGTGAAGTAAAGCGAATCCGCGATGAGATGGATAGAGTTAAGGAAACCGTCGGGTTTGAAGGTGACCTGCAGCAATTCTTCCAACACTTGCGCGATAGTGACGAATTTTATTTTGCATCAGAAGCTGAATTGATTAAAGCTTACGAAGAAGTGAAAAAGAAAATTGACGCGCGAGTGCCCTTGTTATTTGATATTCAGCCAAAGGCCGATTACGTTGTAAAACCCGTCGAGGCATTTCGAGCAGCATCAGCAGCTGGCGCATCATACGAGAGTCCTGCACCAGATGGCTCTCGTCCTGGTGTGTTCTATATCAACAGTCATAACCTGAAGGCACAGCCCAAGTTTATTGTTGAAACCTTGTCGATACATGAAGCTGCGCCCGGTCACCATTTTCAACTGGCATTGCAACAAGAAATAGAAGACTTACCAAAATTCAGAAAGTTTGGCGGTTCAACGGTGTTCGTTGAAGGTTGGGCCCTGTACGCTGAGAGTCTGGGTAAAGAACTGGGTTTGTTCACTGACCCTTATCAATGGTATGGCCGCCTGGCGGATGAACAATTAAGAGCGATGCGTCTGGTTGTTGATACTGGGCTACATGCTAAAGGCTGGAGCCGAGAGCAGGCCATAGAGTTTATGTTGAATAACTCCTCTATGGCGAAAAGTGATGTAGAAGCGGAAGTCGAGCGTTATATTGCATGGCCGGGTCAGGCTGTATCATATAAAGTTGGCCAGTTTAAAATTCGCCAGCTGCGCGAATATGCCGAGCAGGCGCTGGGTGAGCGGTTTGATATTCGTGCCTTTCACAACCAAGTGTTAATTGATGGCGCCGTCCCTATGCCGGTGTTACAAGATAAAATCGAGCATTGGGTTAAATCTCAGTTGTAGTCGCAAATTTTAAGGCCAGCTTTGCGCTGGTCTTGTTCTTTTAGTACAATCTGCGCCCCGTTAGTTTGTGGCAAGTGCGAAGTTATGAGTACAACTCCTTTTTGGATTGAGAAATCGTTGGAACAAATGAACCAGCAGGAGTGGGAAGCCATTTGTGATGGCTGCGGGAAATGCTGTTTGCATTCCTTTATTGACTCTGACGAAGAAGAGGGTGAACAATTTAGTAGTACAGATGTGCTTCGTGAAGGTGAAGAGCTACTATATACCGATGTCGTGTGTCAATACAGTGATCAACAGACTTGTGCATGTACTCGCTACACTGAAAGGCAAACATTAGTCCCCTCATGCGTCCAATTGACGAAGGACAATCTGAAAGATATTTTCTTTATGCCTCAGTCGTGTAGTTATCGCAGGCTCCATGAGGGTCGTGGCCTTGCCAGTTGGCATCCGCTGCACCATGATGGTTCGAAACAGGCCATGCATGATGCAGGGATCAGTATTTTGGGCAAAGCGATTAGCGAAAACGAGGTGGACCTGGAGCATGACTTTGAGGACCACATCGTCACTTGGCCTGAGCTGGATATCGGCTAGTCAACTTCACATCTAAAAGGTGACACTTTCTCCTTCATTGAGAATATAAACTGGGCGTTGTGGTGCAATCTCTTGCTTCACATGCAAGAGTCTGAACAAGGCTGAATGTGACGTCAGATCGCCCATCTTCCAGCTCATGTTACCGTACCCCCAAGGGATCACCTGCTTACAGTTGAGGTCGTTAGCTGCTGCAAGCATATCTTCAGGCGTTAAATGTACATTTCGGTACCACCTAGCATATTCTTCATGGTGATAAGACGCGATTGGTAACAGGCAAACATCAATGTCGCCGTAACGTTGCTGTATATCACCGAAGTGGGGTGAGTATCCGGTATCACCGGCATAGAATAGCGTTTTTCCCTCAAATTCAAAGAGCCAGCCTCCCCAAAGTGTCGCGTCGTTGTCTTCTGTAATGTAGGGGACAATGATCCTGTTGCTAAAGTGGTGTGCCGGCACGAAATTTACAGTAAGCCCCTGGCTTCGCGCACTCGCATACCAGGCCATTTCCTGAATTTTGTATCCGCCATCTGAGAAATAGTCTGCAAACCCCAGCGGGGTGTAATAAGTTGGTCCGGTTCCCAAAATGTCTATGTCTGATTTATTGAAATGATCATAATGTATGTGGGAGTATACAACCGCGCTTAATTGGTCCAGCTCAGGTTTTGAAGGCCAGTCTGGTTCAGTGCGATAAAAGCCTCCGGTCAGCTTGAATCCAACGTCTATGGGCCAGTCAAATTGTTTGCTTACTGGATCAACCAATACTTGCTGGCCATCGGGCATGGTAAGCAAAAAGCTCGCATGACCCAGCCATTTTACGTTAAAACCGAGTTCAGGTGCTACGTCAGGACGCTCGCCTATGTACTGACATTGCTCCATGTCGTCCTGACACTGAATAAGCGGCGTATCCGGATAACACCCTTCTTCACAGGTATAGGGATATGTTTCTGGTTGCTTGTAGAGGTTAGCAAATCGGTCAGTATAGCCCTCGGATGTCTTATATTTAACCACAGTTTGCTCTGACTGTTCTACAGCAACCTGATTGGCAGTACATGCACCAAGAAAAAGAGTAAAAGGAAAGAGTAAGTAGGCTTTGCTCATATAATAGGTCTTTTTTAGTTCTTCTAATATGTTAGGCTTGGGTTGCATAGTACAAGTGATGGGCATAATATCAAACACTCAGATGTAAACAGGTATGTATTTGGCTGAGTGTTGTTGTCAGAGGTAATGTGTGGATAGAGTAGCGCCTGAAACTTGGTATGCAGTAGGCTTTTTTTTCTCTCTTATTTTAGGGCCATTTATCATTGGCCTGTGCCTGATGAAGCTTTATCGGTTTTACCGCCCCAAGGATATTCCTGAGTCTGAAGAGAGTTCAGTGTCGGTGGTATCCCAGATAAGTGCCCAGCGAGATGGTTTTTTTAAGATTTACTTGCTTGGGTTGGCGGTGTGTTCACCCGGCTTTTACTACGTTTATATGCATTTTCTGGTGCACATTTAACCCTCAGGTATGTAATACCAATTTTACTTAATACCTGTTCAATTTGAAGGAGCAAATATGCCGCTAACGGTGTTAAAAATTTCTCATTTAGAGCAACTAAATAGCGAAGTTTTTGCCTAGTTATCGACGATATTTTCTCGCCTCAAAATAGAACACTTAATTAAGCAATTTGGTATAAAGGGACATCCTTGTACCTTCTCTCACAAAATATTATTTAACATCTTCGAAACCGGGTAAGGAATCAAATGCACCATAGCGTGTTACGGCAAACGCACCGCAGCGGCTGGCATAGGCAATGGCATTGCTCACTGCTGACTGGTTTGTCAAAAACGCGTCAATGCTTTGCTCATTCTGAGCTCGAATAATTGCAGCCAATAATCCGCCAACGAATGCATCTCCCGCAGCAGTGGTATCAACAGCATTTACGTCTGGGACGTTTATCGAGCTTTGATAAGACTGGCCATAAAAATGAATGGGGTTTTTCCCGTCTGTGACGATTAGTAACTTTACATTGGCAGCTATGATGGCTTCAATGGTATGGGACAGTGGTTGTTCAGGGTGGCTTTGTGCATTCAGAAATACCAGCTCTTCATGGGAGAGTTTAACGATATCTGAGAGCGAAATTACATGCCAGATGCGTTTGGTACAGTGGGTCAGAGATGTCCACAGATTTTCTCTCAGGTTCATATCGAAACTGGTGTGCATGCCGTGCTCTCGAGCCTGAGTTAACGCATAAATTGTCGTTTTATAGATGCTGTTTTCAGTCAGGCTGTTACTACAGACATGCAACAGCGAATGGGTGTTAAACATTGTCTCGACAAAATCGTCAGCCCGAAATAACAGATCGGCTGCGGGCGGACGGTAGAAACTAAAACTTCGCTCTCCCGTGTCGTCCAGTGAAACAAACGCCAATGCCGTTTTTGCTTTGTCTGTCACTTTTACGTAATCACAATTGACATTGTATCGCGCTAAAGCACTTTTGATAAAGTGGCCAAACATGTCATCGCCAACCATACCACAAAAGCTTGCATTGACGCCTTGACGTGCAGCTGCTACTGCCACGTTTGCAGGTGCGCCACCTGCATATTTTGTAAAAGATTCAGGCTCTTTGCCATCTGAAAGAAAGTCTATCAGGGCTTCGCCAAAACACACCAGGCTCATAGTGCCTCCTGCTTAAGTTGTTGGGCTCTTAGTACTTCGTAGCAGGCGCCCATTGTATGATAATCGGTTTTGCCGGCCGGGCTTTTTTCATTGCTGTAAGCTTGGTTATTACAATCCAGGATCCGATACCAGGCGCCGTGTTCATGATCAATCATGTGCTCCCAGCAATACTGCCATATTTTGTCATACCACTGCCAGTAGCGGGGTTCGCCTGTTGCATCGGCAAGTAGGGCCGCAGCTGCGAAGCTTTCAGCTTGCACCCAGAAATACTTGTCAGAATCACAAATGTCGCCATCAGGCGCAAAGCCATAAAATATCCCGCCGTTCTTTGCATCCCAGGCTACGTCTAACGCTTTGTCAAATAAGGCTCTTGCACGCTCCAGCATCCAATCTTGTGGACTATGGCGATACAGGATCAGGAGTAACTTACTCCATTCGGTTTGGTGCCCGGGCTGAAAGCCCCACGGACGGAAAAGGTGTTTAGGGTTATCCAGATTATATTGCCAATCAATTTGCCATGCGTTTGTGTAATGTTCCCAGATAAGTCCGTCAGCAAGCTCTGCTTGCTGTACCGTCATCGTAAAGGCAAGTGATTGAGCACGCTCTAAAAACTTACTATCTGTTGTTGCTTCAAAGCACATTAATAATGCTTCGCACATATGCATATTGGCATTTTGACCCCGATATGGCGCAGCGCTGCTAAAATCGCCGTTGTATTCATCTAAATACAGCTGAAATTCTGGTTGATAGTATTTTTCTTCCAGCAAAGTCCAGACGGACTCTATGGTCGCCGCAGCCGATGTTATACCCGCCTTGAACGCCACAGCATTAGCCAACAAAACAAATGCAAGTCCATAGCAATGGTTCGTGTCGTCTTCCACCTGATTTTTATTTAATACCCAAGCGTAACCGCCGCCAGGTTGCTTGTGCGATTGCTCCAGAAAGTCCAGACCGTGCTTTACTTGTGCCAAATAGTCCGGATCAGGTGTTTGTAAGTAAGCCATGGCATAGTTAAAAACAAAACGCGTACTCGAAACTAAATGGCGTACATGTGCGTTGTAAACCGTACCGTCATCGAGAAAGTGGTGAAAGAATCCGCCCTCGGGGTCTATACATCTTGGGTGGTAGAACGCCATTGTCCGTTCAATATGTTTAAGTAAAAAGTGATCGTTTCTGAAGTTTATTGACATAACCTTTCCAGTCAGTGGTTATTCCGCCAGGGCAAATTGTCCCAGCATTGCTTACTTTTAAATTCACTTTAGCATTATCAAAAATAAATTGGAACGGTCCAATAAAACATTTGTGATTTTTCTGTAACAGTGTGTAGAATCTCTAAATCCTTTAACACGGAGTATTCCAAGTGAGTGAAATCAACACTAATCAAAGTTATGTTGCCAGTGGAGATGCAAAAAACAACAACTATTTGTTGCCATTGACAGCAATGACGACCCTGTTTTTCTTGTGGGGATTTATTACTGTATTAAACGACGTACTTATCCCGCGTCTTAAAGCGGTGTTTGACCTGAGCTATACCGAAGCAATGCTGGTTCAGTTTTGTTTCTTCAGTGCTTATTTTATCGTGTCTTTACCTGCCGGTGCGTTTTTGAAGCGATTTGGCTATAAAAATGGTGTATTGACGGGTCTTGTGGTCGCAGCTGGCGGCTGTTTATTGTTTTACCCGGCCGTGGTGGTTCATGAATACTGGCTTTTCTTAACCGCATTGTTTGTGCTGGCGTCGGGCATTACTGTATTGCAGGTATCTGCAAACCCGTACGTGGCAGCCCTGGGGCCGGAAAAAACGGCCTCAAGTCGACTCAATCTCGCACAGGCGCTTAATTCACTGGGCACTACAGTAGGCCCGGCAGTGGGCGGCATGTTATTGTTTGGCGCAGGTGCCAGCATTGCAACCGATGCAGCCAGTGCTGACTCAGTGAAAGTACCTTATCTGATGCTCGCTGGTGCTTTGTTACTTATCGCAGCAGTGTTTGCATTTCTAAAACTACCGACCATTGAAGCACATACTGAAGAGGGTGACTGTAAGGCTCGCGGCCACAAGCTGACAGAAGCACCACACTTAGTGATGGGGGTTGCTGCCATTTTTTGCTATGTCGGTGCTGAAGTGGCAATTGGCAGCTTTTTAGTAAATTATTTCGCAGAGCCCTCAATTGCAGGGATGGAAGAGCACACTGCAGCAAAATACATCTCCTACTACTGGGGGGCGCTATGGTAGGACGCTTTATTGGTTCGGCTGCGCTTCAGAAGATATCCCCTTCGAAAGCCTTGATGTTTAATGCAATTGCAATTATTGCATTGTTACTGCTTACCATGTCAACCGATGGCAAGCTGGCTATGTTTGCTGTGCTGGCAGTGGGCCTGTTTAACTCCATTATGTTCCCGACTATTTTCTCCATCGCAATCGAAGGTCTTGGCTCTTTGACCAGCAAAGGATCAGGCTGGCTATGTCTGGCAATTGTAGGAGGCGCTTTGATCCCGTTAGTACAAGGCCTGGTTGCTGATAACGCCGGGATCCAGATCAGCTTCATAGTACCTATGGTGTGTTACGTCTTTATCGCCTGGTATGGCCTGAATGTTGTGTCGCTTTATAAGCAATGGCAACAAAAGGTCGAAAGTTAAAATTTATCACGTCAAGCCGGCGCCATAGCCGGCTTTTGTTATTCAGTCGTTAGCCATTGTCTTTTTCCTCCTGCTATACCTACGTAATTCGCTTTTATTTCTTATCTTGTTTCTATTGAATACGTATTCATTTGCAGTGTAAGATAGTGCGAGTTGGAACGGTCCAAATAATAACAAATTATAGATAGGAGAGGTGCATGCTTCGCATCATATCAGTAGCCAGCGCGGCTGCTTTGATATCTGTCTCATCGTTAGGGGTGGCGCAGGAGTCTAATACGCAGTGGGTAGATCCATTTATAGGTACTGGTGGGGACGGGCACACGTTTCCCGGGGCGGTTGTGCCTTTTGGCATGGTACAACTTAGTCCGGATACGGACAATCCAATGCGGGGTGTGTCACCGCAGCCTGAAATATACAAGCGCTGCGCCGGATATCATTACGATGACACTACGATAGTTGGTTTCTCTCATACCCACTTTTCAGGTACAGGTCACTCAGATCTTGGAGATCTGTTGGTAATGCCGATCAGTGGCGAGGTAAAAACTAATCCCGGTACGGCGGAAGATCCAGATTCAGGGTATCGTTCACGTTTTTCTCATCAGCAGGAATGGGCAGAAGCTGGTTACTATGGAGTTGAGTTGCAAGATTACAATATAAAGGCTGAGCTCACTGCGAGTCCCAGAGTAGGTATGCATCAGTATACCTTCAAAAATGGCGGTCAGGGCCATGTTTTGTTTGATCTCACCAGCGCTATATACAACTTCGAGAACAAGGTTATCTGGAGCGATATTCGTAAAATCAATGATACAACACTGGTCGCTTATCGAGCCACGAATGGCTGGGCCCGTAATCGTCAGATGTATTTTGCGATAGAGTTCTCTCAACCTATAGATAACTACCGTTTCATCAACGAAGACAACATGCGTTATCGCTGTATGGGATGTCTGGGAAAAGAGAAACATTCCACTATCGAAAATAAAGCGGTAAAAATGACCGCCGGTAAAGCTGTTAAGTTCGTTGCAAGCTTCGACGACGTCGAAAACAAGCCATTGAAGATTAAAGTAGCGCTTTCAGCGGTTAGCCGTAGTAATGCACTCGAAAACCTTAAAGCAGAGATCCCACACTGGGATTTTAATAAGGTTCGTGAGGACGCAAGTGCGCAGTGGGCTACCTATCTGGATAAGGTAGACGTAAAGGGTACAAGTTCGGAAAAGCGTCAGTTTTATACTGCCCTATACCATGCATTACAGGCACCAAGCCTATATCAGGACGTCAATGGTCAATATCGCGGCGTAGATGGCGAAATCCATGATGGCAAAGGTTTTGAGCATTACACCTTGTATTCGCTTTGGGATACTTACCGCGCATTGCACCCGCTGTTGACTTATATTGACCCGGACAGAGTGTCAGGCATGATACAGTCCATGCTGGTTCACTATCAGCAAAGCTATGAAAAGATGCTGCCTATCTGGTCATTCCATGCTCATGAAACCTGGACCATGATTGGCTATCATGCGGTGTCGGTCATCGCCGACGCCTATCTTAAGGGGATCCGGGATTACGATGTAGATTTAGCCGTTGAAGCTATTATCAATACGGCCAATAACCCGGTTTACGATGCAATTCCTGAATATAAGAAGTTTGGTTACGTGCCAATGGATGTATTGCCAGAATCCGTGTCCATTACACTGGAATATGCCTATGACGATTTTGCGATTGCCAGAATGTTTGAGGCGATGGGTAAAAGCGAGCTGGCGAAGCAATATTATGCACGTGCCATGAGCTACAAAAACGTATTCGACCCTCAAAGTGGTTTTATGCGCGGGCGTGACAGCCAGGGTCGTTGGGATCCTGAGTTTAATCCATTTAAAGCTAAGTATATGGGGCCCTTTACAGAAGGAAACGCCATGCAGTACAGCTTTTATGTACCCCAGGATGTTGCAGGTCTGATCGATTTGATGGGAGGAGATGACGCCTTTACTCAGCGTCTCGATGATTTGTTTGATACGCCGTTGTCTCAAGAGATGATAAAGGAACATGAAGACATTGCCGGTCTGATTGGTAACTACGCCCACGGTAACGAACCAAGCCATCATATTGCCTATTTATATAATTACGCCGGCAAACCCTGGAAAACCCAGGAACGAATTCGCCAGATCATGGACACGCTGAGTTCTGATAAGCCTGATGGTCTTGCCGGTAATGATGACGTTGGTCAGATGTCTGCATGGTATATTTTTTCCGCAATGGGCTTTTATCCTGTAGCGCCTGGCGATCTGGCTTACGCAATCGGTGCACCTCAAACACCGAAGGTAACGCTTAAACTGGCAAACGGTAAGCAGTTTACGACTATTGCCGTTGGGTTGAGTGAAACACATAAATACATCCAGTCGGTAACTTTAAATGGTAAAGCTCTGGAGCGTAGTTATTTAACTCATGATGACATTATGGCTGGTGGCGAACTTAAATATGTGATGAGCGATAAACCAAACAAGAATTGGGGTAGAAGCTTTACAGCAAGACCGCCAGCACTCTCTGATTATCAGTAGGCTTTATGTCGGACAATGATCAAAAAAGCCAAACTGAGTTACATCGCAGCAAAAATTATGCTGGGCCAGATACAGACAAGCTGGTCCTGGTCATTGTAAGTAATAAATAAGGTGGGATTTGTCCCACCTTTTTTCATTTCGTGCACAGAGACCTGAACAATTACTAATCAGTTGAAAAATAAATCGTGAAAACAAGTGTATAATTAGCTTTAGGCAACAAAAGTTTCGCCGATAAGGTAAGACAAACTCGTTAAGATTTGGTAAAACAAATTTGTATTAGTAGAATTAAGACAGGGCTTCCCATGTTCAGTGCGCTCAAATTTACAACTAAAATAACACTGGCCGCTTCATTGGTGCTGGTGATCGTACTTTCCCTTTTTACCGTGAACAACTTTATCCTGATGCGCTCACAAACGCAGGCCCAGTTAACCCTGGTGTTACAGGAGATCTCTGAGTCGGTTTCGCAAAATATTGCTAACTGGCTGAATGACAGGCTGGACATAGTCAGCGCTGTCGCCAGTGGGCACCGTAGTAACGATGTACACTCAGACATATTAAGGCGTGTTCAGACAGCACATGAGGCTGGTCACTTTAAGAATACTTTTATAGGCACACCTGATGGTCAGTTTGTATTAAATGATACAACAGTGGTATTGCCGAGCGATTTTGATGCCACGCAAAGGCCCTGGTACAAATTGGCGGAGCGCAAAAGAGATACTGCATTCACGACACCTTATATAGATGTGACGAGCAACGAGCTGACCATAACCGCGGTTGTGCCTATCATGAACAACGGACGATTCTCTGGTGTAGCTGGCGGCGATATTGATATGGCAACTATCACAGACATAGTTAATGAAATCGATTTTCTCGGCTACGGGTATGGTTTCTTATTAGATTCTGAAGGGCGGATCCTAAGCCATCCAGATACCCAACTTAACGATAAGCCAATGACAGATCTGTTCGGCACTAAGCTGCCATTATCGGAGGCGTTTGCTGATTTGACCATTGATGGAAAAGAAAAGCTGGTGTCATTTGTTAAAATGCGCGGTATTAAAAATGTCGACTGGTACCTGGGTGTGGTGATTGATAAAGAAATCGCCTACAGCTCAGTGGCGTCTTTTCGTAATATGGCGCTGATTTATATGCTGGTGGGGGTTGTGGTCATAGTTGTTATGCTGCAGCTGCTGCTTAAATATCTGATGAGACCTATGGTCCACTTAAATGAAGCCATCAAAGATATTGCGCAGGGAGAAGGTGACCTTACCCGCAGGCTTGATGTGGAAAACAACGACGAATTCGGAGAGTTGTCCAATTACTTCAACCTGTTTGTGGACAAAATCCACGAGAGTATCTCTAAAGTAAAAGAAACAACACTGGCACTTGAGCAAGTGATGGCGGGCCTGCAATCGCAAACACAAGGCGCACTTGATATCTACACAGAGCAAACCAAGCGCACTGATAGTGTCGCTACAGCCATCAATGAATTGTCATCCAGCGCGGTTGAGATTTCAAATAATGCTAAGCATGCCTCGGAGTTGGCAACGGAGGCAAACAGCCTATCCAGTCAGGGTCAGGTTGCATTGAATGCCAACATCGAAGAGATCGGCTCTTTGAGTGCTAAGATGCAGGAAGCCCAGTCGACAATAGATGGTCTGGATAAGCTGACCTCAAGTATAGGGCAGGTACTTGAGGTAATTAAAGGTGTCAGTGAGCAGACCAACTTGCTGGCGCTTAACGCGGCAATTGAAGCGGCGCGCGCCGGTGAGGCCGGGCGCGGATTCGCCGTGGTGGCCGATGAGGTCAGGCAGCTTGCTCAGCGTACACAGGAATCGACCCAGGAGATTGAAAACACCATTGGAGAATTGCAGCAGGGGTCTGCATCGGCTGTTGCAGTGATGAAGTCAAGTATCGATGACTCCAGTAACAGCGCCCAGCAGGCTCAGTCCGCCGGTACTAAAATGCAGGAAGTGACGCATGCAATCGACTCTATCGACGGTGTAAACCATGCCGTTGCCAGTGCAACGCAGGAACAAAATGCGGTGATCCAGTCGCTAGATAGCGATATCCATGGGATCAGTGATTTGTGTGTTGAGGGTAGTCACAGCTTGACGAAAACCCTGGAAGAATGCCAGACACTAAAATTGCAATTTGATGAACTAGAGCAGATGCTCGCAAAGTTCAAGGTCTAACCCTCTCTAAGGCTGCGTTCATGCAGCCTTTTTTATTTATTGCGCAAGATTAAATAAACTCCTTTCATGAATCATATATGACAGCTGTAACCTAAATGTATTTTTAGCGCAACATGGATGTCATTTAGGCACATTAGACTGCACGCAATTCCAATATAGCAACAAGCAAATATTAAAAGGTGTATGCGATGAAGTGCGTTAACCACTTGCTATTAGCAGGTATGGTCGCCGTTGCGGCTAATGCTCAGGCAAATGATCTGAACAAGGTCATTGAATCAAGTTCGGCTATTAACCAGTCAGCCCTCCAGTCTCAAAATAAAATCAATTCTATTGCAGATGACATGCAGTCAAGACTGCAAAAGTTCAGAACACTGAATAAAGAAATAGATGGCCTGGTTGTTTATAACAGCCAGTTAGACAAGCAGATCAAAAATCAATTAGAAGAAATGGCTGCGATTAACGAGTCTATGGATCAGGTATCCGTGATTGAACGTCAGATCACGCCACTGATGATGCGTATGATTACAGGTCTCGAGCAGTTCGTCGCGCTGGACGTTCCTTTTCTAAAAGAAGAGCGCGCAGAGCGCATTGCGAAGTTACAAGCAATGATGGACCGTGCTGATGTTTCTTCAAGTGAAAAGTTCCGTCGCGTACTCGAAGCTTATCAGGTGGAAGTTGAGTACGGCCGCACCATCGAAGCTTACTCTACTTTGCTAACGGTGGATGGTCAGGAACGTGAAGTTGATATGTTACGCATTGGTCGCCTTGAGCTGCTTTATGTGACTAAAGATGGCAGCAAAGCGGGTAGCTGGAATAAAGACAGCAAGTCATTTACTGCACTGCCAGACACCAATATCAGTCAAATAAACAAAGGTATCCGCATCGCGCGTAAGCAACTTGCACCGGATATGTTAACTCTGCCAATTCAGGCTGCAGAATAAGAGGTATATGATGAACTTTTTTAAATCTTTCAGCCTTAAAACAGTAATGGCAGCAACGCTTGCATTGTCTAGCTCAGCGTTTGCAGCAGAACAAGCAATGGATCTGGATACGCTGTTAAAGCAACTTGAACAGGGACAGAGCGCGCAAAATGCACAAAATGCACAGCGTGAAGCCCAGTTTAAAGCGCAGCAGAGCGAGCAGGTTAGAATGTTGCGCGAATTGACTGCTAATCGCGATGGCGAACTCAATCGCTCAGAGCGTCTCGAAACTCAGTTTGAAGAAAACGAAATCAAGCTAGGTAATTTGGGCGACACTCTATCAAAGCGTATGGGGTCATTGAAGGAGCTGTTCGGTGTACTTCAGCAAGTAGCTGGCGATTCAAGCAACAAGTTCCGTACCTCAGTTGTATCTGCAGAGATACCAAATCGTAGCGCGTTCATGGACGACATGGCTAAGCGCATGGGCTCAAGTACTAAACTGGCGTCTATCGAAGACATCGAAAAAGTATGGGTTGAGCTGCAACGTGAAATGACAGAGCAGGGTAAAGTATCTCGCTATACCACCGATGTGATTGTTGCAGGCGGTGCCAAGGAGCAAAAAGAAGTTTTGCGTGTTGGTGCGTTTAACCTGATTGCCGATGGTAAATACCTGTCTTACAACCCTGAAACCAATACACTGTCTGAGCTGACCCGTCAGCCGACAGCACGTTTCATGGAGAGTGCGGCTGAGCTTCAATCTGCACAATCTGGTACCGTTGACTTTGCACTAGACCCGACAGGCGGTTCAATCCTGGGTCTGTTGGTTCAGGCGCCAAATACCAAAGAACAAGTTGAGCAGGGCGGAGCCGTTGGTTACGTTATTCTTGGTGTGGGTCTGATTGCATTATTAATTGCCCTTGAGCGCTTTATCTCTTTGATGATTATGGGTGCTAAAATCAACCGTCAGCTTAAAGATTCTGTTGCACGCGAAGACAACCCGCTTGGCCGCGTAATGAAAGTCAAAGAGCAATATCCGGATGTTGCGTATGACACATTAGAGCTTAAGCTAAGTGAAGCTATTTTGCGTGAAATGCCGAAGATTACCCGTAACCTCACTCTGATTAAGATTATCTCTGTAGTAGCACCCCTATTGGGTCTGCTCGGTACTGTAACCGGTATGATTAATACCTTCCAGGCCATCACCCTGTTTGGTACAGGTGATCCGAAACTGATGGCCGGTGGTATCTCAACAGCGCTTGTTACAACCGTACTGGGTCTGGTTGTCGCGATTCCTACCGTATTCCTTTACACCTTACTTAACACGCGCTCTCGTAATTTGCTGCTTATCCTTCAGGAGCAAAGTGCAGGCATCATCGCCGAGCGTAGCGAGAAAGGAGCGTAATTGTGGTTCTTTTAGTAGATGCAATCAATGCGCTACGTGAGTTCCTAGACACAGGTGGCCAGGTTCTCCTGGTCATCGGTATGGTCACATTTGTGATGTGGTTGTTGATCCTCGAACGTTTTATGTTTGTGTTTGGCAAGTTCAGATCCTATCGCAAAGATCTGTTGAACAGCTGGACAAGTCGAAAGGAAAGAAACAGCTGGAATGCAGAGCAGATCCGTCAGGCCATGATCTCACGAGCCGGAATACAGCTTAACTCTAACTTACCATATATCAATGTCATGGTAGCCCTGTGTCCACTACTTGGGCTACTAGGTACAGTAACCGGCATGATTGAAGTATTTAATGTGATGGCAATCACAGGATCGGGAAGTGCCCGCTCTATGGCTGCCGGTGTTTCTAAAGCAACGATCCCAACCATGGCTGGTATGGTTGGCGCGCTGTCAGGGGTTTTTGCCTCTACCTTCTTACAACGTAAGGCAAAGCGCGAAGTAGAACTGTTAGAAGACAAGCTGTTGCTTGACCACTAGAAAAGAATTTGAGGAAACGTAATGAGAGCTCCATTAGCAAAGGTTTTTCAGGAAGAAGAAGCCGAAGAAATTAACATGACACCCATGCTGGATGTTGTATTCATCATGCTTATTTTCTTCATCGTAACTGCATCATTCGTCAAAGAAGCAGGTATCGATGTAAACCGTCCAGAAGCGGCGACCGCTGTTAAAAAGCAGCGTGCGAATATACTTGTTGCCATATCAGACAAAGGTGAAATCTGGATTAACAAACGTCAGGTCGATATCCGCGCTGTACAGGCAAATATCGAGCGTCTGAAAGCGGAAAACCCACAGGGTAGCGTGGTTATACAAGCGGATAAGAAAGCAACAACCGATACCTTAATCAAGGTAATGGATGCTTCTCGCGCTGCAGGCGCATTCGATGTATCAATTGCGGCCCAGGAATCATAGGAATAGAAAAGATGCGTTACTTACTAGCACTCGTTATTGCAGGTATTGTGACTTTTTTCTTGTTTCTTGGTATGCAGGCACTGATCACAGGTGGAGAAGGCAAGATGGACGAGCCTGTTAAGGGCAACGTGCTTGATTTTGTCCGCCTGAAAAAAGAAGAAACTGTTGAGAAAAAAGAACGCAAACCACAAAAACCACCTACACCCAAAGAGCCGCCTCCGCCAATGGATGCGCCTCAAATGCAAAGCAACAACCTGGATGCTGCTGGAGCCGATTTTAACTTCAGTGCAGACGTAGCAGCTGACGTTGATCTGGCTGGTGGTTTGGCTTTGGAATCCAGTGACGGTGAATATTTGCCTATTGTCAAAGTGGCGCCTGTCTATCCCAGACGCGCTCTTTCAAGGGGAATCGAAGGGTATGTCATCGTAGAGTTTGTCGTAACAAAGCAAGGCACAGTTAGAAACCCGGTTGTAGTGAAAGCCGAACCAGAGAATATCTTTGACCGGGCAGCAATGGACGCAGCATTGAAGTTCAAATACAAGCCGAGAGTTGTGAATGGTGAGGCCGTTGAGGTCGCTGGTGTTCAAAACAAGATCTCATTTCAGATTAACGGCTAGAGTAAAAAGGTGCGATTATGAAAACGTTTAAGAAGCTACTACTTGTCAGTGCATTGAGTTGTACTGGTCTGGTAGCCCCAAGTCTGTTGTCTATTTTGCCTGGCGTTGACCTTGCTGTTGCAAACGCTGAGACTAAAACTAAGCGAGTGCCGGCTTTGCGTGAAAAGGTATACAGTCAGCTTGCGAGAGCGCAAAAGCTTGCCGATGAAGGGGATGTTAAAGGCGGCCTCGAGGTACTTGATACCATCAAAAAACGCGCTGGCAGCATGAACTCTTATGAAGTGGCAATGATGTATAACTTTTATGGTTTCATCTATTACAACGAAAACCAGCTGGACAAAGCCATTGCCTCTTTTGAGCAGGTGGTTGCTGAAGAGGCCATACCGGAGTCATTACGATTATCTACTACATTTAGTCTTGCGCAGCTTGCAATGGCTAATGGTGATTATAAAGCAACTGTAGAATATCTGGATAGCTGGAAGAAGATAAATACACAGCCTGTTAAAAGTAATTATTATGTATTGAAGGCGCAAGCACTTTATCAGGATAAAAAATATCAGGAAGCTGTAGAAAATATTAATTTGGCAATATCGCTAACTGAAAGTGAGAATAAAGTTCCAAAAGAAAACTGGTTGGTTTTGCAAAGGGCTTTATACTACTCACTTAATCAGCCTGAAAAAGTTGCAGAAGTCCTTGAGAAAATGATAAAGCTGTTTGATAAACCAGAGTACTGGGTTCAACTAGCGGGTATGTTTGGAGAGCTTGGAGCTGAGAAAAAGCAACTTGCTATTCTTGAAACAGCTCAGCAGCGTGGTTTCATAAAAAAACGTAGCGATATAATCCAGCTAGCTCAGGTTTATCTTTTTAACGGTTTACCTTATAAGGCCGCTATTGCACTAGACGAAGGCATTAAAAGCGGAGTGGTTAAGGGTAATGCAAAAAACTATGCATTCATCGCAGAAGCTTATGTCCAGTCTAAAGACGAAGATAAGTCTATCGACTTTTTCGCTAAGGCTGATAAAGAAGTCGAGCATGGTAATTACCTGCAACGTATTGCCGAAGTCTATATCAATCTGGAGAAGTTTGATGAAGCCGCAGATGCTGCCAGGGCCGCATTGGACAAAGGCGCTTTAACGTTCGAGTCTAATGCGTATGTCGCACTCGGTATGGCTCAATATAACCTCAAAAACTTCGACGCTTCTATACTGGCGTTTGAACAGGCGGAAAAGCACAAAAAATCGGCTAATCTTGCGAAGCAATGGATTAAGTACGTAAAGCGAGAGAAAATTCACGCTGAAACATTAAAGCAAGCATTGTTATGATTTTATAATCGCAACACCAAAGCCGCCTTCGGGCGGTTTTTTTATTTTTAAAAGTCAGATGTCATCTTTATTTACCAAAACTGTAACCTTATCGTAATGAGGTGAATCTATTCTGTACCCAAGCTTTTTATTGCGCTTATAACTATTACTTTTTCGGAGATATAAAATGAAACTTGCTGGGTTATTTAAAGTAAGCCTTATCACTTCTGCTTTGGTTCTTGCTGGCTGTGGCGGTGATGTCAATATAACACCAACTACAAATGACAATCGCGTAGATAACTCTCAGGATGTCGTATCACCAGGTACGGGTGACAAAGTTGATAACGGCGACAAAGATTCGCCTACTGCAATCACTTGTGCTAGTTATACAATGGATGGCACCGAATATAAAGGTGAACCAGATTCAGATAATAAAAACTGTGTCTATACTCAAGCATTTGCTAGCTACGCAAAAGACATTACATCTTCATTCCTAATTAACGCACTTCCTAATGGCGGCGCGCACATCTTCGAAGGTGCTCTTTTCATCGGTAAGGACGTTGATACTTCTAAAGGTGAGACTGTTAATACTGACGGACCAACTCTGACAATCGAAGCCGGTGCAACCATCGCTTTCACAAAAGCGCAGAACTTTGTTCGTATTGCTCGTGGTGCGAAAATCAATGCCATCGGTGAGGTTGATAAGCCAATCACCTTTACATCAATTAATGAAGTTGACGGTGACGACACTACTGTGCCTGCGATGCAGGACTGGGGTGGTATTCAGGTAAACGGTATGGCTCAGACTGTTGAATGTTCTAAAACTGAGGCAGAGCAAGGTCAGTGTAACGTAGACGCAGAAGGCGTTGTTTCTTACTACGGCGGCAATAACAATGAAGACAGCAGTGGTGTGCTGCAACACGTTGTCGTTAAATATGCTGGTTTCGGCGTTGAAGGTGACGAACTAAACTCAATTACCCTAAATGCTGTCGGCTCAGGCACGACTGTTGACTACGTACACATCCATAATGGTTACGATGATGGTATCGAGCTATTCGGCGGTACAGTTAATATCAAACATATTGTCGTTACTGAAACCGCAGATGACGGTATTGACTGGGATACAGGCTGGAAAGGTAACGGTCAGTTCATTCTGGTACAAACCTTAACTCAGGGTAACCACGGTTTTGAAACTGACGGTGGTAAAAAAGACCCATCAACTGCAGATGGTCAGGATCGCGCAACAACCGTTTCTTACCCAACTATCGCTAACGCAACCGTTGTTAGTAATGGTGTGAAAGGTCCTCGTGGTTACGGCGCAGGTATGGAAATGAAAGAGTGGGGTAAAGCTCAGCTTCATAACATGTTGTTCGTTAATGCGGGTACAGAAGCCGGTGCTGGGTGTTTTGACCTGTACAATGAAAAAGATAAGTCTACTCCGATGGGTGTTCATGCTAATGCAAAAGCTGGCGATATCGCGTTCAAAAACTCTGTATTTGCATGTGGCCTGAACTTCGAAGCGGTTAAAGAAACCCTTACTGGTGACCTGGCTGATTTCAACATCGAAGCTTGGTTCACTGCGGCTGACAGCGGCAATAAACTAATCGGCTTTAAAGATTTCGCAAGCGTGCTAGGCGAGAACGGTGTTGCAACTAAAGGTTCAATTCTTGATAAAGATGGCAACACAGTGGCAGTCGAAAGCAGCAAGCTGAGTGAAGACAACTCATTCTTCGAAGATGTTACCTACATTGGTGCAATCGGCGAAAGTGAAACAGACACTACTTGGGCAAAATTCGTTTCTATGTCTTTAGAGCGCACGAAGTAATCTAATCCATTTCTAGCTTTTAACAGGGCGCATTCATGCGCCCTTTGTGAATCCGGTTTTGGTTTAGAGGAACGACAAATGAAACCAATCAAAAAGTTTAAAACCAATTTGATCACGCTTTCTTTGCTTTCTCTTACTTCCCCTTTGGCTGTACATTCGGTTTCAGCAGAAGAGACAGCGCAAGAGATTGAAGAAGTAGTTGCGGTAGGCAGTCGCCTTAAAGGTAGTGCCAGTGCAGTAATTGAAGAAAGGAAAAATCAAGCTTTCGTAGCTGATATCATGGGTGCAGAGCAAATCTCACGTACCGGTGATAGTGATGCTGCGTCTGCACTTCGCCGTGTAACAGGTCTGAGCCTGGTAAACGATAAGTTTATCTATGTGCGTGGTCTGGGTGAGCGATACTCAAGTGTACGATTAAATGGCGCTCAGGTTCCAAGTCCTGACTTAACGCGTAATGTAATTCCGCTAGATATCTTTCCATCGAGTATCATTGAATCACTCGCTGTACAAAAAGCATACTCACCAAATATGCCAGCGGCGTTTGGTGGCGGTGACGTAAATATCCGTACCAAAAGTATTCCAAGTGATCGCGTCCTTAAGTTAGAGGTTGGTGTCGCTCATAAAGACACTAACAGCAGAGGATTTGTTTACAATGGAAGCGATGATGACTGGTTAGGGGAAGATGACGGTTTGCGGTCCATGCCGGTTGCGGTAACTAACGCCCTGAGCAAATATGTAAACGGCATATCGGATATCTCACGTTTAAACATTCGTGCTGTAGAAGCTCAAGACAGAGGTGAAGCTGTATCACAGCAGCAGGCAATCGAGCTTAATAAAGACATTGCCAAAGCACTACATCGTGATTTTGGGATGGTTGAGAAAGACCTTGACCCTGATGTTGGCGGTAAATTGGTCTATGGCGACCGTTTTGATGACCTATTCGGTTTGGGTGGTCAGTTTGGCTTTTTAGCGTCTTTGGCGTACGACCATGAATGGTCACACAGTAAAGGCTATACTGCTGTTCTGGCGTCGGTAGACAATGCCGATTCTAACTGTGGTGAAAGCCCATTAGCCTGTTATTCCGCTCGTGATGACAAAGAGTCTACTAAGAAAAATGTCAAGTTAAACAGTTCACTGAGTCTTGGCTATAAAATCGATGACCATGATCTGACCGCAAGCTTTATGAAGCTTCGCGACACCGAAGATGAAGCGTCAGTGTCCATTTACCAGGAGCCTTCTAAGTCTCTGAGTAAAGAAGACGGTGAAGTACAGCGTAAGCATTTGACCTCTTTCGAACAACGCGAACTGGAAATAGTTCAGCTACGCGGTACACATAATTTAAATTATGATTTCCTTAAGAGCGTGAACCTGGACGGCCTCGGTTTTGACTGGCATTACACGGATTCTACGGCAACAACTAATATCCCGAGCGAGCTGGAAATTACGGCAAGAGATCGTTATGAGGGTGGCGCATATGTCGAAACCTATACCAGCGGGGCGTTAGGTGGTGATCCCTTCTTGTATCGCTTTGTCGACATGGAAGATAAAGTTGAAAACTACGGGTGGAACTTATCAAAAGCCTTTTATTTCGATAATTCAGAGCTTGAAGTCAAAGGTGGCGGCTATTTCGTAGAAAAAACACGTGACTATCGTACTGATTTCTTTAAATATCGCTTTGGCCCAAGTGAAGTGGTCAGCCTTGCTGACACTAGCAGTCAGGCACTGGGTATGGGCAGCTACTTTAAAGACGATGCAGTAGTAGACAGTACTGATGTAGAATTGTTGTTCCAAGAACCAACAGCAGATGATTATCTTGCTGCACAAAAAATTGATGCTTACTTTGGTGCATTCGACTACGTATTTAAAAACGACTGGCGACTCTCAGGTGGTTTGAGATACGAAGATTTCAGACAAGTCGCACTGGCATTTTCTCGCTCAGCTTATGACTCAGCATTATTGCAAGATCAGTTAAGCGAAGAAGCGATTAAAGACGCTACTGTAATGGAAGATGAAACATTCGGCTCATTGTCCATGACATACAGCCAGGAAGGCTATCAGGTCCGTTTTGGCTGGGGTGAAACCATAGTTCGTCCAGACTTACGTGAGCTGACACCGGTTCAGTATCAAGACCCGCTAACTGATTACAGAACTTTGGGTAATCCAACGTTACAGTCAAGCTATCTTGATAACTTCGACGCACGAGTCGAGTTCTATTTCGACGGTGGTGACAACTTCTCAGTGGGTGCTTTCTATAAGGATATCGATAAGCCAATTGAAGCTCAGCTTACTGAACGCGATGGTCGATTCACTCTTGAGTTCGAAAATGCGGATAGTGCCTATGTATATGGCCTGGAAGCTGAATGGCTGGTCGAGTTGTCTGCGGATATGCTAGGTGGCGCATTCTTTACGTCTGGTAACCTGACAGTCAGTGATTCTGAAGTTGAAATTTTAGAAAGTGCACGTGGTGATTTAACCAATATTAAGCGCCGGATGAGTGGCCACTCTAAATACGTGGCAAACTTTCAGCTGAACTACGATTCGCACAATGGTAACCACCAGGGTTCATTAATATACAACGTATTTGGTGACCGCATCCTGGCGGCAGGTGTAAATGGGTTTGACGACGCTTACGAGCAGCCAATTAATTCTTTGGACCTGGTGTACAGCTATTATCCAACGTTTAACACAACGATTACTGTAAAAGCAAAAAACCTGCTCGGTCAGGATTTTGAAGTTCAGCAAAACGATGTGGTTATCCGTTCTCGTGAGAATGCGCAGCAAATCAGCCTTGATGTGTCTGTTGAATTCTAAAGATTCACGGTTTGTGTGACAAAAGCCTGACCTTCGGTCAGGCTTTTTTAATTCGGACGGCAATTTACCCTAATATCTGATAGTCCGCTTTGAAATCACTTGCTAAATCTGCATCTCTTTGACACATATCTAAGGTGCACAATTTCACTTTCTTTGATAGCCATTCTTTGCAAATTGTCCGGAGCAAAAATCAGTATGAAAGATAAAGTTGCGTGTTAATGGTGTCTTTGTATTAGGTATGGCTTTCGCTATCCAAGGAACAGTTATTTGGCAGTGTAATGTAAATGAGACTTAAGTCAGTTTTAAGTTACAAATTATTTTCTTAAATTTCAGCTTGTTGTAATCAAAATTACTTGAATACTCGCTAAACTTAAGCCATACTTTGTTCTAATTTAGTACTGCATTTTTATGATAGTTTGACCTGAGTACAAATTATCAACAACCTGGTTCTAAACTGTTGCTTTCGCGACAGTGTGGGACACAACCTTTACATGTTGTATCCAAACCCCGCTTTCGCGGGGTTTTTTATGATTAATGTTCAATTTTGACGCTAAAAGTATAGTTTCTTATCACAATCTTTGCTATTTTTAGACGTCTAGACATACCTCTCACGCAATATACTCAATGATTCAAAAAAAGGTAATACCATGAAAAAAGTAGGACTAATTGGTTGGCGTGGAATGGTCGGCTCTGTTTTGATGCAACGTATGCACGAAGAAAATGACTTTTCTGATATTGAACCTTATTTCTTTACAACATCCCAAGCCGGTCAACCGGGGCCAGAAGTAAAGTCTCAGTCCACGGCGTTGTTAGATGCATATGACCTCGACAGTCTCTCTGGGATGGACATAATTTTGTCATGTCAGGGTGGCGATTACACAAAAGCAGTGTACAGCAAATTGAAAGAAACTGGCTGGAATGGCTACTGGATTGATGCGGCCTCAGCTTTGCGAATGTCGTCGGATAGCATTATTGTGCTGGATCCGGTAAACAGAGATGTAATAGAGCAGGGTCTTGAACAGGGCGTGAAGACCTTTGTTGGTGGTAACTGTACTGTGTCGCTGATGTTACTGGCCCTGGGTGGGTTGTTTGAACAGGATCTGATTGAATGGGTCAGTCCGATGACATATCAGGCAGCATCCGGAGCTGGTGCCCGAAATATGAAAGAACTGATCACCCAGATGGGCGAAATACATGGTTCTGTAAAAACACAACTGACTGACCCCAGTGCGGCAATACTAGAAATTGATAAACTTGTAGCTGAAAAACTCAAGTCACAAAGCTTGCCGACAGATCAATTTGGTGTGCCTCTGGCCGGTAGCTTGATCCCATGGATAGATGTACCTATGGAAAGTGGTCAGAGTAAGGAAGAGTGGAAGGCACAGGTCGAAGCAAATAAGATCCTGGGTTCGAGTAAACAACCTATCCCTGTTGATGGGATCTGTGTACGTATCGGTGCAATGCGCTGCCACGCACAGGCTTTAACCATCAAGCTTAGAGAAGACATTGCGATTGAAAAAATAGAAGAGATTTTAGAAGCGCACAACGAATGGGTTACGGTCATTCCCAATGAAAGAAAAGTAACCGAGCAAGAGCTGACACCCGTAAAAGTGACCGGTACGCTGAATATCCCAGTGGGAAGAATACGCAAACTTACCATGGGTCCAGAATATATTAGCGCATTTACTGTAGGTGATCAGTTACTATGGGGAGCTGCTGAACCTTTACGTCGTATGCTGCGGATTATTGTAGAGCAATAAAGCTCAAACACGATACGTTCAGATAAAAGCACTAAGCCTTGCTTGATGCTTTTATCTTTTATTAATTTTAAGCAGAAAATTGATTGGCAATTTGGGCATGATATATGTCGCATATAGCAATATGGAGCAAACCAGCTAATTTGCTGAACCCGAAACGAGTAGTTGTTACATATATCGTATATCCTATAATTTGTATTATGTTAAATAATGTATTTTCTAAAATTAGCTTCTCCATGGCCCTACCTATCTTGTATTACTAGCTTGAGACATGCTTAACTGGGGATACTAGGCAACGCGGGAATTATTAGTTGAATTGTTCCCTATTCAGCAAAAGCAAAAAATAATAACCGTCTGTCGATGTTATTTATCATGAGTGAATGCGGCATTTAGGCTTAGCTTATTCTCACTCTGTTCTCTGAAAATTATGAACAAGATCTTCACTCGACGTTCCAGGATGACAGACACTTTCGTCAGATCTCAAACTAAGGGATATCTGCTCAACACTAAAGACCGATACTAACCAGTATCGGTCTTTATGAAGGCTAGCCTTGTTGTTGGTTTAGATAGCCGCTATTTTTTTATTTAGCATTCGCCTGAATCACATAAGCCCCGTGGATAAAAATTAAATTATTGATTTACCGTAAGCCATAGGCTTAACTACTTATTGTTAGCAATGCAGGCATTTTTAGAGATTTATCTTTGCAATAATAGAAGGAACTTCTAATGAAAATACTGGTGATAGTCGTTACTTTAGCCATTCTGTTTGGTTGTACTACTACTTCTAAAAACGTCACGCTGGTTGACTGTGACCATCCTTCTGGGTGGTGTGAGCAAATTAGGAATACGGCTCAAGAAGCGTTCGTTTTTGCACAAATGTCGCACAACGTATACCAGGATGATTTCCAATTTAGCCTACCAACTAAGTATTCCGCTGTTGAGCACAGTGACAATGATGCAATTGGTTTTGCGTACTCTATCTATGAAGATACTGATACAAATACCGTGATTTTAGTTTTTCGGGGTACAGAAGATATAACCGATTGGTGGTATGGAAATTTCTTGGGATGGCAAAACGAATCTGCCCTTGAGCTATTCGATCAGCAAAAAAGTCAGTATCCTGAAGGCACTAAATTTATAGTTACTGGACACTCACTGGGTGGCGCTATTGCCTTAGAAATATCTCTGAAAAGAGAACATGTTGACACCTATGTCTTTAATACATCGCCACGGTTTCGTTTTGGAGAACAAGTTTATGAAAATAAGCGTGTTTCGATCGTAGAAAATGGTGAAATTCTAAAATTATTTCGAGCCCCTGCACCTGAAGCCACGCAAACGTATACATCATTGGGTTGTTCGAGCGGTGGGCCATTATCTCAACACGAGCAGTCCAAACTGGCAGTTTGCCTTACAAAAATAGCGGCCTCTCAATCGGCAATGGCTATTGAATCTCTAAATTCCAATAATATTGAATTACCAGAATACTTATTAAACTGATACAGTCTGACATGAGGTTATGAAGGATTGTTCTGGGAGTTAAATTGGGAGGCTTTATGCTCCATACCCATTGACCGCTGAAAGGCTCTATGGAGCATGTTTATTTTATGGCATAAAGAGCCTCGATTAATTCTCAACTTCTCAAGCCATCGAGCATATGAATGAAGGAAAAGATATTCATACACAATAAATGGTCAAAACGACAATCCCCCGCTGATGATTGGCTTTGATGTAACCCAAACTGCTAACGCGCCCCCTCCATATTAGCACTAAAAACAATTCATTAACCTACTTCCAGCCGTGCCCGCCCTGCTTCACCAAAATAACAATTATGCAAAATGTTAAGTTATACTGTATACAATATAATCTCATTGATGTAAGTTACACAAAGCTGTCGTAACGTACAAAAATCCACCGAACCTCTATGGTTGGAGGTTAGGTTACTAATATAAAAGAATATTTATGCAGTTCCAGGGAAATAACAAAGTACCAATAACGGTACTTATAACAACACTACAAGTTAACTTAGATGAAAAGAAAGCACGTTCTTAACATCCATATGTTAACAAATAAAAACAACAGGAGAACACTATGCCTTTTTCTCAACGTGTGTTGGCAAAAACACCGACCAGAAAAACACTCTGCCAGGCTACGGCTATTTTGCTGACTACGCTGTCCCCCAACACTGTATTTGCAGGCGAGCCTGTCAAAGTCAGTCAAACTGAACTTGATAGTAGGATACAATCCGTATTTGCGAATTCCACCAGCCATAAACATGGAGGACTGATCTGTGGTACTGACCATAATTCGCAGGATTGGTCTGCTATCCAGAAAGAGAATCTCAGACAACGGTCTTTGAGTTCTAGTTTTGCATCGCACATTATGTCTGAGCTTGCGAGTCAGGACGATATTGCAGCAGAGAATGGCAATGGTGTTCCCGGGCGTTACTATATTCCAGTGGTTGTGCATATTTATGGCGACAGATACAACTGTGAAACAGGCACCTACTGCTTAACCGAGCAAAAAGTCATAGACGGACTGAACAAGTCTAACCAGGATTTCCTGGGTTTAATCACAGATGATGGACCCATTGCGCCCGAGTTTCAGGCGATCAGGCAAAATCTCAACATTGAATTTGTATTGGCAAAAAAAGATCCAAGCGGCCAACCAACAAATGGTATTGTCCGCCACCCAGAAAAAGCAGGATATGGTAAAGGCAGTGGCGTTGACGATCAAATTTCAGCCGATGCCTGGGACAACTTTAAGTATATGAATATCTATATTCAGCAAGACTTATATGATGATGGCTCAACGAATAATTCCGGTGTAGCCTGGTACCCTCAGTTGAGCATGTCGCAAAATGGCTTGTCACGGGTTGTTTATAATGGTGATTATGTTGGTGCTAACACCAATGAAAACTTCCGCTCTGTTTTGACCCATGAGTTTGGCCACTGGCTAAACCTGCCCCATACCTTTGATGGTGATGTCTGTACTATTCATTCTGAGGCTTTTTGTAATGCGACTGGTGATGGCTCGTGCGATACGCCGCAAATGAGTAGCAGCATATTACAGAACAACGCAAAAAACTGTTTGGGTCAGCCGACAAACACAGAAAACTTTATGCACTACTCCGACAACTATGCCATGTTCACCAGTGATCAGGTAGACAGAATGACCGCTGCCCTTCATGGGCCTGCAAGGGCAACGCTTTGGTCTAATGCAAACCTGATAGCAACTGGCCTTGATGAGTATACCAGCAATGCTGATCATCCATGGGATGGCACGTCCGGCGCGGTTACGCCGCCAAAGGGCGATGTTATTCAGTCGTTTACAGATCTGTCAGGTCAAAAAGGCGATGTGGATAACTACGAGATCTCGGTGCCGGCTGGTACGCAGGCTGTTGCATTTTATTTGGATGGTTACGATGAAGACCCTGATATGTATGTCTCTAAGGGCCAAGCACCGGTGAAAAATGGCGATAACTGGGACGCCGATTTTATCTCATTCAGAAGCGCGGGTTCTCCGGAGCTGGTGACTATTTCTGCTCCATCCAGTACAGTGCCCTATCATACTACAATTGACGCCTTTAGTGCCTATTCAAATGCGACGCTCAGTGTCATTTCTGGCACTGACAATACACTGTGCAATGGCTGTGAGCGCGTATTCTTAGCTGAAATTAATAACCTGGAATCTGCTAAAGGTGCCGATCCAAAAACCTATCAGTTTGAAATCCCATCTGATGCTGTACGCACGGTTGCGGTAATGCCTGGCGGGTATCAGGGTGATCCAGATGCCTATGTTAGTATGAACTCAGTGCCAACGGCTGATAAACATGACTGCGGGCCATTCAGTGCACCAAGACACAGCGAGTACTGCGAATTTGCAGCTGGCGGTGGCCAGTTAAATATCATGGTTGACCCTTTCCTAGAGTATAGCGGCGCTTCGTTAGTTGTTTATTATGAACGAGCTGGTGACTCTGGCTTACCCATCGCACAAGCCAATGGCCCTTATAGTACCACTATTGGCGAGTCTATTCAGTTTAGCAGTGCGGGCTCAAACGATGCTAACGGAAGTATTGTTAGTTATTACTGGGAATTTGGTGATGGTAACACGTCCACCGCTGTAAGCCCTGTACATACCTACCAAAACGCAGAAGCATATACTGTGAAACTGACCGTAACAGATAATGACGGTAACACGGCAACAGATACTGCAACTGCTGAGGTGAAATCAGAACTTGTGGCCCCTACTGCACTAGCCAATGGCCCCTACTCTGCCATGTCAGGACAAGCCGTCGCCTTCAGCAGTGCAGGTTCTGAAGATCCGGATGGCAATATTGTTACTTACCTGTGGGAGTTTGGCGACGGCAACTCAAGCAATGAGCCGAACCCCGGCCATACCTACACTCAGACTGGCGACTATATGGCAACTTTAACAGTGACAGATAACGATGGACTGAGTAACAGCGCGCAAGCCGCCGTAAGCATTTCCGGCATTGAATACTGTTCAGCCAGTGGCAACACCCGATATGAATGGATCGCAAATGTACAAAATGGATCGTTTAGCAACCCTTCTCAGGCAGACGGATATGGTGATTTTTCTAATCAGACTATTAAGCTTACAGAGGGATCTAACCTGTTTACCTTTACGCCAGGCGGAAGTTACACCGAGCATTGGGTTGCCTGGATAGATTTTAATAACAATGGTCAGTTCGAAGAATCTGAGCAGGTTATGTCAGACGTGTCTGGTAAAGGCGAAGTGACAGGCTCAATTAATGTTCCTGCAAATATGGTGGGTTCTAAAGCCAGATTACGTATTGCTATGAAGTACAACGGCGCTGCTGCCAGTGCCTGTGGCTCGGTAGGTGATGGAGAAGTTGAGGACTATACCGTTGAGATCATGCCCAAAGATATCAGTGGCTCGGTACCTGATGCATGTGCGACTCAGCAGCCAGTAACCGGCGGTCGACTGGTGGCGGGCGAAGCGACCTGTCTGGGAGGAGATGGTACTTTATGGTTATCTATTGGAGATATTAATTCTGCACAAAGCCTGGCTATTACAACAGCGCATGGCAGTGGAAGTCTGAACATCTTGTACAAAAATGGTGGCTGGCCAAGTGATAACGATAAGGACGCACAATCTAATTCTGGTGGCACATCGGAATGCATTCAAATCGCAGCTGGAAGCCAGTATTGGTCTTACCTAAAGATCTCTGGTAATGCAGAAAACGCCAGCATAATTGTCGACTTTGACGCACAGCAATGTCGTAAGCAGTAGTCGATAACAAGCTTAAGCCAAAAAGCAGCACCTGAAAAGTGCGCTGCTTTTTGGCTATTACTCTTTTCTAAGGTGCTCTTGCAGGAACTTACCTGCGTTCACAAAGTTAATAGAAAACTGACCGCCCATTGCTAAAGATAGTCAGAATTTACAAAACCTACTGGAACTTCTTAATGCAGATCATGTGCTTATTAAAGGGCCAAATAGGTGTGAATTACTCATAAATTATCACTAGCTATTTACAATCATTTACATGAAAAATATATCATCACAACCCTTAAAAATATGAATTAAATATTACAAAACAACTAGCTGTGTGAAATCTGATCAACTCTTATAACCCAAACCTCATCTAATATAAGTAAACGGAATTTAAAATAAAAGTAACCTCGTGTTTACATTTAAACACCTTCTGTACGCAATGCTGAACGGAAGGAACAACAACTAAATCTAGGGAAAAACTATTATGACAACGAATAATTTAAAAATTGGTGCCGTTGCGCTGGCTATTTCAGGCATGTTCGCTGCAACTCAAGCTGTGGCAAATAACGCTGAAGCGTTCAATAGCGTTGCAAGTATGGCGCAGTTGAGCCAGAAAATTGAAGGTCAAAACACCGCAGGCACGCAGTTTATCATTAAATACAAGGACAATAGTAATCAGCTTATGTCCATATCTGAGGCCGAGATGTCTCCGGCGATGATGAATTCACGAGCACAAAGTTTTGTTAAGAGCTTCAAGAGTAAAAATAAAGCGTCGTTACAAACTAAATATGTCCGTCAAATGGCACTGAGCAACCATCACGTTATGCGCGTAGACCAAACGCTTTCTGCGGCTGATGCCCATAGCCTGATGCAGGAAATGGTCGAGACAGGCAATATTGAATACATAGAAATCGACCAGATGTTGCAACCTTTCGCTACCCCTAATGATCCACAGTACTCAAGCCAGTGGCACTATTTTGAGTCTGCTGGTGGTATCAACGCACCTGCTGCGTGGGATAAGGCAACGGGTAATGGTGTGGTAGTGGCTGTACTGGATACTGGTTACCGCCCTCACTCAGATCTGAACGCAAACATCCTGCAAGGTTACGACATGATCTCCAACTTGTCAGTTGCAAACGACGGCGGTGGTCGTGACAGTGATGCACGTGACCCGGGTGATGCAGTATCTGCCAATGAATGCGGCTATACACATAGCGCTCGCAGCTCTAGCTGGCACGGTACACATGTTGCGGGAACGGTCGCGGCGGTTTCAAACAACGGTCAGGGTGTGGCTGGTGTCGCTTATGACGCCAAAGTTGTACCTGTACGTGTACTAGGTAAATGTGGCGGTCTGACTTCTGATATCGCAGACGGTATCATCTGGGCATCAGGTGGTTCAGTATCAGGCGTACCATCTAACGCAAACCCGGCTGATGTCATCAACATGAGCTTAGGTGGTAGCGGTGCATGTAGCTCAACGACACAGAGCGCTATTAACACGGCGCGTGCTAATGGTACGACCATCGTAATCGCAGCGGGTAACGACAACTCAAATTCTGCCAATTTCAATCCGGGTAACTGCTCCGGCATCATCAATGTTGCTTCTGTAGGTCGTAACGGTGGCCGCGCTTACTACTCAAACTACGGTTCAAACATCGACGTTGCAGCACCCGGTGGCGCGCAAAGTTTTGCGAATGACCCAGAAGGTATTCTTTCTACCTACAATTCGGGAAGCAATACGCCTTCCAGCGATAGCTATGCATACTCACAAGGTACGTCAATGGCAGCGCCTCACGTTGCGGGTGTGGCTGCGCTTATTAAACAAGCTAAACCTTCAGCTAGTCCGGACGAAGTTGAAAGTATCCTGAAGAGTACTGCTCGTAGTTTCCCCGCCACTTGTAGCAGTTGTGGTAGCGGTATCATTGATGCTTCAGCCGCGGTGGATGCAGCATTAAATGGCACCGGTGGTAATGAGTTGCAAGATGGTGTAGCCAAATCCAGCCTGAGTGGTAGTTCGGGCAGTGAAGCCTTTTATACATTCAACGTTGGTAACGGTGTGAGTAAAGTGACGTTTACAATGAGCGGCGGATCAGGCGATGCAGACCTGTATGTACGTGCAAACGCGCAGCCTACTCTCTCTACATACGACTGTCGTCCTTATAAAAATGGCAATAACGAGGTTTGTACTGTTAACAATCCATCGGCAGGCACGTTCCATATCATGTTACGAGGCTACTCGTCCTATAGTGGAGTAAGCCTTAAAGCTCAAACAAACTAAGGTTTTGCTGCAAGCCGGACAATCTTTTCCTAGCTTACACTTAACTTGTATATAGCCTATTCAGTTTATGCTGAACTATCAATTGGGCATTGTGTTCCCGTTAACGCACTGCCCTTTTTATTTTAAGATACATAGAGAGCGAAAGACTTGGTCTTTCGTATTCATGGTTAACGTACACCTACAAACAATCTCCTAACTGGCTTCACTTTGTTTTTGACTCATCAAAAAAACAAAACCTTTCTGAAATTAAAACGGGCTTGTCCGGTCTTCTTGGTACATCCATTTGCATAGGACTATTATGTCACACTCAACAAATTATAAGGTGATTGCTTTTACCGTTGCCCTAAGCCTGATGTTACTCGGTAGCTCGTTTATTCTTGGGGGGAATATTGGTTATGTAGAAAAAGCCCTGGGTTTTTACTCGCTCAACGATTTATATTCAATGCAGAGTCTTAGTCAGGTATTTGGGCTATTTTTCTTAATTACGGGCATAAGCGTTGGCGCCGCACTTTTTATAACTCAGTTACGCAGACCGCAATTTGCTTTGCTCGTTGTATTGAGTGGTATTATGTTGCTAACCCTGTTCGACGCTGGTCGCTGGATTGCAGCACACGGCGGGTTTCCGGTTATTGGTTCAGGTCAGGGTATTATTAAGTATTTTGCTCTGTTACCTTTGGCACTTTATTTATGTTTCACTAAGCGGATCTCAGCACGCCAGCATGCGATATTAAATTATATTCCCGTGGCTATTGTACTTTTCTGGATTGGTGGAATGAAGTTTCTAGAATTGGAAGCCAAGGCCATAGTGCCATTGGTCGAAACCTCCCCGTTTATGGCATGGCTTTATCAGGTGTTCACAATCCAGCAAGCGTCAGATTTAATCGGTGTTTATGACCTGGGATTTTCAATACTACTTGGTGCCGGCATTTGGCTTGGCAGACGTAATCTGGTTTTGATTGGTATAGTCGGTACAGGTGCTGTATTTATTATGACACAGACATTTTTGTTCACAGCCGATGGTGGGTTTTCACCGACTACTCTGATAGACGGGTTGGGGTTATTCATAATCAAAGATCTCTGGTTCATTTGTAATCTTGCCATCATCTTCGAGTACGCTCGCGAATTGCATGCTTCGAAAGCAGAAAATTAAGGCTTAAGTGCTCGCTGCGGATAACGCGCGAGCTCGGTTTTCCGTTGCAATCTTGCTGAGCTTAGTTCAGAATGAAACACTGTTTATATAATCAGTGTTATACACATACAATGACGCCATTAGTTGATACGCTTAAGCAGCTCAGGTACTTAGTCGCACATCTTGAGGACAATACACTCGAGACAGAATACCCAGATATTGCTAACTTTCTTACCAATGAGGTCTTTGATCCACATTGTTGTAAAAATGATCTGGCGTTTCTATATCAATTTTTGTATGTATATGGTCGCAAGTCAGAAGCCACATTCAATCGATTTCGTAATGAAATAGAGCGCTTCTATCTTTGGTCCTGGACAATAAAACAAGCCTCTGTATTTGATCTGAAACGTGAAGACATTGAGGCATATGTTGAGTTTGTCGTTGAGACCAGTGACGACTGGGTTGCCCAATCAGTGCAATGGCGTTTTAAGGATAGCAATGGTTTAAGGGTTGTTAATTCAAGCTGGCGACCCTTTGTTTATAAGACTAATGGGGTTAGTCAGCAAACACTCGCATCAATGTTCACCGCATTAAATGTGTTTTATAAGTTTGCTATCTTGGAAGAAAAATCATTCGCTAACTTTGTTCCTGTGGTGAAAAAAAACTGCCCTTATCTCGTAGTACAGTCACAAATTAAGATGCCAGATACACTGAGTAACCTGCAGTGGGAATATGTGTTTGGTGTTACAAAAGACCGTTGCGAAAATGACCCCAAGCTTGAAAGAAATCTGTTTACATTAGCATGTTTAAAGGGATTATATTTACGGATATCCGAATTGTCTGACCGCCCGCAATGGGCACCGGTAATGAGCCATTTCTGGCAAGATCCAGATGGTTTTTGGTTTTTGCGTATAATGGGCAAAGGAAACAAGCTTCGAGATGTAACATTAAGCGAAGAATTCATCGAGTATTTAAAGCGATATCGTTTAAGCAGAGGGCTGACTTCCTTGCCTCGCGTCGATGAACCTCACCCCATCATTCATAAACTTCGCGGTAATGGAGGCATGAATGTAAGACAAATTCGCAGAATCGTGCAGGAAAGTTTTGATCTGGCAATTAAAAAGCTCAATGAGGATGGGTTTCAGGAAGAAGCTGAAAACTTACAAGCAGCTACATCACATTGGCTACGTCATACTGGTGCCACGCATGATGCGCAGCACCGCCCCCTTAAACATTTATCCGAAGATCTGGGTCACTCAAAAATAGCGACGACCGATCAAATATATATCCAGACCAATATTAAAGAAAGAGCAAAGTCTGGAATAAAACGTAAATTGTAGATCCTGATTTCAGATAATAAGTGCGACATTCATGGTAACGCATAGAAGAGGAAGCCAACTACTGAAAGTGGTACGCTCTTCTCGCCAAAGAAACAAGCAGTACTACCATGAAATATCAGCAGTTGACCGAGGGCAGAAGATACCAGATTTCCACATTATTGGAAGTGGGTTGTTCTGCCTCTGAAATCGCAGAAAAAGTAAAATGTCATCGCTCCACCGTTTATCGAGAGTTAAGAAGGCATAAAATCAACGAGTCATATTGCCCTGATTCGGCGCACGTAATGGCTATAGGGAAACGCAAAACGGCACGGAAATACCGTATCCCTCAAAAACGAATCGACTTCATCCGAATACTACTGCAATCAGATTGGAGTCCGGAACAAATTTCAGCAGTATTGACGAGCGTTAAACAGCCTGTCAGTCATGAGTGGATCTATCGTTATGTTGCTGTTGATAAACGCAATGGCGGAAAACTCTATCGTCACCTACGTCAAGGGCATAAGCGATATAGACGAGGTAGAAATGACAAAGGCCCTGCGATTTTAAATGCAATGTCAATTGATGGACGACCCGAAGTCGTGGAAGAGCGAACACGGCTCGGGGATTGGGAGATTGACACCGTATTAGGGAAGCAAGGAACTGGTGCCCTGGTCACTGTTTTGGAGCGAAAAACACGCTTCTATCTTGTCAAAAAAGCCGCATCGAAATCAGCGGAAGATGTTGCACAGGCAACGATAGAACTGCTTTCGCCTTATAAAAAGTACGTGCATACAATCACGGCAGACAATGGCGGCGAATTTGCCGCTCATGAACTCATTTCGGCCTCTTTAGAGGCGGATTTCTACTTCGCGCATCCTTACTCTTCCTGGGAGCGTGGGGCAAACGAAAATGCAAATGGTTTGCTGCGTCAATATATAAAGAAAGGCACTGATTTGCGAGAAGTAAGTGATGCAGACGTCGAGTTCGCGATGTCGCGGATAAATTATCGACCGAAAAAGTGTTTGGGTTTTAAGCAGCCAGCTGTAGTATTCAAAGAAATGATGCAGGCCGCTTAATTTAGGTAAGAGTGTCGCACTTCAGGGTTGAATTCGGGGATCTCTTTTTTATTCTTAATACCACGAAAGCCTAATGATTTATTTGAGCATCATTGGGTATCGTTGTTACTTCATGAAAATCGAATAGAGCTCGCTTACGTCTAATAAAACACGAATCAATATTGAAATGTGATTCGTTCATATCGGCTTTGTGAAACAGGCGTTTAAACTCAGTATAAAAAATACCTCTTCAGCAAAGCTAAAGTCCTGATTCGAATTATCTGTGCTTTCAAAGAGCGTATCTGAATCGCTTATTTCAGTACTAAAAATGGAAGCTCTGTAAATTCTCTGACCCGTGTTCACACCACTATAGTTAAAATTCTCCGATCTCTTTAATTTATATGTGAGGAAGAACACATCATACAATGTTGCGCGATACTACTTCCGCCACATAATTCCCGTCTATCTTAAAAAAACAATCAAATGGAATGTTGATTTTTAAATTATGTTAAATCGAGGTTTGATTAGAGAATCAAGGAATGGAGTTGTAACTAAAATCGAAAAGTAGCGACACAAATACGTATCGCTACCATCTATTGTATTAAAGATTCTTTGCAATGTACTCTATCGGATGCATTGGTTTTTTATTCTCGTAACGCTTAACCTGGCAACGACAAGAAAAGCCCGTAGCCAGTACTGTTTCTTCTGCCATATTACTCGTGTGTTTTTGCCACGACATTTCATATAACGATCTTGAATTGTGCTGATGATCGGTTTCATGGCCATAAGTGCCAGCCATTCCGCAACATCCTGTTGCTGGAGTCTCCAAGTTCACACCAAGTTGCCCAAAGATATCTTTCCAAACAGTTTTGCTTTCAGGCATCGCACTGGTTTCTGTGCAATGACTAAGTAACTTGACAACGGAGTTGCCGTTTACGTTTGACAACTTCCCAACTGAACTCCAGTCCTGAATTGACAGCCACTCATGTGCAAGGTGAACTGTAAATGCTAATTTGTCTTCATTCAGGATCTTGAGATATTCGTCTCTGTAACACAATACCAAAGAGGCATCTAATCCAACGAGTGGCCGGCCATAACTGGCAATACGTGACAAAAACTCAGTGGCAGACTTAGCTGTTGATTTGAATTCTTTTAAAAACCCTTTTACATGTTGAGCTTTACCGTTTGGAACAAATGGTAAGAGCACTGGCTTTTTACCGAGTTTAGTAATTACTTGCATAAATGCTTCTACTAACTCAGCTTCGTAGAAACTGGTAAACGGATCCTGAACGATAAAAATTATATCGGACATTTGTTCTTTTGATAGTGTAGAAAACTTTTTCTCGTCGTACTTATACTCACTGTTGGTGCGTTTGTCTAAAGTTGGTACGCTTAACGTTGGCGTATCTACATAACCTACAATATTTTTCAACGCGGATTTGACAGGAGCAAAATTCACAACAAAGTTAGTAAGTCTTGGCAGCTTTGCCATCAGAGGCGTTGTTTGTTCCACATTTGCAACAAGGTGATCCTTTAATGGACGGTTGTATTTACTGTAATACAGATTTAAGAAGCGAGCCCGAAAACTCGGCACATCAACTTTAATCGGGCACGCAGTGGTACACGCTTTACAAGCAAGACATTCATCCATTGATTCTTTGACTTCATGTGAAAAGTCATAGATGCCCTGTTGTTTCTTTCGATTGTTTCTAAAACGCTCCCACCAGGTGGTATCGTTTTCTTTTTCTATCAGCGTTTTCTCTGATGATAGTAAATCGACCCCCTGCTCTTCCTGAAGACGAAACCACTCTCGTATCAGAGAAGCTCTACCTTTTGGCGAGTGCCGACGGTCTTTGGTCACTTTATATGACGGGCACATAGGAGAGGCTTCATCATAATTAAAGCAAAGTCCATTACCGTTGCAGTTCATTGCATTTTCAAAGCTTTCTTTGACTTCAATATTAATCGCTCTGTCAAACCATGCACGTTTCTGTCCGTCAACACTGACCAGACTGTCACTACATTCCAGAGGCGTACAGATTTTTCCTGGGTTAAGGCGGTTATTTTTATCAAATGCAGATTTTATTTTTCTCAGTTCAGTGAAAAGTTTGTCACCGAAAAATTCCGGGCCGTATTCACTACGATACCCCTTACCATGTTCCCCCCACATGAGACCACGATATTTAGCTGTTAATGCAACAACCTGGTCTGAGATTTCTCGCAATAATTTTTCTTGTTCGGGATCACACATATCTAAGGCGGGTCTAACATGAAGTACGCCAGCATCTACATGACCAAACATACCATAGTGTAGTCCTTTGCTATCCAAAAGAGCCCTAAACTCAAGAATAAAATCTGCGAGATTTTCTGGTGGTACTGCAGTATCTTCGGCGAATGCAAGCGGCTTCTGTTTGCCTTTCGTATTGCCAAGTAAGCCTACAGCCTTCTTACGCATAGCGTAAATTTTTAGGATATCTGCTTTATCATTAGTAAGTTGATAGCCAACAACACCCGCTTCCTGGTTGGTGATAAGTTGGTCAAGTTGGCTGCATAACGAAGAAACTTTTCCTTCGATTTCTTCTGGGGTCTCGCCATTAAACTCAACCATGTTGAGGCCCTGAACCTCAACTCCTGGAACATCCGAGATTAAGTCCGATACTGAATGCCAAATGATGTCTTGCTTGGCTAGATTCAAAACTTTACTGTCTACTGTTTCTACGGAAGTTGCATTTGCTGCAACTAGGAAAGGTGAGTTCCTCAAAGCAGACTCGAAAGAATCGTATTTAATATTGATGAGTGTTTTATATGGCTGTATGCGGGTTACGTTCAGTTTCGCTTCGGTAACTATCCCTAACGACCCTTCAGACCCTGTGATTACACGGCTTAAATCAAATGTGGTCATCTCATCGTCAAAGACATTTTCGAGATCATAGCCCGTAAGGAATCTATTTAGCCTTGGAAACTTTTCAAGTACCAGGTCTCGATTTTCGCGGCAACTCGTTAGTACCGCCTTATATACTTCGCCGACTCTGTTGGTTTGCGCTGCTAATAATTCGGCTTTTTCGAGATCAAGTTTATTGGTGTTGAGCTCAGTACCGTCTACAAGAATGGTTTTAAGTTCTAATACGTGGTCACTGGTTTTACCGTAAACCAAAGACCCTTGACCAGAAGCATCTGTATTGATCATGCCTCCAATAGTCGCGCGATTACTGGTTGATAGATCTGGCGCAAAAAAGAATCCGTAAGGCTTCAGAAAATCATTCAATTGATCTTTTATGACGCCAGTTTGTACTCGCACCCAGCCTTCTTCTTCATTTATTTCAAGAATTTCTCGCATGTAACGAGACAGATCGACCACTATCCCAGGTGTAAGAGATTGCCCGTTAGTACCTGTTCCTCCCCCTCTGGGTCCAAAGCTTAAAGACAAAAAAGGGTCCAGAGATGCTACTTGCATTGCAACTTGTACATCTTTGGTATTCTTAGGGTAGATAACGGCTTGAGGTATTTCTTGATAGATACTGTTATCAGTAGCAGTGACTATACGGGTCGCATAACTTGTATCTGTATCCCCGCTAAAGCCTTGGCCGCAAATTTTACTGATGTAGTCATTTAATAATGTGTTGGCAGAATTCTGCTGGGTAATTTCGGCAATCATGACGGTAATAATTTATTGCTTTGGCATTATTGTATCATGTTGAGTCTCGTTAAAAATCCGGAATTTTTTGTTTTGTTACACTTTGAAAAGGATCAAAGCAGGTATATGGAGTAAATTTAATACTAATATCGAATTTGAGGTCACACTATGAATAAAATTATGATGAACTTAGTTGCAGGGGTTTGTGCTTTGCTAGCGATGGTGTTTATTGTGGTACCAGGCCCGTCGATTTTCTTTCTGCTTGGTGCGTTGCTTTGCTTATCCTTCAATTACCCATGGGCACGAGTATGGCTGAAAAAGAGTCAAGTATGGTTTAAGAGTGCCTGTGTTCAACTAGACAAGCGTTTTAGATAATTTTTTAAAAAAGGCCTGCATGATGCAGGCCTTAATCAATCTTTACTAAGCTTTGTTTTGCTCGGCAAGGTATAGCCAGGTTTCAAGAACAGTATCAGGGTTGAGCGATACTGAATCGATGCCCTGATCAACCAACCAGGCTGCAAAGTCTTCATGGTCAGAAGGTCCCTGTCCACAAATACCTACATACTTACCTTTTGCTTTGGCTGTTTGAATTGCCATAGAAAGCAGCTTTTTGATGGCCGGGTTACGCTCATCGAATAAGTGAGCAATAAGGCCGGAATCACGGTCAAGACCAAGAGTAAGCTGAGTTAAGTCGTTCGAACCAATCGAGAAGCCATCAAAATACTCAAGGAATTCTTCTGCTAACAATGCGTTAGAAGGTAACTCGCACATCATGATAACTTTAAGACCATTTTCTCCGCGTTTAAGTCCGTGCTCTTCGAGTAGCTGTATAACCTTAGCAGCTTCTTCAAGTGTACGAACGAATGGGATCATGATTTCAACGTTATCGAGACCCATTTCGTTACGAACGCGTTTGATTGCTTCACACTCAAGGGCAAAACATTCGCGGAAATCTTCAGAGATATAGCGAGATGCGCCGCGGAAGCCGATCATTGGGTTTTCTTCTTCCGGCTCATACTGTTGACCGCCAACAAGGTTTGCGTATTCGTTAGACTTAAAATCTGACATACGAACAATCACGCGCTCTGGTGCAAATGCAGCGCCAAGGGTAGAGATACCTTCGACAAGTTTAGCGATGTAGAATTCAACAGGTGACTCGTAACCAGCAATAATTTCTTTGATTTCAGCTTGTAAATCAGCTGGTTGAGTGTCGAAATTGATCAACGCTTTAGGGTGTACACCAATCATTCGGTTAATGATGAACTCTAGACGAGCAAGACCAATACCAGCATGTGGCAACTTAGCAAAATCAAAAGCACGGTCTGGGTTACCCACATTCATCATTATCTTCATCGGAATGTCAGGCATTGAATCGATACGTGATGAGATAACTTCAAAGTCTAGTTTACCCTGGTAGATATATCCAGTGTCGCCTTCTGCACACGAAACCGTTACTTCATCACCATGTTTAATGGTGTCGGTCGCATTACCACAACCAACTACTGCCGGAATTCCCAACTCTCGAGCGATGATTGCAGCGTGACAGGTACGACCTCCACGATTCGTTACGATTGCAGCTGCGCGTTTCATGATCGGTTCCCAATCCGGGTCTGTCATGTCAGTAACCAGGATATCGCCCTGCTCGACTTTATCCATTTCGTCAATCGAGTTTAGTACGCGTACGACACCACTACCGATTTTGTGGCCAATTGCACGACCTTCACAAACGATGCTTGATTTTTCTTTAAGCTGATAACGCTCCATTACGTTAGCATCTTCATTAGAGCGTACCGTTTCCGGGCGAGCTTGTACGATATAAAGCTTGCCATCGTTACCATCCTTTGCCCATTCGATATCCATTGGACGGCCGTAATGCTTTTCGATGATAACAGCCTGCTTTGCTAATTCCTGTACTTCGCTATCTGTGATGGAGAACTTGTTTGACAGCTCAGGGTCCATATCAACAATCTCTACTTGTTTACCGTGAGATTCATCGTTCGAATAGACCATTTGAATTGCTTTGGAGCCAATGTTACGTCTTACAACTGCTGGCAAGCCCTTGGCCAGTGTTGGCTTATGGACGTAAAACTCGTCGGGGTTTACTGCGCCTTGCACGACCATTTCACCAAGACCATAGCTTGAGGTTACGAAAACGACGTCCTCAAAACCTGATTCTGTATCAATAGTAAACATAACACCTGAAGATGCTTTGTCTGAACGTACCATACGCTGAATACCAGCTGATAAAGCGACGCCGCGATGGTCGTAGCCCTGGTGAACACGATAAGAAATTGCGCGGTCGTTGAACAAAGAGGCAAAAACGTGCTTGATAGCGACCATTACTGCGTCGATACCTTTAACGTTAAGGAAAGTCTCTTGTTGTCCTGCAAATGAAGCGTCTGGCATATCTTCGGCTGTTGCTGAGGAACGAACAGCAAAGGAGACATCGTTGCTTTCATCGCCGTGTAGTGAGGCGTATGCGTTGCGAATGGCTTGGTCTAATTCTGTCTGGAAAGGAGTATCAATAACCCATTGGCGGATTTGTGCGCCGACTTTGGCAAGTTCGTTGACATCGTCAACATCGAGGGAATCGAGAATAGTGTGAATTTTCTCATTCAGGCCTGATTGCTCGAGGAATTCATTAAAGGCGTCTGCCGTTGTTGCGAATCCACCGGGTACTTGTACACCTGCATTGGCAAGGTTAGATATCATTTCACCCAGAGAGGCATTTTTACCACCAACCCTAGGTACGTCTTGCATACCTAATTCTTGATACCAGAGAACGTAGTCTTGCACGGAACTGTCTCCAAAAACAAATTGTATTTAATGTGAGAGAAAAATTGACCTTCCTATAGGTCGAAGGCATTCTACAACTTAATGCATAGCGGCGTAAACCGCGACACGAAAAAATACTAAAAAAGTAATTGAAAGGTTAAAATGAGAACTGCATTTTATATATCTGATGGAACAGCGATTACATCAGAGGTGTTCGGGCACGCAACACTGTCGATGTTTCCCGTAGACTTTAATCATAAGACGATCCCTTTTGTGGAGACTGTCGAAAAAGCGGAAAAAATCAAAGAGCTAATTAATGCCACAGCCCAATCAAGCGGCGAAAAGCCGCTGGTGTTTTTCACATTTGTCAACCCGGTATTGTCCGATATTATCCTTACTTCTGATGGCGTTTGTTATGATTTCTTATCATATTCCAGCGAAATAGTGAAAAGAGAATTGAAAGTCGCTCCGGTGCCAAAAATTCACCGAACGCATAGTATTCATGAAGCAACTTATGATTTCAGAATTGATGCAGTCAACTACGCCCTTGCCAATGACGATGGCGCAAATGTTAAAGATTATGAAAAAGCTGACATCATTTTAGTGGGCGTTAGCCGAAGTGGTAAAACCCCAACAAGTTTGTATTTGGCACTTCAATATGGAATTAAAGCAGCAAATTATCCAATGACAGAGGATGACCTTGAAAAAGGCGCGTTACCTAAGTGTCTGATGCCGTATAAGCAAAAGATTTTTGGTTTGACGATTGATCCAGAACGTTTGTCGGCAATCAGACAGGAGCGTATGGCAAATTCGAGGTATGCATCTCTGCGTCAATGTCGGATTGAAGTAAGAGAGGTAGAAATGCTGTTTAAGAAGAATAAAATTCCTTACCTAAATTCCACCAAATTTTCAGTTGAGGAGATATCAGCCAAGATTATGTCTGAAACAAATCTGGAAAGGCGTAAATACTAATAAAAGGGCCCTGAGGCCCTTAAATCCATATTCTATACTCGATTTCTTGCATCTTTTAGCAGGTCAGCAACCAGGAACCCGAGTTCCAGGACTTGATCTGCGTTTAAACGTGGATCACATTGTGTACGGTAACGCTGTGCAAGGTCTTCATCAGAGAGACCATATGCACCGCCAATACATTCGGTAACGTGTTGACCTGTCATTTCTAGGTGAACACCACCCGGGTATGAGCCTTCCGCTTTATGTACTGCGAAAAACTGGCTGATTTCACGTAATATATTATTAAAACTACGCGTTTTATAACCTGTACTTGCCTTTTCTGTATTGCCATGCATCGGGTCAGAACTCCACACGACCTTACGCCCTTCTTCCTGAACTTTTCTGACCAAAGCAGGTAGTTTTTCTGGTAAAACATCTGCCCCCATTCTGGTAATTAGCGTAAGGCGACCAGGTATGTTTTCTGGATTCAAAGCGTCGATCAATTCGATAAGCTCGTCAGGTTTCATACCTGGGCCAACTTTTACACCTATAGGGTTTTTTATGCCTCTGAAAAACTCAATGTGTGCATGATCTAGTTGCCTTGTACGTTCTCCGATCCAAACAAAGTGGGCTGAACAATCATACCAGTCTCCACTTAGGTGGTCTCTTCGAGTTAGGGCTTGCTCATAACCAAGTAGCAGTGCTTCGTGCGATGTATATAAGTGTGTTTCCCTAAGACTTGGCGCAACTGTAGAGTCGATACCGCATACTTCCATAAACTCAAGCGCTTCTTGAATTCGATTAGCCAGTTGTTGAAACTTCTCTTTCATAGGGTTTGCAGCAACAAAGCTCATATTCCATCGGCTTACTTGGTGAAGGTCTGCAAGTCCCCCTTGAGCAAACGCTCGAAGTAGATTGAGCGTTGAAGCGCTGTGATGATAGGCCGTTAGCAACCTTTTTGGATCTGGTATGCGAGCTTCTTCTGTAAATTCAAAACTATTTACTATGTCACCACGGTAGGATGGCAGTGCTACACCGTTGATTGTCTCAAAATCGGATGACCTCGGTTTAGCATATTGACCTGCCATTCTTGCTATTTTTACAACTGGACATTTGCCACCATAGGTCAGTACAACAGCCATTTGCAAAAGTGTTTTAAAGGTGTCTCTTATGCTTGTAGCGCTGAAGTCTGCGAACGATTCTGCACAGTCACCGCCTTGCAACAAAAATGCTTTTCCTTCACACACATCAGCTAAGCTTTTATACAGACTACGAGTTTCTTCAGCGAATACTAAAGGTGGTGCTGCATTGATCTGTTTTTCTACTGATTCAAGCTCAAATTTATCAGGGTATTCAGGTTGTTGAACAATCGGATGTTCTCTCCAGCTATCTGGGCTCCAAGGTTTCATATTTTCCTCATTCCTCATTAGTTACCTCAAAGGCAAGGTACCTTATAGACGCTACAGCTTCAAGGATATTTCGAAGAAATTAACGGATTAAACACAACAAAGAACACATCATACACTTTAACAATTAAAATCAAGTCAGCATTAGTGTGATTTTAGATAAATTTACCAGAGTCAAACGCTAGATCTGTTCGGTCTATTTGATGGTCAGAGGGTCATTCCTTGCTCAAAATAGAATTATGTTAAATTGGCGTGATGTTAAGAATTTTGCGTATCTCTCCCCTTCCGACCAAAACAACTACTTCAATGCAATCCCAACATATTCCTTGTGCCCAGATCGAGTATCGTATTCCGATTAGTTAAAAGTTCACTGTCACAACCTGCATTGGCTTCTTGAGCCTAGCATTGTTCAACGCGATGTTCATCACTCCTGTACTATTGATACGTGTAGCTCAATTGAATTTAAAATTAGATAATCTTAATAATGCCACAACTTAAGCTCAATCACTTCTTTGTCTAAATATGCAGTGAACAAATTGCGCCCCCCCCTACCAAGGAAGAATTTGGTCTAAATCAATCAAAGCGAAAAGATACGCTTCATAACAAGATACCAAATTTACACCGATTTACTGAACTCAAGTATCATATAGCCTTGAAAACCAGGGCGCTGTCACTAATAGAGAGAAATGGCAGATTTTAGGTGGCAAGCAAATCTACATCCTATAACGGGGTAATCAAATTATTTTTATCGCGCGCTAAGCTGGTGACCTTCAGAGAGAGCGAACAAAGATACAGTGATTTATTGGTTTAATAACAGCGTGAAGGTACAGCGCAATTCAGCTTCAAGGAGAGCAAGGCAAAAACAATGTATCAAAACTATTCTTATGAGCATAACCGACAAGAAGCATTGGTTAGCTAAGAAAGTATCGTGCAAGTTGGAGCCTAGAAATAACGACCATAAGAGATCTCAAGTACAAAAGCCAATATAGTTAAGCGACATAAGTTTTCTATAAGTCACGAAAGTTAAACTATTTGGACCTCGTCATTGAAACATTTTTTGAACACCAAAATTCGCAGTTCAGATAACACGAGCAAGGTGTCTAAAGAAAGCTATTTTTAGCCGAAGTTGACTTCATTAAGCCTTATTTTTTGAACTTTCGTGCCTATAAATATTACTCGATCAACGCCCAAGATTTGGGAATTGTCCTACATTGAAACAAAGTAACCAATTAATCAGAAAATGTATGTAACAGAGACTATTATTCATTTAATACAAAAAGACTAGTATAGAGAGAATAGTTGTAAGGAGAACGATGTTCCAGGATCGTTTGTATAAGCAAAGCAATGCTCTTTTACTTTATTAGCCTCTGCTCCTGAAGTTGCCAGTAATTTCCTATCCCCCTGGCCTATTCTATATAGAGAACCTGAGGCAGGAAGAGTTGTACAAAAGTGTTAGATGAGCTAAAATAAGAGGAACACATCATACTTTTGTTATGCTTAATTTTATCAAAGCAATTGATTCGTTTTTAAGAAAATTAATCAAGCACGATAGAAAGTAAGTGTATAATCACTTCAGTTTTTGAATAGTTTTTATTGGTTATCTCATGAAAAGTAAACTTTCTATAAGGTCGCATTTTGATTATCTTTTTGAACAAATCTCTTTGTTCTGTGACGAGATACAAGCCGCTGATATTACACAAGCTGTCTATTTTAAGCTCCCAGCTGTAGAAAAAAAGGACGAAACTTCAGCTCCTGAAAGCATTCCTGTAGAAAAATTGACGGGAGATGTAGCTCTTTCGCATTGCGTTAGGTCATTTAAAGATCTTTTTCTTGATAAGAAAGAGAGTGGTAAAGTACTTACACGCCACCCAGGACTACTACTAGTTAACGATCCAAAAAGTGAAATTCGAAATCGACTTGTAGAAATTAACGCAGCCAAAGATGCCTTTAAAGAATTGGTTTTAGAAATTGCAAATAACGACGCAAGATTCGAAGCCGTACATAGTGCTGTACCAGGGTTAGTTACTTTGGCAGCTTATAGAAAGATACACTTTGAACACACAGTCCCATACTCAGTACGTTTTACTTGGATGACCAAACATTCAACAAAAACGTTATCTAAAAAGGCCGCTCTGGATATACTACAGAGGTCATCTCAATATACAAATCCAAGAGCAATTGACCAAAATAATTGGCAATCAATTGTTGAACAAGAACGGCTTAGGGTTTCAAGTTTATCGTCATCAGCAAAGCTAAGAATAAGGCGCCCTACCAGAGTCAGCCCAGAGGTAAATGTTCGTTTTAGTGCAAAAAATCGATATCATGTAAGCGGCGCATTACCATTTGTTCTTTTAAATCCGCAAAAAGAAACAAAGATAGGTGAGTTGAAACATTACATTCGAGAAGATACGGATCCACGAAAAAAAGAGTACAATTATTTAATTGAGAGAATTTACTTAGAAAAAGTTAATGAGTAGCACTCATAGAACCTGAGACTAACACATCACGTTAGTCAGTAGGAATAAATTAGAAAATGAAAGTACAGTGTATGTTGTAAGTTAAATTTCTATTCCCCCGAGCTTTTTAAACGAAAGGTTAGCTCGGTCAATATACTTTAGTTTAGAAACTTTACTCCTCATATATCTACTTTGGCTCATTGATTTTTTATCTCTTGGGAGGCAATGTATGGACTCTTTAAGTTATTATCTTTGTTATTCCTCTTGCACAGTCCGTTTCGTTATAGCAGTGTAATTAAGTTAAGGAATCAATGGTACGTAATCACTCTCTCAATACTTATATAGTGAGAAAATACTTTATAGATAAAGTTATATAAATGTATAAAAAATATATCGAGAGCCTTATTAAAGCCCTAAAATTTTTTCTCTTTAATAAAGTCGAAAAAGTCTTACAGAATATGACCAAGCAAAAGGCATGTTGCAAGTAAATTTCTAACTCATAATGAATACAATTCGTTAGAATCCGATCATGATGCTTAGAACACTTCATGGAATCTGTATCAAACCCAATAAGAAAGACCACCCGAAATACAGCTACCAAAAAGTAGGCCAAGTCTGGAACACCTCACAACATTAAGTCTTATTTGGCAATTTAAAAATACTCTGAAATACATAGCTCGTTATGCTCTTAATCTATCACTAGATCTTTAAAAACCAATGAGCGCATTCGTTAGCTAGATAACTATTATTTTCCCAACCAAAATTATAGGTATCAGGTTCAAGCCTCTAAGCCAACCACTTAAGAACACATCATAATTTAGGCGTTACAATAATTTGAACATCGCTACTGTGTAACCCTATCGAGCTAGCATAGCCACCAGTACCTAACCATCGCTAGTAACCACGCCAACACAACGAATTGAAACATACAAACTTGATTCTGTACTCCATGGCCAACCTGTCCACGCCTGGTTTGAAAATTGAGAACACATCATAAAGTTAAAGGAATTATACTGAAATCATGGCTGCTTTTTCACCTTATTCATTTAACATAGCCACCAGTTTCTAACCCTTGATCCGCATCTCGTTTTCAAATGGAGAGATATAGATAATCTCACACCAAGAAAACCCCATACTGGATCGCCTCATCCTACCATCCATATTTGCCAAAACGAAGGCTTCACTTCACCACCTAAAAAGAACACATCATAAATTAAAAGGCACTATACTCAAATCACAGCTACTTCTTCACCTTATTCATTTAACATAGCCATCAACGTCTAACCCTTGATCTGCATCTCGTTTTCAAATTCAGAGATATAGATAATCTCACACCAAGAAAACCCTATACTGGATCGCCTCACCCTACCATCCATATTTACCAAAACGAAGGCTTTACTTTACCACCAATAAGAACACATCATAAAATAGGCGCTACAATAATCAGAACATTGCTACTGTGTAATCCTATCGAGCTAGCATAGCCACCAATACCTAACCGTTGCTAGTAACCACGTCAGTACAACGAGTTAAAACAGACAAACTTGATTCTGTATTCCATGGCCAACCTGTCCGCGCCTGGTTTGAAAAATAGAGAACACATCATAAAGCAAAAAGAATTATATTCAAATCATGGCTGCTTTTTCACCTTATTCATTTAACATAACCACCAGTATCTAACCCTTGATCCGCATCTCGTTTTCAAATGGAGAGATATAGATAATCTCACACCAAGAAAACCCTATACTGGATCGCCTCATCCTACTATCCATATTTGCCAAAATGCAGGCGTCACTTCACCACCCAAAAAGAACACATCATAAACTAAAAGGCACTATACTCAAATCATGGCTGCTTCTTCACCTTATTCATTTAACATAACCACCAGTATCTAACCCTTGATCCGCATCTCGTTTTCAAATTCAGGGATATAGATAATCTCACACCAAGAAACCCCCATACTGGATCGCCTCACCCTACCATCCATATTTACCAAAACGAAGGCTTTACTTTACCACCAATAAGAACACATCATAAAATAGGCGCTACAATAATCAGAACATTGCTACTATGTAATCCTATCGAGCTAGCATAGCCACCAATACCTAACCGTTGCTAGTAACCACGTCAGTACAACGAGTTAAAACAGACAAACTTGATTCTGTATTCCATGGCCAACCTGTCCACGCCTGGTTTGAAAAAATTGAGAACACATCATAAATTTAACAGCACTATTCTCAAATCATCTCTGCTTTGTTGCCTGATTAATTTAACATAGCCATCAACGTCTAACCCTTGATCTGCATCTCGTTTTCAAATTCGGGGATATAGATAATCTCACACAAAGAAGACCCAAAACTGGATCGCCTCACCCTACCATCCATATTTGCCAAACGAAGACCTCATTTTACCATCAAAAAGAACACATCATAAAGTAGGCGCTAAAATAATCAGAACATTGCTACTGTGTAATCCTATCGAGCTAGCATAGCCACCAATACCTAACCGTTGCTAGTAACCACGTCAGTACAACGAGTTAAAACAGACAAACTTGATTCTGTATTCCATGGCCAACCTGTCCCCGCCTGGTTTGAAAAGTAGAGAACACATCATAAATTTAACAGCACTATTCTCAAATCATCTCTGCTTTGTTGCCTGATTAATTTAACATAGCCATCAGCGTCTAAACCTTGATCCGCATCTCATTTTCAAATTCAGGGATATAGATAATCTCACACCAAGAAAACCCTATACTGGATCGCCTCACCCTACTATCCATATTTGCCAAACGAAGACCTCACTTTAGTATCAAAAAGAACACATCATAAAATTATTGTGTTAAAACCAAACGCGTCTTCGACCAGCCTATTTATTTAAAAAATGGCTGTCAGAAAAACTTTTATTGAAGTAAGGCAATCTCTGGAAGGTATATTGTTCAGTTTATAGATATCAAAAGCCTAACGGCATTACGAGAACTCGTAATAAAATACAATAACACTATTAATTTAACATAATAGAATTTAGTTCACCGAATGAGAAAGCTAAATTCTATTTTCGTCAATCAAGTTACTTTTTAACTATTTCTTCCAACGTATCTTCGTCTATCACTTCCGCGTTTTCGACGATACGCTTTCCACCCTGAATTTCAATTCTCTTATTGTGTTTATTTAATGCTAATATTTCATCACAGAACTGTGCTGAAGGGTGCATTTCGTATACATAGTCTACGATTTTTCCACTTTTATCATCTTTTACATTAGAAATGTGATACTCCGAGATAGCCCCTTTTTCGATCAGGTCTTTCATAGTCGTCGTCATATCTCGTCGTAATGCTTTCAATTTATTGTCTGTTATTTCGTCATCAGGGTAGATGGAACCATATTTTTCCATGATAGATAAAAGACGGAAGTGATAAGTTTTTCCTGGCGCAGCATATCTCCATAAATGATACAAACGGAGCATCATCCAGCGAGATAAACCCCGCTTAAGTTCCTGTGCGCTGTTGAAGTAATATCCTTTGTATTCTAGATTGTCGATCATATTGTGAACAAAAGCATTAAGACAAGCTACACACTTAACATTGCCACCCTGGCCTTTTTTACCACTGAAGTGTAATGAAGACAAAAAGTTCATATTAGACTCATAAAATGAGTCATCTATATCTGTGCTTTTTGTGTCCGTAGCACGATATTTGAACGACAGTTTAGACCCTTGCAAGGCTTCCAAAGATTCTTTGATCTGCGGGTAAGGCATTGATTGGCCAACAGCTTTTAGCTCTTGCGCTAGTTCATTCATAGAGAAAATGACAGCATATTGAATACCGGACTTAAAATTGATTTTTACAATTTTACCTTTTGAAGCCAGACGGATTAGTGCGCGCTCTACCTTCTCCTCGCGATCCGACGGCCAGACAAGAAACTCAGCTTCCTCACCGTCTTTTTTACTGCTTACAACAGCCGGCGTGATTTTTAGCTCACCGTCGTACACGATACCGTCAACTTTTTCCGAAATTCTTCTGGAAATAATGGTTTTCTTTGGCGCTTCTTCCAGAGGCAGCTTTTTATAGCCGGAACGCACAAATCGCCCCCAAAGGTCGTAATGATTGAACGTATTAGAATAAGCTCGCAAACCATGACTAGCACTTTCCAATGATACTCGAACATCTTTGTTGTCAGTGAACAACGCTAAACTCTCGTTATCGGTTGCGCTTTCAACACCATGGATCTGACCTCTAAGGGAATCAGGTAAATTATCAACTGAGATGTTTACCTTTCGGCTCATTTTATTACTTCCAGAATTTTGCGACGGTTAATGACAACACATTCACGATCAAAAGTTAATTGTTTAAGTTAGTAAAAAAGTGATCTGTACTAAAAAATCAGCCTTGGATCACTTTTTTACTAAGTTTCGACATTCTGGGATCCAGTTTATACCAACTGATACAAAAACCCTCATCAAAAATGTCCGTAAAAGCTCCATATATGCCTGGAAATCTGGTTTTCTCCGATCTGTTGTGGATAAATTGAGATCAAGCAGGTAAGGATCCGATCTATTCTAAGTACAGATCAGATCTTTACCTATCAAAACCTTCGTATTCGTTGAGTTTAGTGTATAACTTACTGAATTAACTTAGTAAAATATAGATCCAACCGCATCAAACGGTGGACAAGTGTGTGTATAAGTTGTGCATATTAGCAAAATCAAAAATCATGTTAGTAAAAAACCGATCTGGGAGTATGGAAAGATCTGATCTTAACCAAGTATTTTCCTGATCCAGGATATTGAACTAATATTTAGTAAAAACAATAATATAGCTTTATTAAAAGAACTCTTAGCCTTTAGTACCTATAGATCTAACCACTTCTAAACTTATTTATTTATACCTTAGGTGAGTTGCAAATGTTGATGTCTTTGTTTTTTTATGTTTACTGCAAAAGTAATGGACATTATAATAATAGCCATCATTTGAAGGAAATAACGTATGTCTATCAATAGTAATGCGCTCTCAACGTACAGGCTGCTTAAAGCAACCGCAGAAGTTGCTGAAAAATCTCTAGAAGGTCGAATTCAGCATTATCGCGCTCATCTTAAAAGCGAGGATAAAGAACTTCGTACATATACACAAAAAGCTGCAGCAGATCTGCTTGGTGTTAATAATAGAACACTTAAGCGACGTCATGATCAAGGTGATTTTGATCACTTGGCCATCCAAAAAGGTGCGAACGGTCATTATGCTTACACGTTAGCCAACATCTTTTCGATGGCAGAAATATTAGGTATTGATGCTGATCACAGAAAGCCAAACGATAAATTACAGGTCATTGTGATAAATAGCCTTAAAGGAGGATGTGGTAAAACGACCAGCCTGGTAAATATCGCAGCAGCCCTTGCTACAACAAACATAAAAAGATATCGCATTGGGATCATTGATCTGGATCCTCAAGGATCATCTTCAAGCTTCTTTCCATCACAAGATCCAGAGCCGATCACTGTCGGAGATCTAATGCGCGATTGTATTGAGTTAGACGAAGGTGAAACTTGGCAACAATTGGTTTCAGATGCATTCAGAGAAACTCATATCCCTAATATACGTGTATTGCCATCCGGTATGGACGATTTCTACTTCGAGCATGAGACTGCTACAGAATTAAAAGAATCATCTAGTTACGCACAAACACGCCACTACCATAAGTTGAAAGAGAAGGTCATAGAGCCAGTCTCAGAGCAGTTTGATATTATTTTGATAGATACCGCACCTTCGCTTAATTTCATGTTCTACAACGCCCTGATGGCGTCTACGGCTATGCTAATACCCGTACATCCAGAAGCTGTCGATTTTGATGCTAATAACAAGTATTTAAAAAGACTTGGAGAGATCTATCATACAGTCGCAGCACTTGGACATGAAGGTTGGGATTTTATGCAGTTTTTGGTTACTAATTACGTCAAAGGAAACCATTCTCAACGCGATATCGTGAAGGATGTCCGCAGTGCGTTTGGTCGTCAGGTAATGAGTTATCCCATAAATCACAGTTCCGCAATCACAGCAAGCTCTTCATCGTTTAATACTATTTTTGATCAGAAAACCTCTGACTCGCTTGCAAGCAGAGAGTCTTTGATTAAATCACAGGAAAATATAAAAGATGTCGTGGATGAATTAGAAATGTTAATTCGGTCAAATTGGCCATCAACTCAGTCATCACTCGATCAGTAAGCAGGTAAACAATTTCATGGCTAGAAAACGTAAGAACGACACACGCATAGATCCATTTGCAACACCCGTTGAGGGCAGTAGTTTAGATGATCTCTTAGATCAGGCAAAGGTAGGCGATGTGGTGACCATGCCGGCTCCCAGTGATCCTAACAGAATGATCACTTTGATCTGTAAAGTAATAAAACATAATGAAATCGCCCAAGCCACTAAAGTATATGGTGACAACAGACGCGATCAGACACTGCTGAACGAGCGTTCCGTAGCGGATATCCTACCTGCTATCGAAACTGACAAACGCAATTTACATCCTGCATTGTGTTGGGAAAAAGGGGGGGTACATGAGGTATTATCAGGTTCAAGACGCAGGAAAGCCTGTCTCCTCGGTGGCGCTGATTACGTCATTTTAACTTCTGCCGATTTTTCCGACGAAGATGCGAAAGTGCTTTCAGTGTCTTCAGATCAATACATCGCACCGAGTTTGTGGGAACAAGGTAAAGCCTTCTCCCAAACTAAGCAGGCACTGATTCAACAAGGTAAAAAAGGATCTTATCGCGAAATTGCAGCTATTGAGGGTTTGTCACATACCGCGATTGCAGATTCGTTAAAAGCATATGAGCAGATCCCGCTTGAAGTTGTCAGTCTATATCCTACGGCAAACCATTTAGGTCGTGAGGCTGCTAAAAAGCTCATCACAGCTATCCAGGAACATAGTGAGGAGTTCAAACAAAAGTTGGCTGAGTTCGCACCTGAGAGGCTAACTTCTGAGACTGTTAGCGATGAGAAACGAGCTGTGTTACTCACTAACTACCTAACAACATTTTCGAAGGCTGAATCAAGGAACGTTGCATTACTCGAAAACGATTACATCAAAGTTCAAAAGAACATTAAAAGTGGTGCTATCACAGTTAAGATAGATGATCGTGTTATGACCGAGAAACGTCTTGAGCAATTAGAGAAGTTGCTTGCAAGTTTCAATTAGTCTTTAACGGCCGGGTTAGCCGGCCGTTATTCGTACTTTTTCGACATTGTTGTCATCCAACCAGTCAATTTTTCCCGATTTATCACCATTTGCCCCTTTAGCTCAAATACGTAATTTCATATACTGCTCTTTTACGTCTTTTTTATTGTAAACGAATGTCTTCGCAGTTATCTAAAGAGCAACTTCTAGCACTATTTGAGGAAATTAAACAAGAACAGTCGACTCAGTTTCCGCTGTCTGAACGATTTCTCAAACAGTATTTCAATGCTGCCTTATTGAGTAAGGCCAAGCAATATTTGCATGATGAACAAATTAGCTTTCTGGAGCACTCTGAGGACTTCACGAAGATAGACGCCCAGGTGATGGGGAATTTTGGGAATACCTTCACTCAACATATCAAAATTGAGCAGATTAAAGGGACGCCTTCTGTCGAAGCGCAGTGTACTTGTTCAAATAACCCAAAGTGCCGTCACATTGCGGCTGTCTTGTTGAAATTAAAAATAGACCACTCGGGTGGTTTTGGTGAATCTTATCTGGTTAATGATTGGTTCAATGAGCTCGCACAATTGCAACAAGCGAATGATCTGGATGTGACGAATGTTTTGTTGTTCGTGCTTGAGTCCCGCGGTAACGAATTGCTAGTGAACCCAAAAACAACCCCTCAAAAACCTGATGGAGTTTACCCTCTTGGCCGTGCATTGACTGAGCACCAGCTTAATAGCCAGGTGCCACCAAAGGATATCTTAGAGAGTGATTTTAGATTATTTTCTTGGATCCGCTCGCAAAATACGCCGGGCCACTTTGAACTGTCCGGAAACTGGGGATTCTCTGCGTTGCAACAGCTTGTTCAGAGTAAGCGCTGTTTCTATCAAAATAGCCGTAAACCGCTTACTTTTGGTCACAAGCAACACTTAGAGTTTAGTTGGGAAAAGGAGCGTGATGAATATCGCTTAACCAGTCACTTAAGTGGGGTTGAGCAGTGGCAATTGATCAAAACGGATCCTCCTGTTTATCTCGATACTGAAAATATGCTGCTTGGTCGGATCGAGTCTGAGCTTAGTGCGCAGGAAATTGCCCACTTGCACACAATGCCCTTGATCAATGCTAATAAGATAGAGGCTGTGATTAAACGTTTTCAGGATGTGTTTGCCGACAATATAGTTCCGCCGCCTCATGGACACGAACACCTGATCAATAAGGACAAGCTGGTTGCCAAATTAAGTATAGAGCCCGGCTCACCTCTCAAGCTTGCGTTGTCATTGTTGGATAAAGAAGGTCGTTACTCTAAGGCTAAACAGCTTAACCGCTGCGAGAAAATGCTCAATGGACTAGGCTTTTCTGCTCAGCAAAATCACTTTGTACTTCCGCATAATGATGATGTTACTTATCACTGGTTCAATAGCGAAGTTCGTCCTTTCTTGCAAAGTAAACTATGGCAGGTAGATGAATTACAAGATGGTCGAGCGGTACAGACGCCAAAAGTTACTTTGGTCCTAAAGCGAGACAAAAAACATCATGTCATTGGCCGAGTAATGTTTGATGACAAGTTGGTTACGCTCGATTGGGATAAAGTACCTTCCCACGAAGTAAATTCTTTGGCTAATGTTTATCAGTACATTAATATCGCAGAGCAGTTCTATGCCATCCCCAAGGCCGTTTACGACGAGTTGATCCTGCTAAAAACAAGATTTAGCTATTACCTCTCCAGTTCGCAGTTTAAGTTTCCATTGTCGTATGCCCGCAAATTATTTGAGCTAAACGCAGTTGAGAGCGTCTCTGATGACCGACGCCTGTTAGATTATCTTGAAGAACTTAATAAGCCTGAGCAAGCGCATACCGCTGGCATACCTGAATCTGCTGAGCACTTTACGCTTCGTGATTATCAGGTGCAGGGGGTAGACTGGTTACGTTTCCTGAATCGCCATCAGCTTGGTGGTATTCTTGCAGATGATATGGGGCTGGGAAAGACGCTGCAGGTGATAGCCTATTTTATCTCTCAGCATAACACCTTGGTGACTAAGCCTTCGCTGATTGTTTGTCCGACCAGTTTGGTTGGTAACTGGCAGAACGAATTCCGTCGTTTTGCGCCACACCTTCCATTACTAACGGTGCATGGCGCTCAGCGCGATAAGCAACTTAACCAAATTGCAAATGCACGCTTTATCATCACCACTTATCCGTTACTAAAACGTGATCTGGCTCACTACTCTGAGTTGGAGTTTGATTCAATCGTGCTCGATGAAGCACAATACATCAAAAATGAAACCGCGCAAATTTCCAAATGTGTGAAGCAGCTGTCCGCTGAATTTAAGCTTTGTCTGAGTGGTACGCCGGTCGAAAATAACCTCCTGGAGCTTAAATCTTTGCTCGACTTTGTGATGCCTGATGTACTTGGCACTAAACAACAGTTTAAGCACTACTTCCAACAGCCAATCGAGAAAGAAAGCGATACTCGGCGTGCCAAAGAGTTACAGTCATTAATTGCACCATTTATTCTGCGCCGGACCAAGTCGGAAGTTGTACGCGAGCTTCCTGCGAAAACCGAGCTAGTTAAAAAACTTGAATTCAGTGGTGCTCAAGCTGATATGTACCATCAGGTGCAGGCTAAAATCGAGTCTAACCTGGTCGATTTATTTAAAGAGCAAGGCGTGGAGCGCAGCAAGCTAGCTTTTTTAGATGCCTTACTCAAGCTGCGTCAGATTTGTTGTCATCCAAGCCTGGTTGATAAAACTCAGACATTCAATAGTGCAAAGTTTGACTGGTTATCTGGTCACTTGCCTATTTTCTTAGAAGAAGGTCGTAAGGTGATTATTTTCAGCCAGTTCACTAGTGTGCTGGACATGATTGCCAGCCATTGTGATGGCTTGAATATTCCGTTCACTATGCTTACAGGTCAAACTCGCCAGCGAGATAAAGTGATTGCCCGTTTCACTGAAGGTGAGGTCGATGTCTTCCTGATCAGCTTGAAAGCGGGTGGAACGGGTCTGAACCTGACTCAGGCCGATACCGTGATCCATTTTGACCCCTGGTGGAACCCTGCCGTTGAGAATCAGGCGACTGACAGGGCTTATCGGATTGGTCAGGACAAGCCTGTATTTGTTTATAAGCTGATCATTGCTAATTCGATCGAGCAAAAGGTTTATCAGATGCAAAAAGACAAGCAGGCATTGGTAGACGCCTTGTTTGCTGATGCTGGAGTGAATTTGACTCAATTTAATGAAGCGCAAATGCTCGAAATGATAAAAAACTAATTTTTTTCTGAACTTTTCAGAACAAGATAGGGTCTATCATTATGCTTGTTGTTAACGCCGAGTTTGTAGTAAGCATATTGTTGATTTCCCCCTATTAAATACAAGTTTTGTATCGAGCCGGTTAAATGTTAACCGGCTTTTTTTTGTGCGTTTTTAAGCTGTTCCATATTTGATCCACATTGTTCGACTTTAATAACCATATTGGCGAATTAGGACGCGATGGACTCAAGGGGCGAGCTATGTTGTGCTACGAAAACGCAATTTCACAGTTAAACTTTATTGAACCTCAGTCACAGTGTGATTATGATCTACTAAACGAGGTTGCCAGTTCAGATGATCTGGCTAGCATTCTGACCATGTTGCTATTCGATGAAACGTTGTCGGATAAGCTAAAGGGCCAGGTTAAAAAGCAGCTTTCACAACTAAAGGCTAAATCGAGAGGCTAAATGACATCTAAGCACCATATTCTTATCGTTGAGGATGATTACGATATTGCAGAGCAGGTAATGCTGTTTTTTAAAGCTTCTGGATTCGAAATTTCCCATATTGCAGATGGTGCTTTGGTGGTCGACTGGGTGAGAGAAAATAACCCAGAAGCCATCTTGATGGACATCATGCTACCAAATCAGGATGGCGTTGAATGTATGCGTCAGATCCGAGAATTCTCAATGGTACCTATTGTGATGTTAACGGCAAAGGTGTCTGAGGCTGACCGTTTAAAGGGGTTGGAGTTTGGAGCCGATGATTACGTCTGTAAGCCATTTAGTGCTGCCGAACTGGTGATGCGTATCAAGGCGATTCTGCGCCGCTGTCAGGCTGCTCCTAGCGCGCCTCAGGAGGCCGCGGTTGTGGTGGATGTGGATCAGTTAATCGTTTCTATTAAGGGCAACACCTTGTCTTTGACTAAAGTTGAGTTTGACGTCTTTGCCATGTTGTATCAGGCGCCCAATCGGGTTTTCTCACGCCAGCAAATTCTTGACCATATTCAGCCCGATAACTTTGATATTTCAGATCGCGTTATCGACAGTCATATCAAGAACATCCGTAAAAAGATCAAGCAAATAGAGTGTTCGCCAAAAATTGTTGAATCGGTTTACGGTGCTGGTTATCGTTTCAATGAACAGCAACTAGATGCTTAAATAACGGCGCTTATGCGCCGTTTACTCACCACAACAAACTTCAAGAAAATCACAATATAATAGGCATTTAGGCTGTGTAGTTGATATTATCTAAACATAGTTAAGTCAAGAGAATGCCTATGTTTTTGTCTAGTTTAGCCACCCTTTCTCCTGCTCAAATTTTGACGTTACTCTGTGCCGGCGCAGTATTATCTTCATGTGTTTTTGGTCCGCTATATTTCTTGTTTCGGCAAAAGAACCAAACTGCCGGGCAACGGCTGATAGTACAAAACGAGCAGTTGCAGAGTCAGCTTGCACAATTGACTGATGAACTGAAACAGGCACAAGGCCAACATTGGCAGCTTCATGGTGACTGCCAGCAGTTGCAAGCTCGGCTGGAAGAGAAGCAACGTCAAAGTAATGAGTTACAGAGTCGCTGGCAAAAAGCTGAAGATATGGCTCAAGACACACAGGCGTATGCTCACCGTCTGGAGTTAGAGCTGACCGATGTAAAAACCACGCTGGTACAAAAGCAGCAGTCTTTTGATGCACAACTGGCTCAACTAGAACAGTCAAAGGCTGTTTTAAAACAAGAGTTTGAAAATCTGGCGACACAAATCTTTGAGGATAAAAGCGAAAAGTTTGCCCGCCACAGTCAGGATAAAATTTCACAGCTGTTACAACCCGTTCAGGGCGAACTCAAGGGATTTCGGGATAAAATGGAAGCCATTCACAGTGAAGAACTCAAACAAAGAGCGGCGCTGCGCACTGAACTACTGCATTTACAGGCCAATAATCAAGCCATCACAGAGCAGGCGCATAAGCTGACAAATGCGTTGCAGGGTCAAAAGAAAACCCAGGGTAACTGGGGAGAATTAATGCTTGAAAATGTGCTGGATAGTGCGGGTTTACGTCCCGGGAATGACTATCAGCGTGAGGTGAGTTTTTCTACGGAGAACGGTAACTATCGTCCGGATGTGATTGTTTACCTACCAAAGGAACGTCACCTTGTTGTTGATGCTAAAACTTCTTTGAACGCATATACCCGCTATGTCAATGCTGAGCAAGATAGCGAGGCAAACCAGGCTATCATCGCCCACGTTGAAGCGGTAAAGGCGCGAGTTAAAGAGCTGGGCGATAAGTCTTACGAGCGACTACCCGGGCTGAATTCTCCGGAAGTGGTGATTATGTTTATCCCAGTGGAATCTGCGTTTGTTGAGGCCATTAAATATGCACCCGATTTATATCAGTATGCCCTTGAGAACAAAGTATTGATCGCTACGCCTACAACATTGCTGACGAGTCTAAATATTGTTAAGCAACTTTGGCGATTTGAAGAGCAAAGTAAACATAGTAAGGAGCTGGCGCTGCGTGCAGAAAAATTCTATACCAAGCTAAATGCTTTTTTACACAGCCTGGAGGGGGTAGGTAAACAGCTGGATAAAGCCCGAGAAGGGTACGATAAAGCGATGGCACAGCTCTACAGCGGCAAAGGAAACCTGATTAAGCAGGCCTCTGAGTTTAAAGAGCTGGGTGTCTCAGTATCTCGCGAGTTACCGCGTGAATTAACCGAAAAAGCGAAGCTTGAATTAGAGTGAGGTACAACCTCTAGCGGGAATGTTTCTGCAGGAAGCGTGTTAGTACATGTTTCCTGTTGCAGGTAATACCTTTTGGGTCGCAATACTCATTGTTGAGTTTGCGACTCTTTACTATGCGGCCTAACGATCTTTGTAAATTTCATTAGCCTTGAAGGCTTCAACTTCCAGTGGTGAATTATCATAGCCATATTCAGCCAGGTCAGAAAAGTGCTGTGTCACGATAGCCGACAGGCTGGAGCGTTCAATCTGCAGAACATGGACAAGTTCATGTGCCAGCTTAGGTGTTGTGAGTTCAAAGCCGTGACGTACGTAAATGGAATAACCAAATACCTGAGCATTATTGATAATACCCTCACCTACAAAACCAAGTGCTTCTCCCAGCGTTTTCAAGGCGAAATTGTCATGAGGAAAAGGGACTTCGTCAACATAGACTATCCGCACTTTTTCCGGAGATTGGATGCCTATCTCTTTTGCAATTGCTAAGTGCTTTTGATCTAAAGGTTCGCCAATCTGACGACCTAGTATCTCCGTTTTTTCTGCCCAGGCAATATATTGGGGCAAAAGCACAGAGGATATCAGTGTTTGATGAAAGAAAATGATACTCAGAGCTGCAGCAAACGTAATGGCTAAGATCAATTTTATTATTTTCATTGTTGGTCACTCATTTATTATTATTAATTTTCCTTAATTCATAAGAGCTGGAGGTAAGCTGGAAAACAGACTCATAATACACGAGTCAATAAAGATTATCATTTTTAACAGTGTAGTAGCCAAAAGAGAGGAGTATTTAACAGGAGAAGTTATAAGTGTGTTGCAGATAATAAAAAAGGGCCATCAGGCCCCTTATTTTTTGGTATGATCAGCTATTACACAAAGCGTATTTGCCTCTGCGTGGTATATCTGTATACAAGTAAATATACATCTCGTTATTTTGTACATCCTGCCAAACACGGCTGCTGGCTGATGGACACAGTGAGTTACGAATATACTCTTTCACTTCGCTTTCAGACATTGCCAATTTAGTCGGGATCTGAATAAACACATTGAGCTCGCCGCTTTTAAAATCAATATTATTAAACTTCCAGCTGCCCATCATGAACTGCTTAGAAAAGTAGCGTGTAATGCGTTTTTGAGCGCTAGAATCAATCGCTGCAACCTGAACGTCTTCAGATGAGCTATCAACAAAGTAGGTCCATGCAGCTGAAAGTATGATAAAGCCGCCTAACAACATAGACCAGATTGGTAATGTGGTTTTTACTGTCGTATTTTGCTTTTTCTGACGATGTCTGGATTCAACAATTTTTACCCATTCATTGTGTTTCATAGTTCGCTGTGTCATAGACCATTCCTCCCGTGTATATTGCTTATTAAAACCAATCATTGTGGAAAGAAAATGGAGGAGAACACCCGTCACACCTGATCGGAGCAGTTATAGAGTAATTTTTACTGAGGTCGGATCTGTGAAGAGTGGGTTGGGTTTAGCTGCGCTACAGATGTTAATATAAAGGGGCCTGATATAACCGGCTTTAGCATCAAGCGATGTGTTAATTGTGCACGATGCGTTTTAGAAACGATGGTTATGATTAAATAAAAAGCTAAAAAAATGCCTGACTTTATGTCAGGCATTTTGAGTCTAAATCTGTGCCTCGGTTTGAGGCATTTTAACTTTGGGTGTGGCTGAAGCGGCATATAATGTCACCCGGACAGAAAGCCCCCCTAGCCTGCTATCTCTTAATTCAATCTCTCCTGACATGGATTCCACCAAGCTTTTACATAAGGATAAACCCAGGCCTGAACCTCCGGTTGCACGACTGCGTGAGCTTTCTACCCGGTACAAACGTTCAAATAAGCGCGGTTTTTCATTGTCAGATACGCCAGGTGATGAGTCCTCCAGCTGAATGATAAGCCCTTCACAGTTTTGCCGTATTTTAAGACGCACTTGTCCCGGTTTATCAGTGTACAGACAGGCGTTTTTCGCCAGATTATCTATTACCCTGTCTAGTTTAGGTTTATCTATCAACACACTGGCATTGGTTGGTATAGAAACATCAGCACTAAAGTGCAGATCATTACTTTGCACCATCCGCTTGATGTCGTAGCAATAACTGTCTGCGAGTGTACGGGTACAGTAGGGTTGATTATTGACTACCATCGCTTGATTATCTGCCTGCGATAGTTGATAAACGTCCGAGATCAGATGATTGAGTTGGGATATTTTTTCATTGATCTTACTGTATGCCAGGGTGTCGTCTTCCAGCAGGTTATATTCCAGCGCCTCAATGTGCAGCTTGAGCACGCTCAGCGGCGTTCTCAGTTCATGAGAAATATCTGCCAGCATTTGATCTTTTTGTTTGAGGTTTTGCTGATAAAGGTTGGCTTTGAGGCGAGCTGTTCGGTTTTTACTGAACAAAATATAGGTGATTAAGATACCCAGTAACAGGCAAGTCAGGGCGACAAACAACCACATGCGTTGCATCAACTGGGCATTACGCAACTGGCTTTCTGTTAGCTTACGATGATGTTCTGAGTCATCCAGTCGTTGTTGTTGCATAACCGTGTCTATGGTGCGTTTATGAGTCAGTGCCTGCTCTGAGTTGGCTTTTTCTATATTTTGAGCAAAAAACGTATTGGCCTGACTGAGTGCTTCATAGGCTTCCTGGTGGTTACCTTGTTGAAAGTCATATTTGGCTTTGAGGTTATAATAAACCTGAGACATGTGAGAGTTCTCATCTTCTTCTGCCATAAAGCGTGTCAGCCACTCGTAGTGGGGCTGTGCCAGTTCTGGTTTATGTTGATATAGATAGGCACGTGCCATAATGACGTGGGCATAAAAGCGCTGTATCAGGTTATCACTTTGAGCTGCGTAGTGCATCGACAACCTGGCGTGCTCTTCGGCCTTGGCTCCTTTTTCCAGCTTGAGATAGGCCTGGCTGATCAGCTTATGGGCACGCGCCAGGCTGACATTGGCCGGAATTTGCTCCAACAGTTCAATGGCCTCTGTGGTTTTTTCTACAGCCAGTAAGTAGTTTTTGCGTTTAAATGTGACTTGAGCCAGTCTCAGTGCTGTGCCGGCAATATTGCTTAGCTCACCCGATTTCTTGTCTGCTACCAGGGCTTTGGTAAAAAAGAACTCGGCCTGCTCCAGGTCGTTAAAGCGCATGGCCATATCACCCAGATTATAAAAATTGTTTGCGACCACCCCGTGAAGCTGACTGCCTTTAAGTGCATCTCTGGCTTTAAGCTGAAACTGCATCGCCATTGCCATTTCATTCTTGTTGTCATACAAGGTGCCAAGATTAGAATAACTTTGACCAATAAAGTCACTATTATTCAGCTCTTTAGCTTTTTCTAAAGCTTGCCTGTAGTTACTTTCAGCGTCATCCAGCTTGCCCATACGTCGGTAATTAATCCCCAGTTCTTTATAAAGCCGGTACTGGTTGTCGATATCCAGCTGAAATTGACTGGGTAATCTGTCTAACGCATCAATGGCTTGCTGATGATTGCCCTGCTTGCGATAGATTTGTGCTTCAACAAAGCGTGCTGCTAGTTGCTTTTTCAGGTCACCATGGACGTAAAATGGGGTCAGGCTACTGAGTGCCTGCTCGTAGTTGCCCGACAACTCGAGCTTTTTTATTTCCTGTAATGTTAAAGTCGAGCCAGTTGCCTGCACATTAACAGTGACTATACTGAGTAACGCAAAAGCAGATGGAAGCAGTATTTTTTTCATAATTTTTTCGTGGCACATCAGACTTTTTTCAGAGTATGCAATAATTGTGGTGCAATTATGGAGCTGTAAAGGGGTTTACAGAGCGCTGAGTTGGTAAAATAATGATTTGATGGCCATCTAGTTAGTAAAATTTTGTTCTATCCGCTTTCGGACTTAGTAAAAATTTGATTTATGGATACCTGAGTTAGTAAAAATGTGGCCTGAGCCGTATTTATTATTGCAACGAGTCGAATTTTTCAGCTGAAAATCGATGGCTTTTTTCTATTTTTGAACTAAAAAACCCTAACTTTCCCCAATTTTTCTACTTACGACCCTGGCAGGCAAACAGAGCCCCTCAGCTAATAAAATCTTGATCCATTACTTCGGACGATTGACTTCTAGCGAGTAAAATTCTGATCCAGGATTTATCTGGCGATATATAAAGGGTCACAAGAAACGACAACGGGTGTTTGATTGAGTCGTTGTACAGACAGGGAAAAATACCGGAGTGAAAGGTAGTAAAAAACTGATCTAAAAAGGGCCCGCAGGCCCTTGCTTGATTAAGGAATCATATGACAATTAAAACTGGTTCATAGTGTTGGCTTCACCACCTGCTTTCAGCGCGTTCTCACCACTAAAATACTCTTTGTGTGTATCACCAATGTTTGACCCTGCCAGGTCCTGATGTTTTACAGAAGCCTGCTCACGGCGAATTTCTTGTCTCTGAACATCACGTACGTATGCAAGCATACCCAGGTCACCAAAGTACCCCTCAGCCAGAATATCTGTGCTCAGTGCGGCTGTGTGATAGGTCGGTAAAGTGATCAGGTGATGGAAAATACCCGCCTGAGCTGCACCGTCACGCTGGAAGGTACGCACTTTAGCATCGGCTTCAGCTGCCAGTTCCGATTGATCTAGTTCTGGAGACATTAGCGCTTTAGGATCTTGAGTTGGATCCGGGTACGCCGATAGATCTTTACCTTGTGCCTGCCATTCTGCGTAAACCTGCTCACGGAACTTCAACGTCCAGTTGAATGATGGTGAGTTGTTATACACCAGCTTGGCGTTGGGCACTTGCTCACGTACTCGGTTTACCAGCTCCGCGATTTGCTCTACATTGGGCTTTTCAGTTTCAATCCACAGCAGATCGGCGCCCGATTGCAAGCTGGTGACACAATCGAGTACCACACGGTCTTTTTCAGTGCCTTCTCTGAACTGATACAGGCCATTATCAAGGCGCACAGGCTTACACAGCTCACCATTTTGTTTAATGACCATGTCACCTTCGTTCAGATCCGCAGCGCCAGAGATAACGGTGGTGTCGAGGAACGCATTGTATTGGCTGGCCAAATCGCCGGGTGTTTTAGAAACCGGGATTTTTTGAGTCAGACTGGCACCCAGCGAGTCAGTACGGGCGACAATAATGCCATCTTCTACGCCAAGTTCCAGGAATGCGTAACGCACCGCATTGATTTTGGCTAAAAAGTCTTCATGAGGCACCGTCACTTTACCGGCCTGGTGACCACACTGCTTAGCATCCGACACCTGGTTCTCAATTTGAATGGCACAGGCACCCGCTTCAATCATTTGTTTTGCCAGCAGGTAGGTGGCTTCTTCGTTACCAAAACCGGCATCGATGTCGGCAATGATGGGTACCACGTGAGTTTCGAAGTTATCTATCTGTGCTGTGATTGCCTGTACGTCACCGCCCTGTGCTTTGGCCTCATCCAGCGCTTTGTAAAGGTGGTCGAGCTCACGTGCATCTGCTTGTTTTAGGAAGGTGTAGATCTCTTCAATCAGCTTAGGTACGGCCGTTTTTTCATGCATGCTCTGATCTGGCAGCGGACCAAATTCAGAGCGAAGTGCCGCAACCATCCAGCCGCTCAGGTATACGTAAGAGCGCTTTGTGGTCTTATTATGGCGCTTAATGGCCATCATCATTTGCTGAGCCGTGAAACCATGCCAGCAACCCAGTGACTGCGTATACTGGCTGCTGTCGGCATCATATGCAGCCATATCTTCACGCATTACTTTCGCGGTGTATTTGGCGATATCCAGACCCGTTTTAAAGCGGTTTTGTAAATGCATTCTGGTTGCAAATTCGGGGTTGATACCTTGCCATGTATCGCCCTGAGACTGGCACAATGTAGAAAAACGATCAATTTGAGAGGTATAACTGCTCATAACAAAATTCCTTCGAACGGGTTTAAGCTAACTGGTTTATGTTGTCCGCCAGGTTGCGAATGTGAGAGTGCTTGCTGGCGTTTAAATAAACACTAGACCGACCAGTTGAATTTTTTAAATTTATAGTTGTTATTGTCAGTATATTTACTGTGAATGGGATAAAGGGTTTGTTTTTACTGAAATTGGCTTATTTTAAAGTGACCCGTTCAAACCCGATCAAGGATCACTCACATGAGTTCTCATATTTTACAGGCCGGATTGCGTATCGATACCCGCCTGTTTGACTTTGTCGATCAGGAGCTGCTACCTGGTACCCAAATTAACGCAGACGACTTCTGGTCTGGTTTTTCGAATATTATCAACACTCTCACTCCCAAAAACCGAGCGCTGCTTGCCAAGCGCGATCTACTACAAAAACAAATTGATGACTACCACTTAGCGAATCCGAGCTGGGATGCTGAAAAGTATCGGACATTTTTAACCGAAATAGGTTATCTGGTGCCTGATGTTGCTGCGCAGCCTATCACCACCGAGCAGGTTGAGCCTGAAATAGCCCGTATTGCGGGTCCACAGTTAGTGGTGCCGGTTAGTAATGCGCGCTTTGCGCTAAACGCAGCCAATGCGCGCTGGGGCTCGCTCTATGATGCACTTTATGGCACCGACGTGTTGCCAGAGGAAGACGGTGCAGAGCGCGCGAGTGGCGGTTATAATCCGGTGCGGGGCTTTAAAGTGATGGCCTATGCGCGCCAGCTACTGGACCGTATTTTGCCGCTGGCACATGGCTCTCATATCGAAAGCACCAACTATGCGGTGGTTCAGGGTGAACTGATCATCACGCTTAACGACTCAAGCCAGGTTAAACTGGCGGATCCTGCGCAGTTTGTCGGATATAACGGACAGCCACAGAGCCCGTCGGCGTTACTGTTTAAACACCATGATCTGCATTTTGAGATCCTGATCGATCCCCAGGATCCGATCGGCCAGGCAGACAAGGCAGGGATCAAAGACGTGATCCTGGAATCCGCGCTGACCACCATCATGGATTGTGAAGACTCGGTTGCAGCTGTGGATGCCGAAGATAAAGTACAGGTTTACCGCAACTGGCTGGGCCTGATGCAGGGCACACTCAAAGAGCAGTTTGAAAAAGCCGGTAAAACAGTAACCCGTTCACTGAATGCCGACAAAACTTACCTGACACCTGATGGCCAGACGCTTAGCCTTAAAGGCCGAGCTATGATGTTTGTGCGTAATGTTGGCCACCTGATGACCACACCCGCCATTTTGGATGAACATGGCGAGGAGGTATTCGAGGGGATAGTCGATGCGGTGATCACCGCAACCGCCGCGCTTCACGATCTGTATGGGGATGGGGCGCTTAAAAACTCCACGGCGCAGAGTGTGAATATCGTTAAACCCAAAATGCATGGTCCGGAAGAAGTGGCCTTTACCGGCGAGTTGTTTAGTGCGGTAGAGCAGCTACTGAAATTACCTGAAAACACGCTAAAAATGGGGATTATGGATGAAGAGCGTCGTACATCTGTGAACTTACAGGCCTGTATTAATGCGGCTCACGCCCGCGTGGTGTTCATCAATACCGGATTCCTGGACAGAACCGGTGACGAGATCCACACATCCATGCTGGCAGGCCCGGTGTTACCCAAAGGTGAGATAAAAGCACAGCCCTGGATAGCGGCGTATGAAGATCGTAACGTAGACACAGGTCTGGCTTCGGGCTTTGCGGGTAAGGCGCAGATAGGTAAAGGCATGTGGCCGATGCCTGACAAAATGGCGCTGATGATGGAACAAAAGCTGGCTCATCCTAAGTCGGGTGCCAATACCGCCTGGGTACCCTCTCCTACCGCGGCCACTTTGCATGCCATGCATTATCACGAAGTTGAAGTGGCGACATTACAGCAGCAAATTGCTCAGCGGCAGATGGCAAGCCTGGACGACCTGCTGACACCGCCGTTACTGGGCGCACGTCAGTTAAGCAATGATGAAATTCAAACCGAGCTGGACAATAATGCCCAGGGGATTCTGGGCTATGTAGTGCGCTGGATAGATCAGGGCATTGGTTGCTCAAAAGTACCCGACATCAACCATGTTGGCCTGATGGAAGACAGAGCAACGTTGCGTATCTCCAGCCAACACATTGCTAACTGGTTGCACCATGGTATTTGCACTGAGGATCAGGTTAAGCGTACTTTTGTTCGTATGGCGAAAATCGTCGATGAGCAAAATCGCCATGATGCGCAATACCAGCCAATGAGCGGCGAAAACATCGAAGACAACTTGGCCTTTGCGGCGGCTCTGGCGTTGGTGCTGCAAGGTAAAGCACAGCCAAATGGCTACACTGAACCTTTGCTGCATGCGTATCGACGTCAGTATAAGGGCCTTGGTCTGTAGTTTCTCTGATTAGCCTGGGCAACAGAGTGTAAAGGGGCTTTACGCTCTGTTGCCCCTAAAAAATGTCAGCGTTTGTAACTTTACGTCAGTTTTATGTAGTATCCCGTTGTATTCTTTAAGCGCCCTGCATACCCTTATCTAAAGTAATAAATATGGATAATAATGACTATGTTGTCAGGGAAATATACATTGTATGGGAGCTGCACCTTGCTGTTGTCGGGGTGTGTTTTTGTGCCGCACACCGAAGTCAGTTTTGATGAATACTGCGGCGTGTACAAAGAATCGACCAGTATAGAAATGGCGCCTCGCGCTGCCAGTAACCTGGTGTTTCATGAACTCGAGCTTGTTGGTGGCCTGGCACTGGCCTTGTCCAATGGGGTTGTAAAAGCCCAACAACATCAAGCCTACAAAGAAGCCTGTCTGGCGAACGGTATTGATATTGATGCCGAAGCAAAGCTGAGTGCCGATAGCGCTACATCTCAAGTCAAACAGTTACAATACTGCGACAATCAGGCCTCTGATCTCTGTGAGATTGAACGGCGCCGTTGATTATCCTTATTCTTTTGCACACTCGGCTCATTGAGTAATAGGGTGTAATAGGAATTTCTTTTGTTGTGAACTACCTTTTATGAGCACTACCGCCTTGAAGAAACGAACGGGCAGTAGTCAAACCGTCACGAAGGAGCAAGTTCATGAACGAACCAATTAACAAAGACGTATTGACCGGGTTGAAAGAAATCATTAAGCCCGAACTCAGAATTTCAAAGCAACAAGAGCAGGAGATAAAAGCGCGCAGCAGCGATTACAAGGCTGCTGATATCTCGTGTGTGAAAGCCATCGCGCAGGCGGCTATCAACGTTGAGCTATTTACCATTCCACTGTATATGACCGGCCTATACTCCATTTATGGGATGCACCAGATTGGTGACAACTCCGGGTTATACCCGGGACGTTGGTGGCCTGGTTTGGCAGCAACCGCTGGTACGGTGCCAAAGGGACGATTCGATGAATATGACGCCGTAGTGAAGCCGACACCGACGGATGTCTTAACAGTCAACGAGCAAGTATTCAATGGTGTATACAGCGTGTTTGTTGAAGAAATGCTGCACCTGCAACTGGCTTCTAACATGGCCAGCAAGATCGGACTTACGCCGACCTTTACCAGTGAGGCACTGATCGATAAGAAATATGGCTGGCAGTGTTACAACAATCAGACCATGATCCCGCACATTCTCGATTTTAAAGACTGCGACAGCGATCTGAATAAGCTGAGCCCTGAAGTCAGGGATTACTTTAAAGCCCACTTTAAAGGTGAAAGTTTGCAGGACCTCAGGGTAAATGCGACGGAGCTTAACAAAGAGCAGGCGCTGCTGTTTTTATTGATTGAAGAAACCGAAGAAGACGCGCAAAAAATTATTGCACCTCAGTACCTCAAACCCGGAGCAGATGGCCGTCCTAAGTACTTTGAAAATGCCCCGTTTGATTGGTGGCAACCCAGTTACACTGAAACCAACCTGCCGCTGTTTGGCTCAATCGGCCATATGTACCTGTGTTACTGGAACTACCTGCAAATCCAGTATGACGATGGCACGTCTTTGCTCGATGCGCTGTTAGGGTCAACACCGGTGCAAAGAGACTACTTTAACGTACGTCCTGGCGATGACGCGTACCAGGCACAATTTCCTGGCGTTGACGGGTCTTTGAATTCGCCAGAACTGGATGATACTCGCCACGATGAGCTCAAAGTTAAACTTATCAACAACATCAACGCCATTACCGATCAGGGCGAAGGTCAGGGCGTAGTTGAAACAATCTGCCAGCAATGGAGCCATGAAGCCTGGGCACAAAAAGCCCTGAGCAGTTTGTTTGCGCAAAAGACTGAAGATACGCATACCGTGCAAGAGAAGTATCAGCCCGATGAGAACGCACTAAAAGCGGATTATCCGGGTACACCTATCTCGGGATCGGCGTGTGCACGGATCATGAATAAGCGCAAAGATCATTTCCTGATCTTTAAGCAAACACTGGAATTGATCGTCAAATACAGTGATCCCAGCTACTCAGAAGAAGAGAGATATCTAACCTGGAAAGACTGGCATGCCGAAGGTAAGCGTTGGAACAGGGAAATGCTGAACCCGGGTACCTGTGATAAAGCAAAAGAGCAGCACCCAGACTTACCTGGGGTTGATGAGATCGTTGCTGCACTAAACAACTTGAGCCGTACAGAAAAAAGCAAGGTGGAAACCCACCTACTGTTCAGCCAGTCGGCAGTCGGAACCATTAAAGGCCTGACAACCGCGCTGGACCGCTACTGGTCAGGGAAAACCGATGAGTTCCCCGGGCCTGCAATGGGTGGCTCTGGTGACCGTGTCTCAATTTGCTGGGCCACGACCGGGATGGCACCGGATCTGGTGACTGGCATTGCACCGCAGGAAGAAGGCGTCTTGTATCATGCCTGCCAGGGTATGAGTTATAGATCGGAGGATGCAGGACTACCACCAGCCCAGGTGTTCCATAGCTGTAAAGGCTCAAACGATTGTAAAGCCCAGGGTGGCTGTGGCTTTGTACACAGCACGACACCGGGAGGCAGCTGTGGTGCCAGTGGCGCTAAAGGCATTAAGAGTGCCCCGGCCGACAACAAGTGTAATAACCTGGGTGGGTGCGCTGTGCCTATTTCGGCGTCGCAGTTATTCCCATCCCTGCCAGCCGATGACAGTGATGGCTATAAAATGCAGTTGTTTAGTTTTGATGAAGACAACAACTTCACACCGATTAGCTACGTTACGCCTGATGGCGGTGATCCACAGCTGGATTGCGACTCATCTGATAAGACCATGCCAATGCCCTACAAAGAGGGTGATGCGGTATACAAGATTGCCTGGCAGGCATATTGTAATGCCAACAATCTGGTTAATAAGCAGACCGGTGAAATCCCTGCGCCACCAGAAGTGGATGACATTCGTCTGGCTCTGCCGCCTTCAACATAAGGAAGCGCCATGTCAGATAACCACACTGAGGAGGCGCGGCGTGATGCCGCAGCCTCTTTTTCTCATACCGGGAATCTTGGATTTGGGGTTGGCTTGCGCAGCCAGCATTACCCTGAGCTGATGAGCATTGACCATGATACGGCAAAAAAGCCGGTGGACTGGTTTGAGATCATCAGCGAAAACTACATAGACAACTTTGGCTATGGACGCCACGTGCTGGAAACACTCAGAGCACACTACCCTATGGTGATGCATGGCGTATCAATGAACATTGGCAGCACAGATCCGCTTGATTTTACCTATCTGAATAAGCTCAAAGCACTGAGCGATTTTGTGCAGCCTGCGTGGGTGTCGGACCATCTGTGCTGGACAGGGGTGGCCGGGGTAAACAGTCACGACCTCTTGCCCATGCCGCTGACGGACGAAAGTCTCCATCATGTTATCCGCCGGGTTAAGCAAGTGCAGGAAGTGCTGGAGCGCCCGATTGTGCTGGAAAACCCGTCTACCTACCTGGAGTATAGTCATTCCAGCCTGAGTGAACCGGCTTTCTTTACCGAGCTGGTGAATGCCACCGGCTGTGGTATTTTGCTCGACGTCAATAATGTGTTTGTCAGTGCCTTTAACCATGGCTTTGACCCACAGGCGTATATTCGTGCCCTGCCCCACCAGCAGATCGTGCAGATCCATCTAGCGGGCCCAAGCGATTGCGGCGACTGCCTGATTGACACCCACGACCAGCCAGTACCGCAGCAAGTCTGGGCGCTTTATGCGCTGGCGCAACAGCTGACCGGCGGTGTGTCGACCTTACTTGAATGGGACGCCAATATTCCGCCATTTGACACTCTGGTGGCGGAGCTGAATAAGGCAAAGCTGGTACTCAAGGGCGAGATGCCCGCGCAGGCCGTGCACCAGAGCGATATGGCGAAATTCTCAACGCCCGTGGTACGGGAAATGCATCAAAATACAGACCTGGCTCACAGCTTAAAACCGGTAGCAAAATGACGTACTCAACCCCACAACTCAGCCAATTGCAAAACTGGTTGTCTCACGTTTTAATTTCTCGTGGCGACTTGCCAGAAAAGTTGCACACGGCGGGCCTGCGTGATGGCCTGACACTTGAACAGTGTGTTAAATCGACCCCACAGTTGCCTGCCGAGCGTCGGGTGGATATCTATGCCGCTGGCTACGTTATGCGACTGGTAGAGTGCCTGAAAGGGGAATTTGCCCTGCTCTGCGCTTTTATGGGCGATGACGTCTTTGAGGTGTTTGCCAAGGCATATATCGTGACCTTACCGTCGCGGTCATTCACTTTGCATACGCTGGGCAAGTCGTTTGTCAGCTTTCTGGCTAATACCCGGCCGCAGGGGGAATTCGATGACAAACAGCGCGCTATGTTCGATGTGCCCGTGGAGCTGGCCCGGTTTGAGCGTGCCAAAGCCGAGGTACTGCTGGCCGAAGGACTGGAAAACACGCCCCCAGCCGAGCTGGTACTGAACGAATTTGAACTGCTGGGCGGCAGCGCGTCGCTCAATCTAGTCGTGCCACCATGCCTGCGTTTACTGGTCAGTGATTATGATCTGCTGCCCATGGTTGAACAGTTAGAAAGCCCTCAGCAGGAAAATAATCAGCCCTACGCCCTGCCGGCCAGAGAAACCCGTTATATCGCCCTGACCCGGCAAAACTACCGGCTGATCACCCAGCCGCTTACCCACTGGCAGGCGGATTTACTCAGCCACTGTGGTCAGGCTATGTCGTTTGAACAGGCACTAATACACAGCGCCCGCCGTCAGGGCATGGAACCCGCGCTACTCAGAGCCCGGCTGGCCATGTGGCTACCGGCCGCCGTCGCTTGTGGCCTGCTGGTGGTCGAACGCGCCAAACGCCCGACTACAACGACCGAAGATGCCTCGCACTACTTATAAGCGCAGCGCGAGGGGCGAATATCCAGAGGATTTCGATTTTGTAATTGTTCGGAAAACTTACTGGCTAACTGGTGACGCCAGTACGGTGCCATCATCTCTTTGTTCGGCGCTTTGGGGCCAAGCGTCACGTACTCAATCGGCGCCAGATGATCGTCTCTGTGTAGCTCCAGATACAAACGCGGTGCTGTGCCATTATTAGCAGACACAAAAAAGCCGCCCTTTCGGGCGGCTGGTGGGAAATCAACAATGTAATACAAGGAAAAGGGAGTGCGTGTTTTATTTGCTCTCTAACAACTTACCAGTGCCAATCTCAATCTTTCTTGGCTTTAACGCTTCCGGTACTTCGCGCTCCAGGTCAATCAATAACAAGCCGTTCTCAAGCTCTGCGCCAATCACTTTTACGTGGTCGCCCAGCTGGAATTTGCGCTCAAAGTTGCGCTCGGCAATGCCCTGGTGAATAAACTTACGGTCGGCTTTGTCTTCTTTGTTTTGCCTCTCGCCTTTGACGGTCAGCGTGTTATTTTCCGACTCAAGCGACAACTCCTGCTCCGTAAAGCCGGCCACCGCCATGGTAATTTGGTACTTGTCTTCTGCTAAGGCTTCGATGTTGTAAGGCGGATAGCTGGGCTGTTTTTCGCTGCTACGCTGCGCCGCATCCATCATAGATGCAAGGTGATCAAAGCCGATGAATGAACGGTAAAGGGGTGATAAATCTACTGTACGCATAATCGTATCCTCATAAAGCGATAATTAAGCCATTTACTCTTTGCAATAAACCAGTAAACAGCGGATTTTTAACTCTAACATTAATTAAATAAAGACTTTTAAAACAAAGTCTTAGTTTGGTTTGGGACCCTTCCGGCGTCCTCACAAATCTATCTATGGCCGGGGCAAACGCTTTTCAAGCAAGTTTTTTGAAAAAAGTTTGAGGTTTCTTATATCTATTTGATTTTAATTGGTTTTGTTTTTGGTTGTTTGCTTTGGATTTTTGCTCAGGTCAGCCACCGTTTTGCTGTCGGTGGTTCCCGGCTCAAGGCCGGGATGACGGATGTGTGGGTAAAGTTGAGTGCAAATATGAATGTGCCAAAGGTTTAATAAAGTCTAACTAAAGACATAGTTGCCATTTAGCAAACGAGCGGGATTAAGCAAGTAATGCACAAACTAGCAAACACAACCAGTCATCCCGCACTTGATGCGGGAACTTCTTAAAGGCTACTCGGTATTATTCTCATGCGGGGGCGCCGAGCCTGCGACGATACTTAATCGTCGGTTTAGGGTAGGTTATGAGTAAAGTACGTCCCTGTAGTTGCGTCCATCGCGCATCCATGCGCTCATCTCCTCAAGTGCGACGATACTTAATCATCGGTTTAGGGTAGGTTATGAGTAAAGTACGTCCCTGTAGTTGCGTCCATCGCGCATCCATGCGCTCATCTCCTCAAGCTGCGACGATACTTAATCGTCGGTCTTTCGTCGCCCGCCCAGGGCTCGCGTCCACTGACAAAAGGCGATACTTAATCGCTCAAACAGGGGTAGGTTATGAGTAAAGTACGTCCCTGTAGTTACGTCCATCGCGCATCCATGCGCTCATCTCCTCAAGCTGCGACGATACTTAATCGTCGGTCTTTCGTCGTCCATCCAGGGCTCGCGCCAAGCCACGCTGCGGTGATAATTAATCACCGGTCGTGGCTTGGCCCCCAAACATTTGTGCGGGATTTTAGGCCTGCGCCTGTGCTGGCGTCCGGGGTGATGAACAGCTGGCTTGGGCGGGCTGTTGGATCTTGCCAGTTGTGATAGAGCGGGATCAGGCGCTCTTTGATCATATTTTCCAGCGAATGATTCACAAACAGGTTGTTGCCCGGGAAAGCCGGGAATTCGACTTCGTTTTCATCGTGGCGCAGCGCTGAGGACGAAATAGGATCATAGTCGGTGCGGAAGTTGATCACATTACGCAGCCGCATGGTGTTGGCGAAATAACGGGCGTAAGTGTCGATGATCTTAGTGCCGGGTGAGGCAAAAACCCGGGTCTGAATGCCAGTACGCACGCCAGAGTCGACTGCCGTATAACCGCCCAGGCTGTGGCCGGTTAAAACTACATTGTGTCTGGTTGACGCTTCGGGTACCTGATAGCCGGGTGCAATAGATGCCTGATTAGCAGGATACTGCTCCAAAATGCGCTGGCAAAATTCGAAGGCGGTGCGCTGCCAGGCGATGTCGGTTTCGGCCAGGTTGGCAAAAAACAGTTTAAAGTCTTCGTACAGGTCGCCGGTATTAAAGGGGTTGGTGCCCTTGTAGGCAATGATCACTTCTTCTTCCAGACCTTCAGAGGCGATGGCGGGCACTTTAACGGCAAAGGCATAGACACCGTCTACATTCAGTAATGTATCTATGATCTCGAGTTTACCGTTGGTAAGCATTAACTTCTGGTAAAGCGGTTCATCATTGTAAGCAAAGGTGCCACCGGGTTCCAGACTGTACGCATAAGCCGAGGCAAACGCATAGCGCAGTACCTTGTTGTAGGCTATCACATCCAGACTGGTGCTGATCTCCTTGGCCTGCGCTGGGGTCAGTATAGGATATTCCCAGCCGACACTGCGGTCGGAGGCAAAAAAGCTGATATTATTACTGTACTGCGGGCCAAATTGCTGCGCCAGCGTTACCCGGCTCAACTCTTCAAGGGTGGCCAGTGCCTGGGCATCGCTGACCTCAACGCCGTTAATTTTTTCTACCACAAAATAGTTGCCATAAATGGCGGTGAGCGCGTTATCGTGCCAGTGTCCCTGCAACTTGGCATAGTCATCGCTTGCCAGCATCCAGTTTTTCTTTATCAGTTGAGAGCGTGGTACAAAGCCCGTGTGTATGCCATAGCTTTGCACAAAGGTGGTGTCTTGTTTGGTGGTTTGTGGGGTTGAGTCCAGCATAATTATCCTCCCGGATTGTGGTTTCCGAGAGCAAGTATGGAACACAATACACGGTTCGCCAGTTACACGAACTTACAGCGTTGGGTAAAAATTTAACCCTTGCCTGAGCTGCACTGCTGAAATAGGATGAAAAAGTAAGCATTAACCAGGGAGAATGGATATGGCCGAGCGCAGCGTGTCAGTGCAGGGCAGTGCCAATCAGAGCATTATTATTACCGGCGATCATAATCAGGTGGGAGGCGTGGCGCAATTTCGCATTCCGCTGGTGCGCCATCATGCCCCTGCCCGGCGTCGTCGAGGTCCGCAAACCCCACCGAATGTGCTGGACATTCTCAGCGCGCACAACAAAGCATTGAGCTTACAGGGCCGGGAGCCCGAGCTGACGATACTCAATGAATGGCTAAGTGATGACACGGATATTTCCGTCTTTGCCATCACCGCCTCTGCAGGCAGTGGCAAAACGCGCCTGGCCATTGAGCTGTGCGAGCAGGCAGAGCAGGCAGAGCTGCAAACGGGCTGGGCGGCTGGCTTTGTACGTAGCGACGACCTGGCAGAGCTGGCACGTGCCTTTAATTTTGCCCAGGCTAACTGGTCCCATTCTTTATTGCTGGTGGTTGATTATGCCGGGGCTAATGCGCAAGCACTGGCGCAATGGCTGGATGCCCTGTCTCAGCTTGACGACCTGGCCGACGGCATCCGGGTGCGTATCTTGCTGCTGGAGCGCGAAGCCAGCAAAGAGGCTGGCTGGTGGCACACGCTAACAGGTTCAGCGTTAGGCAGCGACCAGGCGCGGCTTGACCTGTTTACTCAGTTTGAGCCCTATGCACTGACCGGGCTGAGTGATATCACAATACGGCGAGCAGTATTGCGTGCTGCACTGAATGCGGCGCAAGCGCTGGTGCCATACCCTCAAGCACGTACAATCCCCGAGCCAGGTGAACAACCCGACTTTGATACTGCGCTGGCCGACCCGCAGTTTGGTAATCCACTGGCGCTGGTTATGGCCGGTATTCTGTGCCGGGACATGTCGCCGCGCGCGGCCTTATCATTACATTATCTGGCCGCAGCTGAAAAACTGGCGCAGCGAGAAATAGACCGCTTTTACAAGTGTTTGGGCGAAGGGGGCGATGCCACTAAGCTGGCCCACTGCCTGTGCTTTCATTTGCTGTGTGGCGGGCTCCATATTACCGATATGCGCCAGACGCTCAGCACTGAGCTAATTGCCATGGGCTGGCGCAGTCCAGGCCTGGATAAAGAGTTACAGGCATTGCAGCAGGCGTTTCCGCCAGCGGAAGATGGAGGTGAAACAGCCAGACTGTCGACCACTCAGCCCGATCTGATCGCCGAGTCTATGTGTATACAGCTACTGCAAAGTGACAGGGAGCGAAGCCTAAAAGCGCCCGACATCCTGGCTCGTACCCTTGAATACGGTCAGGAACTGGCTGCCGCCGCACTGGTTCGCCTGTTACAAGACTTTGCTTGTCCGGTCAGCCAGCCAACCGCTCAGCAGGCTCAGTTGTTACAGTGGGCTGAGCAGCTGGTTGAGAACAACCAACACAATCGGGAGCTGATAGAATTACTTAACAACGCTATGCCACTTAGCTCTGTTGCGCTGGCTGAAGTAGCCTGCAAATTGGCCACCATCTTATATCAGCAAAGCCAGACGCAGACTGTTCAGCTTAGTGTAGCTGATTTAGCGCGTTTAGCCATATCACTGAATAATTTGGCTATTTGTCAAATCGAGTTGGGCCAGCACAAAGCCGCTCATACATCCGCACTGGAAGCCGTTGAACTAAAAAGAGCACTCGCACAGGCCCATCCCGATGATTTTTTACCCGCTTTGGCGGACTCATTGAGCAACCTTACTAACATACAAAGCAAGCTTGGCCAGCTCAAAGAAGCCCATACATCCGCACTGGAAGCCGTTGAACACTACGGAACATTGGCTCAGGCCCGACCCGAGGACTTTTTATCTGACTTGGCTATGTCATTGAATAACCTTGCTAACCGACAAAGCGATTTGGGGCATCGTGAAGCTGCTTTGGCTACCGCTCTGAAAGCCGTTGAGCACTACGGAACATTGGCTCAGACCCGACCCGAGGACTTTTTATCTGACTTGGCTATGTCATTGAATAATCTTGCTAACCGACAAAGCGATTTGGGGCAGCGTGAAACCGCTTTGACCACCGTTCTGAAAGCTGTTGAACTTCGAAGAGCGATGGCTCAGTCTCATCCCGATTCTTTTTTACCTGACCTAGCTGAGTCATTAATTAATCTGGCCGCTTGTCAAAGTGATTTGGGTCAGCGCGTAGCTGCCCTGACCACCGCACTTGAAACCGTTGAGCTAACAAGTAAGTTGGCTCAGGTCCGCCCTGAAGCTTTTTTACCTGGCCTGGCTGTTTCATTGATTAATCTAGCTAGCTTTCAAAGTGATTTAGGTCAGCTTGAAGCCGCCCTGTCGACTGCTCAGGAGGCCGTTGAGCTGCGAAGAGCGCTCGCACAGGCGAGCCCAGATGCTTTTTTATCTGACCTGGCAAGTGCACTGAATAATTTAGCGACTTTTCAATTCGAGCAGGGTCAGTGCGCAGCCGCTCTGACTAACACATTGGAATCCGTTGAGTTAAGTAGAAAACTGGCGCAGGCTTGCCCCGATGCTTTTTTACCCGACTTGGCTGGCTCGCTAAATAATCTCGCGATCTATCAACGAGAGCAGGGGCTCCACGAAGCCGCCTATGCATCCGCACTGGAAGCTGTTGATTTCTACAAAGAGTTGGCGCAGGCCTACCCCGATGCCTTTTTATCTGATCTGGCTGGCTCACTGGGTAGTCTGGCTGGATGTCAAAATGAGCTGGGTCAGCATGAAGCTGCGGTGGCTAGTTCGCAAGAGGCTTTGGAGCTTTTATCACCCTATTTTGTAAAATGGCCTGATGCTTATCAAGCGCAGATGAAAGGGACGTTGAATAATTATCTTCGCCATTGCAAGGCCGCAGATCAGGAGCCGGATGTTGAACTAGTCCTCCCCATTATCGAAAAAATTAATGAATTTAAACAGGAGTAACCCCCATGACAGACAGGACAATACAGGTAGGTGGCAACGCCAATGGCTCGGTGATAGTCACAGGTGACTGTAATGAGGTTTATGCCGCCCCTAAAATCACCATGCCCCAGCCTCAGGCGGTGGATATTCAACAAGCGCTGAGAGAGTTAACCTCAACGCTGAGCGAGCTTAGTACGCAGCAGCCGCGCAAACTGAGTAATGCGCTGGAGGAGGCAAAAGAAGAAATCGAACAGGCGCAGCCCGATAAGGCTGAGGTGGCGGAGTCGCTGGCCCGTGCGGCAAAAATAGCCAAAGAGGCCGAGAGCTTTGCCAGCCATAGTGAAAAGCTGGTCGAGCGTTTTACTCCGGTGCTGGGCTGGTTAGGCCCACATGCGACCCGAGTGGCCGAAGCACTGGGCGTGGCTATTTAATCTGCTCACGATATCACACAAAAAAGCCGCCCTTTCGGGCGGCGGGTGGGAATTCAACAATGTAATACAAGGAAAAAGGGAGTAAGTGTTTTATTTGCTCTCTAGCAACTTACCGGTGCCAATCTCAATCTTTCTTGGCTTTAACGCTTCCGGTACTTCGCGTTCCAGGTCAATCAATAACAGGCCATTCTCAAGTTCTGCGCCAATCACTTTGACGTGGTCGCCCAGCTGGAATTTGCGCTCAAAGTTACGCTCGGCAATGCCCTGATGAATAAATTTACGGTCGGTTTTGTCTTCTTTGTTTTGCTTTTCGCCTTTAACGGTGAGCGTGTTGTTTTCCGACTCAAGCGACAACTCCTGCTCCGTAAAGCCGGCCACCGCCATGGTAATTTGGTACTTGTCTTCTGCTAAGGCTTCGATGTTGTAAGGCGGATAGCTGGGCTGTTTTTCGCTGCTACGCTGCGCCGCATCCATCATAGATGCAAGGTGATCAAAGCCGATGAATGAACGGTAAAGGGGTGATAAATCTACTGTACGCATAATCGTATCCTCATAAAGCGATAATTAAGCCATTTACTCTTTGCAATAAACCAGTAAACAGCGGATTTTTAACTCTAACATTAATTAAATAAAGACTTTTAAAACAAAGTCTTAGTTTGGTTTGGGACCCTTCCGGCGTCCTCACAAATCTATCTATGTCCGGGGCCAATGCTTTTCAAGGAAGTTTTTTGAAAAAAGTTTGAGGTTTTTCCTATGTTATTGATTATAAGCAAGTTTAATTTTTGTTTATTGCTGTGGATCTTTGCTACGGTCAGTCACCGTTTTGCTGTCGGTGGTTCCCGGCTCAAGGCCGGGATGACAAAGGTGAGGCCGGGATGACGGAGGCAAAGCTGGGGTGACGTAGGCAAAGCTGGGGTGACGTAGGCAAAGCTGGGGTGACGGAGGCGAAGCCGGGATGACGGATGTGATGGGTAAAGTTGAGTGAAAATATGAATATGTCAAAGGTTTAATGAAGCCTTACTTAAGACACAACCGCCATTTAGCAAACGAGCGAGATTAAGCGAGTAACGCACAACCTAGCAAACACAACCAGTCATCCCGCACTTGATGCGGGATCTACTTGAATACACTGCCATACCAGCAGATGGACAATGAAGTATGCGTCGCTTGGTCTTTTACGCAGCGGGTCGCAGAGCCTGATGAGGCTGCAAATTGGCACTAATGCGACCCGGTGATGCATTAGTGCCACTTTCTCTGTTATTAAACGAGTTTTGCTTTGCCTGCCTTAACGGTAAAGCGCTTGCCAATGTGCGACTGATCATTCTTAAAGCCGACAAATGGCACATGGTGCCAGCTGGCGTTGAGTTCATCCTGAGTGATGTCCAGGGTCACAAAACCGCGATTGGCCAGATCGACATAACGAATATGAGGGTTCTCCGGGATCAAAATTTTACCAACATCGCCTACCAGTTGTTGCAAGCCTGGCACCGGAATTGACGGTGACGTGACCGACGAGGTGACGATTTCTACCGCAATGGCCCCTTCGTGGGTAAAGCGGTTGTATTCGTGCCAGTCATAGGGGTTTTTACAGATGTTTGCGGCCCACGAAGAGTGTACATCTCCCGTTAGAAACACAACGTTATCTATTTGGTTTTGTTCAATAAAATCTAGCAGGCGATGGCGTGCTGCCGGGTAACCATCCCAGGCATCGCCATTGATGGGTTTGCCCAGCATCTGAATTTGCATCATCTGCACCTGCTGGCCCAGTAGCTTCCACTGCACACCGTTTTGCTTGGCCTCAAACAGATTATCGTACAGCCATTGTTCTTGCTCGTAGCCCAGTAAAGTGCGTGACTCATCCAGGCGCGCCGGATCTTTGATCTCAACTTGTTGATCGCGACCGATCAAACGGGTGTCGAGCATATTCAGATCCAGCAAAGATCCAAACTGGAAGCGGCGATAAGATCGCTCCCGGTTGTTGTCGTTTGGTTCACGGATCGGCATCCACTCATAATAGGCTTTAATTGCGGCGGCCTTACGGTTTGCCAGTTACCCTCGCCGTCATTGTGGTTTTCTGCCCCGCCCGACCAGGTATCGTTGGTAAACTCATGGTCATCCCAGATACAGATCATCGGGTGGGTCTGATGCAGGGTTTGCAAGTCTTCGTCGGTTTTATAACAGGCATGGCGCACCCGGTAGTCGTCCAGCGTCACCATTTCGTGAGCTGGTTGCACTTTACGGTTCCACAAGAACGGATTGCGGTAGACATCTTTATTACCGTATTCGTACAAGTAGTCACCCAGGTGTAGCACGGCATCCAGGTCGTCAATTTCCGCGATACGGGCATACACATTAAAGTACCCATAGCTAAAGTGCGAGCACGACGTCATGGCCAGCTTAACCTGGCTAACATCGTAGGCTGGCAGGGTTTTGGTGCGCCCTGTTGGCGAGATGATGGGCTTGTCCAGCTCATCGATGATAAAGCGATAATAATAGCGGGTGTCGGGAGCAAGCCCTGTGGCGTCTACCTTAACGGTGAAATCGCGCTGCCCATCGGTGATCTCATATCCCTCTGTAATCAGAACAGAAAACTGTGGATCCTTTGAGACCTGCCAGAGTACTTTGACACTGAGTGTGGCCATATCCACCCGCTCCTGCACCTCAGGTGGAATGGTAATGCGGGTCCATAAGATCACCCGATCATCTAACGGGTCGCCACTGGCAACGCCGTGACTAAACGGACTTTGAGAAAAGGTGCAGCCACTCAATCCCAGAGTGAGGGGAACAGTGGATAGCATCATACTGGTTTTAAAGAATTCGCGACGGGATAGGCTCATAAGTAAATACTCTAATTATCATTTTTGGGCGGTATTTAAACGCGTTTATGTTAATTTTATATAACAAAAATATTACATTAAACACGCTTTGCGACCAAACTTGCCTCTTTGATTTAAAACTGCCGCGATAATGGCTATAACTAAAAGACCAAGGTCAGAGATTAAGCAGGTGAGAGTGATTGGTATCAGGTTGTATCTCAAAGTGTGGTGCTTTCTTGTTTTGGGGGGATTGTTTTTTGGGTCGCAGGTTCATGCGCAGCAGTCATGTACCAGCGAAGTGAAAATTGGTGTAGTTGCTGATTGGCCGCCACTTACTGCTGTTGATGAGCGCGGCGCATATGGGCTGGATGTAGAAATTGCCCGCAAAGTGTTTGCCGAACTGAATATCTGTCCGCGCTTTTTGCGTCTGCCCACGTCTGCCCGTAGTTTAGATCAACTGGGTAAGGGAACGGTCGATGTATTGCTGATGGTTAGCTATGTTCAGGAGCGTGCCGAATTGGGGGTGTTTTCAGCCCCCTATCGATGGGAAAAAATGCGGCTATTTTCTCTTCGTCAGCCACGTCTGGCCATAGATTTAAAAGCACTCTTGCGTTTGGGGTACCGAATTGGTTTAAGTATTGGCTCTTATTATGGGGAAGAACTTAAAAGCCTCGCCGAAAGTCCCAACTTTGGGCACTTGCTGGTAGGGATTTCTGGCAGTACTCAGCGCGTGGAGATGCTGGCTAAAAAGCGCGTCGATTTTATTGTTGAAGATGAGATACTTGGCCGGTTTATGGCGCGTAAACTCGGCATAAAGAATGTCTATATATGGGACTATCCGGTTCACAACAATCAGGTGCACTTTCTATTGCGCAAGGGGTTGTTTGATGCGGCACAACTGGCACGTTTTAATGGGGTGATAGAAAGATTGCGCCCTGATATCGATAAACTGGTGGAGCGCTACACTCATCATAATGTACCTCGCTGAACTAACTGAAACAGGCGGTAATATAATTACCGCTTTAATGTGGTCTACACTAAGGGAGCCAACGGAGCCGCAATAAAGGAAAAAACAATGCGCAAACACATTCTCCCTTTGTTTGTTTTACTCTCTGGGTGTATGGGCACCGCAGACAGTGCCGCCAATAACCCGCAAGTTTACGCCGCATATACTATGCTGGCACCCACGCAAAAAGGTGGTGTGCAGATCTATGCCAGAGCCATTGTCGATGGTGCGCACATCACAGATCAGCAATGTCCGCAGTTGTTGCATTCAAGTGGTGAGGCGATAAAGACTCAGGCCAGACGATTAAATCCGGATCCAGATAATTTTCCGGTGACGGTTTGTGAAGCCGTGATAAGCCCTGATACTCAGTATCGCCTCTCTTATGGCGATATTGAACTGGCACCAGTTACTCTGGCACCAGAGCATGTCCAGGTGTTTGGTGATTCGGGCTGTAAAAGCTCTGTGTGCGAAGGCACAAGTGCTGCACAGCCTTTTGCTCAGCTGGCGGACTTGGGCGCACAACAAACCAAGCAGTTAATCCTGCATATGGGCGATTTCAACTACCGCGGTACGTCGGGCAGTATCAGCAAAGATATTTATGCTTATGATGCGGGAGATGGTGGCTATGGTGGCCCTTCCTGTGGATTAACTGAAACCTATTACTCGCAAAATGCCAGCGGCAGTCCAAAGCCCGATACCTGGCAGAGCTGGCATGCCGATTTATTCGCGCCTGCTAAGTCTTTGCTGGCCAGCGCCCCCTGGGTATTTGCCCGAGGCAATCATGAACTATGCAGCCGGGCAGGCCCGGGCTGGTTTTATTTTCTGGGACCAGGTTCAGACTTACCTGGCGGCATTGCACAGCAGTCTTGCCCTTATCAGGGGGAGTTCAGCCAGCCGCCCAGCGAGGCAAGCGATCATATTGTGATGATAGACCCCTATCTGCTGGAGCTGGACTCTCTGGCGCTGTGGGTGATGGATTCGGCCAATGCCTGCGATTCTCGCTCGCCACAAACCCTTACGCGCCAATATCGTGACCAGTACTCCCAGTTGCAGAACCTCGCGTCGCGGGTGAAAACCCCGTTATGGATGATGACACACAGACCGCTGTGGGGACAAAGCGGCCCGGTTGGCACGCCCTCAATCACAAACATGCTGCAAACGGCGCTCAAAACTACCCTGTCACAGCAGTTACCGCCTGAGGTCAGCTTGTCCCTGTCGGGGCATATGCATATTTACCAGTCACTGGCTTTTGGTAAGGGTAGCGGTCGTCCGTCTCAGTTGGTGGTGGGGAACAGTGGCGTCAGCCTGAGTTCAACTGGTGCTAACAGCGGGTTTAGTACTCAGATTGATGGTAAACGCGCGCAGGGCAATACTCAGGGAGAGTTTGGCTATATCACGATTCAGCTGGAAAAAGACAATCAATGGCAGGGGCAGTTTTACAACACCCAGGGGCAGGTTTTCCTTAAGTGTGGCAGCAAGCAGGCTGAGCAAGGTAAAGCGCTTTGTCAGATTGCACGCTAAGATAACAGGTCGCTACGGGATGAATGAGTGGCGACAATCACCTTGTTTACCAGGCCAGCTGCCAGCTCAGATTAAGCCTGAGTGTGAGCGCCTTGTTTGGGTTGATGTGATCCAAAGCGGTGGTCACTGACCATGTCTGGCCCTGGTAAGCCAGCTCGGGAGCCAGATTGATTGGATCAAGCATGATACGCCAGTTATCCAGTTTCATGCCCAGCTGTGCAAAATGCTGGTCGCCCTGGCGGCGAACACTGGCCAGATAGTCGTATCCCCGATACTGATATTGTCCTTGCAAGTAAACTTGACTGGGTAAATCAAAGGTATGATTTTGAGTGGTTTCTAGTCCTTTTAGTAGCGGACGAAAACTGCTAAACCCCACATTGTCAACAAAGCTGCCTTTGGTATTAATGTCAGCCTCGGTAAACCCGATCTGATCAATATTAAACTCATTGTACAGGTCGATGAACTTGCCTGATAAGGTAAACTGTTCAGAGACTTGCCAGTCAAAATGCACATCAAGTGACAAGCCATCTCCGTGAGTGCGCCAGGCGTTATCTGTATTGGGTCGTTTGAGAAAGTTATTGTGGCTGTAGTATTCACTAAATTGCAGCGAACCGCGCAATTGCAGATCATCTGTACCTGAGAGCATGCCGCTCAGTTGAGAGTCTCTCAGATAGTTGAGTTGCCAGTAGTTGGCTTGTACTGTTATTGCCAGTGCATCGAATTGGTGCTGATAGGCCAGTCCCAGTCCTTTACTGCGTGCCCCGGTCAACGTGAGTTTGGTATCGTAATTATCAAAACTTGTCAGCGCCTGATCATTTTGCTCCTGATAGTAACCCAGGGCCGTCTGGGCATTGGTATCAATCAGGTAATCGACGCGTTGCATCATATGTAGCTGCCAGTTTTCAAAAGCCTGATGACGATATGCTATCCCAAAGCGAGACTGAGAAAAGCCATATGAGGCATCTGATTCAGGGGACTGGTCCCATTTGTCCCGCGCTATCTTTAGTACGGGGGCAATATTGGTCTGGCTGTTACTGTCGAGGTATATCGTTACTTCCTGGGTATCTGCCGCAGCAACTGATGAGAGCAACAGGCCGACACAAATCCCAAAGACTTTTTGCTTGTTCATAGTATTCCATAAGAAGGGCCAGTTGTGACTGGCCCACAAGGTCTCCTCACTGATCACAAAGCTCTGGCCAGCGAGGGTTTTGCTATCACAGAGTTTCAATTTGCTCGTTAGAGTAAATAATGAAGACTCCTGAATCTCGTTTCACTATTCTGGCGGCCTGCTCTTCTCCTACCATGATGGTGCCCAGCGTCTGCTCTCCCTGAGTGTCAGTGTCTGCTTCTGCCATCACCAAAGAGACTCCCTCTGCGTTGTTGGCCGAGAGTTGCTGTGTTTCGGTGTTATAGTACACAGTAAAACTGCGTTTCAGTTCGGACCCCGGTAACTGGTAGTCTACATCCAGTTCCAGCTCCCCAGCTTTGAAGTCGGTGCGCTGGCCAAGCAGAGATAGATCTACATGGTATTCACCCAGCGTGACATTGACATTCATGGCGGCACTGACATCCAGATAGTTGGTTTCGTTCTCGATCTGATAGGTGTTGTCTGGCTTACCTATGATGACAAAAGCGTCGTAACTGCTAAACCGCCCGAAATAATACACGCTGATTTGACCATGTCCCGGGTAACGAAGTGTTTGGTACTGTCGAAGGTTACGTTCAAATTCAACCCGTGCGATGCCCTGACGGCTGATGGCCAGCTCGGTTCCGGTGATATCCCATACTGCTTGCTCATAAGTATCAAAACTCGCAGTCCATGCAGGGTTTTGCTCCGGGTCAATATACTTCCCATTTGCGTCTACCGGCAGGCCCTGTTCATTGAGGCCGTATGGTTCGATATAGTATGCGGCATAGCCTCCCGCGCTGCTTGGCTTGAGGAAAGCAGTAATACTTCTGTCAATGTTGTGGAACTGATCAAAGTAGCGCGTACTAATCATGTAGGCATTTTGCTCATTGACCGGCTCAACCACATTAATGAACGCAGACTTTTGTTCTATGGCCGTGCCGTTATGCGACACGCTATAGTGATAATTCGCTGCTTTGGCATCGTCGCTTGACGAAGTCCAGGACTGTGTCAGTTCACCAATAACAGACGTCACGGTATTACCGTCTGCTGCTACGGTAATCTCTGGCTGATTAGAAAACTTGGGATACAAATAACGCGCAGACAGGGTATAGCTACCACCAACCTGGTAGTCTTGTTCTGTGAGCTGATAGCGAGCATATCCGCCTTCTAATTGTGCGAGATGAATATTATCCATATGTGCTGGTGTCAGCAAAGTCTGAACGTCTTTTATCGCGGCGAAGTTGACGGGCATACGTCTGAGTTTTTTGAGTGTTTCCGCATTGTCAGCGTAGATCCAGGTACTCCAAGGGAGATCATCGGCCGGTATTGTTTCACCGGATTCAAGTACGACTTGCCCGTTTGCGTAACTGACAATTTTTCCTCGTCTGAATGAGACAAACTGAGCATCAAACTTTCCGTGTCCATCAGGGAGCACCCGCTCGAGTCGTGTTGGACTGTAACCATCGGAATATGTTCTTTTATATACCATATAATCAGTACCCTCATAGGTGCTGAGTTCTCTGATATGAGTTGCTAGGGTACCATCATCCTGCGCATATTGAGTGGTAAGGGTCGCAATGCCCTGCTCATTGACTGGCTGATAGTCAATGTCTACCGTATCTCCAGCTGTGCTGGTGATTTTTGCTTTTGATTGCGACGCGAAAGTCAAAGTACCTGCTTTAGGAATTACACGGCCAAACTGCTCAAAGCCTGCCGGGTTGAACTCGCTCAGGTTATCGAGTTTGACAGTCAGGTTGGCGCTGATCTGATCTCCCTGAGCTGCAATAAATGCCCCGCGCAGTGACAACATGGCAGGCACAAAGACGGTATCCGGACGAATGCTGAAATCGTAAGTAGAGATTGCGCCACTGGAGGAGGATGTTTGCTCTATTTTTTCGATGTGCTTAGCAGTCAGCTCTGCATTGATCATACCTTTAAAGCTCACCGGGTTAGCGACGGCGTCTGTCGCTTTTTGTGCTACGGTTACGTTCAGTGTCAGGCTACCATGGCGACCATCAAGTGTCGGGGTATTATCTTCTTTGAGCTGTGCCACGGTGACGGGTTGATTCAACACGACCTGGACTTGGCTACCCGGGTGGAGAGTTAACGCGGCAATGCTATTTTCAACTTTGCCTGAAACGGTCAGCGTATAAGTTTTGTTGTCCTCAGCAATCATTATGTTAGCGTTGGCTTGCAGCTGCTCATCACCGGCTGAAGCAGAGACTGAGTAGCTCAATCCGGCTTCGTCGATAACAGCTACACCGGTCGCTCCGGCCAATTCCAGATAATCATCCAGTTTGATTGGCAGGTTATTGTTGGGCAAGTCACCAGCGCGGCGAGCACTGTCGATTAAGGCTAAGGCTTCGGAAACATCCGCAAGCAGTTTATACGAGTTCGCTTGTTCACGTACCACATCGGTTGCATCTTCAATGAGAGTGACAAACTGTTCACCCTGAGTCTGTACGTCCTTACCTTGTGCATCAGCAATATCAAACAGGTTGGCAAATACGCGAATGTCTTGCACCATGGCTGCCGCTTTGGCTACGGCATCTTTCCCACTTTGCTGTTGTGCCTGACCTTTGACACGATCCTCGGATTCCATGTCGGCGCTGAGCATCTCATTGTGTAGTCGGGTTGAAAGTTTTTCTAGCTTGCTGAGTTTGCCTAACTGATCTGCCAAAGTGGGATCCGCTTTAATCAGCGTGATCAGTTGTTTGCTGGCCAGCTCTGCACCAGCAAGAATATCACTGAGATTAAATTCAAAGCTGGCATCGTCATCTCCTTCACGGTTGGCCAAAAAGGCGCCGTCAGTTGCCTGAATATCAGCAATAGCCTCAGCCAGGCGGGTGCTCAGAGCATTTGTTTGTTCATTTGAATCCGCAAACAAGGCGTGTGCTATACCGGCGTTGATCAGTGCATAGCGTAGATCGTTACTGTTATCCTCCCCCAGCAGTGAGGCGCTGTCTTCTAGCATTGTTGGCGTCATTTGCTGCAGTGCACCGACCAGCCCAAACAGATCCGCGATTTCTGAGTGTGCTTTCTCAATGGACTCAACTGAAACGTCTCCGCGCTGCTGGGCAATTGCTGCTGCAAAGTGCGTCAGCGGTGTAATATTGGCCGTGCTTGACTGCTCGGTTACATTAACGAATGTGCTTAGCACCAGCTCTGGGTCTTCTTTGGTCAGATTAATGCGCTCCCCAAATGCAATAGCATTACCCGCATCATTTTGACCACATCCAGCTGGTGCATCACAGATCATGTAGGTTGGTTTTTGCGTATCCTGACTGACACTGATCTGTGCTTTGACTATGCCCTGTACGCCATCAAGGGTGGTACTAAACTGCCCCTTTTCATCGGTAAAAACAGCGCTCTGCTCTGTTACCTGAACGGGCTTACCTTCCTTAAGTGTGAAAAAAGTCACAGGCGCGTTGATCAGGGTGCCTTTTGCTGCAACACCTTTTATTTCACGGGATGTGCTTGTGGTATCTGGAGTCTGATCCTGAGTGGTCTGTTTTGCATTGTCGTTGTCAGAGCCGCATCCGCTGAGTACAGACAGAACACCTATCGCGAGGAGTGTTTTTTTGAATTCCATGTTTAGTCTCCGAAATTTCGAGGTAGTAGAGCAATACGCAGGTCAGACCACTACATGGGTCGACGGTCTAAAGAGAAGGGGGAAAGTTATGTATCAGTTAGAATGCCATATCCTTGCTGTGAATCCACTTCGTCCTGATGCAGTATGTGCTTTATTGCTATTATTGGTTCAGGGTGTATTTTAATCAGATACAGCGTTTTGGCAATATCTAACCGGACTTTAGTTTTATATTCAAAAGTCTAATCATGGAGTGTGATAAGCAAGGTAACTTTGGTTTTAGCTCTATTGGTGAAAAAAGCGCAATTGCTACTTAGGGAAACTCACCCACAGCCAGCCATCAGCACCGTTAAAGTGCAGTGTCTGAATCGCATCATGTGTTTTGAAGTTGACCATATTGACCTGTTCTGACCAGACATCCCTGAGCGCATCATGGCGCATTTGCAGGCGATTCAACACATCGGGCATAGGAGCGCGTTGGGTCACCCAGAAAAACTGTCCGTCTATGCTACCGCTGTATAAGGAAAGGGGTATGACTTTACCGTTTTCATCTTTAAGCGCCACAGTATTATGCACATACTCGGCAAAGCGGGCTCTGTCTGATGCGTTTTGAAAGAGGTTAGCCTCTTCACCAAATAGTTTCTCAACAGCATGTTCTGTATCGTGCAAATAAAATCGATGCATGAGTTCGAGCTGCTCACTATTTGGGTCAATCAGTACTGTTGTCATAGCGGCTTTTATCTGGTGCGCTGTTGCGGTGTTTGCCCAAATTAATGCCAGTGCGGCAATCAGCCGATCCTTCATGTGGTCCCCCTTGGTTGCTTTCGGGTTCTATCATATCGCGAATTGGTTCTGATTATTGTTATTTTACTGCTGTCCTTGTTATCCAGATTAAAATAATCAGTATGTAGTGAGCGCATTGAGTTTTTCATTGTTTGCATTGGTCTAGTGTGCGATGTGTCTTGGCCCCGTTATTGCTGGCTGTATAAACCCTGCATTCCAGGTATGTAAAAGTGACATGCTTTGTGTGTCAAAATGACAATAAATTTTCGTGCCAAGTTCCCATTTTGCAAATTTATTGTCTCTATTTTACAAATAAATTAAAAAAGCCAAATTCAATGGTTGAAATCGGAACTAAATTCCCAGTAAAATCGCGGACTTTTCAATCGGCGAGTAAAACTGGCGTTGGTTTTGCTCTGTACTAAGTACCCGTTTAGCTTAAAATGTGGTGAGCAGTATGGATTTCTACATACTAAAAAAACATGAGAAACTCGTTGCCATACCGGCAGACGAACAGAACTGTAAAGAGTATCTAGATAACGGTTATTTTTACGTAGATAAAGTGGCCGCGTGTAACGAAAAATCGGCACTGAAACGATTACATGGCAAACACAATCGTTATTTAAGAGCACTTTGGTTACTGGTGATACCTGTCGTGATTTACGCCTGGCGTCAACTCAGCCATTAACCTCTTCGCCTAAGCAGTGTATATTAACCGACATTAAGGTTAAGGAACGCTGCATGAAGGTTTTACACACATCTGACTGGCATTTGGGTCAACAGTTTTACGAGCACAGCCGTCACGCTGAACATCAGTTTTTTCTCGACTGGCTGTGCGACACACTCACCTCCTATCAAATCAATGTTTTAATTGTCAGTGGCGACATCTATCACAGTGCAACGCCCTCCGCTATGGCTGAGCAACAGCTATATTCGTTCATAAAGCGTGTAAAAATGAACAACCCGGGTCTACATATTGTGATCACTGCAGGCAATCATGATTCTGCTAATCGAATAGAAACCGCCAAGCCGTTACTGAGTCAGTTTGATACCCATGTGGTGGGTCGCTTTGATAAGCATAATCCTCAGGATGTGGTTAAAACCCTCGTAACCGAACAGGGCACGTTACAGGTTGTGGCTATGCCTTTTTTGCGCAGTGCCGATCTGGACAGTCAACCCGACGACCCGCTGGCGTATCAGCAGGGCGTGGAACGTGCATATCATGCTGCATACCAAAGTCTGGATGAGCAACATCCGGTTCTGGCTATGGGTCATTTGCATGCAAAAGGGGGCAGTATTTCTGGTGACTCCGAGCGCAACATCACGATAGGTGGCTTCGATGCCATTACTGCAACTGTATTTGGTGAGCGCCCTGATTATGTAGCACTGGGACATTTGCATAAAGCACAAAAAGTCGCAGGCTGTGAATCAATTCGATACTGTGGGACGCCCTTACCGATGTCATTTTCGGAGCGCAACTATCGACATCAGGTGCTGCTGGTGGAATTTTCCGACAATGTCCTCAGTGGTGTAAAGCCCCTTGACGTTCCCCGCCTAAAGCCGGTGATTTTGCTCCCTGAACGCGGTGGCGCGACTTTGGATGAATTACTTGAGTTACTGAGTGATTTGGATCTATCTGACTATCAAGACAAGCCCGAAGCGACGCCTTACCTGAGGCTACGTCTCAATGCCAGTGACACGGATAGCCAGTTCCGCGTTAAGATTGAGCAGGCACTGACTGATAAACGTGTCCACTTTTGTGGTATCGAGCGGATCAGTACAACACAACACTCTTTAGACACCCCTTACTTCGAAGACTTGGGGCAGGTCGAGAAGCTGGAGCCAATGCGTTTACTGGAGTTGGCATATGAGGCACAAATTGACAGCGAGCAACCTGTTCCCGATGCGTTGCAAAATTGCCTGATGCAGGTGCTGGCCAGTGTACAGGAGCAGGAAGCATGAAGTTATTAGGGATCCAAGTACAGAATCTGGCATCGCTGGCTGATGCTGAAATCGACTTTACTCAACCTCCGCTCAAAGATACTGGCCTGTTTGCCATCACCGGAGACACCGGCGCAGGTAAAAGCACCTTGCTGGATGCCATTTGCCTGGCGCTCTATGGCAAAACAGCACGCTTAAAAGCAGACGCCAAAAACAAAGTGTTACTTAATGGCGATGAGCTAAAGCTCAATGATCCGCGTAACCTATTGCGTCGTGGTTGTGTCAGTGCCTTGGCTGAAGTGACTTTTTGTGGTCAGGATGGTGAGCAATACCGCGCAAGCTGGCGTGTCAGCCGTGCCCGCAATAAGCTCAACGGGCGAGTGAAAGAGGCCGAACACCAGGTTGTGCGAGTAAGTGATGACACCCTACTTGCCACCAAAACCACCGAAGCCAAACAGCTTCTGGAGCAACTGCTGGGATTGAACTTTGAGCAGTTTTCCCGGGCAGTCTTACTTGCACAGCATGAGTTTGCCGCCTTTTTAAAAGCGAACAGTGATGAGCGTGCGCAGCTGCTAGAAACCCTGACCGGTACGGCCAAGTTCAGTGTCATAGGTAAGGCAATTTTTGAACACCATAAAGCCAAACAGGATGCACTGGAGCAGCGCAAACAATCACTGAATCACGTTACTTTGCTCAGTGATGAGGTGCTTGCTGAGCATCAGAGCAAAGTAGCCGGCTTGACGACATCCATTACACATGCCAGGCAGGAAGAAAAAACGCTTGAGCAGGGGATCACCTGGTATCAAACCTGTGAAAAACTGACTCAACAGTGCCTCTTGGCTGAGCAAGAGCAAATGCAGTTTCAGCAGCGCCTGAAAGAGCTACAGGATGACTACAATAAAGCCAGGCGTGCACAGTCGGTAGAAGTGATAGCGGACAACCGGGTCCAGGCCAAAGAAGCCATAGCCCGGTTAACACAGCTGGATGCGGATATCAGTGCACTGCAACAGCAAGATTACACCCCGCAGATCCGCTCTGCACGCAGTGCCCAGCAAGATGCTCAGACGCGACTTACACAGGCAAAACAGCAGTTGCAGGCAGCAGCGCCCGCTCTGCATGCATTGCGTGAGTTAGATCAACAACGCGAAGCCAATAAGCAGCTGCTGGCACAGAGCACTGCGGCGCTCAATGAAATGCGAGCGCAGCATGATACGCTGATACAAGACGTTGAAAAATTAGAAGTGCAACTGAAAACTGATCGCCAGGAGATGGCGCTATTGCAGTCCCGTTGTGAAGCAGAACCTGAGCTTACCCATTTGAGTGCGCATTGGCCGCAGGTCAGCAATGCGCTGGCGCACTGGCAGAGCTGTCAGCAGCAACGCATTAAACTGATGGCTGAACAGCAGCAAACACAGGTGAGTGTTGATAAAGACAGGGTGGCACAGCAAGGACTAAAACCCAAACTGGCTGAGCTAAAGCAACAACTCACAGATGTTCAGGCCAGCCTGAATGCCACTCAGTCTGAGCTAAGTGGGCTCGATTATGAGACGTTACAATTTCAGCGCACTCAGTTATTACAGGCGCAGCAGAGCCAGCAACAGCGCAAGGAGCTGGACCAGGAACTCGGTGAACACCGTGTTCATATTGACCGCTTAAGGCATCAGCATCATAGTCTGCAGCAGCAGCTTAAAGATACAGAGCAGCAGGATGAACTAACCAGACAACGCGTGTTACTGACCCAGGAAAATCTCCAGCAGGTGCGCTTTCGGGCCAGTGACAGTGTCAGTAACTTGAGGGCTCAGCTGGTTGCTGGTCAGGAATGCATGGTGTGTGGTTCGACCGAGCACCCCTATGGTGTGGATCATATCGACAGCCACTGGCAAACACTGATAGCCGATTTTGAATCGCAATATCAGGCTGCAGAAAAGGCCCGTGAGCAGACACAACAGCGGTATCATGACTTGGTTGGTCAGGCCGAAAAGTGTAATGGTCAGCTACAGGCCGCGCTCCAGCATGAGGCGCAGCTCAGCAGAAAGCTCGCTCAGGTTGCAGAGATTTTAGCGCAGCTGCCGGCAGAGTTACGAGATACAGGCGATCCTCAGGCATATCTGGCTCAGCTGGAGCAAAAATTACATACCTACAGCCAGCTGAGTAAGAGACAGCAACAATTGTGGCAGCAACAACAGACATGCCAGCAGGAGTTACAGCAACAGGAGGAACAGCTGCGGTTGTTGCAAAACCAGATAGAACGAGCTGAGCAGTCATTGGCTTATGTGCAGAGCAGGTTGACAGACATTCAAACTGAACAGCACGATGCAGTAGCAGAGATAAAACAGTTATATCCAGTGCCATTATGGTGGCAGCAGTTTGAGCAAGCACCTGACGATGCCATCGCAATACTGACTGAGCAGGTGCGACAGAGGCAGCAGCAGCAAGCATTAGTTGCAGAGCTACAACAAAAAATCAGTAACGATGAACAACAGGCGAAGTTACTAGAGCAACAGCGCCACGACAAACAAGTGCAACTTGATAAAGCGGTGCGCTCAGATCAGCAACTGGCTGAGCAAGCTGATGCACTGACGCGCGAACGTACTGCAATACAGCCTTTGGAGGTCAGCGCCGACAACTGGCATCAGTCTTTGCTGGAAGCGCAGCAAAGCGCTGAGGCTGCCCTCGCTCAGGCTACGCAGCATGCAACCGAGTTGCGCCAGGCACAGGAATCTCAGGCACTGACATTGGTACATAAACAACAGTCGCAACAGCAGCAGCACGAAGCGCTCGAAAAAATTCAGTCTCGTTACCAAGTCTGGTTCACTGAGGTAAAAACGCAGTTTGAGACACTGACTGAGGACGAAGTCGAGACACTGCTGCAATGGGATAAAACACAGTGGCAAACCTTGTTACAGGCGTATGAAGAGCTAAATAAGGCTTTTCAAAGTGCTCAAAGCAAGCATGCGCACCTTAATGAGGAGCTTCAGCTACTTCGGGCTAATCCCGCAACTGAGCAAAGCCTGGAGCAACTTAAGGCAACTTTGGCGCAGCTGCAAAAGGTGCGAGACGAAAACCAGGCACAGCTGGTCAGCATCAATGCCGTGCTAAAACAGCACGAAGATAATAAAGCGTATCTGGCTGAACAGTATGAGCAACTTCAGACTCAACAAGCTGAGTATGAACACTGGCATTTGCTAAATCGCTTGCTTGGTGATGCTACGGGTAAAACTATGCGCAATCTGGCTCAGGCGCAGACGCTGCGGATCTTATTGCAGTATGCAAACCATCACCTTTGCAGCCTGAGTAATCGTTATCGTCTGACGGTAATAGGTCAGTCCCTCGAAATTGCGATAATTGACCGGGATATGGCTGATGAACAGCGCAGCGTAAACACGCTCTCTGGTGGCGAGTCATTTTTAGTGTCACTGGCACTGGCGCTGGGTTTGGCTTCTCTCTCATCAAACCAGGTTCAAATCAGCTCATTGTTTATTGATGAAGGATTTGGCACTTTGGATCCACATACGCTTAGCGTGGCGCTGGATGCGCTTGATGCTTTACAGTCGCAAGGGCGTAAAGTGGGTGTTATTTCCCATGTGGCAGAAATGACCGAACGCGTTGCGACACAGATTAAAGTACAAAAACAGGCCGGCGGTTATTCGTCAGTCACCATCAGTGAACGATAAGGAGACATCATGCCCAGTTTTACAAAGGATGAAGCAACCCATTACGACAGTCGCATTGAGCGCCTGGTGCCTGGCTATCAGCTGTTACATGAACTGGTTCAGGCACAGTTACAGACGCTATTACCCGAGCAGGCTGAGGTCCTGATTGTGGGCGCCGGGACTGGAAAAGAAGTACTGCAGCTGGCAGAGGGTAACCCGAACTGGACTTTCATCGTACAGGATGTGTCTGACGATATGCTGGCCATCGCAGATCAAAATTTTACTAACTGTGGATTGTCATCGCGCGTGACCATGCATTCAGGGCCGCTGGTGCCGGGCCAGTATCAGGCAGATGTTGCACTGTGCCTGTTGGTGATGCATTTTGTGGCAGACGATGGCGCTAAGCTGGCACTACTGGAGTCAATTCATAGTAACCTCAAGCTGGGTAAACAGCTGCTTCTGGCGGATCTAATGAAGCCCGAAACCCCATTTGAGCGCGAGTCTCAGCTTAAGCACTGCCGCGCAATGGGCCTGACTCATATCGGCGAAGAACGAATGCGTCATAATCTGGAGCACGAATTTTACCCACTCGACAGGATCCGGCTGGCAGAGCTGCTGGATGAAAGCGGTTTTTCTGCCGCTCATATGTTCTTTAAAGCGTTAGGGTTCAGTGGCTTAAGCTGTATTAAACAGTAACTCAGTTATGCTCCGTCAGGATCAGCTCAGCCAGCTTTGAGATCTTTATATTACTAAGCTGGCGATAATCCAAATACGGGCAGATCAGTAACTTATTAACGGGGTCGATGGCAAATTCCTCATCTATCCAGTGCAAAGAGTTAGTAAAAATATGATCTCTGAGTAAAGCTTTTGCATAAGTGCGCCCCGCTATGATGTGCCAGTCATAGCGATTGGCAGCCAGATCAGGCACAGAGAACAATAAAGCCTCCTGACTTCCCTGCTGTAACAGCCGCTTATCCCGATACTTTTGCCAGCTTGGATAGTGTTTTGGTTGGTTAGTAAAATCGTGATCTGGGTGACTAAGTTCAGCTATAAACTTGGCATAGACATTAAACACCTTGCGCCAACCATTACCACATTGCTGGTTGATGTAGTCGATTTCCCCAGCCTGTAAGGCTATGACTTTATTTAATTTTTGAAATTCTGCGAGTTTTGGCGGGTGTTCGACATAAATAGCCAGCATCCCCTGCTCTGCGCCAAACCCGTAAGTTGGTAAATTCATGATCTCACTAAAAGGTGTTTGCTAATACTCTGAATATTATATCTGTTTTTGTACCGCTCTTTCGAGTTATCAGCTGTAAACCCCCTTTACACTGAGCTTTCGCTCTAACTTTTCTGACTGTCTTATCTTTGACTTATAAATGACTGAAAATATTAATATTTAAGAAATGTGTCTGTAACCGGTTCGGCCCAACCTATTGTGCGCTTTATAACAATAACTGTAGCAATCGTAGCAACTAACTCGGAGTAACTAATGAAGCGCATAGCATATTCGTTGATCGCCGCTGCCGTCACAGTGGCATTATCCGCCTGTGATGGTGACGATGGTAAACAAGGCCCTCAGGGCGAGCAAGGTGTTCAGGGTGAGCAAGGCACTAACGGTACAAATGGCAAAGATGGTGCGAGTGCCGCTAAAGGTAATGATGGCGCTAACGGTACTGATGGCCAAAACGGTGGTTCAGGCCTGATCCGTATTGCCACAGTGCCAGCTGGCGCTGAGGTCACAGGTTTGTTCCTGAGCGAGCAAGGCGATCTGTTCTTCAATGTACAGCACCCGAGCGATGCGAATACATTGGTAGATGGTAATCAGCGCCCTTATAACGGCGGCACTGTGGGTGTACTAACGGGTGTTAACTTCAACGAATTGCCACGCAATATTGTGAGCTCACCTGTTCCAGTGACAGATCTTGAGAGGCAAACGGTTGTGACTGCGATTGGTCAATATCAGATCCTGGGCCAGACTGGTGATGTGTATGCTGACTTGGGTGAAAAAGGCTTGGCCGGTGGCTTAGGTGTGCACTACGGTATCACCTCAGGTGACAAAATCCTTGAAAACGACAGTCCGGACTTCAATGGCTTTGTTCCAAGTGCTGACGATGAAAATACAGGTTATTTATTTACTAACTGGGAAGCTTACCCGGGTGGTATGAGCCGCCTTAAAATGAGCAAGAGCGACACGGGTAAATGGAGCATCGAAGAAGCCATGATGCTCAATTTTGATGCCGTTAAAGGCACCGCGGCAAACTGTTTTGGTTCTGTATCACCTTGGGGCACGCCGTTAACGTCTGAAGAATGGATTGTAAGATCTGACGTTGACACTACTCAACATGCTAACTGGAATGATCCGGCCTTTACCAGCATCAACAGAATGAAAGAGCTGGTTGCACCTGAGTTCCCTAACCCATATCGCTATGGTTATATTGCTGAAGTGCAAAATCCGCTTTCCGATACGCCAGATATTGTGAAGCACTTCACCATTGGCCGTTACGAGCACGAAAACTCAGTAGTTATGCCGGATGAGCGCACTGTGTACTCTTCTCAGGATGATACCGGTGGCGTACTGTTTAAGTTTATTGCAGATCAACCTAAAGATCTGAGTTCAGGTACGCTGTATGGCGCGAAGCTGACTCAGGACAAGGGCCTGAACGATCCGGCGGTGACAGGCTTTGATGTGACCTGGGTTGAAATTGCATCAGGCACCAATGCTGAAATTGAAGCCTGGATTGCCGAGTACGATGAAATCAATACTGAAGACTTTGTTGAAGGTCAGACAAGCTACCTGTCTGTGGCTGACGTAAAAGCCTGGGCAGAAGGTAAGGCAACCTACCCAACGCTTGCTGAAGGTGGTGGTCTGGTTACAGCGGGTAAGCCAATGGATAACCGTGCCGCATTCCTTGAGTCTCGCCAGGCGGCCAAGCAGTTAGGCGCAACGGCAGAATGGCGTAAGCTGGAAGGGATCAGCATCAACTACGACCGTGTAGTCGAAGCGGTGACAGGTCAGGACAGGGTACCGGGCGAAGTGGTTGAGCAGGCTTATATGTATATCGGTGTTGCTGATATCGACAATACGATGACTGATGGAAAGGGTGATGTTCAGTTGTCGAAACGTGTTCTTGATTGTGGTGGTGTTTACCGTGCCCACATCGATAATAACTACAACCTGACTCGCATTGAGCCAGTAGTGATGGGTGGCACATTCCGCTCTAGCCTGACTGATGCAGAACAATGTGACGTCAATCAACTGTCTCAGCCTGATAACGTGATTGTTATGCAGGACGGCCGCATCATCATTGGTGAAGACGGTATCCAGGAAAACAACACCCTGTGGTTGTACGATCCTAACTCTAAGTAAGTGTAAGACTCGCGGTGCCCGTTCGTGGCACCGCATTTTTTTATCCAAAAATGGACGTCATAAAAATGAAATACCAAGTAATCGGCCTGGCGGTAGTTACTGGCCTGGCACTGACCGGCTGCGAAGAAGCACAACATCATAATCAAGCTGCCGAGCTAATCGCCTCGCAGTCAGCGCATAAAGTTGCACCTTACAAACCCGGTGATGACATTCCGGCAACCGCTTACCTGGAGCACGATGAGGTCTATAACCCTGAGTCTGTGATCCCACCTCAGTGTTACACCAAAACCGATGGCGTGAATAACCCCTGTTATGCCTGCCATCAGACTTATCAGCAGGAGCCGGAAAGACCCAACGCGATGCGCGATGGCCATTTGCAGGGCGTGTATGAATTCTCTGACTTAGGCCTGAAAAACCACTGGAAAAACCTCTTTGTGGACAGGACAGATTTGATTGCAGGTGTGCCAGATAAAGAGATCATGGAATGGATCAATCAGGATAATTACACCCCGTTTATAGAAAAGCTGAAACAAGATAAGCAATGGCAAGGTGAGATCACCCCGTTGGAAAACCTGGCCTACCCGGAAAAAGCCTTTGATGAAATGGGTTTTGCCAAAGATGGCAGTGGCTGGGTGGCGTTTAACTACAAACCCTTCCCATCGACGTTTTGGCCCACCAACGGTTCCACGGGCGATGTGATGATCCGTTTGCCCGAAGCGTTTCGCTCAAAAGGTGGCGTATACAATCAGGACGTGTACCTGGCAAACCTGAGTCTGGTTGAGCTGGCATTAAAAGGCTTAGATAAGATCTCAACACCCACAATCTCGGAACAACGCATTGGCCAGGATTTAAATGGCGACAATCAGCTCACCAAAATCAGCGAGATAACGAGGCAGTCACATTATGTGGGGGATGCCACAGATGCGTTGGCGCATATGCTCTACCCCCAGGAAACTGAGTTCCTGCATACAGTACGTTACATTGGTGTAGACGAACATGGTGGTATTTACAACGCGCCGCGTATGAAAGAAGTACGCTACATGAAAAAGCATAGGTTTAAGACCCGCCAGTCACTGAATTCTTCATATCACCGTGAAGAAAAAGAGAAAGCATTCGAAAATCTGCCGCAAACCCTGTATCTGGGCGATCAGGGTATCAACAACACCTTTGGCTGGACCATTAATGGCTATATAGAGGACAAGCAAGGTAACCTGAGACCACAGCATAAGCAGGAGCTTGCGTTTTGTAATGGCTGTCACAAAACCATAGGCTCAACCTACGACCAGACCTTCTCATTTGCTCGCAAAGTAGAAGGCGCACGCGGCTGGGGCTATATCAACCTCAAAGAAATGAAAGATGTCCCCAACAAAGGTGAAACTTTGGGGGAATTCCTGACTTATATGAACCGCGTTGGCGGTGGCGACGAGTTCCGCCAGAACCGCGAAATGCTGCAAAAGTGGTTTAAAGCAGACGGCACGGTAGACAAAGAAAAAGTCGAGTCAGCAGATAACCTGTACGAGCTGATCACCCCATCAAAAGAACGGGCGCTGGCACTCAACAAAGCCTACAAAACCATTGTGGAGGAGCAAAGCTACCTGTTCGGCCGCGACGCAACATTGGTAGAGGCAAGCAACGTACTGCAACAAGTAGACGACTCCCAGGCCCCGTTAAAAAAGGAAAACCAACACCAATGGGACATGCAACTTGATTGGGTGAGCAGCGACCGATGATTAATTATCATCGCAGCACTGCGAACGCTTTTCATGGATGAAAAGCCGGGAGCCCCCTACAGGGACGTATTGCCACTCGTACGTTATGAGAACGACGATTGATAATCGTCGCAGACTCGGCGCCCCCGCTCACTTAGCGCTTTTCATGGATGAAAAGCCGGAAGCCCCCTACAGGGACGTATTGCCACTCGTACCTTACGCGACCGATGATTAATTATCATCGAATATTGTGAACGCGAGGCATGGACGCCGAGCCGGGAGCCCTCCACATGGACGTATTGCCACTCGTACCTTATGAGAACGACGATTGATAATCGTCGCAGACTCGGCGCCCCCGCTCACTTAGCGCTTTTCATGGATGAAAAGCCGGAAGCCCTCTACAGGGACGTATATCCACTCGTACCTTAAGCGACCGATGATTAATTATCATCGAATATTGTGAACGCGAGGCATGGACGCCGAGCCGGGAGCCCTCCACATGGACGTATTGCCACTCGTACCTTATGAGAACGACGATTGATAATCGTCGCAGACTCGGCGCCCCCGCTCACTTAGCGCTTTTCCTGGGTGTGTCGTGCAAAGTCGTGCTCTAGCGCGTTCTTTGCGCAAGGTGAAATGAGCCGTTTTAGCTGGACTTACAGTGTACTCTTTCCTGTAATTCACCTGTCTGAATGTCGACACCCTGTACACGACATGGGATCTATTATCATGCAACTCGAATTTAGCAATAACTTGGAAATTGAATACGCCAGATCCGCTGCTCAGCAAAAATGAGTGATTGTTGCACAGATAAGTTGTCAATCAGGTTGTTCTCCATCGTTAGCAGGCTGAGTATAAAGTTTAATGACTGAATTATTCATCCTGTTCAGTGTAACCCTAAATACACTGCGGCCAGGATAAATAGAGCAACCCACAGTAATGGCCATAACCCGATATCATCGCTGCTTTTAAGCCTCGCTTGAGAGGGGTTAATGCCACCAATGTCTTCAACCTGGTCAAAGTCAAACTGGGCAATTGATAAAGGGCATCCGACATGAATTTTGCTATCGGCAGAGCCAGCTCCAAGTGCTACTTCTCTGAATGCCCTGACTTCAATCATAGTAAGCCCCCTTCTGTTTTTTCCATTGGGTGTATAACTGTTTTCGGAGTCAGTTTCAGAAATTTACCTTTGTAGAATGTGGAAAACGCATGTTGTAATATTTTTTCTCCAACATGGAAGTCGGAAAATAACAGCCTGGGATGAGAAAATGGGTTAATGACCTGAATGTCAGGTGACGTGAGCTCATTTGCCTCTTTACCAATGGCTGCAATCACTTTTTTGCCTGATTTTGTTGATTGTAATGCCAGTAAGGGGACATCCTCGTAAGTTTGCTTCGTTTTTATATCTGTGACTTTTAACTTGTCTTCCCAAATTTGCACATATAAAACAGGCGCAAACTTTTTTTGAATCCACTTCAACATATTGAAACCCTTTTAAAGCAGGGCTTCTATATTACCATCAAAACAGGTTTTATGGGTTGGGCTTTGAGTGAACAGCTGATCACCAGAGTTGCCTTTTTAAATGAGTGCTTATGTATCGTGTTGATAAAAGGAAAAAAATACTACATCCATACGAGCCCAAAAGAGGTTTATATAACCTAACCTCCACTAAAAATGTAAACAATGATGAATGACTGAAACAATAAAGCTTAAAATAGCAGACTGTTAATTTTTTTCTTTTCATATGGTTAGAACGAAGGTTTAGCCAATCAGGCTCGCCAGTCTGTCATAAGTTAATACAACAGAAGGCGTTGGTTCGATGAGAAGCCAAGTATTCACATGCTAAGGTATTTGCGGAAGTCGATATGATAAGTAGCTACAGGAGTGTCATATGCAAACAAAGAAAAACATAAAAATGATGATGTTTATTTGGGCTGAACGACTCCCGCTTATCTTGGCGTTGGTTATCGGCTTGTTGTCTACAGGACTGTATTACCTGGTACTGTTTGCCAGTATGGCTGATACTGAAAGCGCTCTGATCTGGCTGCTTGGATTTGGGGTTGGTGGTGCCAGTATTGGCTATCTGGCTGGCTTAAGTATCGCTAAGCAAGTATACGGTGAACAGCAGGGCACTGAGCCATCGATAACTGACGGCTATGAACAATCGAACAATGGTGATTAGCTCTGGATTGAATAAGTAAACCAGACACTCATGATGTCCTCGATAAATGAAGGGAATAGGATGAAAATAACAAGAAAAATAATGGCTTGTGCCTTTTTAAGCTTGCTTTCTCTGGGAGCCCAGGCGAAAGCTGACTGCGCAACCAATTGTCAGCTGAGCAAAGTAAACCAGTATTTTGATGCATTGGATACAGTCTCTTATAAAGGCTCTACCGTTGCGGATATTGATGCCCTGATTAACCTTATGCACGATGAGGTTAAGTACGAGCATATTGAATATCAGGCAAATTTTGATAAACCCGCCTGGCGACGCGCATTTTTACGCAACCTTGAAAGTGGCCGTTACGATAGTGCAACCAATCGTGAGATCCGGGTATTACGAACTATTCCGGGTAAAAATCACGTTGCTGTAGAGTATGCTTATGGTTTCAACCAGGCTGATGGCAGCTGGCAACAGCAAGAGCCGATGCTGGCCGTATTTGGTTTTAAAGAAGGCAAAATCAGCCTGATAAGGGAGCTGTGGTAGTGATAAGCGGCGTATCCGTGATGACGGATACGCCTGTCGTATGTTTATTACGTCAGATAATTAAAAATCATAGCTGATCCCGACATACGCTGTACGTGGCATGCCGGGTTGGATACGGGTTCGGCCAAAGCGCTCCTCGTTTTGCAGTGCATAGGTTTTGTCGGTGAGGTTGGCTATCCGGGCGTGAAGCTTTACACGCTTATTGAGCCGGTAGTTGGCCTTGAGGTTAAACACCGTATAACCCGAGTAAGTATCGGTATTTTCAACGCTCAGGTAGTAATCACCGATGCTTTTGGCTTCCGCAGTTAGTCTGAGTCCCTTAATGGTCTGACTAGTGTAGTTAAGCCTGAAGTTGGCAACATACTCCGGTGCCATGTGCAGGCTGTTACCCGACAAATCCTGCTCCATCGACTCGCCCGTCTCGCGGTGAACCCGTCCTTCATCACGAATGTAATGACGGAATTCATGATCAGACTGGCTGTAGGCCAGCGCGGCAGAAAATGCGCGGTTAAACTGGTAATTCAGGCCAAGCTCAAAGCCTTTATGTCTGACACTGGATGCATTGACCCGGTAAGAGGCGCCCAGGTCGCTGAATGCCGTAACAATGGCATCGTCCACATCCATTAAATAATATGCCAGTTCAATCGACAGCGCATCCAGGTTGGCCTTGTAGCCCAGCTCATAGGTATCGGACGTTTCTTCTTTCAGACTCCCCAGCTGTGCACTACTTTGGCGGCTTTTAAGGTGGTACATCTCAGGTGCTGTGGGTAATCGCATCGCGTTGGCAAAGCGTGCATATAGACTCGACTGCTCGTTAAGCAGATAGTTCAGGCTCAGCTTAGGGCTGAGGTGGCTGAAGGTATCCTTACGGGAATCGATAGAGCGATTGCCAAAGCCATCGTCTTTGTATTTCGGCAGTGCATTATCAAATTCGTATTGACTGTGGTCAAAGCGTGCACCCAGCGTATAACTGAGTGCATCGCTAAAATAGCCGATATGCTGGATGTAAGGTGACACGCTCTTGAAGGTGGTGGTGTCGTCGTAGAATACATGCCCTTGTGGGTAAGTTGCCGCTCCACGCCCATTGGTGGTTCGGGTGGTGGGCTGAAACGAATAGGTATCTCCGGAAGTATGTTCTAAATCGACGCCCAGTGTTGTTTCGGCACTGTTTTGGTGGGACCAGCTTGCCAGTGCCAACAGGCCGAATGTGGTGACTTCCGTTTCTTCTACCGGGAAATTGGGCTGCCAGGTAGCGAGGTGTTCCAACGTGCGATGACGCGCATAAGGAATAAGTGACACACTCAGGTTTTTATCCTCATACAGATATTCAGTACTAAGGCGTATATAATCCGTGGTTCTGCGCGGATCCAATCCGATCACCTCGTCAGGCAGGCCTGACTGAGAGGGATCCTGTTCAAATTGCTCTATGCTGAGTGTGGTCAGGATCTGCTGATCAAGCGATGAGGCAATCAGCGAGGTCGTCAGGCTTTGTTTGTCGTCCAGCTGATATTCATGGCGTACATCCAGCTCGGTTTTTTCAACGGCGTTATGCTCTCGCCAGCCGTCATTTTCCAGATAGGCCGCTGATACGCGCAAGCCACCCAGATTGTCATCCAGCCAGGTGGTGCTGCCATTTATACGTGAATAGCCATGCTCCCCAAGTGTCAGGCCCAGAGAATTTTTATCTGCTGAAACCGGCTTCGACAATACATTGACCGTGGCTGCTACCGCGCCTGCGCCATGCAAGCTAGTTCCTGCACCACGAAGGACTTCGAGGCGTGACAGACCAATGTTACTGCTGGTCCACCACAGCGCATTATGGGTATAAAAGGCAGCCGATTGCAGCGGGATATTATCCTGTAAATACAAAGTGTAGCCGTCAAAGTTAATGGGCATGCGCACGGCGGCGTTGTGTCCTTGTCCACCCGATAGTTGATTGATCAAAACGCCCGGTATCGTTTGCAGTGACTCGGAGATATGCTGCGCATTGTCGTCAGCAATGGTTTGCTCGGATACCTGACCGACACTCAGGGCCAGATCGGTATTGGCTTTGGCTGTACGGGTTGATGTAACCGTGATTTTTTCTATCTGGTCGATACCTACTGTATCAGCAGCAACCTGTGCTGAGTATGCCTGTAGCAAGGCTAACGTTAACGCAGAAACAGTCAAACCGGGTTTCATGAAGACCTCATTTTTCGTTCAGGGAGCTGGATGATAATCCTGCCATGGAAAAATGTACAAATTATGCGGTCAGTATATGGTGATGTTTTTATTATCGATCTTTGCCTGGCGGAGTAAACCAAGTCCTGCCACATGATATTCACTTGTATGGTTCAATGAGCTTATTCGCGATGCTGTAACTCACTGGCCAGTTGCTGTGCCTGAGTAATTTCATCGAGTGTCATACGCTGCTCCAGATATTGCCTGGTCCACTCAACACGACCATACACCTCACTGTCCTGGCGGGTTTGCAAAAAGTAATGGCTGTATGCAAGTGCCTGAATATAGTTTTGTCCGCCGGTGTCAGGGTCCAGATACTGATAGCCACGGATCAACTGTAAGGTCGCTTTCTCCCCACCCAGTATTGCGGCTTGTTCGGTCACCTGATATTTCTGTGCCGTGAATGCTTGCATACGAGCAACCTGTTCATCTCTGGTGAGTGTACGCAAACGCAGCGCCTGGTGTATTTCCGTCGGCGCGAGTAGCCATAGTGTATCGGCTGCTTTGTCAGAGCCCATTTTGGCTGCGTTTATTAGCTTCTCTACATAGTTTTCATCACGGTTGGTGTTGCTCAGACAGCCTTCATATCTGGTTTTCATGGTATCGATTATCTCGTGCACTTCATTGCGAGATAATGCCTCTTCGAACCATTGATTGAACGCTTCGTCGCTACGCGGTACGTTGCGACACTGGCGTATTTGCATGGCTTGTTTGAATAGTGCCTCGGCTGACTCGGTCTGCACCTGCTCGGGTTGTTGGCGTGTCGTGCTGACAATTGTATTCGTCAGGCCCCGGTGCTGAACGTGTTCGATAATGGGGGCTGCAACTTTGGTATTCTCGGTTTTATTCTGTTCTTTTGGGTAAAGGTACAGCGTACAAATAAAAAGACAAAGGCCTGTCAGCAGGCCAATATATAGACGGTGCATTAAAAGGGTCCCTGTTGATGAAAGGTGCCGCTTTATGAAGGCGGCACCCGAGATTAAAATCCGTTTTTAAGCACCAGGGCTCTGTCGACCACCTGGCCCTGATGGATCACTGTGTGGATTTTTTGGGTGTTCTGAATATCTTCTATCGGTGAGGCATCCAGGACCACAAAGCTTGCCTGAGCGCCGGTTTGCAGTGTGTTATCTATACCCAAGAAAGTCCCCGCTTTTGTTGTTGCTGCTGCCAGTGCTTGCCAGTTTGTCATACCTGCCTGAGTGAATTTCAGTATTTCTCTGTGTACAGAGTAACCCTGAATAGTGCCGTAGTTACCGGCGTCTGTGCCTGCTAAAACGGTTACACCGGCCTTCACTAACGCAGCCAGGTTGGCTGTTCTCTGGTCGTCGAGTTTGCGCCACTTGGCCTCCCGGTCGCCCCACTTCTTCATAGTTTGTTCGCTTTGGTAACCTGCGATAATGTCGGGAGTCGTCATAGCCTGAACCAGTTCGGAAGCAAGTACGGTCTTGTCGAACAGAAAATCCGTCAAGTCTGTGTGAACTGTCATAGTTGGGATCACCACCATCTTTGTTTTGGCTATTTTATCTGCCAACCCTGCCGGGATGGGTGTACCGGGAATGTGTGTAAAAGCACTTGCCCCTACCTCTATGGCATCACTGACCTCCTGCCAGGTTTTAAGGTGGACAATGGTTTTGATCCCCAACTGGTTGCTTTGCTGGACAATGGCAGAAAAGGTCGCTTTATCAATTGAGGGCTGGTCGTCACTGGGTTGATATACCACTTTAATAACGTCGGGTTTGGCTTTGGCCAGGCTTTGCACTTGAACTACGGCTTCTTCGGGGGTCGACATAGTGCGTGTTTCCAGGCCGTATTCTGTGCAATGGCCTTTTGGCGCGGTCAGACAAGATAAACTGCTGTAGATATCGGCACCCAAAAACGCACCTGTTCTTTGTTTTTGTCTTGCAGCTATCTGGCTTTGCTCATGGCCAAATAAGTCTACAAACCCAGTTACTCCGGTATAAAGTACACGTTGGGAGATCTTTTCAGTACCGGCAAAATCTGATTTAGCATGGGGAGCCCGATTGCCAAAAGCATGAACATGCATGTCGATCAGTCCCGGGATTAACCAACGGTTGTTCAGATTGAGTATTTGACCTTTAAAGTTGGCTGGAGGTACGGCGTATTCAGCGGCTATCTTGCCTTGCTCAATAAGCACGGCACCACGGCGGATCTTTTGTTTTTCGGTATCGACTATCTGAACCTGAGTGAGCAGCAGTGTATCTGGAGAAGAGATTGGGTTATCAGCTGCATAGCTAAATTGTGTTGTCGAGAGCATGAGCATGGCACCACTGAGTATGGCTGTCAGCTTTGTAACTATTGTTTTCATTATCTGGATCCTTGAGCTGAAAAAGTGTTTTTTATTAGTGTTATATCCAGCGTCATAGTGTGCCTATTTAGCAGATACCGTGCAACGTTAAATAGGCAGGGTTACGCAATGTAAAGGGGGTTGACGCCGCTTAAGAAGGCGCCAGAGCAGGTTCAATAAAACTTATTGTGATATTGTAAGATTTATTTTCGTCGCCCGGCTCTTATGTCTCCATGGTTGCCGATGACCCAGTATTTTTCGAACAATTGGGGTATAGATTGGTCGCACCGAAGAGCCAGGGCATGACTAAGAGGTTCCAGCCTCACAAATAAACTCAAGGGTCACTATGAAACAGAACATTGCGCACATCGCGCTGGTGGTCAACGACTACGACGAAGCGCTCGACTTTTATGTCGGTAAACTTAAGTTTGAGTTAATAGAAGATACCTATCAGGCGGAGCAAGATAAGCGCTGGGTAGTGGTGGCACCGCCTAATTCTCAGGGAGTTGCTTTATTACTTGCAAAAGCCTCTAAACCAGAACAAAAACGCTTTGTGGGCGACCAGGCGGGCGGTCGTGTGTTTTTGTTTTTAAGCACTGACGATTTTTGGCGGGACTATGAAGCGATGAAAGCTGAGGGGATTCAGTTTGTGCGAGAGCCCGCGACACAAGACTATGGCACGGTGGCCGTATTTGAGGACTTGTATGGGAATTTATGGGATCTGATCCAGTACTGCGATGACCACCCGATGTCTCGCAGGTGCTGCTAGTTTCAATAGCCATGCAACAAAGTGGATATAGGATCTGCAAACGATACTTACTGATGAGTTTTTATAAATAGAGTACACTCAAGCACTTATCCAGTGTCATATCTTTTGGAGTCATATAACAATGATAAAAGTGGATTACGCTCAGTATACTCTGGAAGAGCTTATGGAAGCTCGGCAGCATATAAGCGCCGATTCGGAAAATTACCCGGCTCTGATGGCAGAGATCAGCGCCCGACAGGAAAATACAAGCTCGTACGAACAACAGCAGGTGAAAGCGTCATTTCACAGTGCTGAAATGCGGGTGAAGGTCATAGGCTATATGCAGTTACTGGCTGCGCTGGTGATGACGGTTGGCCTGATAGTTGGCCTCTTTGAGTCGGGGTGGTCACTCATTAGTCTGCCCTTTATCATGCTCAGTGCAGCGGCGGGTTATACCGTCATCAGTGAGCAGGTAAGGTGGTACTGGCTATCCATATTGAATCAGGGATTACAGGTTGTCAGCTTCTCTTTTGGGGTACTTAACTATAAATATACCGGGCTGGGAGGTATCCAAATTGGTTTTACCTGGCTAACAGAGTTCAAATTGTCTTTTGGCATTTTGCTCTCTTCGACTGTGCGTGTTACGGGGCATGCAGAGGCGCTTGCAGAGAATGCTGTTCACATCGATGTGCTTGCTTTGGTGTTTATCGTTGCCCTGCTCACCTTGCGAGAGCGTCAGCAATAGCCTTGTTTTGATTTTTTAACGTGGCCGCTCGGCCACATAACCTGTCGATCTGATTGCTTTTTTATTCCTTAATAGTATTACTTATTCTCATTGTGAATATGTGATAGTATATCTTAATTGTGATGTGCGAGCTGTCGCCAGCAAAGATTGTGGTGTACTCAGCTTGTTGATTAAGAAAGGTAAATAGATGTTATTTGAGTTAGAAACCTATACCCGCCATGCTAAGTGGCTGGGCCTTGCTGCTATTGGGATATCCGTTCTTGCCTGGACGGTTGAGTTAATGGGAGCTGTTTATGTTTGTCCTTATTGTCGCGTGCAACGCACAGTCATTGGCCTGCTTGGCTTAATTTTGTTTACTGGGGCTGGGCGTCATTGGGTAGGTAAATATGCCGCACTGGTATTTGGTTTCTTTGGAGCGGTTGTTGCTGCGAATCAGCATTTTATGGGCTGGAAAAAGATTTCAGCTGGTAAGTTTGAATTTAATGAGACCCTGATCATTGATCCCTTCTTGCTGTCGGGCTTGGCGATGACGGCAATCATAGGTTTGGTCTGGCTGGCCACCACACAGAAAAAATAAGCGGCCAATTTAGGCTATACGCAAAACCAAACAATACAGCCCGAAGCATTGTGCTCCGGGCTGGATTGTTTTTAAGCCGGTTTTTCGTCCTTAATAACAGCAACCAGCAGTGCCGGTAAAAAGGTCAGGCTGAGTAGTGTTGAAACCAAAATACCACTGAGTACGATAATCCCCACACCGCGATACAGCTCGGTTCCTTCTCCTGGGATCAGTACCAGAGGTGCCAGACCGAAAATGGTGGTGGTCGTTGACATCAGTATTGGTCTGAGGCGTTTTGCAACGGCCTGCTGGACCGCTTCTTTGACCTTCATTCCCTGCTCCATCACATAACGACGAGTCTGATCGACAATCAGGATGGGGTTATTCACCACAGTGCCCAGTAAGATCAAAAAGCCCAGCATAGTGATCATATCAAATGGCTGATGGAAGGCACTGAGCCCTATGGCCGATAAGGTGCTGTTAATGCCATTAACGGTCACCAGTCCTAGCAGGCCTCCGGCCATACCTAAAGGCACGGTCGCCAGAATAAACAACGGATAGCGCCAATGGGTAAAAATGGCCACCAACAGCAGGTAGCTCAGTACCAGTGCTATAACAAAGTTGCCAGACAGAGATGCTTTTGTGGCTTCTAACTGATCCGCGGCACCACTGATGTTGACCTTAATACCCTGAGCAATCTTACCCTGTTGCCAGAGGTTAGGTAACAGCTGTTGACGCACTATCTGCTCGGCTGTTTCCAGCGCAACGTCTCTCGGCGGGATGATATACACGGTGACGGTCCGGTTACCATCAACACGACGCACGGAGTTGCTGTTCTTACTTTCAACCAGATCGGCCAGCGCATTGAGCGGTAGCACCTGCCCGTTAGGGGTGATGATAGGTGTTGTCGATAGCTGCTCTATGGTCTGGCGATTACCCGAGCCACTGAACAGGAACATGTCGACTTTATCATCGTTAAGAATGAATTCATCTACATATGCGCCATCACTCATGGCAGCCACGGCGTACCCAAAGTCTCTATTATCCAGCCCCAGCTCTGCCAGTCGTGCCCAGCGGGGTTGGATCTCGATGAGTGGCTGGTCGAGTGTCAGTGATCTGGGGTCGGAATTGATCTGCGGCTTATCAAATAGTTTATCCGCTTCGCCATAGACTGCTTCTGCCGCGCTATAGAGGTCCATGATGTTTGCACCGGCAATATCCACCGCGACGGCACGTGTACCGCCATCATTGCTGGAAATAATCGAGCCACGAGCAGAGAATGCACGCATGCCTTCGTAACTTCTGAACTTATCCGTAATGGCATTCATCATCTGATTGATATGCTCTGGTTCAACCGGCGCACTTAAGAACCAGATCCGCCCAACTGACACTGACATGGAGTAGTACTCCAGTGGTGGCATATCAGTCTTCCCCGCCAGAAAATCCGCGTTGTCTGCCTGCACAAAGCCATCAAAATAGCCGCGCAGTTCCGTACCAATTTTTTCCATCTCAGTCAGGTTGTAGTTCGGGGGGCAATCATCATAGAAAACGCCTTAGGCTCTTCACCTTCAGGCAAATATTCGGCAGCCGGCATCAGGGTTGTGGCCAGACCCATAATAACCACGATAAACGCAGCGCTGGCAATACGTGCCTGGGTGGTCGTGCGGGTAAATAGCTGTGATAACTTCAGCCAGTAGGCACTCAGCTCAACCTGGCGTTTTTCTTCCAGATCTTGCTGCTTACCAAAGTTTGCCAGTGCGACGGGCACCACAAAAATGGCCACAAGCATAGAGGCAATGATGGCACCAGAAATAGCAATCGCAATGTCTGAGTAGAGTTGGCCGGCTTCCTGTTGTACAAACAAAATCGGTGCGAAAACTAATACCGTTGTGGCGGTTGATGCCAGTACAGCAGGCCAGACTTCCTTCACGCCATTGATGGCCGCTAAGCGTCGGCTGATCCCCTCGCGTTTGGCCTGAACGATAGATTCTAACACCACTATGGTATTGTCCACCGTCATGCCGATGGCAAAGGCGACCCCGGCCAGGGAGATAACATTGATGGTGCGGCCAAAGCTCATCAGAGCAAAAAAGGCAGCGATGGTACATAATGGGATCCCCATCACACCAACCAGCGTCGCGCGGCCAGAACGCAGGAAGAAGTACATCACCAGAGTGGCCAGCAGCGCACCTAATGCCAGATTGGTCCATACGTTCTCCAGAGAGCTTTTTACATAGCGGACATCGTCGCTCAGTAATTTCAATTCCAGACCATTTTGCGCGAGCAGCTGTTGGTTAATTTCTTCAACCACTGGCAGCATCTGTTCTTTGATATCAAGTACGTTGGAGCCGCTTTCACGTCGCACCGACAGGCGCAAAGTACGTTCACCATTTGAATAGCTCACACCGCGAGTTTCGAAGTGGTCCAGCGTGACGCTGGCAACATCTTTGAGCAGTACATTGGCATTGCCATCACGCTTGATGATCAGGTTTTCCAGTTCATTGAGTTGTTCAAAGCGGCCAATCACACGCAGCAGGTAACGGCTTTCGCCACTTTCGATATCACCGCCAGAGGTATCGCGGTTACGGTCGCGGATCACGGTTCTGACGTCGCTCAGGCTGATGCCGCGCTGAGCCAGACGTGCTGCATCGACCTTAATCTGGATTTGTCGTTGTGCACCGCCGCCAATGCGTACTTCGGAAACGCCTGTGACGCTTTCCATACGTGGACGAATGTAATCTTCGGCGTAATCCCGCAGCAGATCCATGTCCAGTTGTAATGGATTGCCGGCTTGCGGTTTAAGCAGGAAGAACATAAAGGCGTTACTAGAAAAGGAGCTGGAAAACAGCCGTGGCTGGTCGACATTTTCCGGATAAGCAGGCACCTGGCTGAGTGCATTGTTTACCCGGATCAGGGCGTCGTTGACCTCAACACCAAAAGGAAATTCCAGCTCTATGGTGGCTTCGCCCATTTCGGCAAACGAGATCATGCGTTGCAGATTCGGTAAGCTGCGCAGGTAGCGCTCCTGTTCAATCAGGATCTCTTTTTCCACATCTTGCGGGGTTGCGCCGGGCCAGCCCGTTTGTACTGTAATGGTTCTGACTTCCAAATCAGGGATCATTTGTACAGGAATGTTCAAAGCTGATACCAGGCCCAAAATGGTGGTGATCAGCACCACCACGGCCACTAAGGTGCCGCGTTTTACCGCTGATTCTATCATTGTAGGTTCCCTGCCCTGGCGCTGATTTGCAGTTGTGTGCCTTCTTTTAACAGCTCGATACCAGTAGTGATCACCGACTCATTACCTGTCAGGCCGGTCACTGCAACATAGTCTGGTCGAGAAGCCGTGATGGTCACCATTTTTCGTTTGGCTGTGTTGTTGTCGGCAATAAACACGCTGCTGCCGCCATCCGGGTGCTGCTTAACGGCTTTTTTGGGGATCCATACAGCACCGTCTTGTGCACTCAGGAGCAGATCCGTCTGGGCCGACATGCCTGGCGTAAATTGAGCATGGACCGCCATGGTATCGGTCAAATCAATGTGTGCCGTAAAGGTCCGGCTGGATGGATCTGTGACGGCAACGATGCGACTGATCTCGGCTTTAATAGGCTTAGCAGCGTTGATATCGGGCGTAACCATAACTGGTAGTCTGGGCGTTGAGCGTAACAGGGGAAAGTACTCCTGCGGGACATTGATCACAATGCGTAAGTCTGATTCTGCAACCAGTGTAAAGAGCTGATTGCCCGGTGTGACCCACTCGCCCATATCCACAGAGCGTCGCCCTATTACGCCTGTAAAGGGGGCATACAGCGTATGACGGTTTAGTCTTTCTTGTGCCAGGGCAACCAGTGCCTGTTGTTTTACCTGTTCAGCCTTCGCGTTGGCCAGTGCTGCGGTGCGCTCACCAATCAGCGTTTGTGCCACACTTTGCTTTTTGGAGAGTGCTGCAACTTCATCAAGCAGGCGCTGTGCCTCGTTGACCGAAACCTTGGCTGCCTGCGCACCGGCCCTGGCCTGTGCCAGATTTAACTCTGCCAGTGTGGCATCCAGCTTTAGCAATGGATCGCCTTTGCTGACGGTGTCTCCTGCATCTACGAGCAAGGCCTGTACTAGTCCAGACTCCTGACTGGCCAGTTGTGCGTCGTGTCTGGCTTCGACTGAGCCGCTAAGGGTCATTACCCTGGGTTGCTTTGTGGCACTGGGTGTGTAAACCTCAACCTGTGTGGCTTGCGCTAGCCCCGAGTGTGAGTAAAGCAACATTGTGGTGATTAGCATGACGCTTGCGATTACGCGTGCGGAAATATGCATATAAGCCTCTAATGATAATAGTTTTCATTTAATTCTATGGGTCTTTTGACCAATAAGCATGCGATTTGCGACTAAACATGAGATTTTTGCTATTTATGGGATTACCAGGTAATCGCTGAACCATCATAGCTATAAAAGCCGCCACTGTCTGATGCCTGCTTACTGTAGATCAGGTCTATCAAACTCTCTGCCACAAAATCAGCAGTAAACAGCTTGCCTGCGGGCACATTTTTTTGGAAAGGGACTGACAAGGCGGTATCGGTTGTACCCGGATGGAATGACAATACACAGCAATTTGGCAGTTTATAACGCCATTCTATACTGATGGTTTTTAGTGCCATGTTCAGGGCGGCCTTGGCACTGCGATAGCTGATCCAGCCACCCAAATGGTTGTCGGAAATACTGCCAATGCGGGCTGACAGCGCAACAAAATAAGTCGGATGTTTTGCTTTGAGCGCTTTGGCAAAGTGTTTGGCTAACAGCAAAGTCGGCACTGTGTTTGCTTGCAAGTTTTCATTAAAAAAGCCGGGGTCGAATTCCTGTATGGACTTCTCTGGTAGTTTGTCGGGGGTATGCAGCAGCCCCGTGGCATTGATGAGTATATCGACCTGCTGAACCTGTTCTGCTAAGTCGCAGACGTCGCATTCCTGACTCGCATCGACCTTAATCCACTTTACATTGTTTAAGGTGATAGCTGGCTGTGTGGTTCTATATGTCGCATATACCTGAGTATCGGGCTGCATATTGGCAAAACGTTTAACCAGAGCCTGCCCTATTCCACCTGAACCGCCGACAATTAAGACTCTCACCCGTGCTCCTTTTTAAATACCTGTTTTGCTTTATGAGTGTATTAAACGGACTATATGACGGATTGGATCTGTCTATAGAGATCGGGTTTTTACTAACTCTATCTGAAAAGGGCTTTGAAACCCCGCTAGTTAGTTAATAGATCACATTTTTACTAACTTATGATTCCCTGTAGATCAAGATTTAACTAACTTGGTCAGTATTCAGATCAGTAATTAACTAACTAAGTTAGGCTCAGATCACGAATTTACCAACTTATGAGCTTTCCGTGCTTGGATCAGGGTAAGGAATAGGTCGTTGCCTGCTTTTATTGGCGGTATTTGCTCTATAAATGGGTGATAAAACATAGCACTGCCAGTTTGGGATCGTATTTTTACTAACTTGTGAGGCTGTTGGATCGCACCATAGATCACTAATTTACCAACTCCTCTTTCCTCAGATCGCATTTTTACCAACTAAAAACAAGTTCGGGTCAGCGAGATCATTATTTTACTAAGTAATTGGCCCTGGTAGCTGGCTGGGATTGGTTTTTTTACCAAGTGCGGGGTGAAATTTGCCAGAAGCTGAGCTGAAAGCCACCCTGATATACGTGTGCTTTTTGCGCAACTTGGTAATTTTTTGCTCTGAATTATGTGAGCCCAGCGCGTGGTATATTGGACTACCTACATGATATATATAATATTTTAAGGGGCTGAGAAAGCTTCAGCCCCTTATCATTTTAGACCGCATGTAGTACTGAAATCAGGAGCGTCGTGGCCGGAAGTAGGTAAAATAGTGATCTCATCCACTTTGGCCGAAACGTGAGTAAACAGGTAAGAAGCAATACAGAGAAAGCCATCTGGCCGCAAAACATCAGACTGCCGTATCCGACAGCCTGACTAACATTTATCACCAA